>NZ_JBVHTO010000002.1:0-750372 GCF_055565855.1 Streptomyces sp. NPDC028308
CACGCCGCGGACACCAGCCGCCTGGCCCACACCGTCCAGGCCGGCAACATCGGCTGGCCGTCCGCCCCGACCGCCGTCCCCGCGGGTGACATCGGCTGGCCCACCTCCCCCACCGCGATCCAGGCCGGCAACATCGGCTGGCCCACCGCACCCACCGCCGTCCCCGCGGGTGACATCGGGTGGCCGAATGTCGCCTCCGCCTGATCACGCCCGGGCTCTACCGCCACCTCGTGACGCCCCCGCCGGCCACCACGCCGCAGCGGGGGCCTCGACGTGGCCGATGGTCCGCAGAGGCCGGCCTGCACCGTGAACGGTTACACTGGGTGACGATCACATTTTCACCGTAAACGACACGAGCTGTCCACATTCACGTAACAATCAGCTGATGTGGGCGAAGCGACCCCTCGTGTTATTCAATGAGGTGTGTGTCGGGGGATCTCGGGGCTCCGTCGCACCGGTCCGAATAGTCGCCCCGGCGCCGCCCCGGGGATTGTGAGAGAGCCGCATGGACTCCACACCCTCGCCCTCCCCCTCCCC
This sequence comes from Streptomyces sp. NPDC028308, assembly GCF_055565855.1. Classification (NCBI taxonomy): domain Bacteria; kingdom Bacillati; phylum Actinomycetota; class Actinomycetes; order Kitasatosporales; family Streptomycetaceae; genus Streptomyces; species Streptomyces sp. NPDC028308. Next base: position 538 of record NZ_JBVHTO010000002.1, read on the forward strand.
GTCGTCCTCATCGCCGTTCGACCTGGTCAGCAGTGCCCTCGGGCGCTACGTTCCGCGCGGTGGAGCGGCGACGGCCGGCGGCTCCGGCGATACGGCCAGTGGCTCTGGCGACGCGCGGGGCGACCGTGCCGCCCGCCCTCGCGTATCCGGCGATCCAGCAGCCGACCGTCAGGAGCAGATTCTCGGCGTGGTCAACCTGGACAGCGACCTGAAGATCACCCACTGCAATCTGGACGCCGTCGTGTTCGCGGGGCTGGACGTCACGGTCGGGAGTTCTTTCGCCGACCTTCTGCCTCCGGGGGACGTACCGACGGTCACGCGGCGGTTGCAGCAGGTCCTGGAGATCGGCGAGGCCCACGTCGCCCGCATCCAGCGACTACGACGCGGCGACGGGTCGGAGCTGGTCGTCTCCATGAGCATCCTGCCCGCAGCCGCGCCCCAGGAAGGCTTGACCGTCTCCCTGATCGCCATGGCCAAGCGGCTGCACCTCTACGCCGCCGAGACCGCGATCGGCACCTCGCTGGACATCGGCGAGACCGCCCAGTCGCTGGCCGAGTCCTTGTTGGCCTGGGGGGATGTGGCCGCCGTGGACCTCGACTACGCCGTGTGGACGGGTGAAGGAGTCACCGACAAGGCGCAGGGACGCATCCGGCTACGACGGGCGGCTCTGGTGCCCGACTGGGTATGGCCGGAGGGGTACGTGACTCCGGGTGACGATCTTCCGAGCGACGCGAGTCGCCTGCTGGCGCAGGCGGTACGTCGCAATGATTCGCCGCAAGCCATCGTCATACCCGAGCGGGAGGCCATCAGGCGCCTGCTCGGCAGCCCGCGGGTGATACGCGCCCTGGTGCCGGGCGACCGGTCGGCGAGCGTGGCATGCCTCCCGCTGGTCCTGGACGGCACGCCGCCCGTCGTACTGGGCGTGGCGGAGGTCTGGCGGCGGGCGGACATCCCCTTCCAGGACAGCGAGCTGTTCGACCTGCAGGAACTGGTGGCCAGGACCGCCCATCACGTCGATCTGGCCCGTCAGCACCAGCGCGAACACACCCAGGTGCTGGCGTTGCAGCGCCGACTGCTGCCCCGGACGGGCGGCAACACCATGGAGATCGCCAGCGTCTATCAGCCCGCGACCCCGGACAGCGCGGGCGTCGGCGGGGACTGGGTGAACAGCTTTCCGCTGCCGGACGGCCGTACCGCACTGGTGGTCGGCGACGTCGTAGGCCACGGACTGGGAGCCGCGGCGACCATGGGCCAGCTGAGCATGGAGGCCCGCGCGCTCCTGTCGGCGGGACTGGCACCCGACGAGGTGCTGGAGCACCTGGACAAGACCGTCACGCTGCTGGACGACGCGGAGTCCGGACTGACGGCCGGCTACAGCGCCCTCGGCTCCACCTGCTGCATAGCGCTCTACGACCCGGTGAGCCATCAGGTGGCGCTCTCCAGCGCGGGTCACCTCCCCCCGGTTCTGGTGCTTCCGACCGGCCGCGCGGGGCCGCTCGCGGTGAGCCCACACCCCGGTCTCGGCGCCGAGTTCGCTCTACGGGAACCGTTCGACGTGTACACGTTCAGCGCGCCTCCGGGCTCCCTGCTCGCCCTGTACACCGACGGCCTCGTGGAGGATCCGGCCCTCTCGATCGACGATGGGATCGGCAAACTGGCGGAAGTCCTGTCCACGGTGCATCCCTGGGACACCCTGCAGCAGGCCGCGCGGCACGTCGTCTCCACTCTGGCACCCGGGCGTCAGCGCGACGACATCACCCTGCTGCTCGTGCGGATGATCGGCTACCGCAAGGAGGACACCGCGACCTGGCGGCTGCCCGCGCGCGACGACGCTCCTGCCCGAGCCCGTGCGCACGTCTCCACACTGCTGCGGCAATGGCGCGCCCGGAACGACGTACGGGACGATGTGGCTCTGATGGTCAGCGAGCTGGTCACCAACGCGGTGCGCTTCGCATCCGGTCCCGTCACCGTACGACTGATCAGGGCCGGTCACGGCCTGCTGTGCGAGGTCGGCGACACCGGCAACGGCAGGCCGCGTCTGCGCAGGGGCGACCTGCTCGACGACGGAGGGCGCGGGCTGCAGATCGTGCACAGGCTCACCACGCGGTGGGGGGTGCGGTGGACCGACACCGGCAAGGTGGTCTGGGCGGAAGTCGCGAGGTGACGCCCTCGCGCCGAGCCGTACGCCGCCCAGCGCCCCGCGCCAACAGGGCGGCAGACGCGTCAGCCGACGGAGTCCTCGGGGACACCCGTGGCCCGAACGGTGACGCGAGCGACCCGGTCACGAGCGCGGGCGGGTTCGGCACGCACTACAGCCACTCCCCCTCGAGGGCGGTGGCGGTGAGGCCGGGTGCCGCGGCGTACAGGACGGCGCGACTGCCCGGCTTCTGCCCGGCGTCGTGCGCCCGCCGCAGGATGTCGAACACGGCGGCGCCTCCTCGATTGCCGCTCGTGTAGCTGTCCCGGCTGTAGTCCAGCAGCCCCGACGGCCACATCTCAGGCATGGTCTGCTCCATGTACTCCAGCACCCGCGTCCCGCCGGGGTGCGCGAGCAGCACGTCGGGGTGCCAGGACTCCGGGTCGTCCTCGTAACGGACGCGCAGCCACTCCCACATCGCGTTGACCGTCTCCTGTACGGCGCGCGGCCCTCGCCGGTCCATCACGAAGTGGGCGCCGTCCTCCCGCGTGTCCAGGCGGTGCAGGTCCTGGGTGCCGGGCAGGGTGTGGTGCCAGGCGGCGTCCAGTCGCAGCACCGACTCACGCCTCGGCCGACCGGTGACCACCGCGGCGACCGCGGTGTCGGCGAACAGCAGGCGGACGATCAAGGACTCCAGGGTGTCGTCGGCGGGCTGGTAGGTCGTGCTCAGCGCCTCCGAGATCACCACCAGCACCACCCGGTCGGGATCCGCGGCCACGAGCTCCGCCGCCAGGGCCAGGGAACGGGTCCCCGCGACACAGGCCCACTGCGTCGCCGGCAGGAGCATCACATCGTTGCGGAGCTCCAGCTTGTTGGCCAGGGACACGTCCAGACCCGGCAGCGCCGGGGTGGTGGAATGACTGGTGATCAGGCAGTCGACATCCGAGGCGTCCAGTCCGGCGATCTGCAGCGCCCCGCGCGCCGCACGCTCCCCGTAGGCCTGCACGGCCTCCCAGGCCGGAGCGGTGCGCTCCTGGACGGTCTGCGGCGCGGGTATCGCCTCGAGAGCGGCGATGACGCGCTCCACGTCCTGCTGGGTGAACCCTTCGCGCGCCAGAGCGCTTTGGGCGGGTCCGGTGCCGACGGCCCGCAGCCCGCCGCCGCTGCCGGGGGCGACGGCGGTCTCCAGCGGCAGCATCCACCCGCGGGTCGCTATACCCGTGCTGGCCGCGATGCCGTCCATCCGCGACTCCCACGCCGCATGCGGATGCCGGTCACGAACCTCCGCAACGATCTGGCTGGTCTCCACGGCGTGCTCACCGTGTATCACGGCAGGAGGACAGAGGTATGCGGCCATGATGAGCACCTTTCCAGGGGAACAGAGAGGATCGTCAGGAGGGCTGCGCCATGGGCCACTTCGGAACGTCGGGCCTGTACCGATGGGCTCCGTCACGGGAGGCGCTGTCTCCGTCGAGCATGGACGCCAAAGGGACATTTCCGCTGTGACCTACACAACTTGAGCACTGATTTCAGGGCGTGATTCGGCACACACCGGCAGGAAAGACTCACCCCACCCGCGCTACTGGTCCCACCTGACTCGGCATCAGCCACCCTGCACAACGGTCCGCACCCGATACCGTCGGGCCAACGGCTCTCCGCTCGTTCGAAGTCGTCGACTACGGCGCCACAGTCGCCCACAAAAGCGCTCACAGACCGCTCGCTAGCTGACTACGCGCCAGGACGCGCCCCCTCGCCGAGCCGGCCCAACGCCCGGAACGACTTGCCCATACGTGGTCCCGCGCAATCCGCCGCAGGACTGTCCCGCGCAAGCCGCCGGAACCGCCCGCCCCCGGAGGTCGTCTTGGGCGCTGACTGCGTGCGAAACAGGATGACGGGGGACGTTGTGACGCGGAACGTGACGAAGGCCGGTCTCATGATGGTGGCCGTGGTGACCGTACTCGGGGCCTCGGCCTGCGGAGGCGCAGCCGGCACCGCGGCAGCGCGGAAGGACGGGGCGCGGCCCGCGCACGGGAGCGAGAAGTCAGTGGCGCCCTCGCGAGACGGGGTGCCGTCGGACCCGGCGTCGGCGGGCGCCGAGCAGGACTTGTCCGCCGTCGCGCAGGCTGCGGCAGGGCCCGTCACCCGGCAGGTGCCGTGGAACCTGGACATCCTGGACCAGCGGTCGCGGCCCCTGAACGGAAAGCTCACCACCACGGCAACCGGCAAGGGCGTCCACGTCTACGTGATCGACACCGGGATGGACATCGCCCACAAGGAGTTCGGCGGACGCGGTCACCTCGGCGCCGACTTCGTGGGGCCGAAGGACTCCGGTGACTGCTTCAACGAGGAGGGCACGGGTCACGGCACGTTCGTGGCGGGCATCATCGGCGGGGCCAAGTACGGGGTGGCACCGAAGGCGGATCTCGTACGGGTTCAGGGCATCGTGTGCGAGAGCGACGGAGGCGGCTCCCCGGCGGCGGCCGAGGCGGCCGTCGTCAAGTCGGTCAAGTGGGTCACCGCGCACGCGAAGAAGCCCGCGGTGGTGAACATGTCGCTGAACCTCGACCACCGGTCGCCGGCACTGGAGTCAGCCGTCAAGAAGATGGTCGACGCGGGAATCCCGACGGTGGTGGCGGCCGGCAACTTCCATGACGACGCCTGCAAACACTCCCCGGCCGGCGTCCCTGGCACGATCGTCGTCGCGGCCGCCACCGCCAACGACCGCCCATGGAACGACGGTGGCAGCTACGGATCCGGTTACGGACGCTGCGTGGACCTGTACGCCCCAGGCCAGAAGGTGACCGCCGCTCTCGCAGGTGGCGGCAAGGTCACCCAGAACGACGGCGCAACGTCCTGGGCGGCACCGCACGCGACCGGCGTGATCGCCCTGTACCTGTCGGCACACCCCCACGCCACGGCCAATCAGGTCCACGTCTGGCTCGACCACACGGCCACCCACGGTGTCCTGCACGGCGTACGCTCCGACACCCCCAACCGGCTGCTCAACACCGGGGGCCTCTGAGGTGCCCTCGACGTGAGACGAGGGGTCTCCGACGAACATGGCGCCCTGCTGAAGCCCTCCCGCCGGATACGGTTGCGGTGGTTGGGGCCGGTTGCGTTTTGCGGTAGGGCGTACGACAGAGGGGCTCCCCCCCCTCGCACTGCATTCCCCGCCGGACTTGAGCCTGCGCGCTGGCTGGTGGCGGGCGCCCTCGAACACCTCCGCGTACTCCGCAGCTCCGGAGACCTCCACGCGGAATGGCCTCATTGAGGTCGGTTGGGCGTCCGCCTTCGCGCGCCCGCTCAGGACGAGGCCGTGGACGGCCTCGGAGTCACCCCACTCCCGTCGCACCCCTTGACGCATGGCCGATTCCGGACGAACAATTTCGGGCATCCGTTTGACAACGTTGTCTTATCGAAAGGCGCCCAGCGTGCCCGATGCTTCCCTCTCCGTCGACCGCCGCCGTTTCGTCCAGCTTCTCGGCGCGGTGGCGCTCGCGGCGACCGTCCCTGTCACCCTCGGCAGTGGCGCTGCGAGCGCTCAAGGACACCCTGGTGCGGCGCCCGACACCGTCGCGGACATCTACTACCGTGTTCTGCTGAACCACACACACTGGTCCGAGACACAGTGGGACGAAGCCCACGGCTACTACACGGCCAAGGACTTCGGCTTCGCCGTGGTGCTGGGCAACGCCGTCCTCCTCACCCACGGCAGCTACGACAGCGACCGCGCCGGCGTCGACGAGAAGACACTCAAGGCCCGGACCATAGCCACGATCCAGCACTTCGCCGCGTCGAACCGGCTCACCGGCGGCACCCAGTGGGGCCGGACGCTCTTCTTCGACACCACCTTCCAGCTCTACTTCGTCCTGGCGGCCCGGCTGTTGTGGGACGAGCTCGACGCGGCCACCCGTACCAACGTCGACACCATCGCCCGCGAACAGGCCGCCTACACCACGGGCTTGGGAACGGGGAACGACCCGAACTCCGGCAGCTGGACCCCGAACGGCCTGCTCGGTGGCCATCAGGGCGACACCAAACTGGAGGAGATGGGCGTCTACGCGCAGTCCCTGGCCCCCGGACTGGCCTGGGCCACGGACGACGCCCGGCACGCGGACTGGGACAAGGTCTTCGGCACCTGGTCACGCAATGAGACCGGCCTGCCCCAGGCGGACCTGGTCAACCCGGCCCGTGTCGACGGTGTCCCCGTCTCCGACAACACCGCCCGCAACCTGTACGACACCTTCATCGTCGAGAATCACGGCTCCTTCGGCCCGCACTACCAGCAGGAGCTGTTCCGCACGTCCGGCCGAAACGCCGCCCATTTCATCACCGCCGGACGCCCGTTGCCCCAGGTGCTCACCAACCAGCCGAACGCGGACGAGCTGTGGCGCACCCTCCTCGGGGTGATGAGCGACGCCGGCGAGCCGCTGATGCCGATGGTCAACGACCGTGAACACCTCTACGGCCGTGACGTCATCCCGCTCGCCTTCCTCGCCCAGGTGGGCGGGGACCGCGCCGCGGCCCGGGCGGAACTGGCCCTCGCCGAACGGCTGGAGTCGTACCAGAAGTACCCGCCGGAGTACCGGCTGGCGAAGTTCTCCGGGGAGCCCAAGTACGAGCCGGAGGCGCGCGCGGAGGTGGCCATCAGCTACCTCCTGCACCTGTGGGCGGCGGACCATGACCGCACCGTCCGGCCCCTGTCCGCGGAGGAACTGTTCGAACACGCCTCGGGAGTCACCGACTTCGGCGCCGCCCCCGGTCTCGTGTCCCACCAGTCGGCCGGCGCCTGGGCCGGCGCCGTGACCAAGCCCGGCTTCGTGAAGTTCGCCTGGCAACCGGCCCACGACAACTGGCTGTTCAAGATCAGCGGTGCCAACCCCATGTTCCTGCCCAGCACCGCCGCTCAGGTCACCGGCCGCGAGGTGAGGACGTACACCAAACTGCGCGACGGGTTCGACGGAAGTGCCACGGCGCTGCGTCTGAGTACCGGCCAGGCCGGGCTGACCACCTTGCCCTCGGGTGCGGTCGTCTACGCGACGACCGGCGTCGCGGCGGGAGAGGGACACCTCGAAGTCCACAACCTCACCATGCCGGGCATGGCAGGTCTGACGGGTTCCCGCACCTACCGCTTCGCGGAGGGCACCGCCACCGTGAAGGCGCAGGACGCCGGGCCGGCCGGCGCCTCGCCGCGCGTGGACGAGGTCGTCTTCACGCGGACCGAGGTCAGGCACCTGCGCATGACCGGCGTCCTGCCCGACCCGACGTACGGCTACTCGCTCTACGCCTTCGAGGCCCGCGACGGCGTGAACGGCACCGACCTCGCCCGGAGCGGGACCGCGACCGCGTCCTCGTACGACCCCGGCAAGGAGCCGAAGTTCGCGGTGGACGGGAACGCCACGACCCGCTGGGCGGTGTCGAGGGCCGACCGGCCCCGGGCCGACAGTTGGATCGCCGTCGATCTCGGCGCGGCCCAGGCGGTGGACCGTGTCACGCTCCGCTGGGAGGCGGCCGCCGGACGTGCCTACACCGTGCAGGGCTCGACGGACGGCCAGAAGTGGACCGACCTCGTCTCCTGGCCCGAGCCCGACGTCTCGAGCAAGGGCGGCTGGATCGACGTCGACGGTCGCGCCGGCCTCGTCGTGCGGGGCTCGGAGCAGCCCCTGGCGGTGTACGGCGACACGGTCGTCCTGGCCGACGGTGCGGCGTCGCCCCTGCTGGCCGAGGGCTATCCCGGCATAGCCACGGACAAGCTCCGTGACCTCGCCCGCCGTGACACACCACGGGCCCAGGACGACGGCGTCCGCGCGGCTCTCACCGAGGACCATCTCAGTCTGTTCAACCTGACCGACAGGAGGATCGCGACCCGCGTCGACATACCGCAGTCCGGCATGCGCACGGTCCTGTTCGAGGGGCACCAGACCCTCACCGCCGACGGCAGCGCCTACGAGGCGCAACTCGACGCCGCCACGGCCGAGTTGCTGCCCCCGCGTATGGTGGTGAGCCCCGTCCTCGGACGGCAGCTGCCCGTCGGCTTGCGGGCGGAGGTCGTGGACGCCGCGACCGTGCGGCTCACCGGGCCGTCCTGCACCCTGCGGGTGAGCGGTCAGAACCGTACCGAGGTGGCCGTGGTCCGCGCGGGTCGCACCACCACGGTCACACTGCGGGGCGCCGAGGCCTACCCGCTGGACGACCTCGCCCTGGGCCGCACGGTCTTCCCGACCAACCCGCTCCCGCCCGGCATGTCGGCCCCGTCGGCCGCTGTCGACGGTGACCCGCACACCGCGTGGACGCCCGGGCCCGACGGCCGTATCGTCGTCGACCTCGGCGCCGAGCACACCGTCCGGGAGATCCGTACCGTGTGGACCGGAGGTCACGTCCCCGGCCTCAAGGCGGAACTCAGCAGCGACGGTCTCACCTACACGCAGGCCGGCCCCCTCACCGGGCACGGCCGGACCCGCGAACTCACCGTCGACGCCACCGCTCGCTACGTGGCTCTGGCGACCGACGCGGGGCGGCGGGGTGACGCCCGGCTCACCAGCCTCTCCGTGCGCTGACGGACGACGCCACACGGCGAGGGGATGCCTTCCCCTCGCCGTGGCGGGACTTACGGTTTGTGGGTGACCCAGAGCAGTTCCGCCGGCCAGCGGTGTGCCCAATCGAGTGGGTCGGTTTCGTTGTAGCCGTTGGGTGTTCCGGGTTCGGGCCGCGGCTCGATGAGGTCGTCGATGACGAGACCCGCGCCGCGCAGGACCCTGACCCAGTCGCCGTAGGTGAGCTGATAGCTGGTCGCGCCGTCGCCCTCGGCGATGGTGTTCAGTCCGAAGTAGTCCCGCTGCAGCGTCGGGGTCACCAGGCTGGCTGCTTCGTCGTAGCAGGCCTCGAACCAGGGGCTGGCGACGTTGAACACCAGGCGCCCGCCACGGCGCAGGACGCGTGCGGCCTGCGGGACCGCCAGGTGCGGGGGCGCCCAGCTGAGCCCACCGAAGTCGCAGAACACCAGGTCGAAACTGCCGGCGGCGAAGGGGAGTTGTTCGGCGGCACCTTGCACCAGCGGGTAGCTGGCCGCCGCCATCGCACGGGCCGCTGCCGCGAGTTGGGCTTCGGACACATCGAGCCCGACCACGGTTGCACCCTCGGCAGCCAGTGCCCTGGACCACTGGCCGGCGCCGCAGCCGAGTTCAAGGACACGCTTGCCGGCGACATCGCCCAGGGCGTGAAGGTGCGTGTCAGGGATGGAGTACATGCCCCACAGCCGCGGTGCAGCGCCGATCTGCGGGTCGTGCCCGTGCTGGTAGTCGCTGCTGATCCGGTTCCAGAACCGCCGGTTGGCGGGGATGCTGTCCACCGGCCGACTCCAGCACCGCCGGCCGGGAGTGGTCAACACGATTACGGCACAGAGCGACTTTGACCTCGGTCTGTCCCTGGCCCGGCCCACGACGTCGGACGAACCCTGGCCCACTCAGGGGGCGGTACCGTCCGCGCGCTTCGCGGAGGGGCCGGGACGGGTGCGCGCGTCGGGCGGGATCAGTTCGCCGTGCCCCGCGGTGCAGACGACCACGGTGCGGACCTGCTCGCCGCAGCCGTCGTGGACGACCTCCAGGGGCGGGCCCTCGGGATCCGCCGTGTAGCGGTCGCCCCACTGCTTCAGAGCGATCATGGCGGGCCACAGCTCCCAGCCTTTACGGGTGAGCCGGTACTCGTGCCGGGTACGGCTGCCCGGTTCGCTGTACGGGACCGTGTCCAGGATCCCGGCCGCGACGAGCTTCCGCAGCCGGTCGGCCAGCACACTCTCGGACAGCCCTACGTGCCGGCGGAAGTCGTCGAACCGCCGCACGCCGTTCATGCAGTCACGCAGGACCAGCATCGACCACTTCTCGCCGATCAGGTCGAGCGTCCGCTGGACCGTGCAGTTGTCGGTACTGGTGTCGAGCCACGTCATGGAGCCCATCGTAGGCTGGCTGTGTCATTGACAGCCAGGTCCCGCTCTAGCTAACTTCGAAAAAAGAAGGCAGATGAGGTCGATCGAAACGGGGAGCGTCATGGGCAGGTCACGCACGTACGACTGGGAGGACCCGTCCATCTCCGCGTCCGCCGTCGGCCACTACAGCGGCCTCGACTTCCTCCGCGAGGTGCAGGCCGGACGCCTCCCGGCGCCACCGATCGCCGCCACCCTCGGCATGAGGCTCGAAGAGGTCGAGCACGGCCGCGCGGTCTTCTCCCTGATTCCGGGAGAGGAGCACTACAACCCCATCGGCAGCGTCCACGGCGGGGTGTACGCCACACTGCTCGACTCCGCCGCGGGGTGTGCCGTGCAGTCCGTGCTGCCACCGGCCATGGGCTACACGTCGCTGGACCTGACCGTGAAGTTCCTGCGGCCGGTCACCGTGGACACAGGCAGGATCCGCGCGGTCGGCACGGTCCTGAACAGCGGCCGCCGTACGGCCCTCGCCCAGGCGGAACTCCTCGACGAAACCGACCGGCTGCTCGCCCACACCACCAGCAGCTGCCTGCTGTTCCCCGTCCCCGTCTGAGGTCCACGCGATTGAACGGCGGCAAGGGGTACACCCCTCCAGGTACTGCCGTACGGCCTCGAGCCTCCCGGTGCCGATGACCTGCGCGGACGAGGTCCACCACGACCACTTCCACCGTGCCCCGGGCGGTCTGCACCAGCGCCACGGGCCGGCCGATCCCTCCGCGGCCACGACCGGCAGGATGGCACCATCCGAGTACTTCGTCCGTACCCGATGGACGTCGGTCCACGCGGTGGGGTGCCTCCCGACGCCAGAGCCCTCGCCCGCCTGCTCGTTCCCGCCGGGCTGCGGCGTCGCAACGGGACTAACGTGGCGGTGTATGAGGATGAGGCTCCCCCTGGACGCGGTGCCGCGACTCACTGGCGCGGTCGTGCTCGGCGCCGCCGTCGGAGTGGCCGTGGGACTGCCGACCGACGTGCTGCTGGGACTGCTGGCCGGGATCGCCGCGACGGAACTCTTCTTCGTGATCGCGGGCTGGGTGGTGCTGTGGCCCATGGACGCGGCGGCGACACGGCGCAACACGCGGCGCGAGGACTTCCGGCCCGTGACCGACGAGTTGGTGGTGGTGACGGTCGCACTGTGCGGGCTGTTCGCCATCGTGCTGTTGCTCGTGCGCGGAGGCAGGGCGGGCGACGGACACGCGGCTGCCGCCACGGCGCTGTGCTGCGTCTTCCTGGCCTGGTCCGCGCTGCACCTGATGTACGCCACCCGCTACGCCTACGTGTACTACGAGCACAACGGCGGCATCGACTTCAATTCCGACGCCCCACCCTCGTACCGCGACTTCTTCTATTTCAGCTACAACCTCGGAATGACCTATCAGGTCTCCGACACCGACGTGTCGAGTTCCGCGATCCGTTCCATCGTGCTCAGGCATTCGCTCCTCTCCTACGTGTTCGGCACCAGCATTCTCGCCTCGGCCATCAACGTCGTCGTGGGAATCGTCAGCGGCTGACACGCCGGACATCCCTCGGCCCTCATGTCTTCACGGCATCGGACGCCGGATCTCGTGCGGATTCTCCGGTACGCAGCAGATGAAGGAGGATCGGCCGACCGTCCCGCGTGTACCTCCAGGGTCCGTACGCGCCGACAGACGCTGACAGAGGCTGACAGACACGGTCTCGGCGGACCTGTGTCCGCTTTCCCTGTGCGCAGTCCTGTCCCGTCGGCTTGCCCAACGCGCTTTTCACGAGAGCGAGTTCACCGCATGCCGGTGAATTGCAGCGGCCGCCGGGACCGGCGTGGGCGACGTCCGCCTCCGGTTGCGGAGCCATGGGCCCCGCGAAATGGTGGAAAGTACTCATCGCCGCTCCGGGAGCTGCTCATGTCGATGTCGACGCACGGTTTCGGCTCGTCCGATCCTTTCGGCGAATTGCTGAACCGCTTCTTCGGTATGTCACCCGCGTCGTCCCCACCTGCGGTGCAGCGCGTGCCGATCGGGCGGCTGCTGACCGAGTCCTCGCAGGAACTGCTCAACCTGGCCGCGCAGCGGGCCATGGAGAACGGCACGACCGACCTCGACACGGAACACCTCCTCTGGGCCGCCACGAAGGTGGAGCCCTCGCGCTCCCTGCTGGCTCAGGCCGGGGTCGACCCCGACGCCCTCGCCGCCCAGCTGGCCGAGGTGCTGCCCAGGGACGCCAGCGAGCCGTCGTCGGAGCCGGGCCTCACCCCGGCGGCCAAACGCACCCTCACCACCGCCTACGCCCGCTCGCAGGCCGCCGGGGTCTCCTACATCGGCCCCGAGCACATCCTGGGCGCCCTGCTCGGTGACGCCGACAGCGGCGCCGCCCAGCTCATGCGCGGCGACGGCCAGGACGCACAGAAGCTGGCGGGCCTCTCGGAGAGGGCCGCACGCCAGGAAGGCCGCTCGTCCGCCGAGCCCGACAAGCCGGCGACCACCTTGGACGAGTTCGGGAGGGACCTGACCGACGAGGCCAAGGCGGGAAAGCTCGACCCGGTGGTCGGACGGGCCGAGGAGATCGAGCAGACCATCGAGATCCTCTCCCGCCGCTCCAAGAACAACCCCGTCCTCATCGGCGAGCCCGGCGTCGGCAAGACCGCCATCGTCGAGGGGCTCGCCCAGCGCATCGTCTCCGGTGACGTCCCCGAGACCCTGAAGGGCAAGCGCGTCGTCTCGCTCGACCTGTCCGGCATGGTCGCGGGCGCCCAGTACCGCGGGCAGTTCGAGGAACGTCTGAAGAAGGTCATCGAGGACGTCCAGGACTCGGAAGGCGAGATCATCCTCTTCATCGACGAACTCCACACCGTGGTCGGCGCGGGCGCGTCGGGCGAGGGCTCGATGGACGCCGGCAACATGCTCAAACCCGCCCTCGCACGCGGAGAACTGCACGTGGTGGGCGCCACGACCATCGATGAATACCGCAAGTACGTCGAGAAGGACGCCGCACTCGAACGCCGCTTCCAGCCGGTGATGGTCCCGGAGCCGACGGTCGAGGAGACCGTGCAGATCCTGGAGGGCCTGCGCGACGCCTACGAGGCGCACCACCAGGTCCGTTTCGCCGACGGTGCCCTCGCCGCGGCGGCCGAACTGTCCGACCGCTACATCAGCGACCGGTTCCTGCCCGACAAGGCGATCGACGTGATGGACCAGGCGGGAGCGCGGGTACGGCTGCGCAGCGCGAGCCGCTCGACCGAGGTCGCCGAACGCGAGGACCGCATCGCCAAACTGCGCCGCGAACGCGACCAGTCCGTAGCCGCGGAGGACTTCGACCGGGCGGGACAGCTGAAGCAGCAGATCGCCGACGCCGAGGGTGAACTCGCGGGCATCGAGGAGCGCCGAGCAGGCGTGGTGTCCGTGACTGCCCGGGACATCGCCGACGTCGTCTCCCGGCGCACAGGCATCCCCGTCTCCCAACTCACCGCCAGCGAGAAGGAGAAACTCCTCAAGTTGGAGGAGGAGATGCACTCCCGCATCGTCGGCCAGGACGAGGCCGTCACCGCCGTGTCCCAGGCAGTGCGCCGCAACCGCGCCGGCATGGGCGACCCCAACCGCCCTGTCGGCTCTTTCCTGTTCCTCGGCCCGACCGGCGTCGGCAAGACGGAACTGGCGAAGACCCTCGCCGCACTGCTCTTCGGCGACGAGGACCGCATGACCCGCTTCGACATGAGCGAGTTCCAGGAGAAGCACACGGTGGCCCGACTGGTCGGCGCGCCACCCGGATACGTCGGCTACGACGAGGCCGGCCAGCTCACCGAGAAAGTCCGCCGGCAGCCGTACAGCGTCGTGCTGTTCGACGAAGTGGAGAAGGCACACCCCGACATCTTCAACACGCTGCTCCAGATCCTCGACGACGGACGCCTCACGGACGGCCAGGGCCGCACCGTCGACTTCCGGCACTGCGTCGTGATCATGACGTCCAACATCGGCGCACATCTCATCCTCGACCACAAGGGTGACGTGTCCGAACTCAGGGACGTGCTGATGAACGAGTTGCGGACCCGGTTCCTGCCGGAGTTCCTCAACCGAATCGACGACATCATCATCTTCCACGGCCTCAGCGAGGACGATCTCGGCGAAATCGTCGAGCATCTGCTCGGTCGGAGCGAACGCCGGGTGCACGCGCAGGGCATGAAGCTGGAAGTGACGGACGCGGCCAAGAAGCTGCTCGTCGCCCACGGTCACCAACCCGAGTTCGGCGCACGCCCGTTGCGGCGGACCATCCAGACCGAACTCGACAACCGCATCGCGGAACTGCTGCTCAGCGGCGAGGCCGAGCGCGGCGACACGATCGTCGCCGACGTTCGGGACGACACCGTCTACTGCACCGTACGCAAGGGTGACGGCCCGGCGGACGAGGGCCGGGGGAACGGCGGGACCGCAGCCGAGCAGGACGGCACGACGGGCGACGGGACGGAGGACTCCTGACACCGAAAGGCATGCCCGGGACGGGCGCAATGACCACCCCGAGCAGTCCATTTGAGGAGGCTGCGCATGACGCACCACAAGCCCAACCGAGCTGTCGAAGGCGACCCGGAGCACGGCCACAGCAGGGGCATGCCCCGGCGGGTCGACGAGGACGAGCTCCAGGCGCGAACGGAACACGACCGGCGTGAGGCCGGTCTCCCGGGCGGGCCCACGGAGGACCCGGAGGACGAGTACCGGCAGGAGCGTGAGGAGATCGACCGCGAGGTCGGCACCGGTGAGATGCCCTCCGGCAAAGGCACCCGGCGCGAACGGGACCCCTTCCCACCGTCGCACTACGAGCGCTGAACGCACGACGACGCGGCCGATCGCGGGACCACCTGGGCGTGGTCCCGCGATCGGCCGCTGCGCCGCTTTCTTTGTCCGGCGGCCACACCGTCAACCGGTAGCTCCCCGGCTCGGTCCTATCGCCGACTCATCGGAGAAAGCAACTCTTCGTGACGTTCACATACAAGGAGTCACAATCGCGTCGATCCGAATCGCGACGAAATGTGATGTATGCAAGTGTGGAACGCGGTGTTCCCCGACCATCAGGACGCCTCGCGGTGTCCCCGGAGTGATGGAGTCCCGCATGTCCTCGAAGCGACGTCGGAAGAAGAAGAGCAGGCGCAAGCACGCAGCGAACCATGGGAAACGTCCCCAGTCCTAAGACGTTTCCGCACCGTCAGAAAGTCGGAGGCGGAGTCCCAGGCAGGCAACGGTAGCAACAGCAAGGTGCAATGCCGTAAAGCGCACCCTCTCCCCGCCACGCGATCCAGGACGCCCTGATCTTCTATCTGATGTCAGTTAGCGGTGGTTGCGTGGCGTGGGCTGTCGCCTGCGGCGAGGGACTCGGCGAGGATGCGCCAGATCTCCGCGGTCAGGTCGATGTTGGCATCGGCCTGCGCCTGTTCGGCCAGCACCCGCAGCCCCTGCACCCCACTGACGTCACCGGAACGGATCAGCAGCTGCTGACGCAGGATGTCCAGCCGGACCCGGTCCCGGTAGGTCATCCGCGGCTCGACCTCGGCCAGCTCCGCCAGCAGCACCCGAGCATCGTCATAACGGCCCGTCAGGAACGCCAGATCCGCCTTCAACGCCGTCAACTCCTGACGCAGACCCGCAGTCCCCACGAAGGCCAGGGCCGGCTCGGCCGCACGGACACACTCCTCAGCCGCCCCGGGATCAGGCGGCAGCTTCTGCAGATGCAGCCGCCCCGCCGCAAGACGCAACCGCAGCCACAACACCAAATCCAGCGCGCTGTCGAACCCCTCCAGCGCCTGCTGCAAATAGCCCTGGGCCGCCTGGTGATCGCCCTGGCGCAAGCGCACCGCCGCGGCCGTCCACATCGCCTCCGCCCACAACACATCCGAACGCCCCGCCACCAACGCGACCAGCTCATCGGCATGCGCCCGCGCGTCCGGCATCCGGCCCGCCTCGGCCTCCACCGACACCAACGCCAGCAACACTCCCGCCCGGTCCTCCACCTCCACACCCCCCTCCCTCGCCAACTGGTGCGCGGTCGTCGCGGCATCCAACGCGGCAGGAATCTCACCCAGCGACCGCAGACAGCGAGCGAAACGGGTCAGGCCTCGCACCCGCAACGCCACCACCCCCACGACCTCGCCCAGGCCGACGAGTTCCGCGAGGTCCTCACGCTCCCCCGCATGGTCACCCTGCACCCGCCGCCGCCCCGCCAACTGCCACAACGCCTGCCACCGCAACACCGGCGACTCATGCCCCTCCGCCCCCAAGGCCTCCCGCAACACCTCCAACGCCGAATCCGAACCCGTAGAAGCAACCAGCGTCAACGCATTCGCGAGCGACCCACCGGCAGGCTCCTCGAAGTCCGCCACCTCAAGACCCAGCCGCTCAGCCAAAAACGCCACAGCCCGCTCCGTCGGCTGACGAGCCCCCGACTCCAACCGCGACAAATACCCAGTCGACATCCCCTCCCCCACCAACGCCGTCTGCGACAACCCACGAGCCACCCGCAAACCACGAAGACGACGCCCAAAAGCAGGCTGACGCAACATAAAACCAATCCCTCACAGACACACAGTCAGAGCCAAGAGGCAAGGACAAGGGCAAGAGCACGGATCGGAGCAGGCGAGACACCGTCCGGGGCAACGGCCAGCCGCCACAGCCGACATGAGGCACGGGCACGGGCACGGGCAGAGAACGAGCAGCGATCGAAGCAAAGGGCAGCGACAGAGGGCTTGAGGGAAGGGGTAGCTCCAGGGGACCGGGACCGCCCCGAGCGTAGGTGCAGGGCAACCACCCGGCAATGTTTTGCCACACCCCCTGAACCCCACCTCGTGTCAACCTCACGAGCCTTTCATGCGTTCCTCAAGCGGTCCTTGACCAGCAACGCGCAGCATTTCAACGAGTAATGGCACAACCACGCCCCCAACCACCCAACCCACCACGGGAACCGTTCTCGTTCACCTCCACGGGAGACACCCATGACACCCCCGGTTCCCCACCAGCACCCCACCCGACACCCCCACACCCAGCCATCCGCACCGCCACCCAACACCAACACCAACACCGCCGACGAAGACGACATCGGCTGGCCTAAATAGCGCCCTACGTGCAGGTTTGGCATACGTTGAGCATGCGACACATGGAAAATAGTAGACCGGTCGGCTAATCTGCACCCACTGAACCCGTGCGCATGAGAACGAAAGGCCACCCCATGTCCACGCAACCTTCCACTGCCACCGCTCGCTCCAGCATCTCGCGTCACGTCCACGGCCCGACCGTCGCCCTGGAGGTGGCCGCATGAGCGATCCGGGCCGACTCGGGGAGCTGCTGGGCATCGACCACCCCATCGTCCAGGGCCCCTTCGGTGGCGGGCTCTCCTCCGTCGCCCTCGCCGCCGCGGTCAGCGAAGGCGGTGGCCTTGGTTCCTACGGCGCGCACCTCCTCACTCCCGACGAGATCACCGCACTCGTCACCGAATTCAAGGCGGCCACGAGCCGACCATTCGCAGTCAACCTCTGGGTGCCGCTGGAGGGCGAGCGCTCCGCAGTGCCCGACAAAGACGAGATCACCGCCCACATCGAGCGGCTCCGCCCCTACTACCAAGAACTCGGCGCCACTCCCCCTGCTTACGAAGTTGTCCAAACGCTGCCTGAGTTCGACGACCAGATCGACGCGCTCCTCGCCGCGGCGCCGCCTGTCATCAGTTTCGTCATGGGCATCCCTTCACGCCGTGTCATCGATGAGGCGCGCCGCCGAGGCATCGCCCTGATCGGCACGGCGACCACAGTGGACGAGGCTGTCGCCCTTGACGACGCAGGCCTCGACGCGATCGTGGCCTCGGGCAGCGACGCCGGCGGGCACCGCGGCGCGTTCCTCGCACCCGTGCACGAGTCGCTGGTCGGCACCTTCTCATTGGTGCCGCAGGTCGCCGATGCCGTGACCACGCCCGTCATCGCCGCGGGCGGTATTGCCGACGGCCGCGGAATCCGGGCGGCCCTCGCCCTCGGCGCCGACGCCGTGCAGATCGGCACCGCCTTCCTGGCCACCCGGGAATCCGGTGCGAGCGACGCCCACAAGCGTCAGCTCGGGACTCCGGCGGCCCGCACCACCGTCCTCACCCGGCTCTTCTCCGGTCGAACCGCCCGCGGCATTCCAAACCGGTTCGTCCGCGAAATGGCGGCACACGAGGACGTCGTGCCCCCGTACCCCATCCAGAACGCCCTGATGAGGCCCATCCGCCAATCCGCCGCCGCCCAGGGCAGGTTGGAGTATGTGAACCTGTGGGCCGGACAGGCGGCGGCAATGGCGGACAGCAACCTGGGAGCCCGAGAGCTCCTGGCGGAGTTGGTTGCACAGCTGGGTTGAAGTACGGCCATGACATGCATCACACCGAGGAGTTGTTGGGTCACAAAAGGCGAACGAGGCCCGCACGTGCCACGGACTCTTGCGCGACTCCATACCCCGAAGCATGTCAGCCTCCACAGCCCACCTGCTCGCCCGAAGCGGCAGTGCGCACGCTAGACGGCAGCACAATGCTTGTTCCTGAGCCCTCGGATCTGCCCGCTGGTCGGACTGGCAGGATGTCGGGGACCGAGCGAGCAGGGACGGGCATGCACACCTGGGATTTTCATGAGTGGCAGGCGGCGCTCGGCGCTTTGAGCCCTCGGGCAGCAGCGCTGGTCGGGTTGACGGCAGCTGAACGCGTCTCTGGGTGCCTTCACGATGAGCGCTTCCGGCGGCGTGGCCGTTCGGAAGCAGCGCTGGTCAAGGAGGTGCTCCAAGCGTGCTGGAACAGCTACGCCGGGGACGACTCCTCCCTCCTTCGGCTTCGGGAGCTCACCGATCAGCTAGACGAACTGTCCCGCGAGTATTTGACCTTGTCGCTGACTGATCTCTTCCACTCGTACGAGACTCTGCCCGAGGACAGCGCTGACGACGAAGGACTCGATGACGGAACGGCCGACCTGGAAGAGTTCCTGGAGGAGGCTGAGCCCGAGGGTGCCGTGATGATGCATCTGGACGCCCTGACGGCCGTATCAGAAGCAGCATCCGTCTGCGCGGGTGGGCCTTGGGATGGCGCGCTTCGCTGCCTGCAGATCGCCGCGATCGCGGCGAGTCAACATAGTCCTCGGCTCGCGGGGCCGGGCGTCGAGATTCAGCGGCAGCGCGAGGACCTTGCACTGGTCAAGGCTGCAGCGAGCACCGAGCTGAGCCGGGTGGCTGGTGATCTGCGGGGGCGCGCCCGGGCTGATGCCCTCGGGTGGAAGCAGGTCACGGAACAGCTTGATCTCCTGCACGACTGAATGTCGTCCAGCACGTGGAAGGCCACGGCCACAAGACGGGACATCGCCATCCAGTGGACTCCTGAGCCAGACCCCTTCCCTTCAACGGCTCCGTCCACATCCCGATCCACGAACTGCACGGCCGCCTCGGCGAGGTACCGGACGGGACGGTGTGGGTTCACTGCACCGGAGGGATGCGCGCGGCGATCGCCGCCTCCCTGCTCGACGCCGCCGGCCGCCATGTGGTCGCCATCGACGACGGCTTCGACGCCGCCGTCAAGGCAGGACTGACCCCCACCCGCACTGGCCGAACCGACTGATACGCCCAACCGCTCCACCTGCACGAAAGCGACCAAATGATGTTCTCGCTTCTCCGCCGCGGCCCCGGCCGCCTCACCCCCCAGACGGCCCACCAGCAGACCAACGACGGCACCGCCGTCCTGCTCGACGTACGCGAGACACCGGAGTGGAACGCCGGGCACGCACCCGGCGCGCTGCACCTGCCCCTTTCCCGTCTGGCGGCAGGGGCGTCACTCCCGGCAGCCATACAAGGCAGGACAGTGGTCACGATCTGCCGCTCCGGCCACCGCCCCCAGCAGGCCGCCAAGCTGCTGACGCAACGAGGAGTACGGGCCACGGACGTCACCGGCGGCATGGCCGCTTGGGCGCGCCGGGGCCTGCCGGTCACCGGCGAGAACGGCAGCAACGGCGTCATAGCGTGAGCGCGCTGATCCTGGCCTTGATCGCCGGAGCCGTGGTCGGACTCGCGCTCGGCTCGCTCGGCGGGGGCGGCAGCGTCCTGGCCGTCCCGGCACTGATCTACCTGCTCGGCTTCACACCGGCCGCCGCGACCACCGCCAGCCTGATCATCGTCACGGCCACCTCGCTCACCGCTCTTTACGCCCACTACCGCACCGGCACCGTCCGCTGGAAAGCCGGCGCCCTGTTCGCCGCGGCCGGCCTCCTGCCCGCGGCCGCAGCGGGAGCCGCCGCATCCCACCTACCCCAACCGGTACTGACCGCCGCGTTCGCTGCCGTCGCCGCACTCGCCGCCGTCACGATGCTCCGGCCCAGCCGCACCACCGCCGGCTCGGCAGCCACAGCCACAGAGGCACGGCCTGCCCGGGCCGCCGGAACCGGCGCGGGGCTGGGCGCGCTGACCGGTCTGCTCGGGGTCGGCGGAGGCTTTCTCGCCGTCCCGGCCCTGGTCACCGTGTTGGCGTTCGAGATGCAGGCCGCCGTAGGTACCAGCCTGCTGGTCATCTCGGCGAACTCGCTGGCCTCCCTGGCCACCCGCGGTGCCAGTACCGTCGGCGTCGACTGGGCGGTGATCGGCCCCTTCACGGGGGCGGCGATCCTGGGCGCCTGGGACGGCAAACGCCTGGCCGCCAAGGTCACGAGCACCTTGCTCCAGCGCACCTTCGCCGTCGCGCTGCTCGCCGTGGCAGCCTTCATGCTCGTCGACGCCCTCACCTGAGGACTCAGACCGGTGATCGGCGCCGCATCACCAAGCTCAGGCCAGGGACAGGAACAGCTTCTCCAGCCGTGCGCGCATCTGCTCCCGGTCGCCGGAGGCCGCCATGTCCGCGTCGGTCAGGCAGTGCTGCAGACCCGTGGCGATGATCGCGAAACCGGCCTTGTCCAGAGCCCGGGACGCCGCGGCGAGCTGGGTCACGACGTCCTCGCAGTCCCGCCCCTCCTCGATCATCTTGATCACACCGGCGATCTGACCCTGCGCCCGGCGCAGCCGGTTGACCACCGTCTTCAGTTCCTCGGCCGCCATCGCCAGTTCCACAACCCACACTCCTTCGAGATACCCCCTTGGGTATCCTACAGAAGGGGTAACCCGGACCAAGCAAAGAAAATCCCGCGTGGCCACCACCACCTCCCTCACCGCCGACCAGGCCAACGCCCGCCTCCACCAGCTGACCGTCATCGACGTGCGCACCCCCGGCGAATACGCCTCCGGCCACTCCCCGGCGCCCACAACATCCCCCTCGACCGCCTCGGTGCCGCCCTGCCCGCCCTCAAGACCGCCGCGGACCGCGGCGACCTTCTCATCGTGTGCGCCTCCGGGACCCGCTCCACCCAAGCCTGCCGGCGTCTTGCCGACCAAGGCGTCACCGCCGCCACCCTCGCCGGCGGCACCACGGCTTGGACGCAGCTGGGCCACGACACCCATCGCCCGGCCGGCACCAACGCCCCCTGGGCCATGGACCGTCAAGTCCGTCTCGCCGCCGGATCCCTCGTCCTCATGGGCCTGATCGCCGGACGACGATGGAGTACCGCCCACTGGCTCTCCGCGGGCGTCGCCGGCGGCCTGGTCTTCTCCGCCCTCACCAACAGGTGCGGCATGGCCAAGATCCTGGCCAAGCTCCCCCACAACCAGCCGAGGGCCACCGACCTGGACGACACCCTCGCGGCCCTGACCGGCTGACCCCTGGCCACCGACTAACGGCGACGCCTTGCGAACGACAACCTCACAGGTCACTCGTAGGTCATGAGCTCCGAGTACGTCTGGGGATCACGGATCGCTCGTTCAAAACGGGGCCCGTGTGCCCACCCGTTCTACGGTGTGGACACACGGGCCTGGAGCCGCCGACCCTTGACGGCATCCGATCCTTGCCGGCTACTGAGCAGCGAGTTGCTTGAGGTCCACCGTGTCTCCGGCAGACGGCTGTTCGGGCTTGACGGGCTTGTTGTAGTCGCTGAACGTCGTCGACTCAGGCTTGGAACCGCCCGTCGTGGTCGCCTTCAGAATGTAGGGCTTCCCCTCGGACGCCACGTAAAGCGTCCACGTCTTGCCCCCCGACTTCTTTTCCAGCTTCACCGCCGGGGTGCCGTCCACCGACGTACTGCCTTCCTTGGACATGCCCTTGCGCTCCGACTTGTCCTCGTCCAGCGCGGCCAGCAAGCCCTGCTTGTCACACAGCCCGCTCAACTGGTCATCCCCGGCAGGCACCTTCACCCATTTGTCGGCGACCTTGGACACCATCTTGTCCGCGCCGTCCTCACGCTTCAGGCTGTTGCGCCAGTACTCCTCGTCGCCCTTGAGATACAGCGTCGCCTCCGTGTGCCGCACCTCCGCCCTGGCACCCTGCTGCGTGAGCGTCCCCTCGCAGTTCTTCTCGCTGTCGACCGCGATATCGAGCGCCAGTAACTGACCACCCTCCTGACGCACGTTGCCCTTGAGGCGCATGGAGTCGGCCTGCCGAGTCGCCTTGACCGCCTCATCGGCCACCTCATCGGCGGACTTTCCCTTGAAGGCCTCCTCATCCCCTCCGCCACATGCCACCAGGCTCAACGCACATACGCCCGTCGTCACCGCGGCTGCCAACCGTCCCGTTCCTCGCATCGCACTCACTCCCCCGAGAGCCGTATTCGCGCCCTCAGTCAGCGCCTGATCCCGATGATCACGGCGTGGACCAACCGTCTTCCCCGCCGGTCACCCACAACACGCGGTACCTGGTATTCCGGATATGCCGCGTCCTGCGCGTCACCCACGTCACGAGTCCGCCACGGCGCAGGGCGTGCTGGGCCGGCCGAAGGAACTCGGGGCGGCGGCGCAGGCCCACTGCCGACGGGCGGTCATTCAAGTACCCGGTGCGCCTACGCCTCGGGGCGCGCGATCGAGGTCACCATGAAAGTCTTATCGCGCGAAAGATCCGCCGCGGTTCGCCCTTTCGCGGACTTCTTTCTACGAGACAGGATCAGGAATGACGGAAGTGCACGGTACGACGTCCGCCCGTGAAATCTTCTTCGTTTCCAACAACGTGGATGAGATCGGGGGCGTCACCACTTGGACCCATCAGATGGCTCGCCTGTTCTCGCAGCGGGGCCACACCGTGCATGTGGTCGGAGTCGTTCCCGCTCCCGAGGATCAGCGGGCCGACCTGGGTGAAAGCCTGCCGTACACCACCGTCACGCTGTACGACGTCCATCCGGTCGGTCCCGCCCCGCGGCGGGGGCTGACCCGTGTCCTCCACCCGGGCGAGCGGCTGCAAGAGGCGGCACGGGCCGCGGGCATGCGTGAGCAGTCGGCCAAGCTCAGCGCACTGTTTCGTACAGCCGGCCCCGGCGCCGTGATCATCGTGACCCAGGTCTGGGCCATGGAGTGGGTGGCGCTTGCCGATACGCGCGGACTGCCGGTCGTCGGCATGACTCACGAGTCGTTCGAGACCTGTCGCAGGTCCTCCCGCTTCCGTCGGGTCCAGCGGTTCTACAAGGACGTGGACCGGATGCTGGCGCTCACTCGTGAGGACGCCGATCTCTGGATCGGCCAGGGTCTGAACAATGTGGGCAGCATGCCGAACCCGCTTCCCTTCCTTCCTGACACCCCGTCTGAGCGGACCGAGAAGCGTGTGGTCAGCATCGGCCGGCTGCACGAGGAGAAGGGCGTGGACCTCCTTCTCGACTCCTGGGCCGAGATCGCCTCGGACCACCCTTCCTGGACGCTGTCGATCTATGGCTCGGGTCCGGAGGAAGAGGCCCTGAAGAAGCAGGCGGCGCACCTGGGGATCGCCGCTTCGGTGGAATGGAAGGGCCGGACCGACAACGTGCTCGGGGCGCTGCGCGAAAGCTCGGTCTTCGCGCTTTCCTCCCGAGGTGAAGGATTTCCCCTGGCGCCCATGGAGGCGATGGCGACCGCGGTGCCGTGTGTGGCATTCGACGCCAGTCCGGGAGTGCGGGAGATCATCACGCACGAAGAAGACGGTCTCATCGCTCCCGCAGGGAACACCCGGGCGTTCGCGCAGCACCTCGACAGGATGATCTGCGACCAGGACCTGCGAGACCGAATGGGCGAACAGGCACGAAGGAATATCCACCGGTTCTCACCTGAGCGAGTGGTGGGCCGGTGGGAATCCCTTTTCGCCCTGCTGTACTCCTAGCCTCGAAGTTTCGTGACGGTCCGCCGACGGAGTCGGTGGACCGTTTTCGTGCCTGGGGCGAAGGCCGATCGCCGCGGCGGCGCACCCGCCCGCAGTGTCTCTCCGGAGGCTGTGAGGGTGTCGATGAGGCGGGAGACCGTCGGGTCTGAGGCGACCGGCCCGAACACGGCGGGCTCGGCCCTCCGCAGCATGCCGACATCGGCCAGGCAGTCGCCGGCCAACGCAACCGCCAGTGCACGTCCAGGAGGATCTTCCCCGCACTGACCCCTTCAGGTGACACGAAAGACCGGCCAGCCGATCTCGGTGCGCCACGCAGCTGGATCGCTTGTGTCACGGGGGCCGACAACGTAGACCTCCCGCACCGGCCCGGCCACCGACATCGCGTTCTCCACCACCCAGGTCCCGAGTTCGCCGTACGTGACCTCGATGCCTTCGTGCTCGCCAACGTGGGTGGTGACGGCCAGTTCCGCCGCCGGCAGAACCGTGGGGTGCACGCGTCCGGTGCGAGGTGGCGCAGCGGTCGGCAGGTAGACGACCGCGTGACCGCGCTCCTGCTCGAAAAGGGCGTTGTCATAGCTGCCGCCCGGCGGTCCGGTCACGGCGGCGCCGACCGCCGCCTCCAATTCGGCCATCGCGCCTGCGTACCAGGTCGCGATGTCGCGGTGACCGACTACGGCCTCCACCGCCGCGACCGTCCGGGCGGGCTCCGCACGCAGCTCGACGTCGATCGGCGCGGGGTCGGGCCGGAGCAGCCGGCGCAGCGACACGACCGCGGCCCGGGTGCGGTCGAGCTCGTCCTCGAGGCGTTGCAGGTGGTCCGTGACCAGGGCCGCCCGGACACCGGGGTCGGGGGTCCGCAGGATCCGCTGCACATCGCTCAGGGGGACGTCGAGCTCGCGGAGCCGGTGGATGACCTGCGCGGTCGGGATCTGGTCGACGCCGTAGTAGCGGTAACCAGTGGTCTCGTCCACCACGGCGGGTTCCAGCAAGGCCACCTCGTGATACCGACGCAGGGTCCGTACGCTCAAGTGGGTCAGCCGCGAGAACTCTCCGATGGTCAGCATCCCCTCATTCTGAACCTTCTCCCTGGGGGAGAGTCCACGACTTGACCCTCCCGCCCCGTGAGGTCACACGGTGGGCTCATGACACAGCACACCGATTCCCCGTCCGATCTGCTCCCGACCACCGTGCGCGAGTTCTTCGCCGCCCACGTCGTCCGCGACGCCGAATCCGCCTCGTCGTTCCTCGCCGAGGATGCGGTGGTCGTCGACCAAGGTGAGACCTTCCGCGGCCGAGAGGAGGCCCGCGCGTTCCTGCGGGACGCCGGGTCCGAGTTCGAATACACGACCGAGCAGATCGGCGCTCACCGCGTCGATGACACCCACTGGGTGGCAACCGTGCGGCTCGAGGGCACTTTCCCGGGTGGCGTCGCCGAGCTCGACTACCGGTTCGCGTTGCGGGATGACCTCATCGCCGAACTCGTCATCGCCAACCACCCAGCCTGACCGCACCCGCCTCACCTCGGTCTTCAGTGGAGAGAGAAATGTCTAGTTCAGATCGCGATCGTCTCGACGGACGCCGGGCGCTGGTCACGGGCGGATCGAAGGGCTCGGGCAAGGCCGTCGTAGAGAGACTGCGAGAGATGGGTGCCGACGTGTACGCGACGGCGCGAACGATGCCCGACGGGTACGAGCGCCCTGAACGCTTCATCGCAGCGGACGTGTTGACGGTAGAGGGCACCAACGCCGTGGCCGCTCGCATCGCTGAGGCCGGCGCACTCGACATCCTGGTGCACGTCGTGGGAGGGGCGTCGACGCCGGCTGGTGGATTCGCGGCCATCACCAATGACCAGTGGCTCACCGAGCTGAACCTCAACCTCCTTGGAGCGGTGCGGCTGGATCGAGCTCTTCTCCCGGCAATGATCGCGTCCGGGTCAGGCGTGGTGCTGCACTTCACCTCGATCCAGCGCGAGCTGCCCCAATACGACGCGTCCTTGGCCTACGCAGCAGCGAAGGCCGCGCTGCGCACATACAGCAAGGGACTCGCCAATGAGCTCGCGCCGCGCGGCGTACGCGTCAACGCAATCAGCCCCGGCGGAATCGAGACCGAGGCCTACGAAAGATTCGTGGACCGGATCGCCGAGGGCAACGGACTCACACGTGAAGCAGCCAAGCAGACCATCTACGACTCCCTCGGCGGAGTACCCCTGGGACGATTCGCGAGCCCCGAGGAAATCGCGGACCTGGTCGGGTTCCTGGTCTCGGACCGCGCCTCGGCAATCGTAGGAGCCGAGTACGTGATCGACGGCGGCACCGTCCCGACCGTCTGAGCCGGACACCGGCTCCGAGCAGCCACTCGCGAGCAGCTCGATCCGACGGCGGAATCCCCTCCTTCACAAGGAGAACTCTCAGACGCTGCTGCACACCGAGAAGCGCGTCGACGGCGCCGTCGACGCGCTTCCGGCGCTCGCCTGGTCGTCGGGATCGCACCGCGCGTCTGCAGACCGGCTGCGCGTCACCAGTTTGCGTGTCGAGCGCTCAGGTTGACCCACAAAATGGCGGGCCGCATCGGCCACGCGACATTCATCGTCTGCTCAGTGTGGCTGCGGTGGTCGGTGCCGTTGGATCCGTCCCGGACTTCACCCCCCGGGACACCCAGATGGGTGGCCGCGGCCCGGCGATGCTCGTCATACTGCAGGAACGCTGCAGTGCCGGGTGAGTAGATCTCACCCAACGCTGCAGCGTGTGTCACTCAGAAAGTCGCGAGCCAGCCACCGTCGACCGGCAGGATCGCACCCGAGACAAATCTTCAGTCTTCACACACCGATGATCAACGGTGGCCGCACGCGTTTTTCACAGGGCCCTCACCGCAGATCGTGCCAGGAGGACATATGCAACACGGCGAAGTCTGGTGGGTCGAGTTTGATGAGCGACGGCCGGTCGTGCTGCTGCGGGGAGACGAGGCGTCCGGGCTCCGGGCGATGCAGGTCGTCGCTCCGGCGGGCGTCGACATCAGCGGTCTGGGCATCGAAGTGGCCGTGGGCGCCACGGAGGGGCTGCCCTTCGAAGGCGTGCTGCGGTTCGCGTTCCCGCGTCCAGGCTTCACCCCTTGCACGTGGCTGACCAACGTGTCCGGGGACGACCTGGTCGAGCGGGCAGGCGTGCTGTCCTCCGTGAAGTTCAGGGAGATCGAGGACGCTCTCCGTGTTGCTGGACAGCCGCAGGAGTGGACCGCGACGGCAGCCACGAAGCTCAGCGAGATGAGGGATGCCCTCCGCCTCGGTGGACTGGGGTAAGCGGGCAAGGGACGGGCGCCGCCGATGGTGTGGGCAATCTCGTCCAGATCATCAACGCCGGCCATCTCCGCGGCGTTCCACACCAGCAAGATCACGAGCTACGACTGGAGTACCAGTCAACCGGCGGTGTGCGCAGGCCCCTCCCCCGCGCCGGTGACGAGGTCGCTCTCCACGGGCGGTGCCGGCGAACCGCACGGCGGCGAGCCTCCGGGGCCGCCGGAGGGGCTGGGCGCCTGGCGTGCGGAGCTCCGGTGCCGTTCCCCCTCTCGCTGCGCTGGGTCCTGCTCGTGCTCCTGCCCGGCGAGGTGGCCGGCCTTGCGCCGGGTGACCGCGTCTGCCGCGATCAGGATGAGGGCGAGAGTTCCGGCTGAAGCGGGCCAGTACACGTAGCGGTAGTTGGCCTGCGGGGCGGTCGGCAGGTACGACGCGATGTAGAGCACGGAACTCAGCCCGAGGAGCCGTAGTTCTCGGGACCAGGGCCCCGGCCAGCGACGGCGGAACGTGAGTGCCAGGGCGACGACCAGCCAGAACCATGCCTGGAACAGCCACGGCACATCGTGGGCGAACCCCAATACGTACGACCTCATGAGCGCGTCGAGCGACGGGTCGACGCGGACATTCTCCGGCGTGCCCTCGAAGACGCCGCCCGCGTAACGCAGGTTGCCCTCGAAGAGCAAGCGGGCAAAGGTTCGGGTGCGGTAGTGCACATAGCCGGAGGCATGGTGGGGCATGTGCTGGACCCACATCTTCACCAGCACGTCCGCCTCGTCGGCCGTGAAGTGCGGTCCGATGGCGTCCCGGTAGCCGGGCTTGTGCGGGTAGCACGTGAAGTACGCGTCCCAGAGGATCTTCCTCGTCCGGCAGTTCTGCGCCGTAGTGACGAGGTCGTCGCGGAACGACGGGGAGGCACCGGCCTGCTCGGCGGCGGACCGTACCTCTTGCGGATCGAGGACGTGGATCAGGTCGTCCAGCGGGATCTGTGCGTACTGGCGGACGGCCAGGGGGTGGGTGGCGGAAGAGACCGCCACGCTGCCGACCAAGGTGAAGGCGAGCACGGAGGCGACGGTGATCAGCCATCGGCGCCGGCCGGGCGCGGGCCACAGGGCGAGGACCAGCATGGGAAGGAGCGGGAGGGCAGCCGCCAGGGCGTTCTTCCGGACCAGGATCGCGTACGCCAGGAAGAGCAGTCCCAGTACCAGCAAGGCCCAGCGTGCCCGGTCGTGTCCCGGCGGCAACTCGCGCGCGAAGAGGGCGATCGCGCACACGGCGAGCAGCGCGTAGGCCATGTGGACGTCCTTCCACACCACGCCGGTGAAGGTGACGATGTGCGGCGCGAGGCCGAATCCCAGCATGAGCAGCGACAGCGGACGACTTCCGGTCCGCTTCCACAGGGCGACGGCAAGCACCCACACGGTGGCCCAGAGCACGCCGGTCTGGAGGGCCGCCATCGCCGAGAGTGCGCCGGTGGTGTCGATGAGGGTGCGCCACAGCAGTGCCATGACCGGCGGATGCCAGTCGGTCACCGGCCGTGCGCCCTCAGCCTGGAGCAGCTGTTCGACGCTGTCGGCGGTGAGGAATCCGGGGTGGAAGGCAGTGGAGACGAGACAACCGCACACCGCGGCCGTCAGGGCCACGACCGCCGGCCAGAACCGGTCGTCCCGCCACACTCCCGTTCCGCGGGGACTCGTCGAGAGCACGTCTGAGGAGTCCTTTCGAGACGGGGTGAAGACGAGTCCTCGGTAGACGGTGAAGCGGACGAAGGTTGCCGCAGCCCATCCGACCAGGCGGGCGGCGTTGTCGCTCAAGGCCGAGGGGTGGTCGGACAGTTGGTGCGCCACGTACAGGGGGGCCGCCGTGATCACGAGGCCGAGCAGGTTGACCCCGATGAACCAGGCCACTTCACGCGGACGGACCGGACCCTTGCGGTCGCGGTAGGTCCAGTACCGGTTCCCGAACCAGCTCACCAGCATGGCCAGCACGGTGGCGATGGCCGAGGCGCCGACCGGTGCGGCGTGCAGCGGGCCGTCACCCGGTGGGCCGAACGCGAGCAGATTGAAACTCGCCGTCTCCACCACGAACGCGAGCGCGCCCACGGTGCCGAACGCCGCGACCTCTCTCCAAATGGTCCGCAACCATGCGGGTGAACGTCGAATCCAGGCCGTCGGCTCCAGCATGACGCTGAAGGTAACGTATGCCACAAAAGCTACCAAATCTGACTGTCGTTCGTGAGGGCGCATCAACCGGCACCAGGGGCGACACAGAGGCCGAGGACAGACCCATGAATCCCAGCGTTGCGTGCGTCGTGCCCTGTTACAACGAGGAGGCAGCTGTCGGGAAAGTGGTGCGCGACCTGCGCGCCTCCCTCCCCGAGGCGATCATCTACGTCTACGACAACGCCTCCACCGACAACACCGTCGCCGAGGCCCACGCCGCGGGCGCGGTGGTGCGACACGAACCGCGCAAGGGCAAGGGCAACGTCATCCGCCGCGCCTTCGCCGACGTCGAGGCCGACGCGCTCCTCATCATCGACGGCGACGACACCTACGACGCCTCCCGCGCCCGCGAGATGGTCGACCTGCTCTTCGAGGGCCCCTACGACCAGGTCGTCGGTGCCCGCCGCGAGAGCGTGGAGACCGCGTACCGGGCAGGTCACGCGGTCGGCAACAGAATGCTCACCGGCGCCGTCCGCACCCTGTTCGGCAACGACGTCAGCGACATGCTGAGCGGCTACCGCGTCTTCTCCCGCCGCTTCGTCAAGTCCTTCCCCGCTCTGTCGCGCGAGTTCGAGACCGAGACCGAGATGACGGTCCACGCACTCAGCCTGAGGCTTCCGACCGTCGAGTTGGAGGTGGGCTTCAAGGACCGCCCCGCGGGCAGTGTCAGCAAGCTCCGCACCTACCGCGACGGTTGGCGCATCCTGAAGCTCATTCTGGGTCTGGCGCGCAGACAGCGTCCCTCCCAGTTCCACGCCATCATCGCCGGCCTCCTCACCGTCGCCGCCCTCGCCCTGGGCCTGCCGGTCGTCGTCGAGTTCACCCGGACCGGAACCGTGCCGCGACTGCCCACCGCCGTTCTCGCCGCAGCGATCATGATCATCGCGGTTCTCGTCCTGCTCGTCGGCTACATCCTGGAATCGTTCAAGCACATGCGCCAGGAACAGGCCAGCCTCGCGCACCTCGGATACCTGGCCCCCTGCCGCAGCGAGGACTTCGTACCCGTGACGCTCACGGACCCCACCTCCAGCCGGGTCATCCGGCCCTGAGATCAACCGCTGTTCCACGTCGGGTACTTCGAAGGCACGCTACGCCGTCTTACCGGGGGCCTCGGCCCTGCTCCCGCCTCAGTAACCCGTGGGGCGAACCAGTCCCGACTCGTACGCGAACACAGCCGCCTGCGTGCGATCCCGAAGCGCCAGCTTGACCAGGACCCGGCCCACATGGGTCTTGACGGTCTGCTCGGCCACGACCAGGCGCCCCGCGATCTCCGCGTTGGACAGCCCTTGCGCGATCAGGCAGAGCACCTCTGTCTCCCGCTCGGTCAGTCCACCTGTCCGCTCCTTGAGCGGAACGCGTGGTCTGCTGTCCAGGCGGGAGAACTCGGTGATGAGCCGGCGGGTGATGCCCGGGGCCAGCAGCGCCTCACCTGCGGCCACCACACGCACCGCCTCGGCCAGTTGGTCGGCCGAGGCGTCCTTGAGAAGGAACCCTGACGCTCCCGCGCGCAGCGCCTCGTACACGTACTCGTCCAGATCGAAGGTGGTCAGCACGAGCACTCTGATGTCGGGGCTCGCGCCGGTGATGTGACGCGTGGCCTCGATGCCGTCGAGTTCGGGCATGCGGATGTCCATGAGGACGACATCCGGCGCGAGTTCGGCGACCTTGGAGATGGCGTCCCGGCCGTCCACGGCCTGCCCGATCACCTCGATGCCCGGCTTGGTGTTGAGCAGCACGGTGAAGCCTTGCCGGACCATGTGCTGGTCGTCGGCGATGAGTACGCGGATGGTGCCGCTCGTCATGGTGTGTCGTCTCCTGGTGCGGGGGCGGGGACTGGTGGCGGCGAAGCGGGGCCGTGCGGTTGATGGTGTCTGTCGGAGGCGTAGGGCCCGGAGGGGTCAACGGGAGCGGCTGGTCCCGCGATGCCGCCTGTGTGGGCGTCTCGAGGGAGGAAAGCGGTGACGGCGAATCCGCCGTCTCGGGTTCGCGTGGCGGTGACGTGACCGCCGAGCATGGCCGCTCGTTCCCGCATGCCCAGCAGTCCGTGTCCTGTTCCCGAGGACGGTGGAGTGGGCTGACGGGGGCGGGAGTTGACGATTCCCAGATGCAGGCCCTGACGCAGGTGATGGATCTCGACACACACGGCGGAACCCGGCGCGTGCCGTAGGGCGTTGCTGAGTGCCTCCTGGACGATCCGGTACGCGGACAACTCCAGACCGGGCGAGTAGACGGGTGCCTCACCCTCGATGTCCTGGGTGACGACGAGACCGGCGGCGCGGGTGTTGTCGATGAGGGCGTCTAGCCGCTCGAGCGTGGGCTGCGGCGCATTGGGCGAAGATCCGGCGCCAAACACGCCGAGACCGTACGGGTCGTCCGGGTCCTCCGAACGCAGGACACCGAGCACGCGGCGCAGTTCCGCGAGTGCCTCCAGGGCGTTCTGCCGGATCCCGGCGAGATTCTCCTTCAACTCCTCGGACGGGTTCTCCGCCAGGTGCGGGGCGACCTGGGCCTGGATGGAGATGACCGACATGTGGTGGGCGACCACGTCGTGCAGTTCGCGGGCGATGCGGCTGCGCTCCTCCAGCAGTGTGCGCCGGGCCCGTTCCTCGGCGGTGAGGGTGCTTTGCCGGACCAGTTCACTGCGTGCCTCGCGACGGCCGCGCAGGGCCATTCCCAGGACCACGACGACCGCTGACAGCAGAACTGTCACCGTCCCGGCGCTTCCGGAGTCCCTCACACTCAGGGGGCGTTGGAGGACGTACGTCACCAGAGCGGTCAGGACCAGTACCTCGGCGGACACTCGGGTGGGCACCCGCAGAGCGAGCAGAAGGAGAACGAGCACGTGGGCTGTGACGCCGGTCGTGGTCCACAACGAGACCGGCTGCCCTGGCTCGACGACGCCCATCCAGTCCTGCAAGGCAACGGCACCCGCCACCGTGCCGGCGATCGAAAGCCACCACGCCGGCACGGGCCGCCACAGTGCCAGGACCACCGCACCGCCCTGGGCGAGGGCGATCGGGTAGGCGAGGGCGGTCAGGCCCCAGTCCAGGAGTTGCTGGAGTGCGGCGACCGCGATGACGAATGCCGTCAGGCACACAACCCCGTGGGGCAGCCAGCGCAACCACAGGGAGACCGGCAACGGATCCGCGCGGACGGTCAGCAGATCACCACGCAGCACCCGCAGCCAACGCTTCGTCAAGCTCCCGGACACGTCTGGCCCTCCGTCCCCCGCCCCGTGCTGTGACACCCTATGCACGTCGCCCTCCCTCTGCCGTGTCCCGGCTCGGGGCGCGGTGCACTCGCACCACCCGGCTCGACCCGAATTCCACCGGCGGACCCGAGGCCGACGAGCGCCTGCGTACACCCTGCTCGACGTGGCGGAAGGCCGTGCAGCACAGCGTGAGGGCCAGGGCGAAGAGTGGCAGCCACGCCAGTCGGCCCGCGATCCATACCCAGCCGTCGGGTGAGGTGTGCAGCCCCGGCAGGGGGCCTGTGGGGAGAAGTACGGCCGTGGTCACCATCAAGGCCGTCTGGTGCCAGAGGAAGATCGTCATGGCGTAGAGGTTGACCAGCGCCACCGCGGCCCAGGCCGTCGGCCGACACATGGCCCGTCGCAGGGCACCGCACGACAACAGGGCGAGACCACACTGGGCCAGACCGAAGGTGACGGCGGCCAGACTCGGCGGGTTCAGGTTCGACACCGACGCTCCCGGCACCCCCACCATCGACGCCGGGTAACCCGCCCACGCCACCAGTACGGCGGTCGCCACCGCCCCACCGATGAACAGCGCCCATCCCGCACGCAGCCGGTCCAGCTCCCCGCGACTCCAGGCGGCACCCAGGGTGTAGGGCACCATCCAGCCGGCCACTACGTTCACCCAGCCGAGCCAGGACGGGCCGCCCAGGCCGAAACGAAAGAGGTCCACATGGAGGACGACCGCCAGCGGCCAAAGGGGGGTGAGCCGGTTCAGCAGTGGGGTCGCCGCTGTCAGCGCGGCGAACACCAAGAGGAACCACAAGGGTGAGAGGGCCAGTTTGACCAGCGTGCGGGCGGTCATGAACTCCACGTCCGCGAAGGCCAGACAGGCCGCGGTCACCGACCACAGGGCGATGACCGCGGCGACCGGCTTGAAGAGTCGTGACATGCGGGCGGCGAGCCAGCGCCGGTACGTCATGCCACGGGCCCGCGCCGCGACAAGACCACGGCTCGCGACCTGGCCGCCGACCAGGAAAAAGACCGCGAGCGTCTGAAAGGCCCAGGAGATCGGGGCAAGGACGGGCAGATGCCGCAGCGGGCTGTCCGCGTGAAGCGTTCCGCCGTCCGCGACCAGAGCGGTCACCAGCCAGTGCCCCAGGACCACTCCGAGGACGGCGAGCGCGCGCAAGGCGTCGACGGCGCGGTCCCGCTCCGCAGGTGTCCCGGCGTCGATGCGCACGGCACCTCGGTGCACGGAGCGCCAAGCGTCGCGCACTTTCACCTCAAGCACGGGGCACCGCCGAGATCCGTCCGAGGGTGATTCCGGCGAGGCCGGCGAGCGACGCCGAACCGGGAGCGAAGTAGTCGCTGTGACCGCCACGTGCCTCGAAGACGCGTGCGCCGAAGGCCGGTGACACCGGATCCGTGCCGAATCCGACGCTCATGCCGAAGAAGCCGGCCTTCACGTGCGGTACGTCGGCGATCCAGTCCTCAGCGCCACGAGCAGCCCAGATCCGAGCCGACGTACGCAGGGCGGCAGCGGAGTCCGCTCCGGTGCCGGGACTGCCGAGCAGCGCGATGTCGTCCACCTCCAGACCGGGTGCGGCACGGCCGCAGACGACCGACCCGTAGGAGTGGCAGAGCAGCGCGACGTGGACGTCCTCGCCCGCGACATCCCGCAACTCCCCCACGAAGACACGCAGATGAGGTGCGGACTGCTCGGCAAGCCCGTCCGTGAGGACGTCGACGCTGACCGTGCCGGGAGTCCGGTAGCCGAGCCAGGCCACGACCGCGACGACATCACTTCCTCCAGTCTCCCGCGTGAGTTGATCCCTCAGGGCCAGGGCTCCCGCTCGAAAGCGTGTGTACGTGTCGAGGCTCGTGTCGGAACCCGGGACCAGGACCGCGATGCGGTCGGCGCGGGCGAGGTCACCGAAGACCTCGATCACCCGTCCCGGACCGCGGCCGTCGAAGGCGAGAAGACGACGGGACGGACCGGCCATGGAACGCTCCGCGGCCGCACGGTGCGTGTCCCCATGGGCAGCGGCCATACGAGAAGCCTCGGCGGCGTTGGCCCGATTGGCAGCGAAGACCTCGTCCAGGGTCGCCGCCGTGACCTGGCCGAGGACCGCGGGGTCCGGCGCCGGGATCTCCGGCCGCGCGGCAGCGGCGAGAGGGACCACCAGGGCACCCGTGATCAGTGCGGCGAGAAGACCCCGCTGCCAAGTGCCCCGGCGCCTGGTGCGCTTGCCCTGCACCCGCTCCCGGTACTCGGCGCCACCGCGTCTCCGCTGCGCTCGTTCGACTGACCGCTTCTCGAGCCCCATGGTCGATCCCCCTCCCGCCCGCCCGTTCATCGGGCCTGCCTGGAAGGGAAGTTACGGATCGTGGGACGTCGACCGCGTCACCCCGGGGAGCTCACCTGCGCGGTAGCTCTCAAGTACTACGGGTACTACGGCAGGCATGTCCGAGGCACCGGAAACAGTTCGTCATGCGACCATGCGCCGGCGACGCAACCATCAAGACGCTGCACTTTGCCCGCATGGAACGGCACTGACTGCGACGACAGCACGCACTACCTACGGGCTGTTCAGGCGCCCAGGGGCGAAATCCTGTTGTCCGGAAGCACGTTCGGCGTCTAGCGTCGGGCCTCATCGACGTGTAGCTCAGTAGCCAGAGCACCGGGCTTCTCACCCGGACGGCGCAGGGGCGGAACCTGCCACGTCGGCTCATCGACGTGTAGCTCAGCAGCAGAGCACCGGGCTCGGGACCCGGAGGGGGCGGGGGCGGTACCCGCCACGTCGGCTTATGAACGACGACGCTGACCAGCAGCACTTCGCAGAGGCCAACCCTGCCTACGCCTCAGGCCAATTGGCCAGGGCGCTCAGCACCGCGCTCACCCACGACGACCCCGACACCCGCCGGCGCGCCGGGGAGCGACAGCGTGCGTGGCGGTCCGTCCTGGCGGGCATGGCGAACGGCCTGCTCACCATCGGCTCCCGCACACCGGTACGGGATCTGCCCGCGTGGGTGACCCCCGAGGTGCTCCGGGGCGGCTTCGCCACCGGCGCGCCGAGCGCCGGCGGCCCCATGACGCGGTACGAGACCGAGGCCGCGCGCCGCGCCGGGGTGCCGCAGGACCGCGCAGCGCTTTTCGCCTACTGGGTGTCCGAGGACGGGCTGGCACAGCTCTACGAACTCCTGGACAGCGGACGGTACGAGGTGACCGTCCCCGAGGAAGCCGCTCTGCTCACGGTGGCCTGGCTGGCCCGGGCCGGAGAGACGGACGCGGCGATCGGACTCGTCGAGGAACTCGCCCCGTTCGCCGGACGGCTGCGATTCACGCCCCGCCCCTCCACCCGCCCTGCACCCGACCCCGGCATGGTGCACCGGCGGACCGTCGCCGAGGCCGGTGAAAGCCTCGCGCGACGGCAGACCAGCGAGGCGGTGGAGACACAGCGAGAGGCACTGGCCGTCTGGCAGCCGTTCGGCGACGAACTCCTCGCCCACTGGCTGGAGACCGCCGACCCCGGAGAGCCGCTCCGGGTACTGACCCGCACCCCCGACGCCGCCTGGCACGAGTACGGCGCCGAATTGCTGCGCCGATACCGCGACTTGAGCGAACGCCACACCTACTGCACCAAGCACCGCAAGCCCAAGGCGAACCTGGGCATCCTGCGCGGGGCGCTTGAGGAGGTCGCCGCCGGACGGGAACTGGACGCGCGCCGGCTCGGGTTGCTGCGGCACGCCGTCACGTCCATGGTGCGGCGGCGCGGGCTGCCCGGGTCCGCCCAGCTCACCGCACTGCGCCGGGGGCAGGCCGCGCAGGCGGCGCTGCCCTCGCACCATGCGCTGGCCCAGCTGGTGCTGCGGCGGCTCTCCGACCTCGACCAGCAGGCGGGCGTCGCCGAGGTCGCGCCGCTCGTCGCCGAGGTGAGTGAGGAGGAGGCAGGGGAAACGGGTCTGCCCGCGGGTGCGGTGATTCCCGCCGGCGTCCGGCGGCCCGTCGAGTCCGCGTTGAGCGCGCCGTTGAGCACCCTTGTGGAACGCGGGGTCGTACCCTCCGCGGAAGTGCTGGCCGAGCTCGTACCGCAACTCGTCGCCGCCACCACCGCGCAGGCCTATCCCGACCCGGCCCTGCGTACGCTGGCGGCCGCCCATCACCGGGCGTTCGCGGGCCGCCGTTCACTGCTGCTGCTCAACCTCCAGCACCAGGTGCGCGCGGAGGAACTGCCATGGGTACGGGCCGTGGCCGGGCAGCGTGAGGAGGGGGCAGCGGGTGCGGTGTCGGCCGTCGCGTTTCGGCGGCTCGGTGAGCTGGCCGTGCAGGCCTTCCCTGGCACGATCCTGCCCAATCCGCTGATCCGTGAGCTGTCCTTGCTGGCCCGCCAGGCCGAGCTGGGCGCTCCCCTGGTCGAGGAGCTGGCCGCGGACATCTTCATGGGCACGTTCAGCCCGAAGTTCCTCGCCGCGGCGCGGGTCGCGGCGGAACTGCTGGGCGGCGGCTCGCTCTACGAGCGTTACTACGCCATCGACTACCGGGCCATCCGGAACTTGGCGATCGTCGAGGCCGGCGAGACGCTTACGACGTCGTACGGGGCTCGGACCTCGCCCGAGTTCGCGAAGCTGTGCGTCGCGCGGGCGAAGGGCGGCTCGTCCGGGGCGCGGAGTGCAACCGGATCGGTGGCCGCGAACGGCAAGGTGATCGAGCAGGCGCAGATCCTCACCACGCACAATCTGGCCACCCTGGTCCACCGGGTCGGCATCGACCCGGACGTGGGCTGGGCGGACCTGGCCCGCCGTTGCTTCGTCACCGTGTGCCGCCTGACCGACCGCGTGCACGGCAACCCTCGCCCTCTGAGCACCATCAAGGACGTGGCCTACGCCTGGCGCCAGATGGTGTTTTACCTGTCCCTGTGCAGCACCGGCGAGCGGGATCGCGTGCTGGCCTCGCTACCGGAGGAGCTGGCCCGGCACCCCCGCCATGTGGCGGGACGGCTGGCTCCCGCCCTCACCGGTCTGCGCCAGGTCACCGAGGGCGGCACGGCGGACGAGGGCGCCGGGCGCCTGCTCCTCGGCTGGACCACGGACGGACACTGGCTGCGTCCGGACCCGGTGTCGACGGCACGCTGAGGCCACCGGAGCGCGGGCCGCGCTTCCCGGGATGCGCGGCGCTGCCCATGCCTTGTCGGACTCACCGGTGTCGATGCGCGGACGAGTCCGACCAGACGGGCGGCCTCCACCACGGGACGGTCGCCGGCGAGCGCGGCAGCGTGCTCCGCCGCGTACGCGCCCGGCGAGTCGGGTGCAGGACCCGGCTGCGACACGGGTCTCCGCCGGCTCCGACACCCGGTGCCGGGGTGCCCCCTCCTCGGGGCTTGAGTTCGTCGGACCACAGCGCAGGTTCGGAACAAGGCTTGCACCGCCCAGCGGAGGATGTGGGTGCCGTCCGCGGCCAGGTCAACCGATCGGACCGTTTTCTCCCCTGGCGTCCGGCCAATTCACCGTCCACCCCGCTCCCCGTTCCGCCGACCGCCTCTACGGCTGCGACGACTGCCCCGACGAGGACGCGCCCGTACCTGACCGGGCGTACTCACTCCGGAGCGAGTTCCACTGTCGTCGTGACCCGAGTCAGTGCAGGCCACCGTGGCACCGAGCCGAACCCGAACCGTACGGGCGGTGCGACCTGAGCGATCGTGCCGAGGTCGGCGTCCTCGAAGACCGCCGACACCGTGCGGATCGGCCGCAGATCACGGGCTCCGTACCACTCCCTGCGGCCGCCGCCCGCGCTGCCACGCGTGCGTACACCGCGCAGCAGCGCACGCGCGGGCAGGTCGGTCAGCGCGCTCCACCCCGGACGGCGGCTGATCACACCGGGCACCGCGCGCAGCATGAGCCCCAGGGGTCCTCGCCGCCCGGTGGTGAAGCGCAGGTGGAGGGAGCCAGCGGCGACGGTCCAGGTGTCGCCCTCGGCCCTTACGTCGATGGGAACGACCTGCACGGTGTCGAAGGTGTAGGTCCCGCTGATGAAGTCCGCCGTCTCATGGGTGGGGGCCAGCAGCAGTCGTTCCCCGTCGGACCGCTCGAGCATCACGTCGCTGAAGGAGCCGAACGGCGACCGGGGCCAGTGCCCCAGCACGATGCGTGTCCCGGAGGCCGTACCGAGGCCTGCGATCCAGCCGTCGAAACGCAGCCGCGACGGCCGTCCCCCGGAGCCGAGGACGCGGTTCATAGGCGACCGGTCCCGTCGAGCCGGCCGATGAGACCTGCGGCGGTGGGCAAGGTGTCCTCCAGTTCGTCGAGTACGGCGACGACGCCTCGTGACGTCGGACGTCACCCCCAGTCATTCTCAACCGACAGGTGCGCGCGCGGCACGGCGAGATCCGTTACCCACGTCGCAACGGCACCTTCAGGGGCGGGGTTCCAGCACCTCCACGACGCCCGTCTCCGTGTCGTAGCTGCGCAGAGTGGTGAGCCGGGCCGACAGCGGCGGTGGCGGCAGCAGTTCGGGGACCCGCCGACCGGCGAAGGCACCGGCGCGCCGGGTCCGGCCGAGGGTGACGTGCGGGCTCCAACGCCCCGGGGCGTGGAAGGGATTGAGGGTCTCGGACGGGCTGTCCGAGGTCACCGCCTCCCACACCCGGCGGTGCAGAGCGGCCAGGAGGGGGTCGCAGTCCAGCGACCAAGCCAGCACCGAGGTGGGCCGCTCGAAACGGACCACGCCTGTGAAGCGCACCGACAGCGGCAGTTGGGCGGCCACCTCGGCGAGCTCCCATCGGATCGGAGCGGTCAACTCCGGGCAGGTGGCGAGGGTGAGGTGCGGGCTGTTCGTCGGTGAGCGGTGGCGCGCCTGGCTGGGCAGCCCCGCGTCCGCCAGACGCCGCCAAGCCTCCCGGACCGCCAGATCTGCCGCCTCGTCCAACAGGAGCTCGACCGTTCGCACCAGCGCAGCCTACCGGCCACCCCCTGCGCTACCGTCGCTCATCGTCCGGGGCGTCAGGCAATGCGAGGACAGCGCCCGCCGACGTGCGGGACCATGGGACGAGCCGACTCGGTGACGAACTCGAGAAGGGGACGCGATGACGGCACCCGACGCGCCCGGTACCGCGGATGCCGAGCAGGTCAACGCCACGATGTGGCACACCTACGGGGCGCACCACCTCGACCGGTCCACGCCCCTGCCCGAGGTGGACGAGATCGCCTGGGGCCCGGCGGGAACTGGGCCGGGGGACGCCGTCCTCGGCGACCTGACGGGCATGCGCGTGCTCGACCTGGGATGCGGTACGGGCCGGCACGCCGCCCACCTAGCCCGTACCCATCACGCCGCCGTGGACGCGGTCGACCTCTCCCCTACGCAGATCGCTCGCGCGCGGGCGCGCTACGGCGACCTGCCGGGCCCCCGGTTGATCCAGGCCGACGCCGTCCGGCACCTGCGCACGTCGGAGCCGTACGACGTGATCTGCTCGCTGTCCGCTGTGCACTTCATCGACCCGCACCGGCTGCTGCCCGCCCTGGCAGCGGCCCTCAGGCCCGGCGGACGGCTGTACTTCACCGTGCTGCACACCAACTCGTCCGGACACGGACCGTCTTCGGAGGTGACGTCCCGCCCGGAGATCCTGCGCCTGGCCGGCGGCGGCGAACTGACCGGGCACATGTGGGTGCTCACCACGAAGCTGTGGACGGACTTGCTCGCCCGGTACGGGCTGTGCACCGAGGAGGTCACCGTGCTGGACGCGCCCGAGGACGGCAACCAGGCCTCCTACCGGCTCTTCCAAGTCCGCAGGCCGGCCCGCGTCACGTCTCGTCCCCGTACAGCCCAGCCGCCCATCGCGCATGCGGCGGCCGGGGTCGGCGCGGTGCTGGTAGGACCGCGCGGTCTGCTGCTCGGTCATCACCGGCGGGGGACCGTGGAACTGCCCGGCGGCACGGTGGAACCGGGCGAGTCGCTGGAGGAGACGGTCGTACGCGAACTGGCCGAGGAAACGGGCCTGCACACGGAGGCGGCCGACGTGCGCCTGCTGGGCATGCTTCTGGACCAGGTCGGCGGCGTCGTCCGCATCACGTTCGGCGCGCTCGTGACGCGGTGGAGCGGCGAGCCCGCCGACCAGCCGGGCGAACCGGTCGGCGACTGGGGGTGGTGGCCGCTGGACGCACTCCCCCAGGGCGTGTTCGAGTGCAGCGCTCAGATCCTCACCGCCTGGCGCCCTGACCTGCCCATCGACCATCCACCGGCCCGCTTCACCCCTTTCAGCAAGCCCGCCGGCGCCGGGTAGGGCATCACCGGTCAGGGTGTTCCGAGTCCGTGGCCCGGAGGGTCTCAGCCGAAGGTGCAGGAGTAGGCGTTGAGGTCCGGTGAGAGGGTGACGGTCGCTCCCCTGTCGTGAGGTCTCGTAGCTGACGACCGTGCAGACCCTTCGGCGTGCCGGACGCCTTGCCGGTGGGGGCGTCCGGTCGTCCTACGCGATGACACCCGTGGCCGAGCCGCTCGTCCCGGGTGGGCCGACGAGCCGAGAACACGAGTGGAACGACGGCAGCCTTTCCGCCCACCGGGTCAGTCGATGCCTTCGACGATGCGGAAGTCGCGCTCGACGCCGTCGGCGAGGGCGACCAGCGCCTCCTGGTAGGCCGCACTCTCGTACGCCGCGACGGCTTGCTCGAAGCTGTCGAACTCGATCAGGATGGTGCGCTCGGCGATTCCGGCGTCATGCGCCACGACCCGACTGCCACGGGAGAGGATCCGGCCGCCGCCGGCCCCGACGGCCGGACCGGCGAGCTTGTCGTAAGCAGCCAGCTTCTCGGGGTCCGAGATGGTGCGGTAGGCGCTGACCCAGTAGCCCTTGGGCATGGAACCTCCAGTGTCGGGATGAGGGCATCTGACTTACGGGGTGGTCTCGGACGGGCGTCGGCGGGCGAGAGCGAGGCTTGTCAGCGTCGTGATCGCCATGGCGCCCATACCGGCCAGCGCCGCGGTGGTGTAGGCGCTGTCATCGGGGAAGAGGTGGCCGGGCCCGGTGCCTGCGGCGAGGATCAGGCCGCCGATGGCGCTGCCCAAGGAGTAACCCACGCTGCGCACCACGTAGTTGAAACTCATGGCGCTCGACGTCTCGCTCTTCGGGGTGACGGCCAGGATGACGCCGGGCATCGCGGCCGAGAAGCCGCCGACGCCGAAGCCGAGTACGCCCATCGCCGCGAACAGTTCGGCCAGGTCTGACCGGGCCGCCGCGAACACGGCGAATCCGCCCCCGACCACGACAGCGCTGCCGGCCAGGAGCAGGGGGTCGGCGATCCGCGCCCGGATCCTCGGCGTGAACTTGCCGGCGACGAACCCCAGCACCGAGAACGGGATCAGGACCAGCCCGGCGACAAAGGTCGTCAGCCCGAAGCCGTAGCCGGCTCCGTGCGGTGTCTGCGCGTACCGGGTGATGAGCGTGAGCAGGAGGTACATGCCGATCCCGCCGACGAACATGGCGAGGTTCGCCCCTGCGACCGCCGGGTGCCGCAGAGCCCGCACATCGACCAGGGGCGACGTGCTGCGCAGCTCGATGACGGCCCAGACCCAGAGCAGCACCACCGCGACGACGGCGAGGCCCGCCGCCACGGCGAGGTGCCGACTCCAAAGATTCCGTTCGCCCGCGAGGAGCAGCACCAGAAGCAGCACAGCGGCCAGGACGACCGCTCCTGCCACGTCCACATGGGCGGAGCGCCCTTCGGGGGCTTCGGGCATGGACCACCACGCGGTCAGGAGGGCGGCGGCGGTGACCAGCAGGCCGAGGCCGTAGGCGGCCCGTACCCCGCCGAGCTCGGCGAGCAGGGCGGCCAGCGGGTAGCCGACGCCTGCCCCGATGATCGAGACCACCGAGATCAGGGCGATCACGGCCGCGCCGCGCTCCCGGGGCAGGTGGTCCCGGGCCACGCCCATCATCAGCGCGGTCAGTCCGAGCCCGGTGCCCTGGGCGGCCCTGCCGGCGAGCAACCACGCGAACGGCAGTGGCAGCACGGTGAGCGCGCTGCCGGCGACGACGACCACCAGCGTGGCGAGGATCGTGGCACGCCGGTACGGACCGGCTCCGAGCCGGCCCAGGAGCGGCGTGGCGATGGCCCCGCTGAGCAGCGCGACGGTGAGTGTCCACTGCGCACTGCCGAGCGAGACGTGGAAGGAAGTCGCGACGCTTGTGATGAGCGGCGTCCCAAGGCTGGCGACCGCCGCCACGACCAGGGCGATGAACATCAGGGCGGGGACCAGCGGCCGCGCCTCGGAACGCGCCACCGGGAGCGCCTTCACCGCGACGCCGCCGACCCGCTGCCCGATCGCCGCTTCGGCCCTTCGCCGTCCTGGCTTTCGAGCTCTGCCAGATGCTTCAGCGCCGGAAGGGCCGCCACCAGCGCCTCGACCTCGTCGCCGGTGAGCTCGCCGATCAACCGCTGGAACGCGTGGACGCCCGCCTGGCGCCGCGTCCGGACATAGGAGGCGCCGGCCTCCGTCAGGTGCACCAGCGTGACCCGCTTGTCGGACGCGTCGCCCCGCCGTTCGACCAGGCCGGACTCCTCCATCACCCGGACCAGGGCGGTCATCGCGGGCTGCGTGACGCCCTCGACCGCGGCCAGATCGGTGATGCGCCGCGGGCCGGTCCGGTCCAGGGTGGCCAGGGTGCCGGCGGACGTCAGGCTCATGTCTCGGGGCAGGCGTCTCGCCGCCCTGGTGGCCAAGCCGTAGAGGACTGCCCCGATGGCGGCGCACGCGTCAGGAGCGGCGTCTTGACGACTCATATTCGAAGCATAACGCTTTTATATTCATTGCTTATGGAAGTGTCCTGTCGAGAACCGCGCCGGCCATGAGGAATCGGGGCTGGCGCCGGATCTGGTCAGCGCCATGAGCCAGGAGAAGCGGCCCAGTTCGCCGCCTCGCCAGTTCGCGTCGACTCGGCGGCAGTCTGCGTCGTCGGCAGTCAAGGCAGCCCGATGGGTGCTGTCCTCAGCAGCTCAGCGTTGAGTTCCTCACAGCTCTCTTCGTCCCACCAGAGCTCACCTCCGGGGGTGAGGTATGGATGCAGTCCACGCACGTCACCACCTTCACAGAGCGCACGGGCTACGGCTTCGAGAAGGCTCGCGAGATCAGGCCAGGGATCGGTGAAGTCGCCGCCGCCACTGTGGCCTGCCC
This sequence comes from Streptomyces sp. NPDC028308, assembly GCF_055565855.1. Taxonomy (NCBI): domain Bacteria; kingdom Bacillati; phylum Actinomycetota; class Actinomycetes; order Kitasatosporales; family Streptomycetaceae; genus Streptomyces; species Streptomyces sp. NPDC028308. Next base: position 44,654 of record NZ_JBVHTO010000002.1, read on the forward strand.
AGCCGATGCGGCCCGCGTTCGGGCCGGGACGTTGGTCGATCACCTGGGTCCCGCCATCGGCGCTCTCGGCCCAGGGGACCCAGAGAGGGTGCCACCAGGGCTCGTCCTCCCAGGGACGACGCGTCAGACCGTCGTTCTCCGCCGCGACATCCATACAGGTCTGCCAACGGTCCACGATGCCACTCACCGCGAGCGGTGACTGCTCCGGCAGGAAGGTCGCCCAGGCGCTCACCCCGTCATGGCACCGCAGAGACTCTGCAAGGTCACCAGGCAGCGCGATGCCGAGAAGACGCTCGGCCCGCTCGATGTCGTCCTGTGTCGCAGGTGGATTGAGCAGGGCGAAATCGGACGCCGCATGGGTCGCCAGCCAGGCGTCGATCCGGCGCCAGGATTCCGGCGGGGGCAAGATCTGCTGTGCCATGTCGCCATCCTGCCCCACACCCGTGACGGGATGGATCGGGGCCCTGCGCCGATCAAGCGGAGGTCAACGGCGGCCGACAGCGGGGCGATGCCAGGCCGGGGTACCTCCCGACAGGTCTAGCGGGGCGCGGACAGCTCAGTACAGCATCCGCAAGGCTCCCGGGAGTACGCGTGCGGTGACCGGGAGGACGGCGTCGACCTCGCCGTCGGCGCCGTAGGGCACCTCGCGGTCCGCCTCGATGCGGATCTCCCGTCCCTGGAGGACGCGCACTTGAGGTCGCCGGACATGGGTGCCCGCGGAGAGCTCGTTCATCAGGGCGAAGAACAGCCGGCGCGGCGCTTCCCGGATCAGCACCACGTCGAGCAGTCCGTCGTCGACGCGCGCGCCGGGGGCGATCATGCGACCGGAGCCGTAGTAAGGCGAGTTGGCGGCCACGACGGTGTAGCCGCGGTGGGTGTGCTCCTCGCCGTCGACGGTGACCCGGTAGGTGGCCGCTCGCCAAGTCGCCACGGCGCGCAGGCCGCCCGCGTAGTAGGAGGCCGCGCCGCGCAGCAGCTTGGCCTCGTTGGCGTGGCGGTTGGCGAGTGCGTCGACGCCCGCGTAGACGCTGCCGAGGACGGCTGTGCGCGGGTGGACGGCCGACTCCACCTCGATGGTGTCCACCGCCCGCGGTGGGGCGTGCAGCAGGATGCGGGCCAACTCCGCCGGTTCGGAGGGGAGTTCGAGGGCCCGCGCGAAGTCGTTGCCGCGGCCGGCGGGGACGAGGCCGAACAGGACGTCGGTGCCGCTGAGGGCTCCGCCGATGCCGCCCGCGATGCCGTCGCCACCCACGGCCAGGACGACGCGCTGCCGCGCGCCCGCTGCTCGGGCGAGGTCCTGGGCATGGGTCAGGCTGCGGCTGTACTCGGTCTCCAGCTCGGCCCCCGCCTCCCGGAGCAGCCTGGCCACCTGCAGCAGCGCGGCGGCCGAAGTGGATCCGCCCGCACTGGGGTTGACGATGGCGGTGAACTGTCGCATCGGTGGGCCTCCGGGACGCGGGGTGGGGTGAGTGGACTGGTTGGACCGAGGGTTGGCGGGTTCAGTCGCGTGGCAGGAGGACGCCGGGGTTGAGGAGCCCGGCGGGGTCGAGCCGTTGTTTGACCGCCCGCAGCGCGGCGATGCCGAGTTCGCCGGCCTCGCGGACGTACCAGTCGCGGTGGTCGGTTCCCACGCCGTGGTGGTGGCTGATCGTGCCGCCGGCCGCGCCGATCGCCTCGTTGGCGGCGCGCTTGGCCGGTGCCCAGTGCGCCACGGGGTCCTCGCCCTGGGCCGAGACCACGGTGAAGTACAGCGAGGCGCCGTTCTCGTAGACGTGGGAGATGTGGCACATGACCAGCGGCGGTGTGCCGGCTTCGGTGAGGGAGGTGGTGAGTGCCTCCTTGACGGAGGCGTAGAGCTCGGGGATGCGGGACCAGAAGGCCGCGGTCTCCAGGGTTTCGGCGAAGGCACCCGCGTCCAGCAGAGCGTCGCGCAGATAGGGCGCCGAGTAGCGGCCGTGCGCCCAGCGTCGGCCGGGTTCTTCGCCGAGGTAGGTGCCGCCGCACTCGCGCAGGACTGCCTCGCCCTGCCGGCTGCGCAGTTCGGTGTCCTCCTGGGTGCCCTCGTAGCCGACGACGGCGACGCATCCGGGGTCCTGCGGTGCGTCCTGGGCGCCGATGGCGTCGGGCTGGGCGAGGCCGATGAACGTCTCGGTCTCGTCGGACAGGCGTAGCACCGTGGGGCGCGGTCCGTCCTGGGCGAGGCGGCGCAGGGCCGCGGCGCCTTCCTCGAAGGAGGCGAAGCGCCAGCCCTCGTAGCGCCGTGCGGCGGGCTGCGGGCGGACGCGGACGGTGACGGATGTGATGACACCGAACGCGCCCTCGGATCCGAGGATCAGTTGCCGCAGGTCGGGTCCGGCCGCCGAGCGGGGGGCGCGGCCGACGTCGAGCGTGCCCTGCGGGGTGGCGAGGGTGAGGCCGAGGACCATCTCGTCGAAGCGGCCGTAGCCGGCGGACGCCTGTCCGCTGGAGCGGGCCGCGGCGAACCCGCCGATGGTGGCCCATTCGTAGGACTGCGGGAAGTGCCCCAGGGTGAATCCGTGCTCGGCCAGCAGGGCCTCCGCCTCGGGGGCGCGCAGTCCGGGCTGCAGGGTGGCGGTGCGGGAGACGGGGTCGAGGGCGAGCAGGCCGTCCATGCGGCGCAGGTCCAGCGCGACGAAGGGGCGGGACCGCTCGGGCGTCAGACCGCCGACGACGGAGGTGCCGCCGCCGAAGGGGACGACGGCCAACTCGTGGGCGGCGCAGGCCTGTAGGGCCGCGAGGACCTCGTCGTGGCTCGCGGGCAGGACCACGGCGGCCGGGACGTCGGCGATGTCGCCGGCCCGGATGTGCAGCAGGTCCGGGGTGGACTTGCCGCGGGTGTGCCGGATGCGGGTCTCGGCGTCCGTACGCACGTGCGCCGGGCCGCCGACCGCGGCGGCCAGGGCGTCGATGGCTCCCGCGTCGAGCGGTGAGGCGGGCACCTCGATGGCGTCGAGGGCGACCGGTGCACTGCGGGCGGGCTTGACCCCGAGCAGGTCGCGCAGGAGCCCGATCACCGTTTCGGGCAGCTCAGTGGCCTTGGCGGGGTCTCCCCACCCGCTCCACAGCATGTCCATGGGGTTGTTCCTCACCGGTCGGATGCAAGGGGTGCCGCAGGGAGCGGCATGGGGCCGTGGGGCGGAAGAGGTGCTGTCCCACGACCCCGTGGCGCGTTACACTGTGACACATGACGCCTATTCGTCACAACGGTCCGGACGGTACGGCCGCCGGAGACCCCGTCCTGGACGCCGTACGCGACTGCGTGCTGGCCGTCGGAGTGCGCCGCACGACCCTCACCGACGTGGCCCGCCGCGCCGGTGTCTCCCGTATGACGCTCTACCGGCGCTGGCCGGACGTACGGACCCTGGTGGGAGACCTGATGACCCGCGAGTGGGTCGAGGCGGCCACCCGGGCGATGCCCGAGCGCCGGACGGGCACCTCCGCCCGCGCCCTGATCGTCGACGGCCTGGTGGCGGGCGTGCGGGCGTTCCGCGCCCACCCGCTGTTCCGCAAGATCATCGACGTGGACCCCGAACTGCTCCTGCCCTACATGCTCGACAGACGCGGAGCCAGCCAGGAAGCCCTCCTGGAACTGCTCCTCGGCACCCTGCGCGAAGGCCACGCGGACGGATCGGTGCGCGCCGAGCACGCCGACCGGCAGGCCCGGGCCCTGCTGCTGATCGTGCAGTCCTTCACGCTCTCCCTGCGCACCATGACCGACGAGGACGACCCCGAGCTGACCGGCGACGCGTTCCTCACGGAACTGCGGACCATCCTGGAGAGGACCCTGACGCCATGAGCACCAGCAGGAGCGCGTCCGACCCGGCACCGACACCCGGCTCCTCACTGACCGCCGCCCGGCGGGCCGACGAGCTGGCCCGCACCGTGGGCGGGGCTCCCGTCGACCTCCTGGTCGTCGGTCTCGGCGCCACCGGCGCCGGGGTCGCCCTGGACGCCGCCGCACGCGGCCTGAGCGTCGCCGCCGTCGACGCCCACGACCTGGCCTTCGGCACCTCACGCTGGAGCTCCAAGCTCATCCACGGCGGCCTGCGCTACCTGGCCTCCGCCCAACTCGACGTCGCCCACGAAAGCGCCGTCGAACGCGGCATCCTCATGGAACGCACCGCCCCCCACCTGGTGCATGCCCAGCCCTTCGTCCTCCCCCTCACCCCACTGGTCTCACGCGGTCAAGCCGCCCTGGCACACGCCGGCTTCCACGCCGGCGACCTCCTGCGCCTGGCGGCCCGCACGTCTCGCGCCACCCTCCCCGCGCCACGCCGCCTGTCCACCGTGGAGACCCGCAAGCTGGCCCCGGCACTCCGCTCCGCCGGTCTGCGGGGCGGCCTGCTGTCCTTCGACGGCCGGCTCACCGACGACGCCCGCCTCGTCACCGCCATCGCCCGTACGGCCGCCGCGCGCGGCGCGCGTGTCCTGACGCGGGTACGGGCCCTGGAACTGACCGGGCACGGCGCACGCGTCCGCGACGAACTCACCGGCGAGGAAGGCGAGCTCCGGGCCCGCGCCGTGATCAACGCATCCGGCGTGTGGGCCGGCGGCCTCGTCGACGGCATCCGCATCCGGCCTTCGCGCGGTACCCACCTCGTCCTGCGCGCCGAGCACCTGGGCGCGGTGCCGGCGGGCATGCACATCCCGGTCCCCGGGGAGACCAACCGCTTCGTGCTCGTCCTGCCGCAAGGCGACGGCCGCGTCTACGTCGGGCTCACCGACGAGCCCGTCGACGGCGACATCCCCGACGTCCCCGAGGCGCCCGACTCCGACATCGGCTTCCTCCTCGACGTACTCAACTCCGCCCTGGACATCCCGGTCCACCGCGACGACGTGGTGGGTGCCTTCGCCGGGCTGCGCCCCCTGCTGGACACCGCCCCGGCCGGCAGCGGCGGCACCAAGACCGCCGACATCTCCCGCAGGCACGCCGTGCACACCTCGGCCGACGGTGTGATCACCGTCGTCGGCGGCAAGCTCACCACCTACCGGCGTATGGCCCAGGACGCCGTCGACGCCGCCGTCGCCACGCACGGGCTCGACGCGGGCCCCTCCCCCACCGCCTCGCTGCCCCTCATCGGCGCCGCGCCGCCGCACGTCCTCGCCACCGTCCAGGCACCGCCCCGCCTCGTCCGGCGCTACGGCACCGAAGCGGCGGACATACACGCCCTGACCACCGAGGACCCACGGCTAGGCGCCCAGGTACTTGAAGGCCACCCCGTCACACAGGCCGAACTGACCTGGGCGGTACGCCACGAGGGCGCCCTCGACGAGGCCGACCTCCTCGACCGCCGAACCCGCATCGGCCTGGTCCCCGAGGACCGCGCGCAAGCCGTACCTTCGGCCCGGGAAGCGCTCGGCGAGAGTGTGGGCAGCGGCTGAACGGACCCCCTGCGCCACGCCCCAGCGGCGCGGCGCAGGGTGAGCAGGCTGCGGGAGCCCTCCGTAGGACCGACGCCTCAACCGGGAAGGTGCGACTTGAGATTGCACGGAGCCCCGCCTGCCAGCGAACCCGGCCGGACGCCGGGGGCCCGGCGTCGCTCCGGACTGCGTGACCCGCCTCGGGCACGGCAAGATGCAGTCATGCGGAATCGACCGGTACTCGTCTTCGACGGTGATTGCGGCTTCTGCTCCACCTCGGTGCGCGTGCTCGAACGGTGGCTGCGACCGCGCTGCGAGATCGTCCCTTCGCAGTTCGCCGACTTGGAAGCCCTCGGCGTCAGACGCGAGCGGGCCGAGCAAGAGGTGCTGTGGGTGACTCCGCCCGGCACGGTGTACGGAGGTTCCGACGCCGTGGCGAAGGCACTGCTGAGCGCGCGCGGGGCGTGGCCGGTACTCGGCGCGCTGCTGCGCCTGCCCCCGCTGCGCCAAGTCGCCCACGGCGTGTACCGCCTGATCGCCGCCAACCGCCACCGCTTGCCCGGGGGGACTCCGGAATGCGCCTTGCCGGGCAGCGGCCGGCCCAACTCAAAATGGGACCCCTGATATACGTCGGCAAAAGGTGCCGGAGTACGGGATCTCCGCGTCCCAAGCCCTGACCGACCCGGCGCCACGGGGTTGGTACGGCAAAAGGACAGCGGCGGTCCCGAGGTTTCCGGAACCGCCGCCGTACCGACGTAGGGGTCTCAGCAGAGTCCCAGATCAGCTGGTGCCCGGTTCTTGCCGAGGGTGTACTTGGTGGGCCGGCGCCACGTAGCGCCAATCGATCAGGCACGACCATGCGATCGCGCAGCTCGCCACGCTCGCCAGCACGCCGATCAATGTGTCGGGGCCCGAGGCCCCGGTAGCGACCGACCCCAGGAGCATCACTGCGATGGCGACCTCACCCACTCCGAGCACGGCGAGCCAGCCGACGCGCAAGGCGCGCGGTGCCCTGTCCCTGACACGACTTGAGCCCAGCAGGGCGGCTCCGCCGATCATGGTCAGAGCGGCCACGGCGACAAGCACCGAGTTCAGCAGGGTGCCAGAGGTGTCGGGCGCGGTGTGGTCGATTTCCGCGGTGTCGGGCACCAGGAATGTGAACGCGAGCTCCAGCAGCGTGACATACGCGACCTGACCGAGCAGCAGCGTGGGCACGACCCGGCGGTGGAACATGGTCGTCATGCGTCGCTCCTCACGAGACGGCCGCCTATCTCTGTCTTCTTCTTGTGGCCGTTCAGCCTGTCGTCGGCCAGCGCCACCCCGACCGGCTGGACAGCGAGCGCCGAGCACAATGGCAGCGTCGTGGTCATCGCCGCCGTAAGCCGTCATCGCGACCTTCCCCCTTGAGCAAGAGCTGGCGTGCCCCGTCACAGTCCCGGCCTCGGCTCCGGAGCGAAGTCGCAGGTCCCCGATCTCGACGTGCCTTCCGTGCCCCTCAGTCGCACGGTGGCCTGGATGTCGACGTCGTGGCCGTAGGCGACCGTGCAGATCAGCTGTTGCGACGCCGTCCGGTTCAGGCCGTCCAAGGGCAGGGGCACGTCAGCCGTGACCTGCTTGCCGCCCGCCGAGACCTCAACCTGAGGTGGTCGGTCGGACGAAGTGGGGTGGAGGGACGTGCCGAGCCCCGCTTTGCGGTCCCGTTCGCCGGGGCCGGCGAGCAGCGCGCCGAGCACCTTCTCCAGCGGCGGGGGTGCGGTGTCCGTCGCGGTGGAGTTCTGGCCCGCGACCGTCAAAGCGTCGGAGCCGTTGTCCGTCATCGACTCGGCGGGACGGATCACCGGGTGGAGGCGGCCGTCGCGGGTGTGGAAGAAGAGCAGCACCTCGGTCTCGTCGTCGAAGAACGCCTGGATCGAGGCGGGACCTCCCGCCTCGATCACGTCGGTCTCCTGGATGCCGCAGCCGCCGAGCAGCAGCACCCCCGACGCGGCGGCGACCGCGACCGCCCCGCTACGGCGGCGCACACGCGCACGTCCCATCAACAGCCCTCTTCCAGGTGCAGCGGTATCTCCACGGTGAAGACGGCGCCGCCGCCCGGAAGGTTCGCCGCGCGCACGGTTCCGCCGTGCAGCCGCACGTTCTCCAGGGTGATCGCCAGCCCCAGGCCGCTGCCCGCCGACCGGGTGCGCGCCGCGTCGGCCTTGTAGAACCGCTCGAAGATGTGCGGGAGGACGTCCGGGTGGATGCCGGGTCCGCTGTCGGCGACCTCGGTGATCAGCACGGGCGGGCCGGAGGAGCGCTGCTCGCTGCGCAGGCTCACGGTGACGGGCGCGCCGCCGTGCCGCAGGGCGTTGCCTACGAGGTTGGCGATGACGACGTCGAAACGCCGTGGGTCGATCCGGGCGCGGATGCCGGAGGGCAGGCGGGTGCGGACGCGGTCGTCGGTCCAGTGCCTGTTCTGCAGTGTCTTGTCGATGGTCTGCGCCATGTCGACTTCGTCGGCGTTGAGCCCTGCCGCGCGGGCGTCGAAGCGGGAGATCTCCATGAGGTCCTCGACGAGCACGGCGAGCTTTCCGGTCTCGGCGCTGACCAGGCGTACCGCCCGGGCGGTGTCGGGGTCCAGTCCATCGGCGTCTTCGTCGAGGACCTCGGTGACGGCGAGCATGCCGGCGAGCGGGGTGCGCAGTTCGTGGGAGACGTCGGAGGCGAAGCGGCGGGCGCGTGCCTCGGCCTCGCGCAGTTCGCGCACCGAGGTCTCCAGTGCGGCGGCGGACTCGTTGAAGGTGCGGGCGAGGTCTGCCAGTTCGTCGCTGCCGCGTACCGGGATGCGGGTGTCGAAACTGCCGCTGCCCATGCTCCGTGCGGCCTTGCGCAGTTCGCGCACCGGGCGCAGCACGCTGCGGGCGGCGATCAGGCCGGGGATCAGTGCGATGGCGAGACCGGGCAGGGCGCCGTCGCGGGCGGCTATGAGGAGCGCGTCGACGTTGACCTGTTCGTCGCTCATGCGCGTGACGGCGTAGAGGACGAGCCCGCTGGGCAGCACGTCGTCGGGGCCGGTCTTGAACACCGTGGGCATGGCGATGGTGAGGTACGGGACTCCGTCCTTGACGACCCGTTCGAAGGTGCCGCGGGGATGAGCTTGTGCGGCGCGGCGCAGTTCGGGGGTGATCACCGTGGAGACGGGGTTCTCGCCGGAGGACGCCCTGATCGATCCGTACTCCGCGAACACGACCCAGGGGTGGGGCCTCCCAGCGCGGGCGATGCTCCGTAGGGTCTCCTCCATTCCTTCCTTCTGCAGGGGCAGGGCCCAGCCGGTCTGCTGGACCTGGTCGCGGAAGGAGGCGACCGCGGTGTCCTGGGCGGTCTTCAGCAACGCGTTGCGGGCCTCGCGGTAGGTCAGCGCGGAGGTGGTGCCCGCACTGACGGCGGCGACCAGCAGGAAGGCCAGGACCAGCCGGGTGCGCAGCCCGAACGCCCGCGCCCAGCCTCGTCGGACGGGAGCGTCCGCAGCCGGCGTGCCCTCGCGGGCCGGACGGTTACCGCCGCCGGCGCCGGGTCTCCGACGCGCGAGCCGCATGCCGGAGGTCACAGGGGTCCGAAACGGTAGCCGAAGCCCCGCAGCGTCTGGATGTACCGCGGGCTGCCCGCCTCGTCCTCGACCTTGCCGCGCAGCCGTGCGACGCAGGCGTCGACCAGCCGTGCGTCGGCGTGGAAGCTGTGTTCCCACACGTGCTCCAGCAGCTGCTGTCTGCTGAAGACCTGCTCGGGTGCGGCGGACAGGTGCAGCAGCAGCTTGAGTTCGGAGGGGGCGAGCGGAAGGCGCGTACCGGACTTCGTGACACTGAGCCCGGCGCGGTCGATGACGAGGTCGCCGTGGACTTCGATGGCCGCCTTGCCCTGACCGGAGTTGTCGATACGGCGGAGTACGGCGCTGATGCGGGCCTCGATCACCTCCGTGCGCGCGGGTTTGACGATGTAGTCGTCGGCGCCGGCCTCCAGGCCGATCACCACGTCGAAGTCGTCACCCCGCGCGGTGAGCATGATGATGGGCAGCTGGCTCCGGTCGCGGACCTTCCGGCAGACCTGAACGCCGTTCATGCCGGGGAGCATCAGGTCCAACAGCATCAGATCGGGGCGGAATTCGGCCAGTGCGGCGAGACCGGCCTCACCGGTCGCGGCCACCCGCACCTCGTGTCCACGGCGGCGCAGACCGAGTTCGACACCCTCCCGTACGGAAGGGTCGTCCTCGATGAGGAGCACGCGGGGCATGGGCAGTTCTCCCTCGGTAGTGGTCAGGCCCGGGTCGCTCTGCGGCGCAGGGTGGAGAGCAGGGCGTCGAGTTCGGTGAGCCGCAGCGGGCGGGCGAGCACGGCAAAGGTGAGCACGACGGCCACGGCCCCGGCGGTTGCAGCGGCGAGCGTTCCCGCCCCTGCGGCGACCCGAACGGCGAAGTGGCCCAGAAGGGTGGCGGGTACTGCGGCGACGAGGAGCCGCACGTGCGTGCCGACGGCGGCCGAACGCAGGGGACGGGCGACGGCGAGCGAGCGGCTCAGCACCCGGGCGGTCACCGCCCAGCCCGCGCACAGGGCCACCGAGTACGCCGCCGCCATACCCGTCACGGCCCAGCGGGCGGGCAGCAGTTGGGCGGCCGCCACGGACAGCCCCGCGTTGACGGTCACGATCACCAGGTTGAGCAGGAACGGGGTGCGGGTGTCGGAGAGTGAGTAGAAGGTGCGGGACAGCACGTACTGCCCCGACAGGGCGACGAGCCCGGGTGCGAAGGCCATGAGGATGCCGGCCATGGCCGCGGTGTCGCCGGCGCTGGTCCTGCCGTACCCGAAGACGAGGTCCATGATCGGCTGGGCTAGGGCGAGCAGCATGCACGCCGCGGGGACGACGGCGGACGCGGAGGTGCGCAAGGCTTGGGAGACGCTGCGCCGCAGGCCGGCGGTGTCCCCGGCCGTCGCGGCCGCGCTCATCCGGGGCATCAGCGCGGTCACCAGGGACACCGTGACGATGCCGTGCGGCACGACCCACAGGACGTAGGCACTGTTGTACGCGCTGTATCCCGGTCCGCCGTCGAGACCGGCGGTCGTCGCGAGCCGGGTGGTGACCCAGTAGGCGGCCTGGTTGGCCAGCACCATGAGCAGCAGCCAGAAGGCCGACCGCAGCGGGCGGGTCAGTCCACTGCCGCGCCAGTCGAAGCGGGGCCGCCAGCGGAACCTGGCCGCGCGCAGCGCGGGAAGCAGAGCGAGGGCCTGGACGGCTATCCCGGCGGTCGTGCCGCACCCGAGCAGCGCCGTCTCGGTCGAACTCAGTGTGCCGCCGTCCGTAGCGAGCGCCAGAAAGAGGCCGAACACGGCTATGACGACAAGGTTGTTGAGGACGGGTGCCCACATCATCGCGCCGAACCGGCCGCGTGCGTTGAGGATTTGCCCGAGCAGGGTGAACAGTCCGAGGAAGAAGATCTGCGGCAGGCAGTACCGGGCGAACGCGCTCGTCATGGCGGCCTGTCCGCCGCTGTAATCCGTGTACACGTCGACGATCGCGGGAGCCGCCCACACCACGGTCACGGTGATCGCCAGGAGCGCGGCCACGCAGACCGTGACGAGTCGGTCGGTGTACGCGACGCCGCCGTCCTCGTGCTCCTTGGCGACCTTGACGAGCTCGGGGACGAACACGGCGTTGAGCGCGCCGCCCAGGAGGAGCATGTAGACCATCGTCGGCAGCGAGTTGCCCACGGCGTAGCCGTCGGCGGTCGGCCCGACGGTGCCGATCGCCGCCGCGATCACGGCGGCACGGGCGAAGCCGGTGCCGCGGGAGACGAGCGACCCGGCGGCCATGACGGCGCTGCTGCGCGCCGTGGACGTCGCCTTCGTACGGGGCTCGTGGCCCGGCTGTTCGCTCGCGGTCGCGGCGCTGTCGTCGCCTCGCCGTTCGCCGTCCGGCCGCGAGGCGCTGTCCTCCGCACCGGTCGGGGTGAGGGCGCTCACCGGCGGTTCAGGTATGCCTGGAAGGCGCGGTACAGCGCCTGGTTGGCGGGGCCACCCAATGACTTCTCCCATTCCCCCAGCGTCTCCACGACCTGTCCACCGGTGCCGAGCTTCCAGCGCAGCAGGCCGTACGCACGTTCGGCGGGGTCGAGAGTGGAGGGTACCCCGCGCATGTCGTAGACGTCGGCGCCGAGCGCGTGCGCGTCCAGCAGCATCCGCCATTGCAGGGCGTTGGAGGGCCGTACCTCACGACGGTGGTCCGCCGAGGCGCCGGTCTGGTACCAGACCCGGTCACCCACCGTGATCATGGTGTGAGCGGCCAGGATCTCCCCGCGGTGACGGGCGAGGTACAGCTTCATCCGGCCCGGCTCCTCGGCGTTGAGCGCCGCGTACTGGCGCTCGTAATAGGCGAGGGAGCGACCGAGGCGAAAACCGTCGCGCTGCTCCGTCACGTCCAACAGACGGTAGAACTCGGGAAGTTCGGCGGCGCTGCCCACGACCACCTCCACGCCCTCCTTCCGGGCGCGCCGGACGTTGCGCCGCCACTCCTGATTGAGTCCTGACCACAGGTCCTCGGTGGTGCGTCCTGCGAGCGGTATCCGGAACACGTGGCGGGGCTGGGCGTCACCGCCGTCGGCGGACCCGTCGCTGCCGCAGCGGACCCACCCCCGCGCGCGCAGCCGCTCGGCGACGGCACTGCCGAGCGGATCGACCTCGCTGGCGAGCACGTCGCCGAGCCGACGCCCCGGCCCGGTGAGGGACTTCAGCGCGGAAGCGTCCCAGCGCCGGTAAGCGGGCGAGGGCCCCATCCGCACGGCGAACGCTCCCGCGTCGCGCAGATGACCGAGCAACGGCGTGAGCCACAGGTCGACGTCGGGATCCGCCCAGTCGGCCACCGGGCCCTCGGGCAGGTAGGCGAAGAACTTGCGCGTGCCGGGGAACTGGCGCAGCAGCACGAGCGCCGCACCGCTCAGCGCGCCCCCTTCCACATCCGTTCCCCAGCCGACGAGTTGGGCCCGCCAGCCCTCCTTGACGTCGGCCCAGGAAGGGCACTGCAGGAAGCCGGGGCGGAGGGCTCGGCCGGCGGGTGACGAAAGGAAGGCACGGTAAGCGCGGGGCGTGACCGGCCCCAGCGACAAGGGTTCCTTCCCCGCTCGGGGGATACGGCCGGGTGGAACGAGCAGCGCTGACACGGTCTGAGCCTCACTCTCCTCCCCGGCTGGCGACGGGGACACCGAGGATGCTCACAACCAGCCGTGACCGGTCCGCGCGCCGAGTGTGACGAAGCCATGACCGTTTCTCACCAACCGCCGTCATAGACCCGGAAAGCAGCTGACCTGGCATTTTCCGGCTCTACGGTCGGGGCAGTCCGCTCATCGCCGCGGAGTCGTCCGTCCTGGGGGTTTCCTTGCCGCGCACACGTGTGTCCACCCATGTCCCGATCCGGGCAGCCATCGCCGCAGCCCTGCTCGCACCTCTCGCCGCCTGCTCGTCGAGTCCGTCACCTTCCTCTTCACACGCACCGCGGGCGGATGCGTCCAAGGACCGGCCCGTCATGGTCACCGTCACACCCAAGGGGCGGCAGGCCACGCCGGGCCGGCCGGTGACGGTCACCGCCTCCCACGGCCGTCTCACCTCGGTCACCGTCACCGACGCGGAAGGCCGGCGCCTGCCCGGCAAGGTCGCGGCCGACGGACGGAGGTGGGTCTCCGGTCGCAAGGCCGTACCCGGCACGGCGTACACGGTCATCGCCAAGACCCGGACGACGGGTGGCAGCGCCGCCACCACGAAGGCATCGTTCACCACCGTCGAGGCGGACAAGGTCAACAAGGTCGACTGGCGTCCTGGGGACGGCACCATCGTCGGAGTGGCCCAGCCGATCTCCCTGGTCTTCGACCGCCCCGTCAGAAACCGCTCCGAGGTCGAGAAGCAGCTGCACGTCACCACCTCGGAACCCACGGAAGGGTCTTGGGGCTGGATACGCGACTGGTCGGGCCGGGACCGGGTCGACTGGCGTCCGAAGTCGTACTGGAAGCCGGGAACGAAGGTCGTGCTCAAGGCCGAACTGAACGGCACCGATTCGGGATCCGAAGGCGGCTGGTTCGTACGGGACTACAGCACGGCCTTCACCATCGGCACCCGCCAGATCGTCCGCGTCGACCTCGACCGCCACCGCCTCGCTCTGGTACGCGACGGCAGGACCGTCCGCAGCATCCCGGTCTCGGGCGGCACCCCCGGCGGGGACAAGCGATCCTGGCGCGGAACGGCCGTGCTCATGGCCAAGGAGGGCACCGTCAACATGAACTCGGAGACGGTCGGCCTCGGCGACGCCTACGACAAGACGGTCCACTATTCGATGCGGCTGACCTGGTCGGGCATGTACGCCCACGCCGCACCCTGGAACGCCGCCTACTTCGGCAACGCCAACCACAGTTCGGGCTGCATAGGCATGAGCAAAACGGACGCGGCCTGGTTCTACGGGCAGGTACGACCGGGCGACCCCTTCGAGATCACGGGCAAGGACACCAAGGGCGTGGTCGACCCGGGAAACGGCTTCGGCGCGTGGAACGTGCCGTGGAACGCCTGGCAGGCGAAGAGCGCGCTGCGTTGAGGATGCCGGGGCCGTGTCCCGCGGACGCGGCCACACCGCGCGCACGAACGGTCAGGCCGGGCTGCCCGCGGTGCAGTACGGCGACCAGTCTGCGGAAACGAGCGCCGCGAGGCACGGCCTGCGTGCCGAGGACGGCCACTGAACGTGCGCTGAATGGGTATCACCAGAAACGCGGTGCCGAGGCGTAGCGGCGCAGCTTCACTCGCAGACAGAGGGCGTTCACGCACGGCTCCCGGTCTTACGAACCTCCGCTAGTAGCCCTCACCCAACAGTCACCGCCACTGGGCGCGTTCTTCCCGGACCGGTCCGGGAAGAACGCGCCCAGTGGCGGTGCTGTAGTTCCTCAGCGCTTGTGGCCGTTCGCGTGTCCGTCGGGGTGCAGGACCACCTTGGTCCAGCCCTCGTCACGGGCGTCGAAGTGCTCGTAGGCGGTGGGGGCCTCGTCCAGGCTGAGCTCGTGAGAGACGAGGAAGCTCGGCTTTGCCTTGTCGCCGGCGATCAGGTCTCGCAGCGCACGGTTGTACCGCTTCACCGGCGCCTGCCCGGTGCCCATGCGCTGACCCTTGAACCACATCAGGCCGAAGTCGATGGGGACCTTGCCCTGGGCCTCCAACTCGCCCTGGGCCTCTGCGCCGCCGGGGTCCTCCGGGAGGAACACACCGACCACGCCGATGTTGCCCGTGAACCTGACCGAGTCGATCAGGCCGTTGAGCGTGAGGCTTGCGTCTTCGTGTCCTTGGGCGTCGTGTGCCTGGTAGCCGACGCATTCACAGCCGTTGTCGGCGCCCAGACCGAGGGTGGCCTCCTTCACCACGTCCGCCGGGTTCTGCTCGGCGGTGTTGATCGGGATGGCCCCGATCTCCTCCGCCTTGCGCAGCCGGTCGGGCTGGTGGTCGGCCACCCAGACGCGGCCGGCGCCCTTGAGGATGGCCGAGTAGGCCGCCATCAGCCCGACGGGACCGGCCCCGAAGACGATCGTCTGGTCGCCCGGCTTGACGTCGGCCATCTCGGTGGCGTGGTAGCCGGTGGGGAAGATGTCGGCGAGCATCACGTAGTCGGTCTGGCGTTCGGCGGCGTCCTCGCCCAGACGCAGGGCGTTGAAGTCGCCGTAGGGTACGCGCAGCAGTTCCGCCTGGCCGCCCTGGTAGGGCCCCATGTCGGCGAATCCGTAGGCTGCTCCCGCGAGGGCCGGTTCCGGCTGCATGGTCAGGCAGTAGTTGGTCAGACCTCGCTCGCACTGCTTGCAGAAGCCGCAAGCGATGTTGAAGGGCAGGACCACGTACTCGCCGACCTGGACCTTGCGGACGGCCGAGCCGACCTCCACGACCTGGCCCATGTTCTCGTGTCCCAGGGTGCGGCCGGACTCGAACGAGGTGCGGCCCTCGTACATGTGCAGGTCAGAGCCGCAGATGTTGGTAGCGGTGATCTTCACGATGATGTCGCAGGGGTGCTCGATCTTCGCGTCCGGCACGTCCTTCACGGTGACCGTTCGCGGTCCGTCGTATACCGCTGCTTTCATGATGGCTTCCTTCGGTGCGCAGCATTGCCGCAGCACGCCGGAAATGGCGACGGCGCACAGAGCCGGGCGCCCGGGAGGTGATGGGACGGGGGCCTCGGCTCAGGCATGCCTCAATGGACCGTTCACCCGAATCGGGTGGGACGGTGGTGCCCGCCGGACGCCCAGGCGGAGGCCCGCATTCCGGCGGTGACTTCCGGGTCCCCGTCGGCCCCGACGCGAAACAACCACGCACGATCGATCATCTGGGTCTTCGGCCCCGGACGGGCATCGACCGACCACCGACAAGTCACCGGCTCAGGGCTTCAGTTGATCACCTTCGTCCTGGAGCATGTCGCGCCGTTCCTGTTCACGCTTGGAGTAGGCAGCCGCGCGGATCGCCTCGTCACTCTCCAAGCCGGATCCCAGAGCTCCGCCCACCGTGGCGACCGAAGCGACGAACCAGGACAACGTCCAGTAGTCCGCTGTGTGCAGAGGCGTCTGTGTCATGGAGGCGAACACCTGGTCATTGAGGATGAACAGCGCCCAGACCAGGTTGACGATCATCAGACCCGCGTAACAGACGACCACACCGATACCCACGGTCAGGACTGTCGAAGCGTTGTAGAGCTTCACCCTCTGCCTCGCCTCCCGTGAGACGTCCGACGACCGGTGCCACAGCTGCGCGTCCACGATCAGCCAGCCGATCATCAGCACGAGGGAACCGACCGTTGCGATCACAAGACGCGGCGCGCTCAGGGCCCCGGCCAGGCTCCAGACGGTGGAGTTCACGGTGGCGACCGCTCCTGTGGCCAGCGCGGCAGCCAGGGCTTTCGACAGACCCGGCACCAAGCGCCACGGACGGTTGGCACGGACCATCCCGACGAGCACCCTGAGGTATCCGCGCGGCCCGCTGAGGACGTACCGAAGATCAGCGATCTCCTCCTCGTCGACCGCGCCCGGGTGAACGGGCGCGAGACTACTGACGAAGCGCCCCATGGGTGGCTGACGCTGCTGCGGTCCTTGTGCTCCGTCGGCCGGCGGACCCGTCAGGCCGAGCACGACCTCTTCCACGGCCCGCCGGGCCCTTGTCTGCAGCCGCCAGCCTCCCAGCGTAGGAAGAGAGAGCAGTGCCAAGCCGTGTTCGTGGTTCAGATCCACAACGAGCTTGTGCCCGTGCGTGTGCAGCGGAAGATCGGTGAGTGCCACGACGATGTCCCAGTGCTCCGACCCTGCGCGATCCCTGATCCTCTGCATCAGAACGGACGTGTCCTCCGTCCCCGCGGTGAAGGGCTCACTCACCACCTCGACGTCGAACCGTCGCCCCTGCTCCGCCTTGTCGGCGAGCCGCGAGGGCAGAATGCGGGCCATACGCTGAGCGATCTCCGTCGGCGCATCCGGATCCGCCAGGAGGGCCACGACTGTAAGGTCCTGCGAAGCCATCGGCATGACTGAACCCTTCTCGTGAACTGCCCCCGCTCTCGAACGCTCCCACAGAACGCACCTGCGGCGATGTCGACGCTCCTGAGAGACGGACCGGAAGGCCACCGGGCACCGCCTCTCAAGGCCGGCGGCGGACCGCCTCACCCGTCTTCTCCCGCTGCTCGTGCACGAGGCGGACCGCCGTCGCATCCTCACCCCGCCGAGGCCACCGGTTTGACCAAGCCGCTTTTAACGTCGCTCACGGCGAAGACCCCGGGATGGGGGCTCCGATGAGACGCTGGCGTGCCCACGCAATCAAAGGCGGCGTAGCGCAGCGGCGTCTGCGAATCCCTGACAATTTGCCGGTCCGGACATCGCTTCCCAGGCTCGGGGGCTCGAGCAGTCGGGGCGCCGGCACCCAAGCCATCGCAGAACCCGTCTCACGTTCTTCCATCCGGCCGACCTGCGAGGCAACCCGCTTGGACGCCGCAAGATGCTCGCCTCCGTCAACCATGCTCTGATGAGAGTGCTCTCGACCTCGACCGGGAAGCTGACAATGCATGAAATGTGGTGGGGCCCAGCCCCCGCAGGGGAACCGGCGTGGCATGTCCTGGCGGATGACAAGTCCTCCACGATGTGCGGGGTGCACAAGCCGGAGGAACCCAGCACTCAGGAGCCAACTGACAGGCACTGTTTTCTCTGTATGAAGGCGTTTCAAGCAGCTATGGCGTGAGCCGCGCGGAGCGTGTCCGCGACGGCGGATTCGTACCGAGCTCGCCTTGGAACATGACGTGTGGCACCGTCCCGCCCGGCCTCACAGGTGCCGGGCGGGACGGTGCCACACGTGGTGCGGCGGTGAAATTGAACACGGGCCGTGCTCCTGGCCCTGGTCCTGGTCCTGGCGTGTCAGGCCTGCTCGGCGGCGTCGCTCGATGGCGCCGGACGGGCGAGGATATCGGCGACTGCCCGGTCCAGCGTGGTGGGCGGGTGCCCGAGGACGCGGTGGAGGTCGTCGGTCTGCCGTTCCAGGACCCCTCCTCGGACTTGGGCCTCCAGCCAACCCTGGGCGCCGGTAGTGAGACTGTCCCGCACGCGGTGGAGGACGGGCGTCCCGCTAACGCGGGTGAGGACCTGGGCGAGCTGCGGATAGGTCCACGAGGTGCCGGTGAAGTCGTAGGCGCGGCCCAGGTGACCCTCTTCGGTCAGGACACGTGCGGCGGCTTCGGCAAGGTCGGCGCGGGAGGCGGTGTTGATCCCGCGGGCGCCGGTCGCGTCGTCCAACGCGCCCGAGGCTACGGCGGCGTGCAGACCGGAGTTGAGGAAGGCTTCGCTGTAGAAGGGGTGACGCAACAGCGTATGAGGCAGGCCGCTGGCTCGTAGCGCGCGCTCGGTGGCGTGGTGTGCCTCGGTGATGCCCTCGGCCTGGGTGTCCGCGTCCAGAATACTTGTGTAGACGACAGCGCCGACACCGACGGCTCGGGCCGCCTCGATGGCGCCCTGGTGCTGGCGGATACGACGAGCGGAATCCAGTTCCGGGGAGGAGATCAGCAGGAGTCGGTCGGCGTTCTCGAACGCCGTGCGCAGCGTGTCCGGGACGTCGTAGTCGCCGCGGCGCACCTGGACCCCTCGGGCGGCGAGGTCCGCGACACGATCAGGAGCACGCACCGCAACCACCACCTCTTCGGCAGGGCACCGGGCCAGCAGATGATCCACGACGAGTCGACCGAAGGCCCCTGAAGCGGCAGACACAGCAATCATGCGGAACTCCCTCGCCCTGCGGGAGCCGATGGCACCGCAGGACTGGCTCGTGACCGGAACAACCGGCACACCATCGGCCAACGGCCTCCACCCCGTCAAAGGCTTTTCGCCTCGGTGTCCTCGTGCCAGTCGGCTCGGGCCTCAAGCGCATTGGGCACCCGCTCGCAAACCTCGCGGTGACCCACGTGCGCAGCCCGCTGTGGGCGGTGGCCCCTCACCGGCTGGCGTACTTGTTCAACAGGTGGACCCACCGCGACCCGGCCTGCCAGCTGAACCTGGCCGCTGTGATCATCTGTCGGCGAACCCGCCGACAGCCGTGAGGCCCGGAGGAGTGCGCACGGCAAGAGGTGTGTCAGGAACCGCCGTTGAGGAAATCGGCAAGTCGATCGTTCAGCCGTTCCGGGGCGGTGAGGGGCAGCGAGTGGTGAGTGGCCCCGGGGAGCACGGTCACCTCGGCCTGAGGCAGGGCCCGGCGGGCGCGGTCGGCCACGTGACGGACCTGATGGGCTCGGCTTCGTTCGGCGAGAAGAACGAGCACCGGCATGCGGAGGTCGGCGGCCCGAGGGCGGCGGCCGGTGATGATCTTGCGCCCGGCTACCGTGGCGGCCAGGGCGTAGAGGCGCTGCCAGGTCTCGTCCGGCTGGGTAGGGGCTGTCTCCCATGCCAGGAAGGAGCGGGCCCGGTCCTGAGTCGGCCGGATGAGCGTGGGTAGCGCCCGCAGCAGGTAGCCGAGGCGGAAGCCGGCGAAGACCTGAGTGGGGTCGAGCAGGGCAAGGCGGGTGACCCGTTCCGGGGCGTGCAAGGCGTAGTTGGCGGCTATCCAGGCGCCGTAGGAGTGGCCGCACAGATGGGCACTGCCGACGCCGAGCCCTTCCAGCAGGGCATCGAGCCAGAGGTTGAGGTCGTTGGCGTTCCGCAGGGCAGTGCCGTGGCGCTCGGTGCGGCCGACGTCGCCCATGAGGTCGACGGCGTGGATCCGGTGGTTGCGACCGAGGGCCGGCGCGTTGGCGAACCAGACCAGGCCGGTGGCCAGTCCGCCGGGCAGGAGCACCAGCGGAGTGCCGTCAGCCGGCCCGTACGACTGGACTCGCGTGCGCCCGTACGGCGTATCGATGTCGCGCTCCTCGGTGGACTTCGGCCAGCGGGCGCGCAGTTGGTCGTATGCGAGGTCGAATGCGGTCCGGGACACTGGGCATTCCTCTCGTTCGACGATATTCTCGCTCAGCGAGAGAATATGCCCGAGTCCCCTGGAGTGCGCGTGAACGATCAGAACTCGCCGATGATGCTGGTCCACCTGTTGCGTGCGGTCACCGTGGAGTTCGACCTGCTCGGAGCCGAGTTCGCCGCCCGCAACGGGTTGCACCCCACCGACGTACGCGCACTGATCCACCTGCTGGATGCCGCCCGGGAGCACACTCTCGCGACGCCTGGATGGCTGGGCCGGCAGCTGCGGCTGAACTCGGCCGGGACCACTGCCCTGGTCGATCGGCTGGAGCGGCTCGGGCTGGTCAGGCGCATCCGGGACACCGCTGACCGACGACGCGTGCTGCTGGAGGTGGAAGACAAGGCAACCGAACTGGGATGGTCGTTCTTCGGACCTGTCATCGGCGAAGTGGTGGCAGCAGCGGACGGGTTCGCGCCGGATGAGCTGGAAACGGTGCGCCGCTTCCTCACCGCGGTGTTGGACTCCACCGGACAGATGCGATGGCCCTGACCACCGCCCGGTGCCCCGCGAGCCTTGGGCATCGAGCCACGCGGCACCTCGACGCCCACGCCCGCCCCCTCCTGGAAGCCACGGAGAGATGACATGGCCACTCAGGCGATGCCGGCAAGAGCGCAGCGCACTTCCTTACTGCGGCTCGCGATCGCTCTGCAGACTCTGACCATCTTCCTGCAGGCGGTCTCCGCCGGCCTGTTGCTGACCTCTACCTACGGAGCGATGCTGCACAGCGTCGGAGCCCGAGTGATGTACGGGGCGACGATGCTGTACTTGCTCGCGGCACTGCTGGCGTGGAAACCGGGCGGCGGTTCGCTGCGGCCTGTCTGGCATGCGTCCGGCTTCCTCGCTCTTGCCTCGTTCCAGGTCGTGCTCGGCATTGCTCGCATACCGTCTCTTCACTTGCCTTTGGGCGTGTTGATGTTCGGCCTCAGCGTGCTGGCGCTTGTCCACCCCGCAGTCCGGCCGAATACCGAGGAAATCATGCGGGGACATGAGGAGCCACGGCATGACGCCGGCGAAGGCCGTGGCGGGCGATGACCGGAGGAACGGTGGCTTCGGCCCACGACGCAATCGGACCACAGAGCCGGGACTGCGCCGATACAAGATCCCCACGCCGGGCACGGTTCGCCGGCGCGCTGCTCATCCTGCTCTCTTTGATCCCGACTGCTGCCTGCTTCCTGGCCTTTGCATGGTGGTTGCCTTCCGACAGGGAGCGCTATCAGGACTACCGCGCGGCCCGGCCGTGCACCAACGGCGCGCTGCAGCGGCGGCAGACGGACTGCCTGAGCACGTGGCGGCTGACCGTGGAGAAGACGGTGAACGAGACCGGCAAGAGCAGCAGGTACGAAGCGGTCCTCACGGATGAGGACTCGTGGCGGGGCACCGTGAACTTCGGAGACGCCGGACCACTCCTGGAACGCTTACGGCCCGGTGACCGCGTCAGAGCCACCGCCTGGCGCGGCCACATCCGGGTGCTCGGTAAGGACGGCGTGAAACAGGACACCTCGGCAGCCCCGCGGGACGAAGTGCAGATGAACGCGGCCGTCGGCGTGCTGGCCGGGCTGTTCGCGGCCCAGCTCTTCTTGTTCGGTGCGATGCGTCTCGCCAGGCCGCGCGACTACAAGCCCTTCACCTGGGACCCGTACGGCAGGGCGCTGCTGTTCATCACTACCGGGGCCTGTTTCGGCGTGGGTCTGACAGCAGTATGGATCGGCATCCCTTGGTGGACCGTGCCCACCGTCTCTGTGCCCCTGGTGGCGATTGCGGCGGAGACACTACGCCTGCGCCTGAGCCGTACCGCAGCACACGAGGCCCTCTCCGCAGTGGACGTCAGCGGACCAGGCCGCGCTCGGCACACGGCGTGACCCGACCGCTGGCACGTTGCCCACTGGTCGCTGGATCCGATCGGTCGGTTCAGGCATCGACGGGCATTTCGAGGACGGCATGCGCGGCCCGCGCCACTCGTTTCGGAATGGAGTCTCCATCCGGCGTCGGCAACAGCATGTGGCTGATGGTCAACCGGACGACGAGATCGGCCGCTTCCTTCCTGCGCTCCTCCGGAATGTGAGGGGCCACGACGTCGAGCCAAGCCGCGACCAGCCTCCGAGCCTCGGAGAACACCGGCTCGGGCCGGCTGCTCAAGTAAGGCAGCAACGCCTCCGTACCGCCTTGCGCCGCCGACACCACAGCAGCGACGAACGGGTTGCTCCTCGCCTGGGCCAGAGCGTGACCGACGCCGGCCTCCAGTGCGGCTCCCACATCGCCGCGCTGTCTGTCCAGGACAGCGCCGACTCCCAGCAGGAAACGCTCTGTCTCGCGTTGCACGAGCGCCTGCCCGATTCCGGCGCGATCACCGAACTCCGCGTAGATGGAAGGCCGTGACACCTCGGCACGCTGCGCGAGGTCCGCCACCCTCACCCGGTCCCAACCCGCCTGCGTGGACAGCAGCCACGCTTCCCGCAGGACTCTCTCCCTCATCTGCTTGCGCCAGGCGATCCGTGGCGGATCGGGTGGCGCCACGTCGAGCGGTTCGTTCGCCAAAGTGCCCCTCCACACGTTGCTGATGCTCCATCAGAACTTTTACACGGCGCAGCATTTGTCAGTCGAATTCCGGGCTGGCACGCTCGGCATTCTCCCAGGGCGCCTCCGCCGAGACCGCAAGTCGGCAATCCGTGTGGTGCCCGTTGCCCAAGGAGGCTTCGTGTCCGACCGCGACTCGCAGGCGCCGCTCCCGTGGCGCGACCGCAGGCGTCATCTCTGGCCTCTGGCGCTCGTCGTTCCGACCCTGCCTTTTCAGGCGCAGGGACTGGTCGATCTGACCGGCAGCGGTCTTCTGTGGTGGTGGGGGCCCTTCTTCGCATTCTTCGTCATACCGGTCTCCGATCATCTACTGGGCTCAAACGAGTCGAACCCGCCGGACGACGTGATGAAGGCGCTGGAGGCGGATCGCTACTACCGCTGGTGCACCTACCTCTACCTGCCCCTGCAGTTCGGCGCCCTCGTCTGGGCCTGCGGCAAGTGGGCCGACGGCACCCTCTCCGTCGCGCAGGAGCTGGGCCTGACCGCCACCACCGGAGTCGTAGCCGGCGTAGCCATCAACACCGCACACGAACTGGGGCACAAACGTGAGCAGTTGGAGCGCCGTCTGAGCCGGATGGCGCTCGCGCAGACCGGTTATGGCCACTTCTACGTCGAGCACAATCACGGGCACCACGTTCGCGTGGCAACCCCGGAAGATCCGGCCAGTTCACGCCTGGGCGAGAGCTTCTGGCGCTTTCTGCCCCGCACCGTCCTGGGCAGTCTGCGTTCAGCCTGGCACCTGGAGCAGCGCAGGCTACAGCGTCGCGGCAAAGCCGTGTGGAGCCGGCACAACGACGTCTTGACCGCCTGGTCCATGACCGTAATTCTGTTCGGCACCCTGAGTGCGGTGTTCGGCCTCAAGGTCCTGCCCTTCCTGCTCCTGCAGGCGGTACTGGGTTTCTGTCTTCTGGAGACCGTCAACTACCTCGAGCACTACGGGCTGCGCCGGCAGCGAAGGCCCGACGGCCGCTACGAGCGCGTCACCCCGAAGCACAGTTGGAACAGCAACAACACCATCAGCAACCTGCTCCTCTTCCAGCTCCAGCGGCACTCCGACCATCACGCGAACCCGCTGCGCCGCTACCAGACCCTGCGCCACTTCGACGATGCGCCACAGTTGCCCTCCGGGTACGCGACGATGATCGTCCTGGCCTGGCTGACACCCCTGTGGCGCAAGGTCATGGACCCACGCCTCACCGACCACTACAAGGGCGACCTGTCCCTGGCCAACGTCCACCCGCCCCTGCGGCGCCGGTACGCAGCCCGCTACGCGCCGACGTCACCGGACACGCCGGCCACGCACCAAGGGGCCTGAGGCGGCGACGTGGGGTGTAATGAGCCACGCATCACGTCGCTCGCCACTCAACACACGCGGGGCCCAGCCGAAGCTGGGCCCCGCGTCCACATCACGCATCAATTCGCCCACCGGCGTGTTCAGTCGTGGTGCCGTCCATGCCGGCCGTGACCGTCGTCGTCACCGCCGCGACGGTCGTCGGACGTGCCGTCGTCGTGGTGGCCGGAGCGGTCGTCACCTCGCTCGTGGTCCGCCCCCGCCCGTGCCCCGTGGTCGTCCGCCCCGGAACGGTCGTCGCGGGCGTCGCCGTGATCGTCGCGGCGACTGTCGGCGCCAGAGCTGCCTGCTCCGCCCCGGGACCTGGTGACCTCGCCGGTGTTCGCGTCGACGTCCACGTCGTACCGGGCGCCGTCCCGGACGATTCGTACGCTCCACACCGCGCGACCGTGTTCCATCTCGCCCTCGACCTTGGTCACGCTGCCGCCGCCCACGTGGGAGAGCGCGATCGCCCGAGCATGGCGACTGCTCACCGCGCCCTTCGCGGGCGTGGTGGCGGTCGCTCCGGCCGTGTCGTCCATGGACGGCGTCGGTGTCGACGTCGCTGTCGGCGTCGCGGCTGACGTACTGGATGACGGCGTCGCCGAAGCCGACGACGAACCGGACGATGGGGAGGAGCCGTCGCCGCCTCCCGCGAGGGCGGTCCCGGTGACCGCGGCGACGAGTGCCCCCGAGGCGAGCAGTACGACCGATGTGCGCTTCATGGCGAACCTCCTGTGTGGGCGCTGCTGTTGAGAGGAGGTTCACGCACGCCGGGATAGGGCCGCGCTGCGCCAGTGCTAAGAGCGGGCTAAGGAGTTCATTCCGGCACAGCGGGCGAGGCCGGGGGTCCCAGCTCCAGCCTCACCCGGGCGCCACCCGCCCCGCCGGTCGCCAGGTCCATACGTCCGCCGCTGGCCTGGGCGGCCCGCCGGGCGATGTCCAGCCCCAGGCCGGTGGATCCGCCGAGGCTCGCACCCCGGCGGGCCATGTCCAACGACAGGCCGGAGCCCTCGTCCTCGACCGTCAGCACCGCCCCGCCGCCGGCCCGGGATGCCAGCGTGACCGTGAAAGCCGTGCCGTCAGGTGTGTGAGCGAACACGTTGCCCAGCAACGCGTCCACGACCGCGGCGAGTTCGTCATCGTGGATCCCGACCGGCAGGGGTCCTTCCTCCGTGACGTCCAGGGTGACGGCACGCCCGGTGTCCTCGGCCAGCACGGTCCAGAACGCCACCCGTCCGCGGACGGTCGAGGCCGCCTCACACATCGCGTACGCGTCCGTCTCGCGACGGTGGCGGGCCTCGCTGATGAGCCCGGTGACCGCCCGTTCCATCGCGTCGACGCGCGCGCCGATCCGCGCCGCGTCAGCGCCGGACAGCGATTCCGCCTCCAGGCGCAAGGACGTCAGCGGCGCCCGCAGGCGGTGGGACAGGTCCGCGACCTCCTCGCGCTCCGCCCGCAGCAACTCACGGATTCTGTCGGCGAGATGGTTCAAGGCCCCGGCGACCTCCCGCAGTTCCCGTGGCCCGTCCGGGCGGGCCCGAGCGGTCAGGTCGGCCCTGGCGAGGCGGTGTGACACGGCGGACAGCTCCGTGAGGGGACTCACCAGCGCGCGGCTGAGCCGGTCCGCGACGAGCAGTCCCAGGAACAGCAGCGCGACGCCGAGCCCGGCGAGCACCATCCAGGCCCGCGTCACCCCGCGCGTGAGCTCGGCGGTGGGCACGAAAGCACGGATGACGGCGGTGCCCTCAGGCCGCCCCTGCACCGCCACCACGATCTCCCGCCCGTCGGGGCGCTCCACGGTGCGGCTCGCACCCGCCAGGGCCGCGAGCCGTACGGCGCTGGTCCGCGGCGCCCGCGAACCCAGCACCACCCCGTCGGCCAGGAAGACGGTCAGCGGTCCCCGCGCCTGCCCGGCCATGTGCTCGACACTGGAGCGCACCGTGTCCCGGTCCGCCGTCCCCACCAGTGACACCAGGCTCTGCGCGTCCGCACCGGCCGCCGCGACGGCACGGTCCTGCGCCACCGTGCGCAGGAGCAGTGCCAGCGGCACGACGAACGCCAGGAGCGTCAGGCACATGGTGGCCGCGACCAGCAGAGTCAGCCGACGCCTCACGACGCCCCCGCGGGTGCGCTCAGCCGGACGCCGACACCGCGCACGGTGTGCAGATAGCGGGGCTCCTGCGCGCTCTCGCCGAGCTTGCGGCGCAGCCAGGACAGATGCACGTCCACGGTTTTGTCGGCACCCCCGTACGGCACTCGCCACACCTCGGTGAGCAACTCGCGCTTGGTGACCACCTGCCCGGCTCGTGCGGCCAGGTGGTGAAGCAGATCGAACTCGCGGGGTGTGAGGTCCAGCGCCGTCCCGCCGAGGCTCGCCTCACGGGAACCGGGATCGATGCGCAGATCGCCTACGACGACGGCAGCGGCCACCTCCCGGGAAGCGGCCCCGCGCCGCAGCACCGCCCGGATCCGAGCCTCCAACTGGGCGGCCGTGAACGGCTTGACCACGTAGTCGTCGGCGCCCGCGTCGAGACCCCGCACGATCTCCGCCTCGTCGTCCCTCGCGGTCGCGATGATCACCGGCACGGGGCTGACCGCACGCAGCATGCGCAGCAGCTCGATCCCGTCGAGATCGGGCAGACCGAGATCCAGGACCACGAGGTCCGGGCGCTCGTCCAACGCGGTCTGCAGTCCCCCCATGGCGCTCTGGGCGGCCGCCACGGCATGACCGCGCTCGCTCAGCGCCCGGATCAGCGGCATCCGGATCGCGGGATCGTCTTCGACTATCAGCAGGTGCACCACAGCGGGCACGCTATCCGAACCGTCCCCGGCCCAGCCGTCGCGTTAACCATCCCTTAGGGCTCCCCGGTGCTGTCCTTATCGCGGGCCGGGGCATAGTCGTACGCATGCCCTCCCGCACCCTCCTCGCCCTGGCAGGCTGGACAGCCGCCGCCACGGCCGCAACGCTCACCGGTCTGGCGGCCGTGCAGCTCATCGGTGACGGCATCACCGGCACCTCCGGGAGCGACGAAGTCACCTCGGCGCAGATCGAGCAACAACTCGACGCGGCACGCGCCTCCGCGTCTCCCCGCCCCGGTCGGACCCCGAACACGGCTCGGCCCACGCCGAGTACGGCGCCCACCGGCCGGACCCCGGCCCCGAGCGCGACTGCCGTCCCGGTCAGAAAGACCTTCTCCACTCCGGGCGGCACCGCGATCGCCGCCTGCGACGGCACGACGGTACGGCTGCTGTCCTGGGCTCCCGCCCAGGGATACGACGTCAAGAGCGCGGACCCGGGCCCCGACGACGAACACGCCGAAGTGAAGTTCGAGGGCCCCGGGGGCAAGGTCGAACTCCGCGCGCGCTGCGCCGACGGCATCCCCACCGGCTCCTGGAAACAGGACGACTGAGCCGCACCTCCCGGTCGCGCCGTCGTACCGCGACCGGTGGAGGTGACGCTCGTCAAGCGGTCGCGGCCGACGCCTCCAGGAGCCTCGCGTCCTGCGGTGTGGGGCCCAGCTCAGGAACAGGGACCGGCCCGGTGCCCGGCCGCGTGCACGAACGGCGCCTACTCAGCGGATACAGAGCCCTGGCCTGCGGTGTCTCATGAGTGAACAGGAGCGAGGCCGTGATCACGGCCCGCGAGGTGTCGGCATGCGTCACGTACGGCGAAGGTGGGCGGTCATGGCACGCGCAATCTGGAGCGATGTGATCACGTTCGGCCTGGTCACGGTGCCGGTCGGCCTGTTCACCGCCACGGAGGACCACACCGTCCACTTCCACCAGCTACAGCGGGGCACGTCCGACCGGGTCCGGAACCGGCGCGTGAACGAGCGCACAGCAGGCCCCCGCCAAGAAGGCGTCGTCCGCAAAACGCCGACCTACAGCCGAGCCGGAACAGACAAGAACGAGCTGCGGCAACTCAGCAAGGCTGAGCTCTACCAGCGCGCCACCGAGCAGAACGTCACCGGCCGATCCAAGATGAGCCGATCGCAGCTCATCGACAGTCTCGCCGGCGCCGGACGCCGCCGGAAGAAGACGGCCGCCTGAAGAGTTTCACGGGTGCGGACCGAAGAGCCGGCCTCCGCGAGAGCGCTGCGGATCATTCGCCGGCCGGGCAGAACACTGAAGTGATGTGTCGTCCCGTGGGGCTCAGACGAGGGCGGCCGCCAGGCAGGCGAAGGCCGCGATGCCGAGCATCCGGCCGCCGTGGGCGCGGCCGGGCTGGTATGGCCGACCCGGGACGCGAGCTACCGACGACCGATCGGCGTGCGGACGGTCGGTGGACGCGCGAGCGACAGCGGAACGAACCGCGCATCGGGAGCCGCATGAGCACCGGCGTCGACGTCGGCGGTGAAGCGGAGTCGCAGACGGGGAAAGGCCCCGTCGGAGGGCTACGGTTTACCGGTGAGTCATACCGAGCAGACCGCCGAGGGCGCGGGACCGTTCACCACCAGGTTGACCTGGGCTCTCGACGACGGCGGCACCGCGGTCTGGGAGTCACGGCGGGCGCGCAAGCGCGGCCTGATCAGCGTGCGCGCCACGAGCGGCGCCGAGCCGCGGCCCCTGGAGGCGGACGCGAGGACCCTTGCGCGCCTCGGCAGGACCAACACGGTCGCCGCCGGCGCGTTCGCGGCCGGAGGGAGCCTCTTCGCGGCCGGCGCGGCGATCGCCCAGGTCGGCCCGAGCGGTGTGACGAGTGCCTGGATCTTCTTCGTCGGCGGCCTGTTCTTCAACACGGGCGGTTACGCGTCGCTGCTCCAGGCCGTGAACGCTCCTCTGGGAGCCGATATGGCCGGGCCGCCCTCCGCTCGAAGCTGGAGGTGGTGGAGCTACGAGCCGAGCAGAATCGACTGGTTGAGTACGTTTCTGCTGTTCGCCGGAACTCTGGTGTTCGGCATCAACCTGTTGGCATCCCTGCTGCAGGGCCTTTCGGTGCAGCAGACGAACAGGCTGGTCTGGGCCCCCGACATGGTCGGATGCATCCTGTTCCTTATTTCGGGGCACCTTGCGCTGGTCGAGGTGTGCCATGGCCGCCCCGGCATGCTCCCGCGCAGTCTCGGCTGGTGGATCGTCGCGGTCAACCAGCTGGGGTCCGTGCTGTTCCTGGGTGCGGCCCTAGCCGATTTCACGAGGCCGGCGACAGGGAGTGTCCTGAACATCGACATCGCCAACTGGGGCACCCTCGCGGGAGCGTCGTGCTTCGTCATGGGCGGCGTTCTCCAGTTCCTCGAGCGCCCCTGACGCGAACCGCCGGCCGTCGCGTACGAGGCCATGGTCCTCGGCAGACCGATCCGCGAAAGGACCGCGGGTGGGTGACGGAGCCCGGTAAGTGGCCTCGCGGGAATGCGGCGACTCACCAGACCGCCGTACGGCACCCTGATGACCGAGTCCCGCCGGCAGGGACGGCGGAAGCCCGTGAGCGCTACGGATCACCCAGGTCGAGGGCCACACGGACGGCGGTCAGGATCGTCTCGGTGTCGGCGCCCAAGGCGCGTGCGGCGGAGGTGAAATCCCGTGCCAGCGTCGCGAGTTGGGCGGCGTACGGAGATGCCGGGCCGGCGGGAGGTGCCGCGACCCGGGAGCCGGCTCCGCGGCGGGTGCGGATCAGTTCGGCGGCCTCCAGCTCGCGATAGGCCCGGGCCACGGTGCCTGGCGCGAGGCCGAGGTCCGTCGCCAACTGGCGCACGGTGGGAAGCCGGTCGCCCTCGGCCAGCCGTCCTGTGAGGATCAGTGCGCCGAGTTGTGCGCGGATCTGTGCGTAGGGCGGGACCTGACTGGTGGTGTCGACGCGAACGGCTGGCTCATGCATGGCCGGGCTCTTCCGTCGCGTGATCGCCGACGGCGCGTGGAGCCACGACGGTGACCAGGGCCCATACGAGGGTGAACAGGTTCAGGAGAGCCAGCGGGTAGAACACCCAGAAGGTGAGCGCGCCCATCACGCCGGCGCATCCCGTCTCCGTCAGCGAGACGGAGACCATCAGTACGGCGTAGAGCTGCTGGCTCGAGACCAACAGACCCCAGGCTCCCGTCACCGCCCACGCGCGATCGCGCCGCTGCTGCCTCTCGCCCGGTCCGTCGGCGATGCGGCGCAGGGCCCAC
Organism: Streptomyces sp. NPDC028308; assembly: GCF_055565855.1. Classification (NCBI taxonomy): domain Bacteria; kingdom Bacillati; phylum Actinomycetota; class Actinomycetes; order Kitasatosporales; family Streptomycetaceae; genus Streptomyces; species Streptomyces sp. NPDC028308. Next base: position 74,546 of record NZ_JBVHTO010000002.1, read on the forward strand.
CCGCAGGTGGGGGTGGCTATGGCGAGTGCTCCGACCATCGGGAGGCTGTAGTACAGGCCGGGCCAGGGGCCTAGATGCGCACGCATCCCGTTGCACGTGACGGCGACCACCTTTCCCGACGCGTAGATCTGGCCGGAGTCGATGGAGGCCGTGACGGCCGCGATGGCCAGCAGCACGGCGAGCGAGAATCCCTGAAAGGCGATCACGGGGCCCATGTGCGGCGGCACATGGTCTCTCACCAGGCGTGGGGCGAGGCTCGCGGTGCGCACGACGTCCCGGGGAACCAGAGTCAGCGCGTCGGCGAGAAGGACTCCCGCCACCGCGCACAGACCGAAGGCCGTGATGCAGAACACGACGCGTTGTTCGAACTCGATGTGCCCCAGGGTGGAGAGGGCGTGTGCGGCGATGATGCCGATGGCGAGGCCGGACCAGCGGGCGTAATGGTCGGCGTGATCGAGGAAGCGGCTCTGGAGCGAGGCTGTGCCGAGCATGGAGAGGTCCCCCCGGATCATCTTGTATCAAGTAGCAAGTACAAGATGGCTCAGGCGCCATCTTGTGTCAAATATTTGATACAAGGTGCGCGCTCAGCGGGCAGGAGGACCCGGGGGCGGGGGGACGGGCGCGGCGCCGCACGTTCGGGACATTTGTCAGGCCTGTGGCGCGACACCTGTACCGCGGATCACGTGCTTCTCGGCACTGCTTCACACCCGTTGACCTCCGTAGGCTTGCGGCATGTTCACATCTCGTAGGCCAGGACCGGACGACGCCTGGGAAGGCGTCGTCGAGGAGAAGTCACGCGGCATGCTCGACGGAGCCAACATGTACCGCTTCGTGACCGTGCGGCGTACCGACGGCCAGTCCGTGAAGGTACGCATCGAGCGTCGACTGTGGAAGTCGATCACCGTCGGTGATCGCATCCTCAAGGAGCCGGGCAGTGGTCCGGTGAAGGCGTAGCCCCTACGTCCTCGGCTTCGGCCTTCGAGCACCAGGGGGAGCGTATTTCGGGTTCGGCGCGGATTCCAAGGAGCACCTCCGCGCCTACCGCCGACGAACACCATTCCGTCGGCGCGACGGTGAGCTCATCCGGCGCGGCGGGACCGCGCTCAGTATCCGGTGCCCCGCTTGACCTGCGCTCGCTCCGTCGCGTGGGTGGCACCCTTGGCGTCCAGGGTGCGGCACGCGTCTGCGATGTCCTCGCTCAGGCGGTCGATGTGCTCGCGGCTGAGCGTCTCCTTGACCAGCGCCCGCATGATCTTCACCTGCTCGGCATTGGGCGGGAGTGTGTACGCCGGCACCATCCAGCCGCGTTCTGCGGAGAGCTGCCATGCGATGTCGGACTCGTCGTAGTCATGCTTTCCGGCGAGGCGGAAGGCCACCAGCGGGAGTTGTTCCAGGTCGCCGCCGATCACTTCGAAGCGTCCGCCGTCGCGCAGGTTGTCCGCCAGCACCCGCGCGTTGGTCTGCATGGTCTCCATGACGTAGGTGTAGCCCTGATGCCCGAGGCGGACGAAGTTGTAGTACTGGGCGAGCACCATCGCCGCGCCGGTCGAGAAGTTGAGGGTGAACGTCGCGTCGGTCTTGCCCAGGTAGTTCTCGTGGAAGACGAGGTCCTTGGGCAGGTCCGACGTCTCACGGAAGACGAGCCAGCCGATGCCGGGGTAGACCAGGCCGTACTTGTGTCCTGATACGTTGATCGAGCGGACCTGTTCGAGCCGGAAGTCCCATGGCGAGTCGGGGTACAGGAAGGGCCACACGAAGCCGCCGCTGGCGGCGTCGACGTGGATGGGAATGTCCAGTTCCCTCTCCCGGCGAATGTCCCGCAGGAGTGTGTCGATCCCTACGACGTCGTCCTTGTGGCCGGTGAACGTGGTGCCCAGAACGGCGACGACACCGATCGTGTTCTCGTCGAGGTGCGGCTCCACGTCCTCGGGGCCGATCGTGTACTTGTCCTCCGCGAGGGGGACGATGCGCGGCTCGACGTCGAAGTAGCGGCAGAACTTCTCCCACACCACGTGCACGTCTCCGCCGAAGACCAGGTTGGGCCGGGCCACCGAGAGGTTGGCCGCCTGACGGCGCTCCCGCCACTTCCACTTCAGCGACAGCGCACCCAGCATGATGGCCTCGGAAGAGCCCTGGGTCCGGCAGCCGGACGTCTCGCCCGGTGCGTGGAAGAGGTCGGCCAGCATCCGCACACAGCGCTGCTCGATCTCGGCCGAGATGGGGTACTCCGCATGATCGATGAAGTTGCGGTGAAGGTTCTCGGCGATGATCCGTTGCGCCTCCGGTTCCATCCACGTCGTGACGAACGTGGCGAGGTTGCGCTGCGGATCGCCCTCCATGGCGAGGTCGACGTCCAGGAGCCTCATGGCGTCCAAGGCGCTCATGCCTTCCTGCGGGAAGGTCCTGGCGGGTGCGGGCGCGGTCAGGAAGCGGTTCCCGAAGAGCGCTGAGGGGTCCTGGTTCGTCATGACGAGAGGCCAACACTTTCTCGGGCGCGAGCCCTGTTCGGTACCGTCGGGCCGGAGGCGGTTTCACGAGTACGGCGCGATGTCGGTTCGGTACAAAGGGGCAGGGTCACCCTGTTCCGGTGGGTGGGTCCGTCCTGCCGCGGGCGGCCACCGACTCATCCCGCGGCACACACGGCTCCCGACGGCGGACGTGCTTCGAGCCGCCTCGACGCGCACGTCAGCGGAGGCCGGCGCACGAGGGCCTGCGGCAAAGCCGCGCCACGCCCGCCGGTCAGCGCGGTGGCGAGCGGAACGAAAACGGCGGGTGCCCCCACGCATGCCAGCCGCCCTACACGCGTGAGCCGGGGACGTGTCGAGGCTCGGCCAGCAGCCCGAAGATCACCAGCACGGACAGAAGCATGGTGGACAGGGACCAGAACGGGTACACGGGCAGGAAGATCATTTGCCCGACGAGGCAGAGAGCCGCCAGGCAGATACCCGTGCGACGCGCCCCCCTGGACCCTGCCAGGACTCCGATGCCCGCGAGACACATCACAATCCCCACCGCGACCCAGATCCAGCCCCACGCCGTGTAGTTCAGGATCAGCAGCCGATTGCCGTGGGCATAGGCCGTCGAGTAGTAGCCGTGATTGAAGATCGCGACGAAGCCGTTGAGCAGATTGAACAGTGCGCTGGTCAGTAGCAGAATCCCCGCGAACGCCACCCAATGCGATCGCTCCATCGGGGGCACGCTGTCAGCTGGCGACGAGACCTGTGGATCCATGAATCCATCACAAGCGCTTCTCTCACGGTGCGCAACTGCTGACAGCCCGTCGACGCGACAGACCCGCCGGGCCTCACGACCACGGTCCGAAGATCCGAGAGACCCGGTGCCCGCCCCGCACTACGACGTCAGGATGCCGCGCAGTCACGCCGGGGCGGGTGCACGCTGATCGTGTGGTGAGACGTGTCCGGTCGCGCTGAACGCACGCGAGGCCTTCGCCGGCACGCTCGTGCAGCAGGGACTGCCGGGCGCGTCCAAGACCGGTCAGTACGGACCGGCCCCTTCTGGTGGGCGGGGCGCCATGGGTGATCGGACTGGGCCAGGCCTTGAGGAGCGCGGGTTTGGACGTGCTGATGTGGGCGGGCGCTGAGGATGGCGCAAACACGTCACCGCAGCGGGCCTCGAACTCGCGCACGGAGCACGTCACCGCAGCGGGCCTCGAACTCGCGCACGGAGAGATGCTCGCGACCGCGACCAACCCTCGCAATCGTCTGGAAGGAGTGAGCGCGGTGTTCCTCCTCACCGACGACGACTTCAACGCCCTCGCCTCCGTCGTCATCAAGGACGACGTGCAGGGCCCGGTCTATCGGGTCGGGCCCCCGAAGGACAGTCACGGCGTGGTCGCTTCCTACACGGGTGACGACATCCTCTTCGGCACCACGCTGGTCCGGCACCGACTGGCCGCCCGCCACGAGCACGGCGCCCGCTTCCACGTGCAGCCCGGATCACGACCGATCCCCCCGGACCAGGACGTGCTGTTCGTCGTCCGTGCCGACGGCCGGCTGGCCCCGGCCACGGAGACGCAGATGCTCAAGGTGTTTCCGGGTGACACGGCCGTGCTGAGGACAGTCGATGATCTCGTGGGCCGTGCGTTTTCAGCTGCGCCAGTGCGCCAAGGCGAGCAGGTGGGTCGGCCCGCTGGCCGAGACTGGTTCAGGGCGCCACCCTGGCTGAGCCGGCGTCCACCGCGGAGGGAGCGACAGGCCGCCCAACTCGTGGGCCTGTTCCGTCGATTGACCATCGGCGTGCTGTCCCTCCAGTAGGCGACAGGCACCCTGTCCCCGCGCTACACACGGAGCACGCCCGCTTCGATCGTCGGCGCGGCGGCCCTGGACAGCCAGCCGCTGACCGTCCATTCCTAACTGCAGAGGGCCTTTCGGGGCGCTCCGGTGTCCTGTACACCCGCATGTCCAGTGCGAACGGCGATGCCACCACGACAGCTGTACCCGACCCGCTCCACGCGCCGCGAGTCGTGGTAACTGTTCTGGAGCCGAAACCGGGCGCGAGCCCAGTGACGAACCCCGTTCACCGGTCCTGACACATGTCTGGGTACCCCTTGCCTCTCAGTACCGGTTCCGAACTCCGTGCGCCTGGCTGCGACAACGCCCTGAACCGGCCGGTCGTAGTCGACGGCGCACCGCCGGTCGGGAAGGAGAAGACTTCAGAGCGCGGCTTCAGCGGCGGTCTTGATGCGCCTGCCGAAAGCCGGCGCATCCTTGCGCAGAGCGACACCGGCAAGCGGGAGCAGCAACTTGCCGAGCCCGTGCCCGTCGAGGACGTTGAAGAGACGAACCCGGGTACCGCCGGCGGCGGTCGGTTCGAGGTCGTATCCGCCTTCTCGCGCGGTGAGCGAGTTCTTCGAGATCTCGCGCCACCGGATCCGGGTCGGTGCGGTCAGGTGGGTGATCTCGAATTCGCGCTGCGACTTCATTCCGGAGTCCTTGACGGTGCTGCGGAAGACGGTTCCGACGTTCGTCTCGCCGTCTGGGATCTTGTCGATCTTCTGCACACGCGGACTGAAGTCGGGATCGTTACGGCCGTCCGCGAGGTAGGCAAAGACGTCCGCGATCGGGCGGTCGATGTCGACGGTGGCTTCGAACCGAGTGCTCATACTGTCCCTTCCCGAGGGAGCGAAGACGGCTGCCTTCGCCTGACTTTGCACGAGGACGGTTGCTCGCCGCCAACGCTAGGGATGTACCGGAAACGATCCGACTGCGGTCATACGAAGAGAGGCTGGGCTCCCTGGCCTCACTCCCGCACCGGAGGGAGGCACGACGAAAGAGGAGACTCCCAGGCCTCTCCCCCAGAGTAACGCCGATGCTCCGAGGCGGCAGGAGGAAGCGGCAGTCCTCATGGCTGTTCGAGGACCCCGCGGCAACTGTCGGGCAGCCCCGTCGGCACGGACCGACACCCGTCCTCAGCCTCAGCGCGTGAGGGCCGGCCCGCGAGGCGGGCCGGCCACGGTCACGCCACCGGGTCGAGAAGCGTCAGCACCGAGGCGTCCTCCTCGATCAGCGGGGCGAGTGCGGCGTTGAACGGAGCCCCGTACGGCGCCTTCAGGTGGGCCTGGAAGGCGTCCTCGTCCCGGTACACCTCGAAGATCCAGTAGGCGCGCGGGCTCGACGTCTTGGTGTAGACGTCGAAGGCGAGGTTGCCGTCCTCCTCGCGCACCTTGCGGGCGTAGTCCAGGAGCAGGCGGGTGACCTCGTCCTCCGCGCCTTCACGGGCGGTGAACTCGGCGAGCAGGGTTCTGTTCACGGTGTGGTGTCCTTCGTGGTCGGGCGTGGAGAGAGGGCTCAGTCGTGGATGGAGTCGAGGCGCCAGACGCGGGCCTGGTCCAGCCTCACGGAGCCGTCCTCGGCGAAGACCTGGACCCCCTGGCTGTCGGGGTCGGGGAAGATCTGGTCGGTGATGACGGCTTCGCCGTCGCCGCCGAAGACCTCTACGGATGACCAGTCGACGAGGATCCGCAGTTTCACCTTGTCGTTCTTGGCATGCAGTGGTGCTCGCTGGACGCCGGGGAAGGTGCTGTTGAAGTCGACGGCGCCGGAGTGGGTGCGGTCGACGTACAGCTCCTGTGTCGTGGTGTCGTAGCCGATGACGGTCTCCTCGCCCGCGGCGCCGGTGCGCACCTTGAGGCCGAACCGTTCGGCGTTCTCGAGGGAGAAGGTGGCTTCGATGTCGAGTGCCTTGCCCGTGGCCGCGGCGCCGATCAGCGGCTTCGTGGTGCTGTCGACGGTGACACCGGCCGCGGTCGCCGGGTGCCCGTGCCGGAGGGACTCCAGGCTGCGCACCGGTTTGCTGGTCAGCCGGGGTCGGCCGTCGATGCTGCGCAGGCTCATCTCCCGGGGGACGCTTTGCGCGCCGCGCCAGGGGGCGGTGGGTATGGCGCCGCCGTAGTCCCAGTTGTTCATCCAGCCGATCATGAATCGCTTGCCGCCGGGGGCGTTCTCCCAGGACACCGCCGCGTAGTAGTCCTTGCCGAAGTCGGCCCAGTCGGCGCGCTGGACGGCGGACTTGGCGGCGGTGTCGGCGGCGGTGAACTCGTCGGCCATGATGTGGCCCCAGCCGGCTGTGTTCATGTCGACGATCTGGATCCGCGCCCTCTTGCCGGCGTAAGGGCGCAGGTCCAAGGAGGCCCAGTCCAGCGTCTCGCTGTCGGAGCCGGTGGCGCTGCGGACGACCTCGCCGTCGACGAGGAGGTTGACGGACGTCTCCTGGGAGACCGGCCGGGCCTTGGTGTCCGACAGCATGAGGTGGTCGACGTTGAGGTGGCCCCAGCCGCCGGTGTTGTCGTCGACGATCCTGATCCGCGCCTTCTCGCCGGCGAGGTCGTCGACGTCCCAGGAGGCCCAGTTGAGTGCCTCGGCGTCGTTTCCGGTGGCGCTGCGCACGACTCGGTCGTCGACGAGGAGTTCGATGGCGGTGGGGTCGGCCGAGCCCTCGGGGTGGTGTCCGCCGCCTATGAGGAAGTTGATGTGCTTCTTGTCGATGGTGAACGCGGGCGAGGTGAGGGTTCCGGTCCCGGCGTCGCCTCCCTGGAACGTGTTGACGAGGCCGCTTCCCAGGAAGCCGGAGACCTCCTGTTGGCCGGGGAGGGTGCCGGTGGCGGGTGCCGGGCCGAAGGCGTCTCCGGTCTTCGTCCAGTCGCCGTAGCTGCCGCCCTCGAAGTCGGCGAGGACCGTACCCGCGGGTGGAGGCCCCTGTTCCATGACGCTTCCGGCTTCGTGCGGGTGTCGTCCGCCGCCGACCTTGAAGTTCAAGTAGCGACTGTCCACGGTGAATTCGGGTGAGGTGAGCGTCCCGGTGGTGCCGTCGCCGGAGTGGAAGCTGTTGGCGAGTCTGTCGCCGTCGAAGCCGTCGACGGTCCCCTGCCCGGCCAGTGCCCCGGCCGACGGTCCGTCGCCGAAGGCGGTGCCGGCCGGTGTCCACGTGCCGAAGTCGGTGCCCTCGAAGTCCTGCACCACTGTCCCGGCGGGCGGCGTGTAGCTGCCCTTGTCATCGGGTGTGAACGTCCGGCCGTCGAAGTCGCCGATGAAGTACTGGGCGGCTGAACCGCCCGCGATGCCCCCGGGGTTGATGTTGACGACCAGGACCCACTTGATGTTGCTCTCGTCCCCGTCGACCGCGAGGGGGAACAGGTCGGGGCATTCCCACACTCCGCCCGTGGCGCCGGCGGGACCGAACTCGCTGAGCTGATCCCAGTCCTTGAGGTTCTTGGACGAGTAGAACCGCACCTTGTGCTCGGTGGACAGCGAGACCGTCATCAGCCAGCTCTTGGTGGGCGCGTACCACTGGACCTTCGGGTCGCGGAACTCTCGTGAGCCGATGTCGAGTACGGGATTGCCCTGGTACTTGGTCCAGGTACGGCCGCGGTCGGTGCTGTAGGCGAGCGACTGGGCCTGCTTCCCGCCGTCCTTGTAGGCACTGGTGTAGATCGCCACCATGGCCGGGTTCTTCTTCGTGCCGAACCCCGTGGTGTTGTTCCGGTCGACGACCGCGCTGCCGGAGAACACCATCTCCTTGTCGTCGTGGGACAGGGCGAGCGGCAACTCCTTCCAGTGCACGAGGTCCTTGCTCACGGCGTGCCCCCAGGACATGTCGCCCCAGGAGTTGCCGTTCGGGTTGTACTGGTAGAAGAGGTGGTACTCGCCCTGGTAGTACACCAGGCCGTTGGGGTCGTTCATCCAGTTCTTCTCCGGGGTGAAGTGGAACTGGGGGCGATGGTTCTCGGAGTACGGCGGGCTGTCGGCAGCGGCGGCCTGGGGCGCGAGCGTGGCTGCGGACAGGGCACAGACGGTTGCCACCGCTGCGGCCAGCCACGTGCGGGCATGACGGGGTACACGTCCAGGGCTCATGGTGTCTCCTGTGTGGCGGCCGTCCACGCCGCGGGGCCTGCTGCCCGGCACGGACGCACCGAAGAATGACGCCTCGCCGACGCCGTCGTCCACGGCAACCGGCAAGATGACGAGTTGGTGTCATCGATGACATCGAGTGGCCCGATGATGGAGGCAATCCGCCCGGTGCGTCAACGGTGCGACTCCGATCGTCTCGGCGCGACTCGGCTGCCCGTTCAGCCGCGCCGGGCTGCGGCCGGCAGCGCCAACTCGCTGTGCCGCGGTGGGTTGGGGCCGGCGACCGAGCAGGTCAGGGCCGCGACCTGAGCGGCGAACCGGCAGGCTTCGGCGACGTCGTCGAGGCGGAGTTCGGCCAGCCGGCCGCCGAGGAGGCCGCGGGTGCCGAGGTGGTGCAGCAGCCCTGCCGTGAAGGAGTCCCCCGCCCCCACCGTGTCGGTGACCCGTATCGCCACCGCGGGCACGTGCAGCCGCTCGCCGTCGAGCGAGGCCAGGGCGCCGTCGGCGCCGCGTGTGATCACCACCAGCCGCACCCCGGCCGCGTGCCAGAGGTCGCATGCCCGCTCGGGCGGCGTGCCCGGGAGCAGGAGGTCCAGGTCGTCCTCGCTCAGCCGGAGCACGTCGGCGAGGGCGCACCAGTGCGACAGCCTGGAGCGGTAGACCGCGGGATCCACCAGCAGGGGCCGGACGTTGGGGTCGATGCTGATGGTTGCCTGAGGTACTGCCGCCGCCAGGAAGTCCTCCACCGCGGCCGCGCCGGGTTGGCGGACCAGGGCGAGGGATCCGGTGTGCACGCAGGCCGTGTCGGACAGGTCCACCCCCGCCAGTTCCTCGGCTGTCCACTGCCAGTCGGCCGTGTTCTGCGCGTGGAACGAGAAGGTGGCCTGCCCCCGCGCGTCGAGCTCCGCCACGGCCAGCGTGCTGGGCTCCGCGGCCGCGACGGCGTTCGACAGGTCCACCCCGGAGGCTTCCAGGCGGGCCCGGAAGAGACGGCCGAACACGTCGCCGGACAGTCGCGCGAGGAGGCGCGCGGGCGTGCCGAGGTGGGCCAGGGCGACAGCGGTGTTCGCAGGCCCGCCGCCGGGCAGGACCCGCAGGCCGAGTTCGTCGGGGCTGCTTGCGGGTGTGGTGAACGCGTCCGCGACGCACTCCCCCAGGACGGTGATCTGACGCGGGCTCATGGGTTTCTCTTCTCTGCGGACGCGCGGGCGGAAGCGGGCACGGAGCGGGCATCCGCCACGGCCGTTACGGACTTGTGTCCGGTCCAAGGCATTGACGTTGCCGGGAGGCGGAGTCCATCATCCTCGGCAAGCAGTGTCAACGATGACATAAGTCAACGATGACACCTCGGTGGCGGCATCCCCTGATGCCGCCCCACCGTCCGCGATCCCACAGGAGCACTCCATGTCCCGCACCCCTCGTCTGCCCTCGGCCCTCGTCAGAGCCGCCGCCTGCACCGGTCTGGCCGCCCTCACCCTGACGGCCTGCGGATCCGGCTCCGGAACAGACACCACCGACTCCGGTTCGGGCAGCGTCAAGGTCGGTCTGATCACCAAGACCGACACCAACCCGTTCTTCGTGAAGATGAAGGAAGGCGCGGAGAAGGCCGCGAAGGCCGACGGCGCACAACTGATGACCGCCGCGGGCAAGTTCGACGGAGACAACGCCGGCCAGGTCACCGCCATCGAGAACATGGTCGCCGCCGGTGTGAAGGGCATCCTGATCACCCCCAGCGACTCCAAGGCGATCGTGCCCGCGATCGAGAAGGCCAAGGCCAAGGGAGTCCTGGTCATCGCCCTGGACACCCCGACCGACCCGCAGAGCGCGGTCGACGCCCTCTTCGCCACCGACAACCTCAAGGCCGGCGAGCTGATCGGCGAGTACGCCAAGGCCGTCATGAAGGGCAAGAGCGCGAAGATAGCCACCCTCGACCTCGCGCCGGGCGTCTCCGTCGGCGTCCAGCGGCACGACGGCTTCCTCAAGGGCTTCGGCATCGACGCCAAGGACCCGGCGGTCGTGTGCTCCCAGGACACCGGAGGCGACCAGGCCAAGGGCCAGACCGCCATGGAGAACTGCCTCCAGAAGGAACCCGGCATCAACGTCGTCTACACCATCAACGAGCCCGCCGCACTGGGCGCGTACACGGCACTCAAGGCCAAGGGCCGGGAGAAGGACGTGCTGATCGTCTCCGTCGACGGCGGCTGCACAGGCACCCGGGCGGTCAAGGAAGGGAAGATCGCGGCGACTTCGCAGCAGTACCCGCTCAAGATGGCCGCCGAGGGCGTCAAGGCCGTCGTGACCTACGCCAAGGACGGCAAGAAGGCGTCCGGCTACACCGACACCGGTGTCACCCTGATCACCGACAAGGCGCAGGACAAGGCCGCCTCCAAGGACACCGCCTACGGCCTGGACCACTGCTGGGGCTGAGCTCGCGCGGCCACCGGCCCGGCGTCCTGCACGCCCTCGGCCGGCCTGCCGCCCCAACTCCCCTACCAGGAAGGGCTTCGGCCTTCTCCCTTGTCCCGCGACAAGGACTGACACGGACTTCTGTCTTCCGACAAGGACTTCGCATGACCGCCACGTCCACGCCTCCGAGCACGTCCTCGCCGTACGCCGGGCTCACAGCGCCGACCACGGCCCGCAGGCTGCTCACGGCACCGACCACCGGCCCGCTCGCCGCCCTCCTCCTGGCGTGCGTCTTCTTCTCCTTCTCGACCGAACAGTTCCTGACCGGCGGGAACTTCTCGCTGATCGTGCAGCAGGTCATGGTCGTCGGCATCCTCGCCATCGGCCAGACCCTGATCATCCTCACAGCGGGCATCGACCTGTCCTGCGGTGCGGTGATGGCCTTCGGCAGCATCGTGATCGCCAAGATGGCCGCCGAGGGCTCCCTTCCGCCGCTCCTGGCCATCGCCCTGGGTATCACGGTCTGCGGCGGCTTCGGGCTGCTCAACGGGCTACTCGTGCAGAAGATCCCGCTGCCCCCGTTCATCGTCACCCTCGGCATGCTCAACGTGGCGTTCGCGCTCACCCACATCTACTCCGAGGAGCAGACGGTCACCAACCTGCCCGGCCCGCTCACGGCTCTGAGGCAGACCTTCCCGCTCGGCCACACCGACATCACCTACGGCTCCCTGGTCACCATCGCCCTGTTCCTCCTGCTCGCCTACGCGCTGAGCAGCACCGGCTGGGGCCGGCACGTCTACGCACTGGGCAACAGCCAGGAAGCCGCGCGGCTGAACGGCATCCGCACCTCCCGCCTGACCATCGGCATCTACACCGTGGCCGGCCTGCTCTACGGCCTCGCAGCCCTGCTGCTCATCTCCCGCACCGGAGTCGGCGACCCGCAGGCCGGCCAGACCGACAACCTCGACAGCATCACCGCCGTGGTCCTCGGCGGCACCAGCCTCTTCGGCGGACGCGGCTCGGTGCTGGGCACCTTCATCGGCGTCCTCATCGTCGGCGTCTTCCGCAACGGTCTGCAGCTGATGGGCGTCGCCTCCATCTACCAGACCCTGATCACCGGAGTGCTGGTGATCCTCGCGGTGACCGTCGACCAGATCTCCCGGAAGAAGGCCCGATGACCGCCACCTCCTCCCCCACCCCCGTCCTGCAGGCCCGCGGTCTGGTCAAGCGCTACGGCCACGTCACCGCCATCGACGGAGCCGACTTCGACCTGCTGCCCGGTGAGGTCCTCGCCGTCATCGGCGACAACGGCGCCGGAAAGACCAGCCTGATCAAGGCACTTACCGGTGCCGTGGTCCCCGACGCGGGCGAGATACGGCTCAACGGCAAGCCGATCCAGTTCTCCGGGCCGCAAAGTGCGCGAGCCCACGGCATCGAGACCGTCTACCAGGACCTCGCCGTCGCCGCGTCCATGGACATCGCCTCGAACATGTTCCTGGGCCGTGAACTGCTCCGGCCCGGCATCCTCGGCAGCGCCTTTCGCATGCTCGACAAGAAGCGCATGCGAAAGGAGGCCGCCGAGCACATGGCCGACCTGAAGATCGGCCTGCGCTCGCTGACCCAGTCCGTCGAGACCCTCTCCGGCGGGCAGCGGCAGGCCGTCGCGGTGGCCCGGGCCGTCACCTGGGCCCGCAGCGTCGTCGTCATGGACGAGCCCACCGCCGCCCTCGGCGTCAAGGAGTCCGGCCAGGTCCTGGACCTCATCCGCCGCGTCCGCGACAAAGGCATGCCGGTCGTCCTGATCAGCCACAACATGCCCCACGTCTTCGAGATCGCCGACCGGATCCACGTCCACCGGCTGGGCAGGCGCGCGGCCGTGATCAAGCCGTCCGACTACTCCATGGCTGAGGTCGTCGCCATCATGACCGGCGCACTCACCGTGGACGCGGCCGGAGATACTGTCGTAGCGGATTCCGAGGCGGTGAAGGCCGCGGGAGTCCAGGCCACCTGACCACACCAGACGAAACTCGACGGAATCCGGCCGAGGCCGCGGCCGGAACCGACGAGCACAGGAGACCGTTCCCTCATGGCCGCGAACCGCCGCCCCACCCTGGCCGACGTCGCCCGCGAAGTGGGCGTCAGCGCCAAGACCGTCTCCCGCGTCCTCAACGAGGACGGGCCCGCCTCCGCAAAGACGAGGGAACAGGTACTCGCCGCCGTGGCCAAGCTCGGCTTCCAGCCGAACCTCATGGCACGCAACATCCGTGTCGGCGGACCCGACACCACCATCGGGCTGGTCATCCCCGACCTCGGCAACCCCTTCTTCGGCGCCGTGGCCCGCAGCATCGAGGACACCGTCCGCGACCGCGGCCTGACCCTGCTCATGGGCTCCTCCGCGGACGACCCCGACCGTGAACGCGCCCTGACCGACAAGTTCCTGGCCCGCCGCGTCAGCATCCTCATGGTCGTGCCGTCCGTCGGAGCCGACCATTCCCACCTCAAGACCCACCGCACCCAGGGCCTGCCCATCATCTTCCTCGACCGTCCCGGAGTGGGCCTTTCCACGGACAGCGTCGTCACCTCCAACCGTGCGGGCGCCCAGGACGGCGTCGCCCACCTGATCGCCCACGGCCACCGCCGCATCGGCTTCGCGGGCGACCTCCCCACCAAGCTCTACACACGCCGCGAACGCCTGACCGGCTACCGCGCGGCCCTGCAGGAAGCCGGCCTCCCCTACGACCGCTCCCTGGTCACCGACGCCCACGACCAGCACGGGGCCTCCGCCGCGACCTCCCGGCTCCTCGACCTGGCCGATCCCCCCACCGCCCTGTTCGCCGGCAACAACATCGTCGCCCTCGGCATCGTCACCGAACTCGCCCGCAACAAACGCAAGGACGTCGCCGTCGTCGCCTTCGACGACATCGAGCTCGCCGAGGCACTCGAACCGGCCCTGACCGTCGTCGCCCAGAACCCCGAGGAGATCGGCCGCACGGCGGCGACCACCGCCCTGGCCCGCCTCGACGGCGACCGTTCCCGCGCCCGCAGCATCACCGTCCCCACCCGCCTGATCATCCGCGGGTCGGGAGAACAGCCGGCCCCGATGCTGCAGGAGGCGTGAGAGCGAGGGGTCTCCCGCTTGCGGCGTCCGCCTGACGTCGGCAACCGCGGTCAGGGGCGTCGTCGGGGACAGTAAGGCGGGCCGCCTGTTGCCTACGAGCGGTTCATTCTGGTGGTCGGCCTGATCGCGGGCCGTGCGGTGGCCGTTCATCCCGCGCTCCGCGGCCGTGCCGCCTGCCAGGAACGTCGCTCCGTGAGCCACTACGTCGCCGACGTGTCCGGTGACGGTCTGCGGCTGGGCGGGGGTCGTCAGGCTGCCGACGTCCATGCTGTAGTCGTAGGCGGGGCCGATCTTGAGCTGCTTCGTGCGGCGACGAACGCGGCGGTGAACTGGTCGCGGATGGACTCGGCGACGTAGAGGCACTCGATGGAGACGGACAGATGTAGGTCGCCAGCCCCAAGGGGAACCCATCCTCCGGACACGGCGGCGGGGAATGACCTCCGCGCACGATTGTTGAAAGCAGTATGAAGAAGATCGGGTTCCTGTCCTTCGGACACTGGACGCCGTCACCGCACTCGCAGACGCGCTCCGCGGCGGACTCCCTCCTCCAGGCGATCGACCTCGCGGTCGCCGCCGAGGAGCTGGGCGCCGACGGCGCGTACTTCCGCGTCCACCACTTCGCACGGCAGCACGCCTCACCGTTCCCCCTGCTCGCGGCCATCGGCGCGCGCACCAGCCGGATCGAGATCGGCACCGGCGTGATCGACATGCGCTACGAGAACCCCCTCTACATGGCCGAGGACGCGGGCGCGGCGGACCTGATCTCCGGTGGCCGGCTGCAGCTCGGTCTCAGCCGGGGGTCCCCGGAGCAGGTGATCGACGGCTGGCGCCACTTCGGGCATGTGCCGTCCGAGGGGAGCAGCGACAGCGACATGGCGCGCGCCCACACCGAGCGACTGCTCGACGTGCTGAGGGGCGAGGGCTTCGCCGAGCCCAGCCCCAATCCGATGTTCTCCAACCCTCCGGGGCTGCTGCGCGTCGAGCCGCACTCCGAGGGTCTAAGGGACCGTATCTGGTGGGGTTCCGGCTCGAACGCCACCGCGGCGTGGGCGGCCGCGCTCGGAATGAACCTGCAGAGTTCGACCCTCAAGGACGACGAGAGCGGTGAACCGCTGCACGTCCAGCAGCGCAAGCAGATCGAGGTCTACCGCGAGGCCTGGCGGGAGGCGGGTCACACCCGCGAGCCCAGGGTGTCGGTCAGCCGCAGCGTCTTCGCACTGGTCGACGACCGGGACCGCGCCTACTTCGGCAGGGAACGCAACTCGAAGGACCAGGTCGGCTACATCGACGCGAACACCCGCGCCATCTTCGGCCGTTCCTACGCCGCCGAACCCGACGTGCTGGTCAAACAGCTCGCCGAGGACGAAGCCGTCGCGGCCGCCGACACCCTGCTGCTCACCGTGCCCAACCAGCTCGGCGTCGAGTACAACGCCCACGTGCTCGACAGCATCCTGACTCACGTAGCTCCGGCACTGGGTTGGCGCTGAACGCGGCAGTGTTTGAGGCGAAGGGCTCACGCGCCCGGCCGGTATTGCCAGTGAGGTCACGCGTACCCGCCCGGATGGCGGGTTCGCCCACCTAACCACCCCTCGCTGAGGCCCACACGGCGGAAACTTCGGCGACCAGGCGCCTGCGCTACTCGCGCAGGCGCCGTACCGTGGTCGCCGAAGTCCGCGTCGGCGCTGTTCACCGTCCCCGCCCTCGGTAGCGGCTCCTGAAACCAGGAGGCGAGGGATTCCTGAACCCGCCGGGCAACGCCCCCAGGCCGGGACGGGAACGATCAGACACGCGGTCAGGAAAGGGACTTGTAGCCGCTCCAGCCGGATGCGATCTTCACGCGCCCGCCGAACGACCCCTTGCCGTCACCGCTGTTGCGGTACAGGTTGCCGCTGCTGTCACGGGAGACCAGGTCGGCCTTCCCGTCGCCGGTGACGTCCCCTGCTCCGACGACCACGTTGTACGAGCCGCCCCAGTCGGAGAAGACCTTGGCGCGGGCTGAGAAGGTGCCGTCGCCCTTGCCGTTGTAGCGGTACAGGGTGTTCACCTTGTCCTGGACCAGCAGATCGCCGAAACCGTCCCCGTTCAGGTCGCCGGCCCCGACGACCTTCTTGTACGTCTTCCAGTCGTCGTAGAGCTTCACGCGCGCCGACAGCCTGCCCGTGCTCGTGCCCTTGTAGAGGTAGACCGCTCCCGTCGACGAGTTACGCGCGAGGAGATCCGGGCGTCCGTCGCCACTGACGTCTCCGGGCGAGGTCAGTACGTCGTACTGGGTCCAGCCGCTCGACGCGAGGGTCGTGTACGACGTGGACGGCGTGAGCGCCTTGCCGCAGCCGGGCTTGTACAGGCGCAGGGCCCCGCTGCTGTACCGGACAAGGACGTCGTTGCAGCGGTCCCCGCTGAGGTCGCCGACGGGTACGGCCTTGACGGAGGTGGCCCAGCCGCTTTCGCTGACCTTGCCGGAGAAGGCGCCGGTGGACGACTTGCCCAGCTGGAAGGTCAGCGCGCCCGAGGAGTTGAGGGTGAGCAGGTCGCCGGTACCGTCCGGAGTGGCCGAGACGCCGCCGAAATCGCGGGACACCGCCTCGCCGCCGGTGACGGTGACCGTGCCGGACGCCACCTGCGTATCTGCGGACGCACCCTCTTGGGTGGCGCGCAGTGTCCACGCCAGGGGCCCGTTGGGGGCGTAACTCCCGTCGGATGTACGGCCATTCCAGCCCGCGGTGAGCGACAGGCCGTCCGGTGTGCCGGTGAGCGTGCGGATCGTCCTGCCGGCCCGGTCGGTGAGGGTGAGCGACCAGGACGAGGCGGGGCTGGTGAGCTTCCAGTTGGGCGCCCAGACGCTGCTGGTCCCGTCGCTGCCCTTGAGCGCGGCGCCGGCGGGAACGGCGGAGCCGGTGACGGCGAGGGCCGGCCACGAGGTCCGGGAGCCCGACAGCTGCCAGTTGGCGTTGTCACTCCTCGCGCCGGACCAGACGGCGGTGGCGCTGCCGTCCGGGCCCGCACTGATCCGGCCCAGGACAGACGCGTTGGCGGAGCCCGGCACCTGGGCGGCGGTCGTCCACGTGCCGTCGGCGCGGACGGCTTCCATCATCACGGTGCTCCCGGCAGCGCTCTGGGGCCACAGCGCGCGTACGGTGCCGTCGTCACCGATGTCGGCGTCCCAGGCTTCGGAAGCGTGAGACGTAGACAGCGTCTTGGGGGCCGACCATATGCCGGTGTCCGCCTCCCGGGTGGCGGTGCGGGTGCTGAACGTCGAGGTGTAGTCGACCCAGACGAGGGTCACGTCACCGTCGGGGGCGACCAGCGGCTCGGGGCTTCCCGCGAGGTTGTCGGTGCCGGTCACGGTCTCCGGCGCGGACCATGTGCCGCCGGCGGAGCGTGTGGTGGTGAGGAGCGAGGAGTCCTCGGACTCGTCGGTACCCTGCCAGGCCACGGTGACGGAGCCGTCGGCGGCGGCCGTGGCCTCAGGGTCTCCCACCGACTGGTAGTCGGCGGTGGCGGGGGCGGGAGTGCTCCACCGGTCGGCGCCGGCCGCACGCGAGACCGTATGAAGCGAGGCGGAGGGACCGTCCCACTGCTTGTAGACGACGACTGCCGTGCCGTCGGAGGTGACCGCGACGCTCGGGCCGTACGCCGAGTCGGCGCCGTCCGCGGCGGCGGTGCTCACCTGCACGGGCGCGGACCAGGTGCCGTCGGTCGAGCGAGTTGCGGCGCTGACCTCCCACTGGCTGCCGGATCGGGGTCTGCTGCCCCATACGGCGGTGAGACTGCCGTCGGGAGCTTCCGCGAGGTCGATCCCGCCGTCGCCCCAGGACGCGTCCGTGCCGACGAGTTCGACGGGCGAGGACCAGGCGGACCGGTCGGCCGCGAGCACCGAGCTGACGACCCGGCTGTCGAACGGCCCCGAGCCCGGCGAGGTCTCGTGCGGGTACTCGAGCCACAGCGCGGTGACCGTGCCGTCCGCCGAGGCATGCAGTTTCTCGGTGCCCGCCTCGGTCGGGGTGACGGCGAGCAGCGTCGGTGTTCCCCAGGCGTCGCTGCCGGCCGGGCGGACGGCGGCGTACAACTTGCGTTCCTTGCTGCCGATGCCCGCGTACTGGTTCCACAGCACGACGGCCGAGCCGTCGGCGGCGGTGACGAGGTCCGACACCGCGGTGCTGACGTCGGCACCGGTGATGGCGGTAGCCGGGCCCCACGGGGCGATCGGAGCGGCCACGGCCGGGGCCGGAAGAACGGCGCCGCCCGCCACGGCGAGCGACACTGATGAGATCGCGACCGCCAGACGGCGGCGCGCCAGGGCGTATCTGCCCACGTGTGTTTCCCTCCCTGCGAGGGCGCACGCCCTCGCACACGTGTGCGGATGCTAGCAGCGGGTGCCGACAGCCCGCGTGCCCAGTGGGTTTACGCGCCACGGGAGTTGGACTTCTGAACAGGCATGACCCGCCCTCGGCGTCCGGCACCCGGAACAGGGCGAGCGTGCGGGAACACGTGCTTGCCTCGCCCGGTGAACGAGTCGCGGCCTCGGAAGCGGCCCCTCCGGGAGCGAAGCCCGTGCGCACCGAAAAAAGCCGTCCCGGAAGCCCGCACGAAACCCCTTGCGCAATGGTCAAGAAACGTTGACCATTGCTGGCATGCCTACCGACGATCCATCAGAGACGCTTCACGTCACCACCGACGAACAGCTACGCGCCGTCTCCAATCTCACGCGCCACCGGATCATGGCCGTGCTCCGCTTCGAGCCCGCGACGATCACGCAGATCGCCGATCGGGTGGGCCTCGCGAAGGGGAGTTCCAGCTACCACGTGCGGCTGCTCGAACGGGCGGGCCTGGTGAAGGTGGTGCGAACGCGGAAGGTCCGTGGGGTCACCGAGCGGTACTACGCCATGGCCGCGCGGTCGATCGTGCTGCCCGATCCGGGCGAAGGAGGGCCGGATGTGCTGATGCGGCACGCGGTGGCGGACCTGGAGGCAGCGCAGCCGGAAGACGATCGGCACGTACGCATGGCGCATCTGCGGCTCACCGAGGAGCAGTTCGCGGAGCTGGGGGCGCGACTGGACGCGCTGGCGGACGAGTACCGGGAACTGTCCGACCCGTCACTGCCTGACGCGTCGCTGGTCTTCGCACTCTTCCACCCCGCACCGCGCCGGCAGGCCGAAGGAGACGCCAAGTGACCTCAGACGCCCGTAAGTTGCCGACCGGGTTCGGACGGCTGTGGACTGCCCAGTCCGTCTCGTCACTTGGAGACGGGGTGTCCCATGCCGCGCTGCCCCTCCTCGCGTTGACGCTGACGCGGGATCCGATGGCACTCGCCGTCGTCACGGCCGCCGGCACGTTGCCGTGGCTGCTCTTCGGAGTGCTCGGCGGTGCCCTGGTGGACCGCTGGGACCGCAGACGCACGATGTGGATCACGGACGCGGCACGTGCGGTGCTGCTCGCGATACCGGCGGGAGCGGCCGCGCTCGACATGCTGAGCATTCCCCTGCTCGCAGCCGTCGCCTTCCTGCTCGGCCTCGGCGGGCTCTTCTTCGACACCGCCGCCACGGCCTACCTTCCGGATCTCCTCGGCCGCGACCCCGCACTGCTGGAACGCGCCAACTCCCGCCTGCGCGGCACCCAGACCGCCGCGTCCGGCTTCGCGGGACCGCCTGCGGGCAGTGCCCTGCTCGCGATCGGGCGAGCGGTACCGCTGCTCGCCGACGCGGTGTCGTTCGCCCTCTCCGCACTGCTCGTACGGTCACTGCCCGCAACGCCCCAACCCGTGCCGCAGGCCCGTGAGTCGCTGCTGCGACAGGCGCGGGCCGGCGCCTCGTACGTGTTCCATGATCAGGTGCTGCTCGGACTCGCTCTGCGTCCTGCGGTCGGGAACGTCGCCTTCCTCGCCGTGGAAACCGTGCTCGCCCTCTTCGCGCACGACCGGCTCGGCATCGACACCTACGGTTTCGGCCTGCTCCTCACCGCCGAGGCCACCGGCGGCCTGCTCGGCGCGGGCATCGCCTCCTTCCTCGGCCGCCGACTCGGCACCGGCACCGCGCTCACCTGCACGGCCGCGGTCGAAGGACTCGCCATCCTGGGCCTTGCAGTCGCCCCGAACCCGTACGTCGCCGGCCTCGCGCTCGCCGTCTGCGGAGCGGGCATGGGCGCCACGATGGTGCTCGCCCCCTCCCTCCGGCAAGCGATCGTCCCCGCCCACCTGATGGGCCGGGTCGCCTCCACCTCCCGCATGCTGGCCATGTGCGCCGCCCCCATCGGGGCCTTCCTCGGCGGCTGGCTGGCCTCCACGTACGACGTCCGCACCCCGCTCTACGCCGCCGCGGCCCTCCTCCTCACGATGACGGCCGTCACGGCGACCATGACCAACAACCGCCGTGTAGAAGCCGCGTTGCGCGCGGCCACTCCGGCCGACGCTCCCGATCACCCGGCGTCCAGGGATGAGGACTTCACCAAGGAGAGCGCAAGCCACTAGCCGTATGAGGCCTCAACGAGGGGCTTGATTCGGGTGATTCCGCACGTGGCGCACCAGAGCCTGGCTCGATGCAGGAACTCGATCGCGGTCACTGCCGGGCGGCAACGGGGCGCCGCCGGCGGATCGAGCAGCCCGACGTCACCGTATTTGCGCCGCCAGTTCACCCACTTCGACGCCGCACACCCGCGAGATCCCCGTCTCTGCGGCCACATGCGCAATCCGGCGGGTCTCACAACGCTCTGTCAGGCGGCGTCGACCTTCCGACGAGAGTGACGCGGCGGCATGTCATGGCGCGGTCCGAGCTGCGGGAAAGGCGTGGTGACGCGCGAGGGCGACGACGAGCAGGCTGGTTGCTCCGAGGATCGCGGCCATGGCTGCTACCGCGGTTGCGCTGGCGCTTTGGAGTATGACACCCCCGACGATCCCCCCGAGGGCCATCGCGGCGTTCCACAGGGTGACGAGGATGGCCTGCGCGGTATCGGCAACGGCCGGGCCACGTTGTATGCCGGCGTGTCCGGCGGCGGTCTGGAGCAGGGTGGGTACGCCGCCCCACCCCAGGCCCCAGACGACAGCGGCGACCCACACAGCCGAGTGCGCAGTCGTGACGGTGAACGCTGCAGTGGAGAGAGTGAACAGTGCTGCCCCGGTCAACGCCAGCACCCGCAGGTACTGGTCGATGCGGCGCCCGACGTACCAGATGCTGCCCAGGCAAGCGATACCGAAGGCGAGCAGGACCGCATCGGTGGACGACCCGAGACCGGCATGCTGAAGGTAGGGCGCGATGTAGGCGTAGATGATCGTGTGGCCGAGCACGAACGTCCCGGCCACGATCATGATCGCTGCAACGCCAGGGACTTTCATGGTCTGACGGGTGGTCGCTTTCGTCGCGTTCTCGATCCCCGGCCGGGCTATGGCGGGGACGGACCGGACGATCCAGGCGATGACAGCGAGGGTGAGCACCGAAACGGCTGCGAACGCCGCCTGCCATCCCACCTGTTGACCGACCAAGGTCCCGGCCGGCACGCCCAGGGACAGGGCCAACGGGATCCCGGTCATCGCAATGGCGATGGCGCGCCCTTCCAGCCCGGCTGGGGCGATACGCCGTGCGTAGCCCGCGAGGATCGCCCACGCCAGACCGGCGGCGACGCCGGCGAGGAACCGGGCGACCAGGAGAACGACGTATCCCGGTGCGGCGGCGGTGAGGGTGTTGGCGACCAGGAATACCGTCATGGCGCCGAGCAGCAGGGGCTTGCGCGGAACGGGGGCAGTGGCTGCCGCCAGCGGGATGGCGGTCAGGGCGGTGCCGGCGGCGTAGACGGTGACAGCTTGGCCGGCAGCAGCGGAGCTCACGGCGAACGTGGAGGACATCTCCGGCAGAACTCCGGCGGGCAGGGTTTCGGTCAGACTGGTGATGAAGACCGCGGTCCCCAACGCCAGCAACGCCGACCACGGCAGGGCGGCTCGTCCCGTCTGGGAAGGTGTGGTGGTGGTCATGGCACCGATCCTCAAACCCTCACATAGATGTGATGGTCAAGTCGGTGATCCGTAGCTAGGCTGACGGGGTGCGAATCGGTGAGTTGTCCCGGCTGACAGGAGCGTCGCGTCGGCTGCTGCGCTACTACGAGGAGCAAGGGCTCATCGTCCCGGACCGGGGCGCGAACGGGTACCGGGAGTACGACGACCGGTACGTGGATCGGGTCAAGCAGATCCGTGGTCTGCTGGCGGCTGGGCTGCCGACTCGGATCATCAAGCAGATCTTGCCGTGCCTGGACAAGCCCCGATTGATCCATTTCCGGGATGCGACGCCGGAGATGCTGGCGCTGTTGACGGATGAGCGGGACAAACTCAACGCACGG
This sequence comes from Streptomyces sp. NPDC028308, assembly GCF_055565855.1. Taxonomy (NCBI): domain Bacteria; kingdom Bacillati; phylum Actinomycetota; class Actinomycetes; order Kitasatosporales; family Streptomycetaceae; genus Streptomyces; species Streptomyces sp. NPDC028308. Next base: position 96,755 of record NZ_JBVHTO010000002.1, read on the forward strand.
ATCGAGGTACTGATCCGCAACCGTGACGCCATGAGTGAATACCTGACCGAGGTGGAACGGCACCGGGCCCCGACCCTCGACGATCAACCACGGAGCACGTGACGCTGAGCCCTTAGCAGGGCGGCGACGGCCCCTGACCGTTCGCGTTGCACGTCGTGCCCGCAACGGTCGAGCGCCGCGTAGGTGGCGTGGCGGTACCACCTCAGGAGCCGCTGTTGAGGAGGGTGGGCGGTAGCGACTTCGCCTGCGAACGAAGCCCGAGCGACCGACCGATCTGGTCGATCGTCAACCCGTGCAAGAGGAACATCGGTGTGCCTGCCCGCGGTTGTCGGTGGACAGGCCCGTCATAGCCGGCCCGCGTCCGAGTTGGCGGCTCCGCTCGCAGGCGGCCTCAACAGGGGCACGAGGTCGTGGATGATCCGTTCGGCATCGTCGGGCAGCACGGAAGGCCGCAACCGCACGCCGGAAAGCCCGTGACCGTCGCGCCAGTTGGTCAGCTCGTCCGCGAGCCGGTCCGCGGTTCCCACGAAGATGCTCGTGTCAGTCGACCACGGCGCACCGGCAGCGTCGTTCAATCGCGCGAGCCGGTCATGGGCGTGGTCGTCGGAGTCCCCGAGCACGACCGCGATGTCCGCGTACATCAGGGTCGGGGTGGCATCCGGGGTGAGTTCCTCGATCTGGTGAAACGCCGCCAGGAGCTCCGGAATCGGGTGATCAGAAGTCGGTGTGAGGAACAGCCGGTCAGCCACAGCGGCGCCGAGCCGGTACGGCTCAAGGGCGTGATGGGCCAGGACGGCGACCGACGGCGGGGTCCCGACGGGCACTGTCAACGGGCCGGCGGCCGGATACCGCGGCCTGCCCTCCAAAGTTGCCAGCCTCACCTGTTCGGGCTGCCAGAACTTGCCCCCGCCGCCGAGGCCTTCCCCTGGGAAGGTCGCCCACAAGCGACGCACCGCGTGCACATAGTCCTCAGCGTCCCTGAACAGGTCGCGCAGCCGCCGTGCGATCCGGGGCGGGACATATACGTCTTCCGGCTCGAGGGCAGGTGTGGAAGTACCCCCGACAACGACGGCGTCGCGGGCGTCCGCCGACACCTGCGGGCGCCACACCACCCGACCTGGGCCGATGGCCGCGAGGGACGCCAGTTGCGCGGCCACATGGAACGGGTTGGAGTGGGTCACGTTCCGCGTGACGACAACCTCGGAGATATCGCTCATCGACAGCAGAAGCGCGGCGACCACCACCGAGTCCAGCCGACCGCGAACCCGGCGGCCGGCATCGTCCGCAGCGGTCCCGAACTGGTCGGCCTGAAGGCTCAGGCCGTCCTCGAGCGTGACGAAGTCGATGCCGCCCGATGCTGCTGCCCGGGCCCAGTCAACCCAGTAGTCGGCGGTGAAGAGTTCGGCGGGATCCGCCACCGTCGAGTGCGACCACGACGCCGGGTGCCAACCCACACCCTCCAGTGCGATGCCGATGCAAAACGATCTGTCGTCCGTCATGGCCCGATTCCAAAGGCTTCACACTAATGTGAAGGTCAACAGCGGAGTCACCGCTGCAGGCGTCAAGAACCTTCTGACTCAGGGCAACTGGCAGCTCCGCTGACGCTCCGCCGGTGTGGCGTTCCATCCGTGTTCGAGGAGATCGAAGGCCGCGTCGACGGCTTGCTCGGGCTTGTCGGATCCGCGGGCGAGGGCCGAGGCCTCCAAGGCGAAGCGGGCCAGGGCGAGGCTGCGCGGGTCGTCGGCTGCGAGGCCGGCGTCCTGGGCGATGGCGTGCGCGAGGGCGTCCTGGTGGCGCATCCACATGCGGTGGCCGTACTCGCTGAGGGCGGGGGTGTTGGTGACCAAGTTGACGAAGTCGGCGTAACCGGGGTCGGAGTCGGCGCCGCGCAGGCGTACGCGCTTGATGTGTGCGCACAGCGCCTGGGGGACGGTCGCTCCGGGGGCGCGGTCACGGACGGCGGCGACGAGCGCTGCTTCCTGGTCCGCGTCCTCGTCGAAGACGAGGGCCTCCTTGCTCGGGAAGTGCTTGAGGAGCGTGGTGGTGGAGACGTCGGCCGCCTCTGCGATCTCGTGCAGGGTCACCGCGTCGTATCCGCGCGTGAGGAAGAGATTCAGGGCAGCGTCGGCGAGCGCTTTGCGGGTGGCGGCCTTCTTGCGTTCACGCCGTCCCGCCGGAGCCGGAGGCGAGGACTGGGCAGAGGTTGGCATACCGCCATCATACATAAAGGTGCCTGACTCAAAAAGTTGTGTCGTTGCACTTTTTTGCTCGTTGTGCTTTTTTGGAATGGCGGCAGCGCGACCGCTGCCGCCACCTTCTCCCCCGACCTGCCCCTGCCTGTCCGAGAAGCGAATCGGCACAGGCCAGCGCATCACCCCTTCGCTCTCCGTCCGACCGGCGGCGCACAAGCACGCACACCGGTGCTGAGGGCTGCGATGCGCCAAGACGATTCCGCCGTCAGAGCGCCCTCTTCCCCACCCGCACGTCAGCACCACCTCACTCGCGGCCAGGCAACCCCGCATGAAACGAACGGAGCATCACCATGAACACCGACCCCGCACCCCGCATCGCGATCATCGGCGCCGGCCCCGGCGGCCTGACCTGCGCTCGCATCCTCCAACGCCACGACATCCCCGTGACCGTGTACGACGCCGAAGCGGGCCCTGACATCCGCAATCAGGGCGGAAGCTTGGACCTGCACGAGGACAACGGCCAGCTCGCCCTGCGCGAAGCCGGGCTGCTTGAGGAGTTCTTCCGCCTGTCGCGCCCCGAAGGTCAAGAGATGCGGCAAGTCGACCCGGACGGCACCATCCTTTTCCACCACACCCCGGAGGCGGGCGATCTCTTCAAGCCCGAGATCGACCGCGGCGACCTGCGCGGCCTCCTCCTCGGCTCCCTGACGCCGGGCACGGTCCGCTGGAGCCACGCACTCACCTCCGTCGACGGACCCGACCACGGCCCCCGTCTGCTGCGCTTCGCCGACGGCACCACGATCGAGGCCGACCTCGTCGTCGGCGCCGACGGTGCCTGGTCGAAGGTGCGACGAGCGGTCTCCCCCGCCGTCCCCGAGTACAGCGGGGTGAGTTTCCTCGAAGCCTGGTTCCACGACGTCGAGAACCGGCACCCCGAGATCGCCGAACTCGTCGGCCAGGGCAGCACCGCGGCGGCCGACGGTGAGCGCGGTCTGTTCGCCCAGCGCAACAGCGGCGACCACATCCGCGTCTACATCATCCAGCGCGTCCCGGCCGACTGGATAACCGCCAGCGGCCTCACCATCCAGGACACCGACGGCATACGGGCTCTCCTGTTGGAGCGTTACCGCAGTTGGTCACCCCGCCTACGCCGCCTGCTCACGGACACTGAGGGGCTCTACGTGGACCGCCCCATCAACGCGCTGCCGGTGCCTCACACCTGGGAACGCAGCTCCCCGATCACCCTGCTCGGCGACGCCGCCCACCTCATGCCACCCCTCGGTGTCGGGGTCAACCTCGCGATGTTGGACGCATGCGAACTCGCGCTCTCCGTCGCCGAAAGCAACAGCGTCAACGACGCCATCGAGGCATACGAAAACAGCATGCTGCCCCGCTCCCACAAGATGCAGAAGCTCCTTGACCACGGCGCCGAGGAACTCCTGTCCACCGAACTGCCCGACTTCGCCACCGCCGACGACAGCAACTGACAACGGTCAGGTCAGGGCTATCCCCAAGGCGGGTCCACCTGAGCGCACACGCCGCAAGCCGTAACGGCCGAGACCCGGCGTGATCACACGCCGCGCGCTGGCCGAAGGCCCGTAGATCTTGCGAGAGTTCACCACCCGTGGTGAAGCCGGTGTCAACGTCCCCTCCGGAGTTCAGGACGCGGGATCGGACTCCTCCCGGGCGGGCTCGTTACGCATGCTCTCTGCAGTTCAGGTCTGGGCTGCTGACCGTGCCCCGGCCAAACCGGTAGCGCTCAGGCGCCCGGAAGGAACAGACAGAACAGGTGTCCGTGCGGGTCGCAAAGGACTCGTACGTCCTTCGCCGGTTGGTGCTCCTGCACCGTCGCACCCAGCGCACACGCCCGGGCGGTCTCCGCTTCCAGATCGTCGACCTGCACGTCCAGGTGCGCTTGCATCTGCTGAGTACCTGGACGCTGCGGCCACGTCGGAGGGACGTGGTCCTTCTCCAGCTGAAAACTGAGGCTGGGCCGTTCCTGCTCAGGGGCCCTGAGACGCACCCATTCCGGACTGCGCACCACTTCTTCCCAACCGAGCAGGGCCCGGTAGAAGTCGGCCAGCGCGGGTGGATCCGGAGTACCGAGAACAAAAGCACCGAGCTTCGTCGTCATGCCTCCCACCTTGCCCCTGGAACCCGCCTCATGCACGCGCGCTTCGCACGCGACGCGCAGCCAGCCACTACCGGGCACGGCGGGTGGAGTGCGCGCATCGGCCGCCATCGACGGCCGACCTTCCACCGGGCCCTGATGTCAGCACATGACCGCGGCGGGGGAGAGGGCGCAGCCGGACGGGCTGACATGGATCAGCAGCACCTCTGAGACCGTGCCCGGGTACCTCGATGCCCTCGCAAGACCTTGAGCCTTGCTCTGAAGATCGTTCTGTTGGAGGCTGAGGCATGCCTAATCCGCCGAATTTCATTCTGGTTCACGGAGCCTTCGCGAATTCGTTCTCGTTCGCGCCGCTGCAGGCCGAACTCGCCCTGCTGGGGCACCGATCGGCCGCGGTCGATCTTCCCGGGCACGGTTTCGAGGCAACCTTCCCAGCGGCCTACCAAGCCCCCCAGGATCTGAAGGCACTCGCCGCGGAACCGGGGAGCATCAGGGGAGTCACACTCGCCGACAATGTCGCCCGCGTGATCGAGGTCCTTGAACGAGCCAAGCAGAACGGGCCCACCGTCCTCGTCGCCCACAGCAGGGGTGGCATCACCATCACCGCCGTGGCCAACGCGCGGCCCGAGCTGATCGACCGGATCGTCTACGTCTCCGCCTGGTGCCCCGTCGAGCTGGACGTGAGCGACTATTACGCCCAGCCTGAGATGGCGGACGTCGACACGAGATCCTTCGCGGCCACGCTCGTCGGGAACCCCGCTGAACTCGGCCTGCTCCGCACCAACTTCCGAACCGCCGATGCGACGGCGCTCGCCGCGTTCAAGCGGGCGTTCGGCGCCGACCTCACCGATGACGAGTTCCGGACCTTCCTCAACACCTTCCAGCCGGATGAGAACCTCGACGCCGGCACGTCCGCCGACCGGGCACAGGCCACGACCTGGGGTCGAATCCCCAAGACCTACGTACGCCTGGCCGCAGATGCCAGCCTCCCGCTCGCCGTGCAGGACCGCATGATCCGCGAAGCCGACGCACTCACACCCGACAACCCCTTCGACGTCCGCACGCTCGACGGCAGTCACCTGCGCTGGCTCGTCCACCCCAGGCCCGCGGCGGAGTTGCTCGCGGACCTCGCAGCACGCTGACACACGCACCGGCGCCAGGCATGAGTGGCGGAGGCGGGGCTGTGCCGGGCCCGCCTTCGCCTCTTACTGCCTCGGCCTCGCCCCGCAGGGTTCAAGCCGGATGGCCAGGCGGCGACTGAGCGACTCGACGACCCGATGAACGGCCAGTAGGTCGCTGGAGGCTCTGCTGCCGATGGGCATCAAAACGCCTCAGCAGCCGCCTGGCCCGGCACAGACTTGATGGACAGCGAGGGCGGTTCCCGACCGGTCCCCCTCATCGATCGTGGACGCTCCCGGCCAGCGGAGGGCCCGCAGCACGACCGGTGGGTGGGGTGCCGCCGCTCCAGGGTGCCTGCTGCTCGGGGGCACAGCGGACCACCGACTCGAACCCGCTTCTCCACAGGTTGAGTTCGGCGACATCCACACCAGGCTCGGACAAGCCGTGTCCCGACACCAGCAGCGGTACCGCTTCGTCCAGGTCCAGGACGCCCGAGACATAGCCGGCGGCGCAACCGCCCGCCCCATCTCCGGCCACGGCCGCGGCACTCAACGCATGGCGCTGGCGCCACAACTCGAACAGAGCGACCTGGTAGGCGAACAGCGCGGTGCGCCGGAACTCGGCCCGGTCAAGCAGACTGGCATCGACACTGTCGTGGGGAGCGAACACGGCGGCAGCCAACGGCAACGGCAGACTGCCGTCTATTACCTGACACAAGGCATCGAACTGCTCCCGGAAAGGCGAGAACGCCCCGTACAAGTCGCGCAACTGAACAGGACTGACACCCGGCCCCGACGGAAAGATCACCGCCGACTCGGCCCCCGCATCCAGCACTACAGGTTGGCCCCGCAGCACACCGCGGCCCTCAGACGCCGGCCGCCGCACCAGAGCAGCCCAACGCGACACCCCTCTCACGAACCACTCCCCTCCCCCTCGATCCACTGACACTCCCAGGACGCCGGCCGCACCTCACGCCCCATCCCACAGCGACGTGCCAGCCCCCAACCCGCGGGCCACGGTCGGGGATGCGTGTACGGTCCGCCGCCGGCCGTTGGCTGGCGTGCAAATCGTGGACCGGCCGGCGTACCGCTGGTGCCGTGCGCTGAAGCGCTACTCCCGCGCCGACTCGATGGCGGCCCGCGCCGGGGTCAGGGCCGCTTACCAGGGATTTCGTCGCCGGGCACGAGCATGTCGTGGCACTGCACGATGTGGCCCGCCCCGTCAAAGCGCAGCTCCGCCACCAACGACCAGGCCGAGCGTCCCGCCCGGGCAGTCGCCCGCAGCACAGCCGTGTCCGTGTCGGCCAGCAGGCTCTCGACCGTGAGGACCAGTTCCGCGGGCAGCAGGGCGCCGCCGGAGGATTCCCGGCTGGCCCAGGGACGGGTGAGCTCATTGACCTCACCCCGATTGGCCGCCCCGACCAGTGCCAGAACCACTTCCTTGTTGCGCTCTCGCAGGCTGCGGGCGGTGAGCAGATCGTGCAGCACCCCGCTGAGGGGGTCGGCCAGCGTGAGCGCCATGACCATCAGGCCCTTCTCCATGGAACGCCGTCACGTGCAGCTGTCGTGGAGCACATTGCCGGTGTCGCCTCGAGAAGTGCCGGAGGACAGGTCGACCCGTGACGCTGTGCCGCGCCTCCACTGCGCCTGTAGAAGACACGAACAGACTCCGGGCCAAGGCCACAGGACCCCACAGCGCCCGACGGGGGCCTCGGACGACCGAACGCCACCGCATGCAGCCGCCCGGCGCGAAGTGCCGAGGCCTCAGGGTTTCGGGCACCTCACCCGCCACGCACGACCGTCATGAACCGCAGCAGACCGACCTAGGGTCCGCACACAAGAACGAAGGGATGAGACCAGCCATGTCCTGGGACACGACATTCGAGGAACTCCTGCGCAGCTACCTGCCGTTCCTCAGCGCGACCCAACCACTGCACGCCGACACGGACCTCCCCACCGCAGGGCTGGACTCCCTGGGCGCAGTCGAACTCCTCGGCTCTCTCGAAAGCGCCTACGACGTCCGCTTCGTCAACGACACTCTCTCCCTGGACACCTTCGCCACTCCTGCGGCCCTCTGGGAGACCCTCACCCGTCTGCAAGCGAGGGTGTGAAGCACCAGAACCGGAAGGACGCGGTTGTTCAGGCTGCGCTGCTGGGGCGTCGGCACCTGCGGCGGCTCCAGACCGGGCACCATCCGCCAGGAGTACGACCGCGTCGGCGGGGGGCGACCGATCGGAGAGCCACTTCACCGAAACGGTGGACGGTAAGGGGTACCCGCCAGACAGCGCTTCCACGCGGTTCGTGTGATCGCCGGGTGGGCTTCGGCACAGGCGTGCGCGATGACGCGAGGGAAGTCGAGTGCCAGCACCCACATCATGCCGTCGTGCACGCCGGTGAACAGCGTGCCACCGTCGGTAGCGACACGCAGCGCGGAGAGCGCGGTGCGATGCCATGGCCAAGGGACAACCCGGCGTGCCCTCGTGTCCTGACGGTCCTCCGGAGCTCCCGACTCCTGCGGCCGGGCTCGGTAGCATGCAACGCATGCCCATCAAACTCGAGAACGTCGGCATCGCCGTTCGCGACCTCGAAGCAACGATCTCCTTCTTCACCGACCTCGGCCTCACCGTCGTCGGCCGTGACACGGTGAGTGGCGAATGGACCGACACCGCCGTCGGCTTGGACGGCAACCACGCCAAGATCGCGATGCTCCAGACCCCAGACGGTCTCGGTCGCCTCGAACTCTTCGAGTACATCCACCCGGATGCGATCGAGACGGAGCCCACGCTTCCCAACGAGATCGGCATGCACCGCGTCGCCTTCTCGGTCGACGACATCGACGTAGCGCTTGAGGCAGCCGCTAAGCACGGGTGCCATCCGCTTCGAGGTGTGGCGAACTATCAGGACATCTACAAGCTCACGTACCTCCGCGGCCCCAGCGGCATCCTCGTGATGCTCGCCGAGGAGCTGAAAAGGAACTGAGGGCCGGCCGGGCGGCTGCGGCTCGCGCCTTCATGGTTGGTTGTACGTCCGGCCTCGTGACTGATTTCCGGCATGAAGGCCCTACACGTGAGGCTCACGTGGTGCAACCGCCGAGGTAGGACCCTTGCCTGAAGTACGTGGTGGCGGCCGTCTCATGAACTCGGTCAGCCTTCAGGGGTTCTATCGTTTGCCCCCTGAAGCTGCCGCGCGAGTTGGCGGAAATCGTTGGCAGCCATGCCACCTGATGCCGATGGCGGCGCCGCCACAAGCCGGGGCCCCCGAAGTCAACTCCGCGCCGCTGTCGACGAGATACGACTGACCGATGACGACAGCGGGACCAGCAGATACCGAGCCCTTCAACCATCAACGCCGCGACCCAGGTCACCGTCGAGGGGCCCCGCGCCGATGCCGGCAACCGATCAGGCGGCGAACAGGTCGAACGTCGAGGAGTGCCGCGGGCCCGCCAGCACGTCGAGTTGCGGGTCCACTGCCAGTACCGCGTGGTGCATGCGCTGCAACTGCGGTGACGGCTCCACGCCCAGGTCGTCGATCAGGCGCATCCGCAGCCTGCGGTAGACCTCCAGCGCGGTCGCCTGACGGCCCGCGCGATACATCGCCAGCATCGCCTGCGAATGCAGCCCCTCATGGTGCGGGTGACGCGCCGTCAGCTCCGTCAGCTCAGCGATCAACTCCGAGTGCCGGCCCAGCCGCAGATCCGCGTCGATGCGCCGCTCGACCGTCACCAGCCGGCTCTCCTGCAGCCGCATGACCTCGATCTCCAGCACCGGCCCCAGCTTCACATCCACCAGCGGCGCACCGCTCCACAACGCCAGCGCCGCACCGAAACGCGCCGCGGACAGCTCGTTGTCGCCCGCATCGAACGCGGCCTGACCCTGACGGATCCACTCCTCGTAGCGGTTCACATCCACACAGCTCTTGTCGACCTGCAGCAGATACCCACCGTGCCGAGTGGCCAGAACATCCTTGGCCCCCGACCCGGCGCCCGGCCCCATCGCCGTCCCCAACCGCCGCCGCAACTGCAGAATGTAGGTCTGCAGCGTCGTCAGCGCACTCGCCGGCGGCTCACACCCCCACAACTCCTCCATCAGCGTGGGGACCGGCATCACCCTGCCCGGATACAGCGCCAGCAACGCCAGAATCTGCCTCGGCTTGCCCGCCGACGGAACAATCGACGCCCCGTTGACCTCGGCACTCAACGGACCCAGAACCTGAATCAGCATGGCGCCCTCCCCACCTCGTCGAGTTCGTGCCCCAGCTCCAACGCGGCCGAAATACACCGCCACCACGCACGCTAGCCCTCCGCCCCCAACGCCAACACGACCCTGTAGCCATCCTCCAGCAGCACTCCACACCACATGAGGCAGCAAGCCCTCAGACAGGCGACGCACCGCACCGCCGCCCCTGACTCCCAGGAGTTCAGCTGGCTGGATGCGGCGAGATCCGCGACCGGCCACAGGTCAAAACCGTCGCCGGGATGGACCTCCAGAACAGGCTGCATCCCGATCACGCGGCCAGTCCTCCCGCACCTGCACAAGCGGCTGCTGCCCAAGCCGCAGGCTGCAGTAACGGCGGGCGAGGCGCCCCGAGGGCTGACCAGCTCGATGCGTCGTCGAGACGCATCCGTGGCAGTCGCCCACCCGCGCAGCGTCACATCCGGGATCTCAGCACGTCGACCTCGCAGCCCGGCGCGAATGGGTCGAAGCCGTGCTCGCTCAGCCAGCGAACCACCAGCAGGCTGCGCAACGACCACCACGCGTGGATCACGTCGAGGTCGATCTCGGTGCCATAGCCGGCGACGACATCGCCGAGGTGCTCCTCGTGCCCCAGCGTGAAGGTGGCCAGGTCGTAAAGGGCATCACCCTGGCCCGCCTCGGACCAGTCGATGATGCCCGTCACCTCGTCGCCGTCGGCGAAGAGGTGCGCGATCTGCAGGTCGCCGTGCGTGAACGCCGGAGTCCACGGTCGGAGCGCGGCCTCGGCGACCTGGCGATTGCGGAGGACCAGATCAGCGGGCAGAATGCCGCCCTTCACGAGCGACTCGCACTCGCTGTCGAGCTCCGCCGCCAGCGCGACGACGCTCCGCCCGGCCCGACCGGTCCGGGGCGGCAGCGGCGCGTCGTGCAGCTTCCGGATGGCGGCGCCCGCCGCGGCCCATGCCGCCGGCGACCCGGTCGACGGCCCGCCGAGCAGCCCGAGGGGCGCCCCCCGGAGTGCGCGGATCGCGAGCACGGGCGGCTTGCGCCACAGGACCTCCGGGGTCGGCACCGGCGCGAGTGACATGGCCTCGACCTCTACGTCGATACGCGCCTGGTCGGCGTCCACCTTCAGGAAGACATCGCCGACACGCAGCGTCGCACGCTCGGAATGGGCGACGACAACCTGGACCTCATCCATGGGCGACCAGTATCCCGGGAACGTCCGGCGCCGTCGCCGGGTTTCTCTCGTGCCGTTACGTGACTGATCGCGTCGCGAAGTCCGGCGGCGCAATACGGGACACCGACATCTGACCAGGTCGAGTCATCCATTCGCGAAGTCCCCAGACCGACCCTGATGTGGGGCTGCCACGGCACCTTCTGGGAAGTGGCCGACGCATGTGCAGCACGGTGCGACATCCGGGAGTAGGCAGCTGTGTACAAGTCGTTGCGAATCGAACACTCCCGGCACCGGGTTCTGTGGGCAGACTGGGCACATGACAGCGACATCGATGAGCAAGGGCGGCAATCTTCCCGTCACCGCCGGCACCGTGCAGGTCGAGCTCGGCTGGTTCGCGGCCCCCGGCGCACCTGATGCCGATGCCTCGGCCTTGCTGCTCCGTGCCGACGGACGGGTGAGAAACGACGGTGACTTCGTCTTCTACAACCAGCCCCGACATGCCTCCGGTGCCGTAAGCCATCTGGGGAAGCGACGGGAAGGCGGCGCGACGACGGACACCGTCGGCGTGAACCTGCAAGGCTTGGAGCCGGAGATCGACCGGGTCGTCCTCGGGGCCTCCGCGGACGGAGGCACCTTCGGCCAATTGTCTGGCCTGAGGCTGCGGTTGATCGACGCCGCCACCGGTACGCAGCTCGCGTTGTTCGAGATGGAGGCGACGACGGAGACGGCGTTCATCGGTGGAGAGTTGTACCGGCGCGCCGGTCAGTGGAAGTTCCGCGCGGTGGGCCAGGGGTACGCCTCCGGACTCGCGGGCCTGGCCACCGACTTCGGAATCAGCGTGGACGAGGAACCGAGCCTCACTGCGTCGTCGGTTTCCCCCGCACCCACGTTCCCGCCCGCGCCCAGCCCGCCGCCGACACCCACGCCCGCCCCCGCGGCCCGGCCCGCGCCGACAGCACCGCCCGCTCCCACCTCGCCCCAGAACCCGATGGCCCCCACCTCCTCCCCCACCCCACGTCTGGTCAAGGGTGAGGAGCAGTTGCCGGTGGACATGCGCAAACGGCTCTCCCTTCGCAAAGAGCAGGTGGCCGTCAGTCTGCGCAAGCATGGCGCCGAAGGGGTGAGCGCACGCGTCATCCTGGTCCTGGACGCCTCCGGTTCCATGTCGTTCCTGTACACGAAGGGAGTCGTGGCCGACGTCGTGGAGCGGATGGCGGCGGTGGCCGCACAGCTCGACGACGACGGAGAGATGCAGGCATGGACGTTCGCCTCGAATCCGGCCCGGCTTCCGGACCTTGCCCTGGGCGATCTGCCGCAGTGGCTGGAGCATCATGTACGGGTCGGGGAACTGACGTTGTTCCGGCGTAAGAAGCCTCGTAAGGGTCTACTGCCGGGCCAGGTGGACATGCGCGCGGTCGGGATCCAGAATGAGGAACAGAAGGTGATCGCCGAGGTTCGGGCGTACGTCCGTGAGCATCCCGCGGCCGCCCCCACCCTGGTGCTCTTCTTCTCCGACGGCGGCGTCTATAGGAACAACGAGATCGAGACCGAGCTGCGCCAAGCGGTGGACGAACCGATCTTCTGGCAGTTCGTCGGACTGGGACGCTCCAACTACGGTGTGCTGGAGCGGTTCGACACCCTGCCCGGCCGCCGCGTCGACAACGTGGGCTTCTTCGCCGTCGACGACATCAGCGACGTACCGGATGCGGAACTCTACGACAGGCTCCTGTCCGAGTTCCCGTCATGGATGCGCGAAGCGAAACGGCTGGGCATCATCTGAGGCGACGATGAACGGTTTGCTGTCGTCCCGCCCAGGCGAGCCGTAATGCCCGGGGGCCGGGTCCACGGCAAGCAGTCGCCACCAGGCGGCATCTGCCGGGCCGTTGGGGCGGAGGAAGGACCGAAGAGCCCGGTAGTCCTCTACTGGCGGCAGGGACCGGAGCGCGAGCTCGTGGCGGGGGCCGGGAGAGCGACGACGTGTGGTGCGGCCCGATCCCAGGGAAAGCCGTGGTGCAGTTCCAGATACGGGGCCGGGCCCTCACCTGCGGGCAGGGCCACCGCGGCCAACACGCGGGGCACCGGCTCCAGTTCCACGAACCGCCAACGCCCCGCCGCATCATCGACAGGAGGCTGGAACGCGAGGACCCCGGTCTCCTGGTCCAGAGTGAAGGAGAACTCGTCAAAGGGCAGCCCCAGACCCACTCCTCGCGCCTTCGTGTAGGCCTCCTTCAGCGTCCACAACCGCAACACCCTCCTGCTACGCGACTCCCCCGTCGGCATCTCCGCCGCCCACTGCTGCTCCTCCGGCGTGAACGTCGTCAGAATGGTCTCCAACGCGCGCGGCTCACGATCCAGGTGCTCCACATCCACCCCGATACGCGACGCCCGCACGATGCCCAGCAAGCTGTAACCCCCCGCGTGAGAGAGGTTGAAATCCAGGTGATGGCCGCCTCTGGGCAGCCCTTCGGGCAGCGGCTGCAGGAACGGCCGGCCACGCGAAGAGCGCCAGATCACCTGCTCCGCCTCCGCCAGCCCCGCCTCCAGCGCCAACGCCCGCCGTACCAACGTATGAGCGAGCAGATACTGGCGTCGATCACGCTCGAACAGGAACCGTGCAGCAACCTCGCGCTCTCCCGAATCCAGCCAATGCCCCGCCAACACTCCCACCACGTCAGGTGAAAGAGCATCGTTGGCGCACACCCACAACTTCACCGCGGCCGCGCTGACCTCACCCCCTGAGCCCGCACCCACAGACCCTTCCGATACGCGTGTCATGAAGCCATCTCATTCATCTCCAGGTACCCCACACACCTCAGGGCGAGATGCCATTCCCCGCGGTCCCCGTCAGAGTCACAAGGAGCGACCCGCCAACAGAGCGGCGGCCTCGTCGACACCGATCCGCTCCCCACGCACGGCATCCAAGAGCGCCAGCATCTCCTCCTGCGACAAGGCAGGCTTCCCCGCGGCGGGCACCGTCGAAGCCGTCGACTCACGCTCGGCTCGCGATGCGCTCGTCGCAACCTCGGCCTTCGGCACGTCGGCCGCCACTTCAAGTCCACTTCCTTCGGGCGTCGTTACGGCGTGGGTCTCCAGCCTCACGCGAACCATCGATTCAGGCATCGCTCCCGCCGAGGTGGGTGCGTCGCCGGGGTCCGGGGCCATCGGCGTCGGTGTCGCGTCCACGACTACGCCCCGGGTGCCCGCCGCGATGTAGGCGGCCATGGCGGCCAGACTCCGTTGCTCGTGGGCAGTGACCGGGCTCTCGTCCAGGCCGTAGGCACGGTTCACCTCAGCGGCGAAGTCGTCGGCCAGCTGCGAGCCAATGCCCAACTCGGACAGGAAGGCGGCGCCCTCGATCTCCCATGGCTCACAGTGCAGGACCGTCGCCAAGCGCTCCCGCAACTCAGCCAGGACCTCTTGTACATCGCCCGACGCGCCGGCGGTGCCCGGCCCCTCGGTCCGAGTGCTGCCGGCGTCAGGGGCGTCGTCGGTACTCAGGTCCACGGCAGGCATGTCGCGGGTAGCCGTGGCCGTGTTGGTGTGGGCGCTGATGTACGAGGCCATGGTGGCCAGAGTCGGATACTCGTGGAGGGTGAGGGGGCGTTCACTCAGTCCGTAGGTGTCATTGATGCCGGCGACGAAGTCGGCAGCCAGGATGGAATCGATCCCCAGAGCCACGAATGGGGCGTCGGCGTCGATCTCCCAGACGTCACAGCCCAGACGGCCTGCTAGCTGGAGGCGGAGTGCCTCAAGGACTGGGGACGAGGCTTGGGGAGTCCGAACGGCCGACACCGAGGCGCCTTCACGCAGGGCCGACAGATGGCCGGCCAGCAGCGCCGGCGTGGAGTATTCGTACAGGGCCCCACCCGTGATCCGGACCCCGAAGTGCTGAAAGATGGCGGCGACGAGTTCGGCCGCCAGGAGCGAGTCCAGACCGAGGGCGGCAAACGGCTGATGGGGATCCACCCGCTCAGCATCAGCGCCCACCACACCGGCCAGGACGTCCCGCAGTTCACCTACGACGTCCCCGCTGTCCGGCACAAACAGTTCACCGCTCATACTCCGCGCCTCCAGAACGCCAGGGAATCCGACCTCGCACCGTTCACCCGCACAGCCACCTCAGCGAACCGGCGCGAGCGAAGCGCCCCGCACAACACGCCCGCCCTCCACCTCCACACCGTCCATGTCGATGCCGTCGGTCCCGGAGATGGCGCCGATGTCGGCGCCGGAGCCTGCCTGACCGGAGGTGCGGCCGACGCCCGAGCTGCCGGCAGTGCTGGAGCCGTTGCCGAGGCCGCTTCTGGGGGCGGGGGCGGTTTCGGAGGTGGCCGTCAAGATGGTGTGTTGCAGGCCACGCAGCCGGGGTGAGGGCTCAAGCCCCAACTCGCGCCCCAGCGTGGCACGCAGCTGCAGGAACACGTTCAACGCCTCGCCACGCCGACCCGATCGGTGCAGCGCGATCATGAATTGAGCGTGCAGGTTCTCATGCGTGCGATAGCGGCTGGTCAGAACCGTCAACTCGGCCAGCACCTCACGGTGGCGGCCCAGTCGTAGATCCGCCTCGATCCGCTGGTCCAGGGCGCACAACCGGCTCTCCTCCAGCCGTCGTACCTCCATCGCCAGCTGCACACCTGCCTGCACGTCCGCAAAGGCTGTTCCCGACCACAGGTCCAGGGCCGACGCCAACGTCCGGGCCGAACCCGCGAAGTCACCACCGTCCATCGCCCGGTAGCCCAACCCCGCGAGCCGCTCGAACTCCCGCACATCGCTGAAGCCGCCACCCGACGACAGCAGGTAGCCGCCGGGCAGCGTCACAAGAACGTCCTTGGCTCCACAACCCGCCGCCCCATCGGCTGCACGGGACGTGCCGACCTCAACATCTCCGAAGCCCGAGAGCCCTTCACCCGCCGCGCCACCGGCATCTTCCCTACCGGGGGCAGTGCCCGTACCTGAAGCGGAGCCCACGTCGACCGCGCCGGGGGCAAGGGCTGCCGCGATCAGCTCGCGCAGTTGCAGGACATACGTCTGCAGTGTCGTCCGCGCACTACGCGGCGGATGCCCCGCCCACAGCTCCTCGATCAACGACGCGACCGGCACCACCCGGTCCGCGTGCAGCGCCAGGAGCGCCAGCACCTGGCGCGGCTTCGGCGCCGACGGAGCCACCGACACCCCGTTCACCCGTACATCCAGCGAACCCAGCACACCGATGTCCACGCCGTCCCCCAATCCGCCCAGCCCGTCTGACACTCCACCATTCAAAAACAGCACGCACGGTATGTCAATACAGAACCGACCGTCCTGTTTCTTAGGGCTGCTATCAACCCTCGCTAACGACTGCACGAGTCATCAGAACTCGACCAAAACCCCCTCACGGAAGACTAGTTACAGGTCAGAGGGGTCCCCTCGCCCGCCACGTCGAACCCGTACCGACGGGACAGACTCCCTCTCGCAACCGAGTGGAAACCAGCCAGTCACTTCAGGTGAATCCGCACCAAACAAACTGTGCGGTCTAGTTATCAAGCAGCGACTAGCCACACCTCGGCTCAGAGTGCACTGCGGCCACCGGCCACCGGCTCCAAGGACGTCACAGCCACACAGACATCCCACGCAGAGAGCCCTGACGCCGAATGCGGTCACCTTCCGTCTCCGGCGCGATCAAAGATCGCCAGACGTCCGTGGGTTTCGAAGGTCCTTGCACCAGGTTCGGTTGGCGTCACTCGTACGAGCGATGCCGTCCGTACGGTTCGACGCACGAACGGGGCCGGAGGAGACCGGTCCCGCGCAGCCGGCAGAAGCCGCAGGAGGACCGTCATGACGAATGTGGAGATCTCTCTCAAGGAAACGATGACCGTGGTGGAGGGGGCACTTGGCGCAGCCGTCGTCGACTACACCAGCGGCATGGCGCTCGGAACGCTGGGCGGCGGCAAGGATCTTGACCTGGTCGTGGCCGCCGCGGGCAACACCGACGTGATCCGCGCCAAGGTCCGCACCATGGAGCACTTGGGGCTGAAGGGCGAGATCGAGGACATCGTGATCACCCTGGGGTCCCAGTACCACCTGATTCGACTGGTGCAGGGACGGCAGGGTAGCGGGCTGTTCCTCTACCTCGTCCTGGACCGAGGCCGCTCCAACCTCGCGATGGCCCGTCACCAGCTGAAGCGGATCGAGATGGACCTAGAGGTGTAACCGACTGTTTGACTACGGCTTCGCATGCCCACGAATTGAAGATTTCTTCATCTCGGCACATCCACATCCGTGCATCACCAGGGCGTGCGGAGCCCGTAGTCGCCAGGATCGTGACGGACGCAGGACCTCGAGAGCGGTAGGGAGCGAGCGTGCAGGTTCCCCTGTATCAAGCCAAGGCCGAGTTCTTCCGCATGCTGGGGCACCCGGTGCGCATCAGGGTTCTCGAGCTGCTTCAGGGTGGGCCCGTCGCGGTGCGGGACCTGCTCGCGGAGATTGAGATCGAACCAAGCAATCTTTCCCAGCAGTTGGCCGTGCTGCGCCGTTCAGGGATCGTGGTGTCGATCCGAGAGGGCTCAACGGTCAGCTATGCGCTGGCCGGTGGTGACGTCGCCGAACTGCTCCGCGCGGCGCGTCGGATCCTGACTGAACTGATCTCCGGACAGAACGAGTTGCTCGCTGAGCTACGACACTCGGAGTCGCCGGTGCCGGCGCCCCCGCTGTCCTGACACCTCGTACTCGTGCAGAGCAAGCTTCGCCACCTCTGAGCGCCCTCCAGCGCAGCCTCCCACGCTCCACTACGACCCACCGCAACCGGGCCGCCCGATTGCGTGCCCGGTGCATGCGGCGTCGCCAACAAGCCAGGACTCAGCTCCTTCGCGGTTGAGACGAGACCGCAAGACCGCTCGACGCCGCTCCTGCCCGCTCCACGACGACGTTCCGCTGGGAGACGGATCGACTCCGCGCTGCACCGAACCGTGCCATTCGAGTGAATGCGAGAGGTTCACGCTCATTCCGGCGTGTCTCGTGGAACCGATACGTGCTGGGTGCTACAGCAGCCCCCTTCTTCCCATGTGCGCCGTCCCGGTCTGCCGGTGGGCGCGAAAGGAGCACGTTGTGACGCGTACTCGGCTGACGTTCCCCCTCGTTGTAGCCGCCGCGGTGTGCGGTATAGCCGCAGCCCCCGCGAGTGCCGGCGCTGGGAGCCCTCAGGACGACACGTTCGCCAGGGCGGCCCATCAGGGGAATCTGGCAGAGATAGCCGCCGGACGGGACGCCCAGAAGCACGCGACGACTGCGTGCGTGAAGACCGTCGGTGCGACACTGGTGCGCGACCACGGCAAGCTCGACTCCGATCTGCGCATGCTCGCGCACAAGCTGGACATCACGCTGCCGGGCATGCCGACCGCGGAGCAGCGGCAGGAGCTCGCAGCAGTCCAGGCCAAGGCCGGCACGCGGGCGTACGACACAGCCTGGCTGAAGACCCAGGACGCCGCGCACACCGCAACTCTCGCAATGATCGACAGCGAGCTGAAATCCGGGCAGAACGCTGAGGTGCAGGCCGCTGCCCGAGCAGCACGGCCAGTGGTGGCGATGCATCTCGAGATGGTGCGGGGAGGTACCTGTCACGCCGGAAAGGACGCGGGCACGGTCAAGGCCGGCAATGGCGGGCAGTTCGCCCAGGCCGCCGACGACTCACGGAACAGCAAGACGGCCGTCGTACTCGGTGGCGGACTCCTCGCGGGAGCGGGTGCCATGTGGCTGATGCGCGGCCGCCGTGGTGCGTCACGCGAGCGTTGATCTCGCATCACGTGCGCGGCCCAGCGACGGTCGCCGCGGCAGCCGGCCTCGGCGCTGCGGCGGCGGCCGCCGGGTGGACGTTGCTCACCGGCCCGCTCCTCTCACGGGATGCGGGCAGGGTGCCCCCTACGGCGGCTCCCCACGTCGCGAATGCGGGCGCCCGAATCCCGTCCCCGCCGCGTGAAGTCCAGGGCCCTGGAGGCTTCCGGGCCACTGTCGTCCCAGTAGCCGCCTCCGCCGACGGCGAAGTGATCCTCCCCAAGGATGCTCAGCGCGGCGGATGGTGGGCGTTGGGCTCCCCAGCGGGCGCCTCCCAAGGGACCATGCTGGTCGCCGGGCACGTCGACACTCCGGCCGGCCTCGGGGCGTTCGCGGCCATCCATGACCTGCGCCTGGGAGCCAGGCTTACGGTGACCGCCGCCGACGGCCACACCTATCCGTACATCGTCGCTGCCCGCCGCACGTACCTGCAGCGAAACCTGCCACGCGATCTGTTCACCCGGCAAGGTGCGCCCAGACTCGCGTTGCTCACCTGCGGCGGAACCTACGAACGCGAGGCGGGCGGCTACGACAGCAACCTCGTCGTGTACGCCACGCCGGCGCCGGATTGAAGGGACACGCACGGTCTGTTACCCGCGTCGGGCCAGATGTGCAAGCAGGGCTTCGGCGAAGCGTTCGGGTGCGCGCAGCGGCAGGTAGTGGTCGGCTTTCGGCATTCGTTCACCGACGGCATCGGGAATGCCGTCCACGAGCCGGTCGGCCAGTACGGCAATCCCGGGATGGTCGCAGTCGCCGGCGATGACGAGCGTCGGCACGGCGATCTGCTTCAGGTCGTTGACGGCGTTGCGACCCAGATCCACGAAGTGCCGCTCGCTCACGAGGCGTTGCTGGGCGTTGTCCTCGATCATCGACTTGATCAGACTCCCGCCCGGCGCGGTTCCTCCGAGGGGCGCCCAGATGGACAGTTCCAGTTCGGCGAGCCCAGCAGCGTCCTGGTCACGGCGGGCCGCGGCGTACGCAGCGAGTACAGGATCATGTGGCCAGGTATGGCCGCTTGCCGAGGCCGCGATGAGAACCAGGGCACTGACCCGCTCGGGGTGCGCGAGAGTGAAGTCCAACAACGTCTCCCCGCCCATACTCAGGCCGGCCAACGCGGCTTGATCCAGGTCGAAGTAGTCCAGGACGGCGAGGAGGTCTTCCACGTCGTCGAACACATCCTCCGGTGGCGTGGACAGGCCCAGGCCACGGGCATCGAAACGAACCACCTCGTGGTGTCGCGCCAACTCGGGAACGACGAGATCCCACAAGCGCGCGTCCATACCGGCGCCGTGCAGAAGCACCACCGGACTGCCCTCCCCGCAGCGTTCCGCCCACAACCGGCCGCCACCCGAGACGGGGACCCAATGGACGTCCGAGCCCTGCGCACGCTCCTGCTCACGGGTGTTCTGCCTCATGACGCGATCATCGCAGAGCGTTCGGACGAGGCTCTGCGCCGGGCGAGTTCGTCGAGTACGAACCCCGACGCCTGCCGTCACCGACGTGATACTCCTACTCCCAGTCCACCGAGTACCCCTCATGCCGCACGCACCCGCCGTCAGCCGTGAGGATCGCCTTGCCGGAATACCAGTCGGGCCGGAGAGACAGTTCGATGCCGTCCTCATTCGTGACGCGGATCCCAGGCAAGCCGCCCCCCGGTTCGCCCTTCGCCGGAGCCGGAATGCTTTCCACGGACAGGCCTTCCGCAGACCAACTCTTGCGAAGGGCGTCGACGGCCGCGGTGTACGCACCGCGATCCGCGAAGTCGGGGGCCCAAGTGACGGTCGGCTGGTCCCGGGCCACTCCCTCCGAGTCGAACCCGAAGTCGTCCGCGCACGAAGGGTCGGCCATGTCCTTCTGGTCGATGACCGCGTCCGGATCGCTGCCCACCGTCCAAACGGCCTCTTCCCCGGCTTCCTCGGTCTGGCTCATGCGCTCGCGAAACGCCGTCTCGGACATGACCTGACCACCAGACAGCGAATCGTAGTAGCTGGCAAGTCCCATGAGGAGAAGCACGATCGCTGCTCCGCCGATGGCCAAGGCCACCCCGCGGTATCGAGTCCGCGAAGCTGGATCGCCGGAGGCCGGAGCAATGTTGAAGGTCGTCGTCATGGGCACATCCCAACAGGCGGGCGCAGGGGCTCAACACTGCTCGCATACTTAGCTACTGGTGAGTACGTGGACAGTGCGCGTGCACGCCGCACGACTGCGCGTGTGCGCGTGTGCGCGTGTGCGGGTCGAGGATCCAACGTCCGACGTCGGCTACTCGTTGCTCGCGGATCACGTCGGGAACGTCGCCATCGAATGGGCTCCGCAGGCCCCGGCACCTACAGCATGGGAGGCGCGGCTCGTCCGTCTTGGGCCCCCGTGCCCGAGCTTTACAGCTATCGAGTCGGTGCCCCTGATCGGTACCCGAGGCCTCGCCGATGCCACCTACTGCGTGCAGGGCGGAACGCACGGCAACTCCCAGCGTCTCGAGAGCCCGCCGACCGCACGAACACAGCGCCCCAAAAAGATCTTGCAACCTTTCGTGCCTGGGATGTCGAGAACCGCCCATCGGCTCCGTCTCAGGGGCACGAACAGCCACGGACTGGTCTGTCGACGGCCCCGACGAAGGAGCGATCACCATGGAACCGACCGAGATCACGGAGATCCTGAGCCGCCCCACGAGCCAGGAGCTGCTGGCCCGCGATCTGACCCGCCTCGCGTACGTCGCCAAGGACGGCACTCCCCGCAGTATCCCGATCGCGTTCACCTGGAACGGCTCGGAGATCATCCTGTGCACCACGAAGAACGCTCCGAAGCTTCCCGCGCTGTGCAAGAACCCGGTCGTCGCCCTGACCATCGACACCGAAGTCCACCCGCCGAAGATCCTCCTCATCCGTGGACGAGCCGAGCTGGACGCCGTCGACGGCATCCCGGACGAGTACCTGCAAATGAACGGCACCTACGAGATGACACCCGACCAGCGCACAGCGTGGGAAGCCGAAGTCCGCTCCCTCTACTGCGACGGCATGGTCCGGATCGTCATCACCCCGACCTGGGCGAAGCTCATCGACTTCGAGAACACGCTGCCCTCCGCGGTCGAAGAGTTGGTCCAGGCACGAGCAGAACGCCAGCGCTCTTGAGTGGATCCGACAAGCCGTTGCAGGCATCTCGAACCCAGGGTCGGAGGTAGTTCGGTTGCGGGAGGAACAACACGGGAGCCGGGCGAACTGAGCCACGTACGTGAGAAACCAGGGCAGCAAGTCGACCGGGCGACACAGTCGCTTCACCACCAGTACGTCCGAGACCAGCGATCACTCAAGAGGCTTCAAGGTCCGCTGAAGGCTTGGATGCCGTCGGTAGCGCCCCGCGATCGAGGCCCGGTCGCGCACGCCGACATCTTCCCGGGGTCACGTGGCCTGGCACAGAAAGGCATGGGTGCGACTACGCCGGGCCCAGTGCCGTCCCGTAGTTGGTGGCGAGGCCGTCCAGGAGCAGGCCGATGAGTCGTGAGGCAAGGTCGCGCTGCTGCTCGTGCCCACTGATGAGGGTGATTCCGCCGAGCGCCATGAGTACGTCGTTCGGCGCCGCGTCCTCGCGTACCTGACCGGCGGCGATCCCGGCCTCGAGCAGGGTCGCCACCGCCGCGCCCAGAGCGTCACGGCTGTGCCGGCGCAGCCCCTCACGGGAGGCAAGGATCGCGGGAAGCGCGTCAGCCATGCCCCGCTTGGTGAGCATGTAGTCCACGAACGCCTCTGACCACTCGCGCAGAGCGGCGAGAGGCGCACGGTCGGCGAGCAGCTCGCGGACCGAGGCGCACAACCGGTCGGTCTGATCGCGGTAGGTGGCCTCGATGAGGTCTTCCCGAGCGGGGAAGCGGCGGTAGAGCGTGCCGATCCCGACGCCGGCCTCCGCGGCGATCGCCTTCAGCGAGGCGTCGGCTCCCTCCTGCGAGAAGGCGCGGGCAGCCACCTCCAGCAGGCGGTCGTGGTTTGCCTGGGCGTCCGCCCGAAGCGAGCGCGGCATGCTTCCCCCTTGCAAGCGGACCCGGCTCCGCTTATGGTGGACGAGTAAGCGGACCCGAATCCGCTTACGTGTCATCGTAGGCGACCTTCCCGTATTCGCCCAGCCATGCCAGCAGGAACCGATCAGAGGAACATGGCCATGCCTCCCAGCGTCACCACACCGTTCGGCGCGCACTCCACGGCATCCGACGTCCTCGCCGGCGTCGACCTCACCGGCCGCCGAGCCGTCATAACCGGCGCCACCGGAGGTCTCGGTCGGGAGACAGCCCGCGCCCTGGCCGCAGCGGGTGCCGAGGTCACCGTCACAGGACGGACCCCGCAGGCCGCCGCGGCGGTCGCACAGGAGATCGCCGCCGAGACCGGCAACCCCCGGACGCGAGCCGGCCACCTGGACCTCGCCGACCCGACGACCGTCACCGCCTTCGCCGCGGCCTGGACCGGACCGCTGCACATCCTGGTCGACAACGCCGGGATCATGGCGACGCCCGAGCAGCGCACCCCCGCAGGTCGGGAACTGCAGTTCGCGACCAACCACTTGGGGCACTTCGCCCTCACCGTCCTCCTCCACGACGCCTTGGCCGCGGCAGGCGACGCTCGCGTGGTCGTCGTCAGCTCGGTCGGCCACGTCAACGGTCCCGTCCGCTTCGACGACCCCGACTTCATCGCGGAACCCTACGACCCGTGGCTGGCGTACGCACAGTCCAAGACGGCGAACATCCTCTTCGCCGTGGAGGCGGCCAGGCGCTGGGCGACGGACGGCATCGGGGTCAACGCGCTGAACCCCGGGCGCATTTGGGAGACCGGACTGAGCCGGCACATGGACGCGCCTCCCGCGTCCTTCGACCCGTCCGGCGCGTCCGGCGTCTCCGAGAAGACCATCGCCCAGGGCACGGCCACCTCCGTACTGCTGGCGTCATCCCCCTTGGTCGACGGGGTGACCGGCAAGTACTTCGAGGACTGCCAGGAGGCCGGTCCGTACACCCCGGGCGTGCGCCGAGGCGTCGCCGACTACGCTCTCGACCCCGACAATGCGCGCCGGCTCTGGGACCTGTCGGTGCAGCTCACGACCGGAGACTGGTGAACCACTGGTGAACCCCCGGCACACCAGTCGACGGCGGACGTCAAACCGGTACGACACCCCGCACTCCCGCCGTCCGTCCGCCTCGGCCCCGTATCGCCGCCAAGGCTCCGGCTGAGCAGCACACAGCCGGACACGTACAGCGCTCAGCTCCGGGCCCTCTCTCACCTTGCTCGACGTGCGCCACCGCGCGGCGAACAGGCCCGGCGGCGGCGCCGTTCTGCTTCTCTACCCGAGCGCCAGCATCGCCTCGGTGATCCCTTCGACCGCCGCATCGGGGATCGTCGTCGCTGCCCCCTCCAGGACGAGCAGTCGTGCCCCGGGGATCTCGTGTGCGATCGCCTCGCCGTTGTCCACAGGAAAGAACCGGTTTCGGCGGCCGTGAACGACGAGCGTCGGGACCTCGATCTCGGGCAGGCGCTCACGCCAACGGGGCTTGCAGTCGAGCCTGGCAAACACCAGGCCCATCTGGTTGGCCATCTGAACCGAGGGTTCGGTGCCTGGCGTGCGGTCCCAGATACGCGCAGCGACTGCGCGCGCGGCGACGGGGTCGTCGCCGAGAATCTCCGCGCCGGCGGCGGCGTACTCCGCAACCGCCTCGCGGTCCGTCCAGTCGGGCATCGGACGCCCGAACAGCCGACCCATCGTCTCCTGGTCATGGTCGGAAAGGTCCTCGTCGGGCGGGCCCGGGGCAACCGCGCGGGTGTTAAGCAGGGTGAGCGCCGAGAAGGCGTCCGAGTGTTCGAGCACTGCCACCTGGGCGACCATCCCGCTGACGCCGATCCCCGCGAGGTGTGCGGGGCCTGCGCCGAGCGCATCAACAAGAGCCACCGCGTCGGCGGCGAGGCTGCGCAAGGTGTAGGCAGGCGCCGCCGGATCCTTCGTCGTCGATTCCCCGCTGTCGCGCAGGTCATAGCGCACGACACGGCGTCCGCCGGCGGCTAGGCGCTCACACAGCGCGTCGGGCCAGGAAAGCATCGTCGTCGCGCCCGCGAGCAGGACGAGCGGCGCGTCGTCGTCACCAAACGTCTCGATGCCCAAGGCGATCTCATTGACGCGGACAGTAGTCATCGGATCACCGGAAGACGTCGTAGGCCTGGTGCGTCGAGGTCTAGGCCGCTGTCCACATCGCGCTCCACCGCACCGTCACGCGCGTCGACTCGCCGGTGAACGGCGGTGGCCCGGCGTCCCGGCACGAGGTGAGCGGGGTGCGGCACCCCAGTGCGGAGGATCTGCCGGGCGCCAGGCCGCGCGCTGCCAGGGTCCGATCCGACGTCCGGACTGGGGTCGGCTCCGTCGGCGAAGCAGCCGAGACCGGCCGGGCTGTCAGCGAACGTTCGAGTCATGCAGGGAAGACCTGAGCCATCGCGCAAACTCATCGCTCACATACAGAGTGGACGGACGCGCGGAATGGCCGTCGAGAGCCCGGCCGCCTTCGTGGTCGAGATCCTGGCCAGTCCGGTTTGCGCCGTCAGCCGCCACGATCGATGGCGGCACAATCGCGTGCAGTTCCCCCCGGGGGCGGATGCCGCGTCTGTGCGGTGAATGCAGCCGGGGCTAGGCCGCCGCGGGCGGAGACCTGGCCCCTCTGATGAGTTGTACACCACTCCCCCTCAGCGATCCGCGCGCATCGCCTCCAGCATGTTTCGCGCGTACGCCACCACGGCCGGCCACCGGGGCGAGGCCAGATAGACCTTGTCGTCCACGTCGCCCGCGAGGGATACCAGAGCAGCCACGACGTTGCTCCGTACGTTCGGGAACTCCACATGGACGGTCATGAGGTGGCGCCATCCCGTTCTTTCATCTCAGCGAGTCTTCGAACGATTACGTGGGTGAATCACTTCGTAGCCGCCGTGACTGTGAACGTGCCGCGCGCGTACTCGCAGCAGGTGGTCAGCACGCTCACATTCCACGTGCCGACGGTGACGCCGGCCAGATCGAGTACCGCCTTCAGCGTGCGGTTGTCGGCGGAGACGGACTGGGTCGTGGCCGTGAGGGTCTCCCCGCCACGAGTCAGCCGAACCGTGGCGTTCGCAGGCAGCGCGGAGCCGGTCACGGTGAGCGTGGTCCTGCTGCCGGAGGCTCCGGTGTCCGGGCTGACCGCCGTGACGCTCACCTTGTCCGTTCCGCACAGCGCGGAGGAACAGGTCAGCTGGGCACTGTAGGCGGTGCGGGATGCCTTCTCCGGCAGGCCGAGCACGAACACCGTGGGGCTGGCGGCCGAGGACGAACCGCCCACCGCGCACGAACTGCCGGAGGACGACAGTGTGCAGCCGTTGCTCCAGGTGCTGTTGTAAAGGGCCGGCACTGCGGTGGTTCCGGCGCCGGTGGTGTCCGTGATCGTCGTGTTGAAGCGGTCGAGACCGGCGGTGGGCAGGACTGCGCACACGGCGCTGTGCGATTCGTCGAGCGTGCCGGTGAGGGGGCCGTAGCCGTAGGACACGGACGGGACCTTGGTGCACTCCGGGGCCGGGCCGTCCGCAGTCGCGATGCGCAGGGCGTCCAGGTGGTAGTCGGGTGCCGCCTTCAGTGTGGCCGGAGTCTGTACTACGACCTGGTGCGTCGCGGAGCCGGTGACCGCGCAGGAGCGATTGCGGAACGAGCACTCGGTGGCGCCGTCGCTGCCGAAGACGACGATGTTGGCGGTGCCCAACGTGTCCCGGACGTCGAGGTGGATGACATCCGTGACCGCGTCAGTGGTCACCTGGTGGCAGTTCAGGGTGCCGGGGGCACCGTAAATGCCGGGTACGGACGGCCCGCCCACCTTTGAGGCGGCGACTTTCTCGCAGCCTGCAGAGGACGCCGTCGACGTGACGTCACGTCGGGCCAGCGTGTAGGTGGCCGTCTGGTCACGACCGGTGACGAGCACAGTGTGAGCCACCCCGGGCGTCAGGGAGCAGAGCGTCCAGCCGTCGGTAGTGGCACTGCGCTCACAGACCTTCTTTCCAGTGGCGTCAAGTACCGAGAACTTCGCCGTTACTCCGCCCGAATCGGCAGTCAGATGGAAGAGCTCGGACTTCGTGTGCGCGCTCGCCGGAACACTCAGGCAGTGCGAGAAGACGCCTTCGCCGGTGGTGAGTGTGGCCTTGGCGCCATCGGCCGTGAAACTGCCTGCGGGTAGGACAGCGCAGTCGTTCGCCGCGTCCGTGCGAGAGAACGCGATGGAGTACGGTCCCGTCGCGTTCGCTCCACCGGCAGTGGTGTGCATGAGCGCCCGATAAGGAGCCTCACCCGACAACGCGCAGGTCCCGGCCGACAGATCGGCCGCGCCGCACTGAACCGCCCCGTCCCGGTCGAGGATCTCCACTTCGGCGCTCACGCCGGAAGCGGAGAGCGGCTTCAGCGCGGCGATCCTGGCACCCTTCGGAGCGTCCAGGGTCAGGCAGTCGTACTCCCCGACCGTGGTGAACTCTCCCCTGTAGAGGTCCGTTTCGGCCTTCTGGCAACCGGAGTCCGAAGACCGGTCGAGGACGACGACGCCGGCGCGCGTCTCGCGGAAAGGGTTGGTGCCGTCGAGTACGGCCGTGTAGGTGCCTGGTGATTTGATCCGGCAAGGATCAGCCCCGTATCGGCACACGCTCAGACCCGCCGCGTCGTACACCCGGGCCACGTCCACCGTGCGGTCCTCACTCACCGAGTGCACGGTGTACGGACCTGCCTCCTCGGCGGTGAACGTGAAGCACGGGTTGACGACGAAGTCCTGCTGCTCCAGGGGTCCGTAGGGACGGATCGGGGCTGCGGTACAACCCTGCGGGTCGCTGACGCGGCGCACCTTCACCGAGTACTCGGCGGGGAAACCGTTCTCAGCGCGCCATACGGTGGAGATGACGCGGTAGGGACCGTCGCCCGGAAGCACGCAGCTGTCCTCGTTGTCCTCCGGGAAGCGCTCACAGATCCGGGCGCCGCTCTCATCGGTGATCCAGGCGAGCGAGTCGCCGTACGTCTTTGAGCCGTACGTGAGTCGGATCCGGTCGCCGCGCTTGCCTTCGAACGGCTGACAGTCGACTTCAACCGGGCTTGCGGTGCTGCGACTGGCCTCCGGCTGGTCCCAGTTGGTGCCGACGGCGTCCGCACATCCTCTGGTCGAGGCGAGCGGTACCAGGGCGACGGACGTGGTCTTCTCTTCCCAGCCGGTGTTGGACACCTTGAGCGTGTAGGTGCCGGCTGCGGAGACCGTACACATGTCGTGGGTGGCGTATGTGTCGCCGGAGCAGTCCACCTGGCTGCCGTCGGTGCTGAGTAGTTCCCGGGTCATCTTGTTGCCGTCGCTGTCCAGGGCCGGTGCGAGATAGAGCCCCGGGGACGCGACGGTGACGGTGTAGCAAACGCTTGAGTCAGGGGCGACGCGTGCCTGGCCGACAGCGTTGTCCGGATCACCGAAGGGAGCGACCGCGAGCGACGCGCACTCCTCGTCGGCACCCATGGCGGGGCTGGCCGCCGGCAGGGTCAACAACGAGGTGAACAATGCGGCGAAAGCGGCGAAAACCGCTGATCGCGCAGCACCTCGCCCTCGTCTCACGAGCAGGCTGAAGTTGCCGTCCAAAACGAAAGCCCCCTGAGTCGTTGGTCGTTGAGGTGATAGTCGCACACAGGTGCGACAGAGCACTCGTGAGTAACGAGAGGAGGGGACACCGTCGCGGAGTGGCCTTGCGGGGCGCGGGGTCGACGGCTCCCGTTCCCCGCCTTCCACGCTGAGGCCAAGGACAACAAGCTCGCCTACGACTAAAACATCACCTTTCGGCGGGTCGTCGCGCGAATCGCGTCATGCGTCGCCGCCTGCGTTCGGCTCCGGCGTCGCTACGAACGCAAGGCCGAGCACTTCCCCGCCGTCGTCGGCATCGCTGCTGGACTCATCTGCTTCCGTCGACTCAGCGACCGCCCGCGTCAGTGACCGCTGCAGAGGCAATGGCAGTACCGCCCCGCAAGGGAACCAGCCAGTAATCGAGCATCGGCACCCAGCAAACGGAACTATGACTGACTAACCGCCGCCGTCCAGTTGAATGCCGCAGGCACGATAATGCTCGCAGCCATCAATCTCGACGTCCGATCACCTTTTCGCTCCTCGTCCGGCGTTAAGTATTTCGCCCACCGCGTCGCCGCATCCGAACGGGGCCGCATCCGAAATGGGATGCGACCCCAACGGAGAAAAGAGCGGATTCACGCCGCGTCTGCGGCCGATTCAGACAGCGAGGCTGGTCCGATTCGCTCGGCCTCCCGACAGACGGGTGAAAGGAATGGAGCGCCGATCAGCACACCCAGAGGCCGTCGGCCTTGTCGTTGTTGGCGCTGCCGACGTTGGAGCTGGCCGAGGGGGCGGTGGAGACCCACAGCTGGGCCCAGGACGAGCCCGTCCAGTTGTACACGTGGGTCTGGGTGCCGCGGCTCTGGTTGTTGTGCCAGGACGTGGTCTGGTCGTTGAAGCCCCAGTTGGCCAGGTTCTCGAAGTTGCAGTCCGACCAGGTCAGGCGCCGACCGTCGAAGTTGGAGTGCTCGTACAGGCACGTCCAGAGGTAGCTGCAGTTGGCCGTGCCGAGCGCACCGAGGGGCTCGTTGACGGACCTGGCCTGCTTTTCACCCGGCAGCGGGAAGGTCATGACGGCCTTGCCGCCACGCCACGCGACCTGGTTCACGCCGATCTGCTTGCCGCCGGGCGTCTTGGCCATCTGCTTGT
The DNA here is from genome assembly GCF_055565855.1 of Streptomyces sp. NPDC028308. NCBI lineage: Bacteria > Bacillati > Actinomycetota > Actinomycetes > Kitasatosporales > Streptomycetaceae > Streptomyces > Streptomyces sp. NPDC028308. The sequence goes on from NZ_JBVHTO010000002.1 coordinate 126,128, forward strand.
CGATCTGCCGCTGCAGGCCGGCCACTTCGCTCTTGTTCAGACCCGCCTTCTGCGCCTGGGCCGCGATCGTGCTTTCGAGCTGGGTCGAGGCGGAGGTCGGAGCTGCCAGGCCGAGCGTGGCCACGGCGCCGGCGGCCAGGGTGACGCCAATCTTGATTCTCGTGCGCATGGGGATCATTTCCCTTCAGTCACGACGCTTCAGGAATTCCCGAGCGCTCGAAACGTTAGCCACCACAATGATCGCTAGGCAGGAAGTTTCCGGCTATTCATTGACCGAAACATGCCACAACCGGGGGTTCACGGGAACGGACCGACTGTTTCCGTTCGCGGATATCCTTACGGCTCCCCTCTCGCTGCCCGACGTTCATCTATTCAGCCGATCAAGGCCTGACCAGGCCTCGTCGGGAATTCACCCTGGTCAGCTATTGCGCCGCTGTATCCGAATTAACCCATCCGGTTGTGTCGTGCCATTGATTTCAGCCATTGAAGACTTCGAAACAGCCACCGTTCGGGAAAGTCGGCAGTGGCACGAGCGCGGCGTTCCTGGTGGCGGCGCCCAGTCGGCTGCCGCCCTGATGCTCGCCAGTGGATGGGCCGCTCGGGCGGTCCCGTTCCAGGACTCCGGTGCGGTTGCCGATCGAGGGGGCTCGTCCCGACATGATGTGACGACCCATGACCCCTGCACGACGAAGCAACCGCCGAACGGCCCCGCCCCGGGGAAGGACGCGCATGCCGAAGCTGCCGTCCGCGGCCGAATCCATCGGCGCGGGCCGGCGCGCAGTACGCGTCACGGTGGCCGCGGCAGCGGGCTTCTACCCCGCGGCTCACCTGCTGGACCGACCCGTCCTGGCCGTGTACGCCCTGTTCACCCCCATCGCCTTCGGGCTTCTCTCCCCACTGCCCGGATCGGGGCGCCGACGGGCCGGGACCGTGCTGCGGGCGGTTGCTGCCGCCGTCGTGCTGGTCCTGCTGGGCACCGTCCTCGCGGTGGCGACCTGGTCTGCCGTCGTCGGCATGTTCGGGGTCGCCGTCGTGCTCACCTTCGGTGCGACCTGCGCGCCCCGCCTCGCAGGCATCGCCCCAGGGCTGCAGCTCTTCTACATCCTCGCCTGCTTCCCGCCCTACGCGCCCGACACCCTGCCGGAGCGGCTTGCCGGACTGGCCGTCGGCACGATCCTGACGGTCCTGTGCGAACTGTTCCTCTTCGCGGAGCCGGCGCAGCCGCCGTACCGCGAGCGGATCGCCGACGCCCTCGACCTAGGCCGACATGCCGCGACCCGTCTCGTACGGGGAGAGGCGACGGATCCGCACATGGCGGCGCGACTGCGTGCGGCCGGCCGCGACCTTCGGCTGTCGCGGCAACCGCCCGCCAACAGGCCGACCGGCGCGGGGCGGACGGACCGCGCACTGGCGCAGGCGGGCTCGGCGGCCCGGCGTCTACTGGACCAACTCGCCACGCTGACACGGCTCGCGCCCGTACCGCCGGACCTGGCCTCGGAGACGCTCCTGCGCGGAATCGCGAGTACCTGCGCGGACACGGCAGGCATCCTGCGCGGCCGGCGTCCCACCGTCGGCCCCGGTCTGATCGAGGAGATGATCGCCGGGTTCCTGACCGAGCGCGGCACGACTTCGGGCAACCCCGGAGACTCCCTGCACGGGCTGTTGCGCCGCCAGTCGACCGTGCTGACCGTCGCGGTGTCGACCGTGACCGCGCGCACCGCTGCCGCCCTGGCGTCCGGCGTCCGCCAGTCGACGCCCGGACTGCCTCATGAGCAGTTCTGGTATGCCGGGGCCGCCCCGGTCTCCCTGTGGTGGGTCCGCGTCCGGGGCAACCTCACCCCGCGCTCCGTCGTCTTCCAGAACACCGTCCGTACGGCCATCGGCCTCGCCCTCGCCCGTCTGGTCGCCGGATCGCTGGACCTCTCGCACGGCTTCTGGGTGCTGCTGACCGTCCTGACCCTGGGACGCACCACCGCGGGCGCCACGTGGGCCGCCGTCCGCTCGGCCGCCGCCGGAACACTGATCGGCGTGACGACCGCAGGCGTGCTCCTCCTCGCCGCGGGGGACGCCACCGCCGTGTACGAGTACCTCCTGGTGCCGATGATGCTGGTGGCCTTCTCCGTGGGGCCCGTCGGCGGACCGGCGTGGGCGCAGGGACTGTTCACCCTCGTCGTCTCCACGGCTTTCGCCCAGATCGCTCCCGTGACCTGGCGGCTGGCGGAGGTCCGGCTCATCGACGTACTGACCGGCAGCGCGGTCGGACTCGTCTGCGGTCTGCTCGCCTGGCCCTCCGGTGCACGCGCCGAGATGCGGCGGAGCGTCGCGGAGCTGTTCCGGACCGCCGCGCCGGTCGTCCGTGCCACCACCGAGGCGGCCACCGGACCCGTCGGTCCCGCGACCCCCCGTACGGCTGCCGCCGCCTCGCTCCGGCCGACCGTGCACCGGCTGCGTATCGCTGAAGCCGCCTACGCGCAGTACCGCACGGAGCCTTCGTCACATACGGGCGAAGACGGTCCCGACTGGCTCGCCGCCCTCAACTACGGCTCCCGCGTCCTGGTCGGTTCCTACTGGCTGCCACCGTCGCAGGGTGCGGCGGGCTTGCCTTCCCCCCTCCTGCACTGGGCGCACGAGGCCGCCACGAGACTCGCGTCGGCGACTCATGAGGCGGCAGACCTGCCGACGGGAGGGGTCCACGTCCGACTCGCGCCCCTGCCCGCAGACGTACTGCCGCTGGCCTCACCGGCGGCGGTGTCCCTGCTGATCGACGTCGAGGTCTGGTTGTACGCCCTCGCCACGGACCTCACCGCCGCCTCCGGCGCCGACGGCAGTGCCGCAACTCCCCCACTACCTCCGGGCGGGCCGCTGACCTCCGGTGCGGCGGCCGACGCTCGGTGAACCACGGTCCGGGTTCCGCGTACTTCGGCGGTCGCGCTGGTACGGCATTGGGATGGCCCCGACGCGGTGCGCGCACCAGGCACGGCGAGGTCGCCTCACGCACGGTCCGCAAGTGGCAGACGTCGGCGAACGGTTGGCCTGCCACGTGCTCAACTGCCGTGCCGGAAGGGATGAGAGCCGACTATCGTTACTGTCATGGTCTCCCAGCCTTCGGTACAACCCACCATCTTCCAGGCGCCGTTCCGTGAGCAGTTCGAGGCGTTTCTCGATGAGCATCGGTCCGCGCTGCACGACTGCCTGAACGGGCTGACCGAGGAGCAGGCCCGCAGGTCGCTGGTCGCGTCCAAGACCACCCTCCTGGGGCTGGTCAAGCACGCCACGTTCGTGGAGAAGGTCTGGTTCGACGAGGCGATCACCTGCCGGTCTCGTGCCGAGATCGGCATCCCCGGCTCTCCCGACGAGTCGTTCGAATTGCACGAGGACGACACGATCGCATCAGTCCAACACGCTTACCAGCAGACCTGCGCAGCCTCCCGTCGAGCGACGGCGGAGCTGACGCTCGACGACCTGCTCCTCGGAAACCGCCGCGGCCCACTGCCGCTGCGCTGGGTCTACCTGCACACACTGCGTGAACTGGCGCAGCACTGCGGCCACGCCGACATCCTGCGGGAGCAGATCCTCAACAGCGCGGCCGCCGAAGGCTGAACGCGTCCCGGTCCCGCGTGCGGCAAGCCACCGGCGTCCGGCAGGTGCCGCGTCGCGCGCGGCTACGCGCCCGGCGGTGAGCAGTCGATGTCGGCGACGGCCGCGGTCGCCGTGGGTGTCTCTGCGGGCGTCGGTGCGGAGCCATCGTCGAGTCCACGGCCGATGTGAATGCGCAACAGCCCCTCGATGCCCCGGATCAGGGTCTCTCCCGCCTGGGCGGGGTCGCCGAGGTAGCCGGCGCTCATCGCGCCGTCGCGGAGCATGACGTAGTGCCGTCCGGCGTGCTCGGGGGGCGCCTCCGAGGCCCGTGCGAACAGTTCCGTGATGGTCTGCAGGTACCAGTCGCGGTGCTGTACGACGGCCCGGTGGACCGGGTGGTCGGGCGCGGGAAATTCCGCCGCCGCGTTGAGGAAGGCACAACCGCGATAGCCGGGCGAGCGGATCTGCTCGACCAGGGACGCGCCGATGCCCTGCAGGATCTCCACGGCTGACAGGTTCGCCGCCATCAAGGAGTCGATCTGCGTGCGGATCACCTGGTCGACGCTTTCGATGTAGGCGACGGCCAGGTCCTCTTTGCTGGGGAAGTGGCGGTAGAAGGTCGCGTTGGTGACCTTGGCCTCGGCCACGAGGCGGTCGACGCCCACCGTGTGGATGCCCTCCGCGTAGAAGAGCTGCCCCGCGGTCTTCAGGAGCCTCTCTCGGGCGGCGGACACCCTCTTACCGGTGCCGGCTTCCGTCTGCGTCATACCCCTGAGGTTAGCAGGTAGAACGCTCTCTCTTGTTTTGCGGTCGGGACTGTGCCAGGCTGCAAACAAGAAAGAGCGTTCTACCCCCCTCGGTCTTCCGCCCATCCCCGAGGGAGAAGTCTCAGATCGAACCGCCCCGGCCTCCAGCGAGCCTGCACGCTCAGCCGCGCCTCGGCCATCGGCTTACCGAACCCGGTCAGGCCAACCCGCTCCCCTCCACGCACGTACACACCGCACACACATTGGAGAACCCCATGGCATCCGTCGCCTCCCCCGAGCGCACCGGCACCGCTCCCGCTCTCAGCAGGCTCTACCTCATCCGTTTCGTCTTCGCCGCCGCATGGGCCGCGTTGCTGCTGTTGCTGGGGTCGGATCTCTCCACCGGTGCCAAGCTGCTGCTGTTCCTGTATCCCGCCTTCGACGTCGTGGCCGCTGTCGTCGACCGCCGGTCGGCGCACGCCGCCGGGCCGGTCAAGGCCCTGTACGCCAACATGGCCGTCAGCGCGATCGCCGCCGTCGGCATCGCCATCGCCACTACCTCCGACATCGCCGACGTACTGCGCGTGTGGGGCGCGTGGGCGATCGTCTCCGGCCTGGTCCAGCTCCTCGTGGGCGTCGCCCGCAGGTCGATGGGCGGTCAGTGGCCGATGATCCTCAGCGGCGGCATCTCTGTCCTGGCCGGCGCCTCGTTCTTCCGGAGCGCCACGCAGGAGGACCCGTCGCTGACGGCGCTCGCCGGCTACGCGGTGCTGGGCGGGATCTTCTTCCTGGTCTCGGCGATCCGTCTCTTCCGCTCGACCTCCGAGCGCTGACCAGCGCCGGTCAGGACGCGCGACGACCACGCACAACAGTCGGCAGGTCCGCGGCTCGGTGGGCGGCCGGCGGTTGTGGGCGAGTACCGGGATCTTCGGTCACTCGCCCACGACTACGCGTTCAAGCGCCGGATCGCTCGCGGCGGTCCCGCCGGGGTTTCCCCGCAATCTCTCTGGTCACTTACGCCAGAACAGGTGGTGCGTCATGCCGCTAGGGCTGGGGACGACGTCCATGTGGAACCGGTCCAGCAGGTCCTCGGGCGAGTCCCAGAGGCGCAGGCCGGGCCCCAGCTTCAGCGGTGAGACGGCTACGTGGAGTGTGTCGACGAGGTCGGCGTCGAGGAACTCCCGGACCGTGCTCACACCGCCGCCGAGCCGGACGTCCTTACCCTCGGCGGCCTCCCGTGCCTGCGCGAGAACGGTGGCGGGGTCGCCGTCCACGAAATGGAACGTGGTGTCGGAGAGGGTGAACGAGGGTCGCTTGTGGTGGGTCAGGACGAACACTGGTGTGTGGAAGGGCGGCTCGTCCCCCCACCAGCCGCGCCACTCGTGATCGCTCCACGGGCCACGCTGGGGTCCGAACTTGTTGCGGCCCATGATCTCGGCCCCGATGTTGTGACTGAAGTCCCGGGTGAAGTAGTCGTCGAGGCCCCGGCTTCCTCCCGGCTCGCTCCGATTGGGCCAGCTCGCCGTGGCCCCGGCCCAGGCGAAGAGCTCGCGCGGATCGATGTGATGGCCGAAAGGCCGCTCCAGGCTCTGGTCCTCGCCGGCGGCTACGCCGTCGCTAGAGACGGTGAAGTTCTGTACGCGCAGAAGCTGATTCATGTGTCCCCTCATCGGTCGCTTCCTCGTAGGGCGATGCGTCCTACGTCAGGATGTCGAACGGGACGAGGCTGGATCGACAGCGGCGCCGAAGTTCTTGCGAAGAGTGCCCGGTACGGCGGTTCACCTGCGTCGTTCGGCGGTATCGCGGCGCCCGACGGGGCGGGGCGAGTCGTCCGGCGGCGCGGAGCCGGCGTTGGGCCGCTCCCCGCTAGCGGGCGGGATGCCGACCGTCTGGACGACGACATCGCAGTCGTCATCGCTGTGCGGACGGCCGGCATCCCGCCCGGTGAGGTCCGAGCAGCCCAGCTCCCATGCGCGTCGAAGCGGTGACTCACATCGCGTACACCGCTGCCGCATCGGCGCACCGGGCGGGCTCCCGCACGGACCCGCTCCCACCGCACGACCGGCGTACCCGCGCGTTACCTCAGTCGACGCGGACCTCTCAGGTGCCCAGAGCCGCGAGCACCATGGACCGTGCCTCTTCCTGGACCAGGCGCAGGTGGTCCGCCCCGCGGAAGGACTCCGCGTAGATCTTGTACGTGTCCTCGGTGCCCGAAGGCCGGGCCGCGAACCAGGCGTTGTCGGTGACGACCTTGATCCCGCCGAGAGCGGCACCGTTGCCCGGGGCCTCGGTGAGCACGGTCGTGATCGTCTCGTCGGCGAGGGTGTCGGCGGTGACCTGGCGCGGGGACAGCTTGGCGAGGAGTGCCTTCTCCTCCCGGGAGGCCGGGGCGTCGATGCGCTCGTAGGCGGGGGCGCCGAAGCGTTCGGTGAGCTGCGCGTAGTGCTGCGAGGGCGTCTTGCCGGTGACCGCGGTGATCTCGGACGCGAGCAGCGCCAGGAGGATGCCGTCCTTGTCGGTGGTCCACACCGAGCCGTCACGGCGCAGGAAGGACGCGCCGGCCGATTCCTCGCCGCCGAATCCGAGCGTCCCGTCGAACAGTCCGTCCACGAACCACTTGAATCCGACCGGGACCTCCACCAGCTGTCGGCCGACGTCCGCGGCGACCCTGTCGATCATGCTGGACGACACCAGGGTCTTGCCGATCCCCGCGCCCGCGGGCCACTGCTCCCGGTGCTTGAACAGGTACGCGATCGCCACGGCGAGGTAGTGGTTGGGGTTCATCAGTCCCCCGTCCGGTGTGACGATGCCGTGCCGGTCGGCGTCGGCGTCGTTGCCGGTGGCGATGTCGAACCGGTCGCGCTGCTCGATGAGCGAGGCCATGGCGTACGGCGAGGAGCAGTCCATGCGGATCTTGCCGTCCCAGTCCAGCGTCATGAAGCGCCAGGTGGGATCGGTGAGCGGGTTCACCACCGTCAGGTCGAGCCGGTGCTCCTCGGCGATGCGACCCCAGTAGGCGACCGAGGCGCCACCCAGCGGATCGGCGCCGATCCGGACACCGGCGGCACGGATCGCGTCCAGGTCCAGCACGTTCGGTAGGTCGGCCACGTAGTCGCCGAGGAAGTCGTGGCGGCCGGTGCCGGATGCGGCCAGGGCGCGGGCGTAGGGGATGCGCCGTACGTCCTTGAGTCCGGCGGCGATGATCTCGTTGGCGCGGTCCTGGATCCAGGACGTCGCTTCGGAGCCGGCCGGACCGCCGCTGGGCGGGTTGTACTTGAAGCCACCGTCGGCGGGCGGGTTGTGCGAGGGGGTGACCACGACGCCGTCGGCGAGGCCGGACGTCCGGTTCCGGTTGTGGGTGAGAATCGCGTGCGAGACCGCGGGGGTCGGCGTGTATCCGTCCGCCTGGTCGATGAGGACGCTCACGTCGTTGGCCGCGAACACCTCCAGCGCCGTGATCCGGGCGGGCTCGGACAGGGCGTGGGTGTCGGCTCCGAGGAAGAGAGGGCCGGTGGTGCCCTGGTCGGCGCGGTACTCGCAGATGGCCTGGCTGATGGCCGCGATGTGGTCCTCGTTGAATGCCGTGCCGAGGGAGGATCCGCGGTGTCCCGAGGTGCCGAACGCCACGCGCTGCCCGGGATCGGCCGGGTCGGGGTGCAGCGCGTAGTACGCCGTGACGAGGCGGGCCACGTCGATGAGGTCCCCGGGGCCGGCGACCTGCCCTGCTCGCGCGTCCTGCATGTATCCGCTCCTCCGCATGGTCAGTCTTGAGGCTTCGACCATTCTTCCCTGGCCGGCGCACTTGCACCCGCATCGAATGGCCGTTGCCGGACGTCCGGCAGACTCTGCGCCACCGGTCCGCCCGTGACGGTCACCTGCATCGATTGACACCCCGGCCTGCGTGTACGTGCCCTGCGAGCGCCCTCGTTCCCCACTCCCTCGGGGACGCCGGGACGCGGGTTCGCGCCCAAATGGACAGTTCCGGCAGGTTGGGAAAGCATTGATGCCAGGTTCGATCGTCTCAGCAGAATCTTCTGCCCTGACCGAGTCCAGGCATGCGTCGCCGCCCGGTGCCCACCCGACGAGCCGGGCAGTCGGGCACGCCTCGGACCAGGGAGTTCCAGGGCGACCACCCTGCTCGATGCCATCAGACGGGCGGCGACATGAACACGTTCTCTCCAGGGTTCCACGGGCGGACTCACCGCTTCGAAGGGCGCCTTCCTCCCGGTCAGTACCCGACGGAGGACTTTCCCGTCCTTTCCGCCGGCCCCACCCCTCGCGTCTCGACCGACAGCTGGGAGTTCTCGATCACCGCCGAGGACGGGACGGCTGTGCGTTGGACGTGGGAGCAGATGATGGCCCTGCCCCAGGAAGAGCCGACGGTCGACATCCACTGCGTCACCCGGTGGTCGAAGTTCGACACCCGTTGGCAGGGAGTCCCGCTCGACGCACTCCTGGACGCTGTCGAGACCTTGGGGGACTTCGCCATGGTGGAGAGCTACGGCGGATACACGACCAACCTCCCGCTCGAGGATCTGCAGGACGGGAAGGCCTGGCTCGTCCACTCCTTCGACGGATATCCGCTCTCACCGGAGCACGGAGGTCCGGCCCGTCTGCTGGTCCCCCACCTTTATCTGTGGAAGTCCGCGAAATGGGTCAAGGGGATTCGCCTGATGCCGCAGGACGACCCCGGGTTCTGGGAGTCCGCCGGCTACCACAACCACGGCGACCCCTGGCGCGAGGAACGCGGCTGGACCGACTGACCGTGACGGGCACCTGGAGGCCGGCCCGTCTGGTCGCACGGCATGCGCAGACCGCGACCGCCCGCACCCTCGTCCTGGACACGCCGAACTGGCCCGGGCACCTCCCGGGCCAGCACATCGACGTCCGCCTCACCGGCGAGGACGGATATCAGGCCGTCCGCAGCTACTCCCTGGCCGGTCCGCCCACGGACGACCGGCTGGAACTGGGCATCCAGCCGGTGCCACGCGGTGAGGTCTCCCCCTACCTCGCCGACGACCTGCCCCTCGGCGCCCAGGTGGAGATCACCGGACCGCTGGGCGGCTGGTTCGTGTGGCGGCCCGGCGATGCCGCAGCCGTGCTGCTCGTCGCGGGCGGCTCGGGGATAGTGCCCCTCATGGCCATGGTCCGCGCCCACCAGGCCGCCAAGTCCACCACGCCGTTCCACCTCGTGTACTCCGTACGCAGCCCCGACCAGGCCTGGTACCAGAAGGAACTGGCCTCCGGCAGCGGCCCACTGACCGTGGACGTCCTGTACTCCCGGCAGGCGCCGTCGGGCAACGGCCGGCCGGCAGGCCGCATCCGCGCCGATGACCTACCGGCTCCCGCCCGGCCCGACCTCGCCCCGGGACCTCAGTGCTTCGTCTGCGGTCCCACTCCCTTCGTGGAACACGTCAGTGATGTGCTCGTCGCCAAGGGCCACCTGCCCGGCCACATCCGCACCGAGAGATTCGGCTGACCCCACATCCCCCCGGACCTGGAGGCCTCATGTCTGTCCCCACCTACCGCGACGGCAACAGCCTCGCCGGACCCTTCGCCGACATCCTGGCGCTCGAACCCACCACCGCCTGGCGCCGGTGTCCCCAGTGCCGTCTGGTGTCACCGATGGCCGAGCTCCGCGTGTACGGCACCGAGCCCGGGCTGACCGGCCGCTGCCCCGGCTGCGACGGCATCGCCGTACGTCTGGTACGTCAACCCGAGCACGTCTGGCTCCAACTGGGCAGCCCCCAGGCGGCCTTCCGCTTCGATCTGCCTGCTTGACGGCTGATCGAACCGACCAGCGTCCACGTTCCGGCCACGGCGTCGAACGTGGCGAGAAACGGCCACGTCACGGTGCGCAGCAGGCGGAGGCTCACCGGCGGCGTCGTCCGCTTCTCCGGCACCCCGCGCCCAACCAGCTTGCGGCGCCGTCTACTTGACGATGAAGTCGGCCGCCTTCGTGTTCAAGGTCTGGGTGCCGTCCTTCGCGGTGGCCAGGACGGCGACGTGCCAGACGCCGCGCGGGGACGACTTGGTCTCCGACGTGGTGGCCTTGGTGGTGTAGGCGCAGTGCACGGTGTCCTTTGCCGAGGGCTTGCAGACGGCCTGCTCGGCGGAAGCCATGTCCTTGACCGTCAGCTTGTCCTTGGCGAAGGACGAGTCCTGCGGCCAGGCCAGCACCTTCACGCTCTTCACGCCGGAGGACGCCTTGACGTCGGTGCCGAAGGTCAGCGAGCCGTCCCGGTCACCGTCGGGAGCCGTGTAGTTGGCCGTGCTGTGCGCCAGCGACGGGGGCTGCTCCCCGGCGTAGGCGAGAGCGAAGGCACCGGCTCCACCGAGGACGACGACACCGGCGGTCACGCACAGAGCAATACGTCGGGACATGAGGATCTCCGTAACTGTTTCAGCTGGATCGGATGGGCGCCTCTGGGCTGCGCCGCTGCGCCGATACTCGCCGGGCGAGGTCCTGCCGGGCATCGGGGCACGTACTCAGGTCGGCCTGAGTACGCCCGCCGCAGTCAGCAACTCGCTGACGAGACGGCGCCTTTGGGGGCGTCGGCAACAGGCCTGTATGTGCGGCTGGCACCCCAGGGGCGCCGCCCGCTACCTGGACGTCGAGCCCAAGCCATCGCCCGACTGCCGGACGGGGTCCCGCATGCCCCGCCCGATCGCGATTTCCTCACCCGGCCTGTCAGCCGTCCGGCGCCGCGCTCGCCTCGCCTGTCGCAGCTCGCATGGCCGTCGCGGCCGGTGTGCGGGCCGACCGCGGGACGGCGCCGCGATCGTGTTCGTTGGGACACTGCACCCACAACTACAGAGACGAGGCGCTATACCCGCCCGGCCGTCCAGGTGTCATGCTGCTGCATTCCCGAGTGGAAGGACGAGTGGATGACCAGCAGCAGACAACCCCTGAACGCAGTCGAGTTCGGACGGTACGTCAGCCGACGGGCACGCGGGGCGGGCTACGACCTCACCACCGCAGCCGGCCGGACCAAGCTCGCCAAGGACACCGGCATGCCGGAACGCGACGTCACCGCGATCGCGGAAGGCAGATTCAAGGCTCCGGTCGACCCATGGAAGAGGCTCGCCGAGAAGCTGGGCGAACAGCACAAGGATCTGCTCCGCATAGCGGGCATCCTGAAGCCGGGCAGTCGGCCGACAAGGAAGACCTCGAGGGACACCCCACTCGACCTGGGCATCACCTCGCCGAAGAACGTGGCCATATTCGAAGCCCTGGTGACCGCACTTCTCAACGCCGAGAAGTAGCGCGTCACGCCCGGTAGAGCGACTCGCGGGCGTGTCAGGCGCTCGTCCGGTTTCCGCCCTCGGACGGGGGCGCCGGGGCCGCCGGACTCGTCAGGGCCGCCTCCCGCTCGCCCTCGGCGATGACCGGGGTCCCTTTGCCTCCGGGGTGCCGCACGGCGATGAGGAAAGCGATACCGAGGGCGATGGCCATGCCGTAGAAGACCCATTGGTTGGCCTCGGCGAAGTCCATGCGGACGCTCGGCATAGCCTCGCGCGCGGCGGTGGCGGCGGGCCCGGTGCCGGTGGGCCGGCGGTCGTCGCCGTTGCCCGTCACGGCCTCCGCGATGTCCTTCGCGACCCCGTTCGCGGTACCCGACGGAATTCCCCGGGACGTCAGCGTCGACACGACGTTCTCCGTCGTCCGGTGGGTGAGGATCGTGCCGAGGACGGCCAGGCCCACGCTCGCCGCGTAGTTACGCACGGTCTGCGTGATACCGGTGACCTCACCGTACGAGGCTCCGATGGCCCGGTTGACGGCGTCGGTGGAGGCGGGAGCCAGGATGAAGCCGATGCCGGCGCCGGCGAGGGCCACGTAGGGCCACTGGTCGTGCATCGACAGGTCGGTCAGCTTGTTGGCCCACAGGGCGAACCCGACGGCGCCGACGATGGTGCCGATCTTCATAGGTCCCCGGGCTCCCTGCTTGTCCAGCATGCGGCCGCCCCACTGTGAGGCGATCGCGAAGCCGGCGAAGAAGTACAGCAGGTAGAGCGCGGCCTGGTTGGGGGAGGCGCTGAGCGAGACCTGGGCGTAGACCGAGGCGAAGAAGAACACCGGGACGAAGGCCAGCATGGCGAAGAACAGCACCAGCGCGTCCACGGTGAACGCCTTGTCACGGAACACCGTCAGGTTGACCAGCGGGTGCCGCCTGCCCCGTTCATAGCGCCAGAACAGGACGAGCACCGCCAGACCGCCCACTATGCAGGCCCAGGTCGCCGCGCTGTCCCAGCCCCAGATGGCGGCCTGCTGGAAACCGAGCACGCTCACCCCCATGCCGACCGCGATGAGGAAGGCGCCGACTCCGTCCAGCGACTCGTCACGCCGTCGGTCCGGGATACGCGCCATCATCGTCAGGACGAGGGCCACGATCGCGACGGGCACGTTCACCCAGAAGATCGCCCGCCAGGTCCAGGACGTGAGCCAGCCGCCCAACAGCGGTCCGATGGCCGTCAGTGCTCCGGACAGGCCGAAGAACAGCGCCAGGGCCCGGCCGCGCCGCTCCACCGGGAAGACCGCCACCACCACGGCCAGGGCCGCCGGGAACAGGAGTGCCGCTCCCAGCCCCTGCGTCGCACGGAAGATGATCAGCCAGCTCTGTGCGAAGTCCCCCTTGGGGACACAGCCGCAGAGCACGGACGAGATCACGAAGACCAAGGTGCCGATGACGACGACCCTGCGTGGCCCGAAGAGGTCCGCCAGGCGGCCGCCGAGGGCGAAGAACGCCGCCAGCGACAGCAGATAAGCATTCACGACCCACTGCATGCCCGACGCCGACAAGCCCAGCTCGTGCACGATGTCCGGCGCCGCGACAGAGACGATCGTCTGATCGATGAACGTCATCGACACCGCGAAGAGCATGGCCGCGAGAGCCAGCGTCTGGTTCGGGGTCCTGGGCGCCGGTTCAGCGGCCGCGCCCACCGCATGAGTGCCTCTCACCCCAACATTCTCAGCCGCTTCCCTGGACGTCGCATCCCCAGGACGATCACCGAGCCCCGGACCGCTCGGGCCGCCCCGCCGGGCCCTACCACAGTCGCTCCCGTCGGCGTACATCCTCTCGATAGGCACGTGGCGTCCGACGCCGTGAAGCACACTGAGAGCTGCCGCGCCAACGGCGGGACTGCCCGGCGTCATGCCGAGCCCTGGGTCCCGCCGTCACCAGCATCACCGCGTCCCTGGGGGGATCATGAGCAACCCGTACGGCCCGTCCAGCCCCATACCGCCCTCAGCTCCGCCGAACCGCCCCGACGCCCGACCGCTGCGCAAGCGCAAGCGTGTGTGGGCATCCGGCGCCGGACTTCTGCTGCTCGGCGGCATGTTCGGTGCGGCCGGCGAGAACCCGGACACGGCAAACGCCGCCGCGAGACCCAGAGCCACCGTCACCGCCACCCGGTCGGTGACCGCAGCACCCGAACCCGCCGTCACCGTGACCAAGACGGCCAAGGCGAAGCCCGGTCCGACTGTGACCGTCACCAAGACGTCACGCCCCGCGAGCAGCACGAGTGACGACTCGGCATCGACGACCAGCGGCGGAGGGAGCAGCGCAAGCAAGACGGGCACCTGCTCGATCACCTCGAACTCCGGCAACTGCTACCAGGCGGGGCAGTACTGCCGGAACATCGACCACGGTGCGACCACCACGAACGCCTCCGGCACCAGCATCACGTGCCGCTACCGATCGGGCGCCTGGCGCTGGTCCTACTGATCCCGTTCCGCACGGCCAAGGCTGTTCTCGAGCCTGTCCTGAGCCGGAGACAGCGCCGCGCCTTCAAGGAGCGACGAGGGCCTTGTCCGTGCGCGTCTTGAAGCACTCGGTCGCGCCACCCGCGCCGGGCACGAAACAGGCCTGGACGGACGTGCCAGGGACTACCACGCTCATCGAGGTGTGGACGTAAGTGTCCGCCTCGTCACTGCTGTTGACCCGGACGCCGCGCAGGGAATCCTTCCGTCCCGTCGCCCGGACCTCGACGCGGTCGCCCACGACGGCGCCCCACATCCGGGCCCAGCTCGTCCCGCATTCCTGGCTGTAGCGAATCTGGATCCAGGCGCCCGTGTCGGTCTCGTGCTCGGTGAGGGTCAACGGGTTGGCGGCACACTTCGTCGTGATCGGGTCCTTGTCCTGGCAGGCGGTGTGCCGGCAAAGCGCCCCCGTGGCCGTAGGGGGCGTGCCGCCCGGTGACGCCAACTCGGCATGCGAATCAGGGAGATGGACGATCACGAGTGCCGCCAGGACCACGGCGCAGACCGACGCGAGCGAGGTCAGGACCGTGAGGCGGCGGTGCTTCCTCGGGTCGCTCGGGGTGTGATCGACGTTGCCGAGACCTGTCTCGCTCGGGCCGTCATCTGGCAGGCGCGTCCGGGCCGGGCCGATGCCGTCCCGGGCCGTCTCGCTGCGGACAAGGTCGGCAGGCGCGAGGTCCGAGGCCGGCGTGTCCGTTCGGTGGCCCGTGCGCTGCCGATCCGGCGTCACCCTCGCGCCGCTGTCCTGCGTCCGGTCCGTCCGCGCGATGTCCAGGAGCGCCAACGGGCGGTCGGCGGGTTCTCCGGCGAGATGGCACAGCTCCTTGACCGCGCTGCGGGGCGGGAGGCCCTTGCCGTTGAGGTAACGCTCCCAGGACGACTTGCTGAAGGTGGTCGCGTTCGCGAGCTGCGCCAGGGTCAAGCCTGTGCGCTTCCTCAACTCCTGCAGAACGACGGCCAGTCGGGCCCCCGAAGGTGAGGGGGAACTCGGTGTCATCCGCGCAACGCCTTCCAAGAGCGCGGACCGAGCATGCCGTCGGCGACGAGTCCGGCGCGCTGCTGGAATCTCTTGACCGCACGTAGCGTCAGCGGGCCGAACATGCCGTCGATCCCGCCGGGCGAGATGCCGGCCCGGCGTAGCAGACACTGCGCTTCGGCGACGTCGGCACCCGAGGAGCCGTAGAAGATCTCGGTGTTCCGCCCCTTGTTGATGCCTGCCGACCAACGGCCGTCGACACGGGCGATGCGGCACGAGTAGGAAGGCGGCGACGAGGCTGCGCTGACGCTGGGCGACGCGGCGACGGGCGCCGCAGTCCCGCTCTCGTCGAAGCGCAGCACGAGCAGCAGCGCCACCGAGAGGGCCACGACCAGGACGACGAGGCCCGCGGTGAGGGCCATGTGGGGAATGCGTCCGGGAGCCGACCCGGTGCTGGCCTGTGGCGTCGTGAGCGCAGCCGGTTGGATCGGCGGCCCGAATTGCGACTCCGTCGCGTGCACCGAGTTCTCCGGTCCCGGCGCCTGCTCCTGTGCCCGTTCGTGAACCTCTTCCCGTTCCTCTGTCTGCTCCCGCGTCGCAACCCCGGGCCGGGTGAGGACTCCGGCACGGCCGCCGCCCCATACGTCGGCGGCGACCTCGTGCAACGCGAGCAGAGGGACGGGGTCGGCGCCGGTGGTCCGAGCCAGCGCCTCCACCGCCTCACGGGGTGGGAGCGACGTACCGCCCAGGTACCTCTCCCACGATTTGGCGCTGTAGCCGGTTTTGACAGCGAGGTGACGCATGGTCATCTCACTGCGGTCTTTCAGCTGGCGTAACCGCCCCACCAACTGACGTGCGCAAGGGTCGAGTTCAGCGGGCAGCGCTTTGTAGCGCGGCATGTTTCCCCCAAAGCGGTCATGAGCGAAAAACAGCGGCCCCCTCCGCTGCTGCGCATTCTGCATGAGCCCGCCACATCTGTCACAGGAGTCCCGTACAGCCGTCCCACCGGGCGCTGTCACCGCAGGTCAGCGGGCTGATCGTCCCAGAAGGCCGCCACTTGTCCCACAGCCGTGGCCTCCGCACCCCGGCGCCGTGCACCTTTGATCTCGCCACCTGACCTCCTGGCGGGACAGGTGCCGACCCCACAACCGAAAGAGGAACGCATGCGACCGAACGCTCTGGGCAGGACCATCGCCGGCCTCGTCGCCGTTGCCGGCCTCGCCGCAGGCAGTGTGGCGACCGCGGGCACCAGCTTCGCGGCGACCGCGACCACCACGCAGACGGCGGCCGCGCAGCCCGCCGCCGTCGCCGCGACGCAGAACTTCGGTCTGACCACGGCCGAGGCCAAGAACGTCCAGGAGTTCCTCGCCGACTACTGGGGCTACACCGGCGCCATCGACGGTCAGCTGGGCACCAACAGCTGGAAGGCCTTCCAGCGCTGCCTCGCGACGTACTGGGGCTACACGGGGGCCATCGACGGAGACCCCGGCACCAACACCATCAAGGCGCTGCAGCGTCTGCTGAAGGACGACTACGGCTACACGGGTGCCATCGACGGTGTCGCCGGCGCGGGCACCCGGGCCGCGTTCAAGCGCTTCGCCGCCTGACCGGTCCGCCATGCCCGACCGGGCTGATCGGGCTGCTCGCGCCGCCGATCAGCCCGGTCACACCGTGAGCGAACACCGCATGACCATCCCCGGCCCGTCCTCCGCCGACAAGGACGGGCCGGGGATGCGTGTTCCCGTCCCCTGTTCGCACCGGGACCTCACGCTTCGTGACCTCGCTACGCCGAGAAGCGCCCCGTTCCCCACACATCAACCGGCGTGCCGTCGCCGTCCCGTGCAGTGCCCGCAATCGAAGGAGCACCTCCCCTCCATGCCCGGACTCGCATTCCTCCTACGCGCCGAAGACGAGAGCCCACGACGTCGGGACCCGCGCCGCACCGGAACGACGTGGCGCATCCGCGTCGGGACGTTCGCCGCTACCGCGGCGATGGTCTCGGCCGGAATCGTGCTCGGTGCCGGTCCGGCCGTGGCGGCCCCGGCCCCGATCAAACTGACCTCCGCGTCCTGCCCGAGCGAGATCGTGCAGGGCCAGGCGGGCGGCTGCGTCACCGAATTGCAGAACCGGCTCAACGCGCACGGCGCCGCCCTGGTGGTGGACGGTCAGTTCGGAGCGAGCACCCTCTACGCCGTCCGCGAGTACCAGGCCGCCACCGCCATCGCCGTGGACGGACGGGTGGGCCCCGCCACCAAGAGCAAGCTGTACGCGACCGGAGGCTCGGCGCCCGCCCCCATCAACCTCCAGTCCTCCTCGTGCCCCGCGAACGTCGTCCAGGGCGACAAGGGCGGATGTGTCAGCGAGCTCCAGCGGCTGCTGCGCCACCATGGCTACGCGGTCGTCGTGGACGGCGACTTCGGTGCCAGCACGGCGAGCGCCGTCCGCAGCTTCCAGTCCTCCCGCGGTCTGACGGCCGACGGCCAGGTCGGCACGAACACCAAGCGCGCGCTGTACGACACCGACGAATCACCCTCCACCAGCCTGGACTTGAGGTCCGCGTCCTGCCCGCAGAACATCGTGGAGGGGCAGAGCGGCGGTTGCGTCGCCACGCTGCAGGCGCTGCTGAACGGCAAGGGCCAGAGCGTCGACGTCGACGGCAGCTTCGGCCCCGCGACCCTGGCGGCCGTCAAGGCGTTCCAGTCCGCCAGTGGTCTCACCGCCGACGGCCAGGTCGGACCCAACACCAAGACAGCCCTGTACTCCAACATCGGCGGAGGCGGGGGCAACGGCGCGCCCGCACCGATCAACCTGACCTCCGCCTCCTGCCCGAACGAGATCGTGCAGGGCCAGCGCAGCGGCTGCGTCACGGAGTTGCAGAGCCTGCTCAACCACCATGGCGCGGATCTCGCCGTCGACGGCGACTTCGGCGCGCTCACCGACAGCGCCGTCAAGGACTTCCAGGCCGAGAAGGGTCTCTCGGTCGACGGCCACGTCGGACCCGCCACCAAGGCCGCTCTGTACGGCGCGGTCACGCCGCCGTCCTCACCTCCGCCCGGTGGAGGCTACGGAAAGATCCTCGACGTGGCCGAGGCCGAGGTCGGCACGGTCGAGGGCAGCGCCCGCGCCAACAGCTACGGCGCATCCGTGGGGCTTTCGCTGTCCACGAGCAACTACGCCTGGTGCGCGACCTTCGTGAGCTGGGTGGCCAAGCAGACCGGAGCCAGTTCCTACCGCAACTCCTACGTCTCGGGCTGGGTCAAGCAGGCGCGGGCCGGCAACTACCACCTGTCGGTCACGAACAGCCCGCAGCCGGGTGACATCGTGGCCTTCGACTGGGACGGCGGAAGCGACTTCACCGGGGGCAACGAGCACATAGGCATCGTGCGGACGGTGTCCGGGGCGTCCTTCACCACCGTCGAGGGCAACACGAGCAACCCCAACGGCGGAAGCGACGGCGTCTACGTGAAGTCCCGCACCACGAACAGCAGTTACGACGTGGTCTTCATCCGGGTCCGGTAGTCGGACCCGCCGACCTCCTGGTTGTGGCCGGGCCTGGGTCGGGCAGCCCGGCCGGCCCATACAGGACGTCGGTCCCGCACACTGTGAAACCGCAGGCGTCGGGACACCCTGCGCCCGCCCACCGCCGGAGCTGTGCCTGGCCTGCCGTACGACGCCGGGCTCAGCTCACGGCTGGGGTACGCGGCCACGACCCGGCTGCCATAACCCGGCTGCCGCGGCCCGGTGTGGGCCAACTGCGCACTGCGACGCGCCCCGCCGGAGCACCGCGTCTAACCTGAGGTCGTGGGGCCGGAACCCCGAGCCCGGCCCCACACCCAGCTCACGCGCTGCGGCGGGACTTCTTCGCCGCTGTCTTCTTCGCGGCCGTCTTCTTGGCGGGCACCTTCGTCGTCTTCTTGGCCGCGGTCTTCTTCGCGGGCATCTCGTGCACGGTGGCGTCCTCGCCCTCGCCCCGGGCTTCCTTGGCTTTGCTGACGGAGGCCTGCAGTGCCGCCATCAGGTCCATGACCTTGCCGGCGGGCTCCTTCTCCTCGGGCAGCTGCGGAGGCGCCTTGCCCTCCACCTTCGCCTCGATGACCTGCTCCAGCGCCTCGCGGTACTCGTCATGGAACTCACTGATGTCCCGCTCACCGATGACATCCATCAGCGCCACCGCCTCGCGCAGCTCCCGCTCGGAGATCTCCACCGGCTTCGGTGCCAGTTCCTGCGGCGAGCGGACCTCGTCCGGCCAGTACATCGTCTGCAGGGCGATCACCCCGTCGCCCACCACGCGCAACTGCCCGAGCCGCTCGCGGCCGTGCCACGCCATCTTGATGATCGCGACCTTGTCCGTCCGCTCCAGGGCCTTGCTCAACAGCTTGTACGGTTTGGCGGCGACCTGGCCGTCGTACTGGAGGTAGTAGCTGTCCCCCAGCCGCACGGCGTCGATACGTTCCGCGGGGACGAAGGCCACCACGTCGATCGCCTTCGCGGTGGGCAGCGGCATCTCCCGCAGTTCCTCGTCCGCGACGGGGACGATCGTGTCCTTGGTGAGTTCGTAGCCCTTGCCGATCTCGTCCTCGGTCAGCACCTGTCCGTCCAGCTCGCAGACCTTGCGGTAGCGCACCCGGGACAGGTCCTCCAGGTGGATCTGGCGGAACGAGATCGAATGGTTCTCGGCCACGCTGATCACCTTGACGGGAATGGTGACCAGCCCGAACGAGATCGCACCGGACCACACAGGACGGGGCATGCCGAACCTCCATGACGAGCCCTGAGACCGACTGCAGGGCCTCAGATCCGGGTGGCCGAGTGTCGCGCCGGGTCGGCCACCTTGTGGCCACTTGGCCATGTGCCTGGGACGCGCGAGGGAGAGTCGCTCGTTCCGATGCCGCCAGGTCCGAGCGCTTCCCCGCACTCCCTCACCGTAGAGCGCCGGACCTGCGGGCGCGCGTCTTGGCCGTACGGGGGTGGCGTACGGACCTGTTCGATGCGGCGTGAGCCGCCGCTGTCCGGGTGGCGGCCTCCTCGACCCGGGTACGGCGTAACACCACCGTCGGCGCATCGCATGCCGGTCTCCGCCTGAGCGAGCGGATCACGCGCTGGTAGGTGTAAAGAGGAGTCATGTCGCCAGGTTTCGACGGGTTTCGTCGGCCGATGTGGTCGGGGCGGGCGCTGGTCGCCATCCCGATCGCGTGGATCGTCGTGGTGTCCGTGATCGACGTTCTCGCGCCGCCCGACATCCACCTGGGTCCCCTGCTCGTCGCCGCCCCGGCGATCACGCCTTCTTTCGGCGGGCCCCGGACGGTGGGGCTGGTGGCAGCGCTGGCGGTGATCGCGCAGACGATCATCGGGGTGCTGCGCGATCCCGACGAGTTGCTCTCCGCCAATCACCAGGCGCAGGTCATGGCCTTGGTGCTGGTGGGGGTGAGCCTCGTCCTCTTCTGCGTGGTGCGTGAGCGTCGCGCGGCAGAGCTGACACAGGTCCGGTACGTGTCCGAGACCGCCCAGCGTGTGGTCCTGCCTCCGCTGCCCGGCCGGATCGGTCCGCTGCGCGCCGCCTCGCTCTACCTCGCGGCGGAGGCCGAGGCCCGGATCGGCGGTGACCTCTACGCGGCGGCGCGCACCACGTCCGGCACCCGGCTGATCGTCGGTGACGTGCGGGGCAAGGGGATGACGGCGGTCAGTGACGCCGCACTGCTGCTCGGGGCGTTCCGCGTCGCAGCGCACCGCGAGGCGAGCCTGGGCGAGCTGGTGGCCTATCTCGACCGAAGCGTGTGCTGGGAGCTGATGGAGCCGGGCGAGGCGGGCACCTACGGGGAAACGTTCATCACCGCCACCGTCCTCGACATCCCCGACCAGGACGGGCACGTCCAGATGGTGTCGTGCGGACACCCTCCGCCCATCGTCCTCCGCCAGGGCCGGCCGATGACGATGAACGCCAGTCATCCCGCTCCTCCGCTGGGGCTGGGCGAACTGACGAACCCGGGCTACCACGTGGAGAGCTTCCCGTTCGTCCCGGGGGACCTGTTGCTGCTGTACACGGATGGCGTCACCGAGGCCCGCGACTCCGTCGGTACCTTCTACCCGCTCGCCGAGCGCCTCACCGGCTGGACCGAGAGCGATCCCGACGCCTTCCTGGGCCGCTTCCGACGCGACCTGCTGCGTCACGTGGGCGGACACCTGGACGACGACGCCGCCATGATCGTCATCAAGCGCCCGGCCACGTAGGGGGCGCGGCGGCACACCGAGCGGACGGCGGATTTCCGACCCGGTTTCACCGAGGCCGTGCTCGGACCTCTTCGTGTGCGGGCGGCCGCATTCAGGAGGTCAGCTCGACCGTACGCGACCGGTCCGGGGAGGGGCGCAGGATGCCGGCCGCCGCAGCGGCGGTCGCGCAGAACAGCGTGAGCAGCAGGAAGGTGTGGTTGAGGGCCGTGACATGGGTCAACCAGCCGATGACGGCGGGGCCCGCGAGCATGCCGATGTAGCCGAGGCCCGCGACCCGGGAGACGTTGGTGCCCGCGGCCGCGGGGTCGGCGTGGCCCGCGGCGCTGAACAGTTGCGGGATACAGCCGGACAGGCCGAGTCCGAACAGCGCCCAGCCGGTCAGCGCGGCCCAGATCCAGGGCGAAAGGGCCACTGCGGTGATGCCGACGGCGGCCAGAGCCGCGCCGTAGCGCAGGACTGCGACCGGCCCGAAGCGCGCGGCCGTCCGGTCCGCCAGGAGCCTGCCCGCGGTCATGGCGGCCGCGTAGGTCCCATAGGCGAAGGCCGCGGTGCTCTCCGGTGCGTCCAGGACGGTCTTGAGGTGCAGGACGCTCCAGTCGTTGGCGGCTCCCTCGCACAGCATGACCAGCAGGGCCAGGACGGCCAGCAGCCAGATCCGGGAGGCGACGGCGCGCTTCTCCCCCACGGGCCGACCTTCGGCGTCGTCGGCGGGGTCGGTCGAGCCAGCGGGCAGAAGCGCGCGGGCCGATGCCAACGCGGTGATGACGCCGATGCCTGCGGCGGTGCCCAGTGTCGCGGCCGGGCCCCAGCCGATCCCGACGGCAGCGGCGCCGGCGAGCGCGGCCAGGACGCCGCCGACGGAGAACGTGGCGTGGAAGGCCGACATGACCGGCCGCTCGTACGCCTTCTCCACCTGTACGGCGTGCGCGTTCATGCTGACGTCGAGTGTGCCGTTCCCGAATCCGAAGACCAGCAGGGCGGCCCCGAGGGTCCATGGCTGGTGCGCGAGTGCCGGCAGCACCAGGGTCGCGCTGCACAGCACTCCGGCCAGGGGGACGACGGCGCGCGCGCCGAGCCGGTCGGACAGGCGCCCGCCGACCTGCATGCCGGCGAACGCCCCGGCCCCCAGCAGCACCAGGAACCCGCCGAGAGCCGCGTGGCTGATGCCCACGCGCTCTTCGACGGCCGGGATCTGCACCACCCACATGCCCAGCAACATGCCGTTGAGTACGAAGTAAACAAATGTCACAACGCGGGATGCGCGTAGCGCTCGTTCCATGCACCCACCATAACGAACGTCGATGTTGTTTGTAAGCGACCACTTCAAACATTGCAATTGTTCGTTTCTAGTGGTGTTGAATCTCGGTATGAGTACCGTGCAGCGTCACCGACTGATCACCCAGGCCGTCCAGGAGGCGGGCACGGCCACGGTCACCGAGCTGGCCGCCCTGACGCGTGCTTCGGAGATGACCATCCGGCGAGATCTCGACCAGCTGGCGGCCCAAGGCGTGCTCGAACGGTTCCGCGGTGGCGCCCGCGCCCTCCTTCTCCGAGGCGACGAGCCCCCCTTCGCGCTGCGCGCTCACGAGGCCGTCGACGCCAAGCGCCGGATCGCGGCAGAGGTGGCGTCACTGATCACCGACGGCGAGACCGTCCTCCTCGACAGCGGCACGACCTGCCTCGAAGTCGCCCGCCTGCTGCACGGGCGGCAGGTCACCGTGATGCCGCTGTCACTGCAGGCCATCCACCTGCTGAGTGACGCCCCCGAACCGACCTCGCTCCTGGTACCCGGCGGCCGGCCCCGCCCCGGCGAGGGAACCCTCACCGGCCCCCTCACCCTCGCCTCCCTCTCGGCGCTGCGCTTCGACACCGCCGTCCTCGGCTGCTGCGGCCTGAGTGCCAGGGACGGCATGACCGCGTACGACCTCGACGAGGCCGCCGTGAAGAAGGCGGCCATCACCTCGTCCCGCCGCGTCATCGCCGCCGCCGACGGCAGCAAACTCGGCCGCATCGCCCACGCGCACGTCGGCTCCTCGACCCTGGTGCACACCCTCGTCACCGACACCACAGCGCCCTCCGACGAGGCCGCCGCACTGGAGGAAGCCGGCACCACCCTCAAGATCGTGTGATCCTGAACGGCCAGGCCGACAGCGGAGGTTGCCCCGCTCCACATCGTCGGCGGGCGTCGCGGCTGGGCCGCTCCCCCATCACCGACAGCCACACCTACGCCGCCTGAAGAACGTGCACGGGACCGACCGGCTCCTCACACCGCCGGCAGTCACCGTCGAGCCATATCCGCGCTCGCTTCAGCCGCCGCCGGGCCCGCTACGGTGGCCGAGTGAACGGACTGAACGCACCAGCCGGGCCTGGTGCATTGCTTCCCCTCATGACAGCCGAGAAGGAGCTTGTCGAGTTCTTCGCCGGGGTCGCGGATCTTGACGTGACGGACTCCGCCGCGTGGGCCCTGGAGGACGGAGTCCGGCTGGCCTCGGGTGCTCGACTCTCGACTGGAGCAGTTCGCGCGTGCGGGCTCGGGGGACGCCTTCTGCTTCGTCGGCGAGGGCGGTGAGGAGCGGCCAGTGGTGTACGTGAGCCTCGACGGCGAGGCCGGCCTGGTCGCGGTCGGGCTGGCGGAGTTGGTCCGTCCATGTCTGGTGGCTCCGTGGCGGCAGAGCGCTCCCGGCCGGACGGCTGAAGAGGTCCTGGCCGTCGCCGACGAGTATCGGAGGGATCTGCCCGACCTCGACCGTCGACGTGACAGCGCGGCTCGGGCGCTGGGTATCGACCCGGCCGAATTGCCCTCCGAGGCGAGGGCATTGGCCCGACTCGCCACGCTGTCCCGGGGTCCGGTGGCCGCAGCCTGTCTCGTCGTCGGGAATGACGGCGATCCACTCGACCCCCTTTTCGGTACCGGTCGCTAGTCCGTGCGGTGGACGGTAAACAGCACAGGGCCATCAGGTAGCTCATGACGGTGCCGATGACCAGGCCTGCCGTGACGAGGGACAACGGGACCCCGGTGGTCGAGCAGCGCCGGTGGCCACAGGAACGCGAACCTCCGGGCCGGGATGCGCCGTGGCGGGACCCCCGCTCACTCACCTGCCCACTGAGCAGCGGATTCGTATGGACGGCGGAGTCGAGGGCGGCGTATCGTGCGTCAGCCGTGTGATCTTGCCGCGACCATTCGCGTATCACGTCCGTGGGGGGCCACACCGTCATGTCCGCATTCAGTCAACCGCGTCCTGACCCGGCATCGCCGAGTTGGGCCCCGATGGCCTCGTTCGGCCTCCTGGCCGCCATGGTGACCGGCCTCGTCCTGGCCGCCGCCTGTGACGTCCTGAGTCTCGTGGCGTGCTTCCGGCTCAGGGCGGCGATCGGGACGGACGGCGGGTTCGCCGCGGCCGCGACCGGCAGCTTCGACTCGGCTGTCTCGCTGTACGACGCGGCCGCCCGGTACCAGGTCATCGCGTACCTGCCGTGCGCGATCGTCTTCGTCGTCTGGTTCCTCCACATGCGCCGCAGGACGGAGCCTCTGGGCCCGGACCGTTTTCGCAACGGACCGAGCTGGGCCGTCTGGGCCTGGTGCATCCCACTGGCCAACCTCTGGATGCCGCACCGGGTGGCAGCCGACACGTGGACCGCTGCCACGCCGCTGCCACGCGACGGCGAGCCGTACCAGTCTCGTCTGTGGCCGGTGCACCTGTGGTGGACGCTGTTCTTGGCCAGCGGCTTGTTCGGTCGTCTCGCCGCCTACAAGTACAAGCACTCCACGACACTCGCCGAGGCCCGGTCGGGGGTGACCCAGGACATGGTGTCCGACGTGCTGCACCTCGGAGCCGCAGCAGCCGCCGTGTACTTCGCCTACCAGCTGACCGTCATGCAGCGGGTCAAGGCGACAGCAGGCCCCTTCGGCCCGGCCCCGGTTCAAGGCCGTGTGGCAGAAGGCACACTTTGAGCCCGGCACCACGCCGACATCGGAGGACAACGACGTGTCAGCCGGCGGTCCCTGATGGTGACCGCCCCTACGCGAGTTCCTTCCGCATCACCGTGCAGATCGTCTCGTAGCGGCGCAGCGAGCCATCGGGGCCCTGCTGGTCCCACGAGTCGGGCCGGCGGTCGTACGCGACATATCCCAGGCGTTCGTAGAGCGCACGTGCGCGGGGATTGCTCTCCTCCACCGCGAGCTCCGCCTGCCGCAAACCCCGGCTCCTGATCCGCAGTTCCGCGGCTTCGATGAGAAGCGTGCCGATCCCGCACGACTGCAGTGCGGGGTGGACCGCGAGTTGCCACAGCGTGCCGACGCCGTCCTTGACCTGGTAGTCGATGCCGCCCTTCGCCACAGGGAGGTCTGTCTTCGGGCAGACCGCGAGGTAGTCGACCTCGCCGAGCCGGGCACGTTCCAACTGCTCGGCGACGCGGGCCAAGTGGTGCTCGGAGCCGGCCCACCCGCACGAGGCCAGGTCCGCCTCCACCAAGTCACGGACCGACAGCCGCAACACGACGCTGCTCATCTCGGGCACCTCCGGTGAGCCAGCCTCCCCGCCGGTCAGAGACAGCGCAACGCCATTTTCCCAGCCCGCCGTTCTGGCTCACCCGTCACCATGAGCGGGCCCGGTCAGAACGGCCCCGAGTTCTGCCGCGCGGCGTTCGCCGCCGCCACGCCCTGAGCGAGTCCCTGCTCCGCCGCGGCGCCCTGCTGCGCTCCCCGCTCCCCCGACCCGCCCCTGCGGCGCAGTACGACCAAGCACGCGGCAGCGGCGGCCACGAGTACGGCCACAGCGCAGACAATGAAGATCACGACTTCCCCGTTCGTCTGAAGGAGCCGTCCAGTGGCACCTCGTCCACCTGCATCATCTCCTGCCGACCGCCCGGGCGATAGCCCGATGTGCAGCGAGTACGCCGACGCCACAAACGTGAGAGTGGCCTCTGCAACGGGAGCTGGGGGGCGGATGGGCCGGGGACGTTCACTGCGCAGGGCTTCCTGGGTCTGGATGGTGGCTGTCGTCGTCGCAGCCTCGGGATGCACGAACGGTGCGCAGGATTCGCCCGGCGACGACATGGCGCCCACGGCACGGACGTATCTGTCGAAGGCACTGGGCATCATGGAGAAGCACTCCCTCAACCGGCACAAGCTCGACTGGACCGCCATCCGGAGCAAGGCCTTCACGCGCGCCGGTGCGGCGCAGAAGCCGTCGGACACCTACCCGGCGATCAGGTCTGCTCTGGCGGCTCTCGGCGACCATCACAGCACCTTCTGGGACCCCGAGCAGGCCGACGAGGTCCTGGGGACACCTACGAGCACGTTCGACGATCTGGAGGCCCGTTCCCTCGAGAACGGCATCGGATACATCTCCCTGCCCGGAGTGGACGGTCCCACGGAAACGCACGACGCGTACGTACGGCAGGGCCGGAAGGCCGTCGCGAAAGCCGACGGCGAGGGAGCCTGTGGCTGGGTGGTGGACCTCAGGCGCGAGACCGGTGGCGGCATATGGCCCGTGCTGGCCGTGGCCGGACCGGTCCTCGGTGACGGCACCGTGGGCATGTCCGTCGACGCGGACGGCGACAGGTCCGTGTGGTCGATCAGGAACGGCGCTCCGTACGAGGACGGCAAGTCGGCCGGTTGGAGCGCCGGCCGCCCCCTCTCGACGAGCAGGCCGCCGGTAGCCGTGCTCACCGGCCGGCAGACGCGCAGTGCGGGAGAGGCGGTCACGGTGGCCTTCCGGGGCCGCCCGAACACCCGCTCCTTCGGCGAGCCGACCGCGGGCGTCCCGACGGGAAACGCCGCGTACCGTCTCTCGGACGGCGCCAGACTCATACTCACGGGAGCCAAGGACGCCGACCGCACCGGCCGCACCTACGACGAGCCGATCCCGCCGGACGAGGAGGTCATCAAGGACCCCCGGCCGGTGGCCCGCCGTCAGGACGCGGTGCTGGACGCGGCCCAACGGTGGCTGCTCAAGCAGGCTCCGTGCCACAGGCCGTGAGCTACCGCCCGGCCCAGCAAGTTGCGCCGGCCGACACCGGGGACTCGATGCGATCAGCCGAGAGCTGCGGGCACGGGGGCCGGTCCGGCGTCCTGCCGTCGTGCGGCCGGGCTCACCCTCGTTTGAACCCGTGGCTCCGTTCGACCTTCGCCACGTGCAGGGTGTAGCTCTCGTACCACTCGGCTCGCCCGCGCTGTTGCGCCGCGCGGTGCTCGGCGTCGCTCCGCCACTGCGTGAGGGCGTCGGCGTCGCGGAAGTACCCGACGGTGATGCCGAGCCCGCCGGGAGTCTGCGCGTGGTCCATCCCCAGGAACCCGGGGACGTCCTTCACCAGCTCTTCCATGCGTGCGTTGGTCTCGCTGTAGCCGCTCTGGTCATGGGTCCGCACCGTAGTGAACACCGCGACGTAGTACGGGGGTTCGTATGCCTCGACGGGTGCGACAGGGGCTTCCGGTTGATCGCTCATGACGTCACCGTAAGGCGGGTCGTGCCCCACGATCCACCGTCTTTACCGGACGGGAGACGTGAGGGATCGGACTCTTGACCAAAGCCGTCCACCCTCCCCGCGGCTTCCGAGCAAGCCCACGACCGCCTGCTCAGGAAGCGGAGGAAGGGTCGCAACGAACGCCCATGACTACGGCGGCTGTTGGGGCAGCCGTCATCCCTTCACGCGGCGAAGCCTACGTTGGTCACGTACTCGTACTGGCCCCACTGCGAGCCGAGGTCGACGATCTGGTCGACCCACGCGTCGTCCAGCGCCTGGGCGTCACCGGCCTGCCAGGCGGCGACGATGCGGTCCCAGCGGCGGATGTTCAGGTGGCGTAGTTCCACCACGCGCTGGAGGGGCCGGTTCACCTGGGACTGGTTGACCGGGTGGATCTCCACGCGGGTGCCGCGGCCCTCGCGGTTGAGTCGGGCGGTGAGGTAGCGGGCGACGTTCTCGCGCCGCACGGTGCGGTAGGCCTGCTCGATGCGCTCGAGGTTCCTGCGCGAGGGCGTGCGGGTGTCGGCCAGCCAGGCGCGCAGCGTGCGGGCGGTGACGGTCAGTCCGGCCGCGCGGGCCGCCTGGCGGGCGTGGTCGGTGCGGGTGAGGTAGTGCAGGCGGGCCTGCAGGCCGCGCCGGGCGGTGACGGGCGTGACGATGTAGCCGGCGAGCGCGTCCAGTTGCCTTGCGACGGCTTCGTGGCCCTTGATGCCGCGGGCGCCGAACTTGCCGAAGTCGATGTTCCGCTCGGGCATGGTCCCTTCCGGTCCCTAGAGGTGGTGGATCACTCTACGGCTTGCGGGCACTGTACGACCGTCCCGTAAGAGGCAGCGCGCCCGGACGTCATCGGCGCTATGCCCGACCCACGGAGGGCCGCGCCGCCTGCTTCGGATCGGTGTCGACGGTGTACGTGTCCTTGACCTTCACCTCGGTGACTCCCCTGCCCTCCGGGAACACCGCCCGCCAGTCACCGATGACGTGGAGTTCGTCGGTGCCCATCGCCCGGACGACCATGAGCCCTTCGTCGTAGGCGCGGTGGGCCTTCCACCAGAGGTTGGCGAAGGCCTGACTGCGGATCAGGTGCATCCAGTCGGTGCGGTACAGCTCCCGGTTGTAGTTCGACTCACCCAGCGTGGAGACGAACTTGGCGTACATGGCCTTCACGTACTCCAGTGTCACGTCGTCGCCTTCGGCGATGGCCCGGTCACGGGCGTCCTTCAGTGCGACGCGGAACTTCTCCAGCAGCCCTTCCGTCGCGCCGGACGTCCACGACTCGTGGATCTCGGGGGCCTCGCACAGACCGTACTTGGGGCCGGACAGGCGCAGCAGCAGGCGCAGGGTCGGTTCGGTCACCCACAGCGGGCCAGGCTCGTCGCGGTTGCCGATGGGGTTGGGCAGGACGGCGTCGTGGTCCCAGGCGGGCGGGGTGATGAGGTGCACGCCGGCGCGGCGGCGGTCGTGGTGGTTGCCGGTGGAGTGTTCCAGGGCGCCGATCGGCAGGTGGGTCTTGAGGGCGGACAGGTAGGCGCCGTTGACGTCCAGGGCCGTCACCTCGTGTACTCCGGGCGGGAGTTCGACCCTCGCCCACTTGGGGCGGGCCTCCCAGATGTGGTCGGCGCCTCGCGCGCTCTGCTTGCGCAGGATCTCGGGCAGCGGCGGGTGGGCGACCACGTCGTAGCGGCCGCCTTTGCGCGTGTGGTCCAGCAGGGTCATCGCGTCGGGGATCGCCCGCTTGACCAGTGCCGCGGTCGCCGCCTCGACGTCACCGGCGTGGTCGGCTAGGGCGGTCGCGACCGCTGTCCGGATCGGGTCCGGGGTGCCGCCCGCGGTCTGCATGCGTCGTCCGGCGGGGACGACCTTGACTGCGTGCGTCTCCTTCCGGGGTGAGGCGCTCGCCGGTCGCCGCGAGGCGCTGAGTTCGGCTGCATCTCGCGCGGGCCCGGAGTCCGTTGCGGGCGCTGCCGTGCGGTGAGCTTCAGGTGTGGCCGCGAGAACAGACTCGGCTGCCGCCGTGCGGTGAGACGCAGGTGTGGCCGCGGGAAGAGGCTCGGGTGCCGCCACGGGGCGGGTCCCGGGTGTCGGCTCGGGCTGGGCGGAACCGCAAGCGTCGGGATCCAGATGCTGGGGGAACCCCTCGACCTGATGACGTGCGGGGTGTCCGCACAGCACGCACGGCTGAGGGGACGGCAGGGTGTCGACGTCGTCCTGGTCGTCGCCCGGGCCCCCCTCCCTCTGGCCGTCGCCCGGGCCCGCTTCCCACTGGTCGACGTCCTCGAAGTCCTCCGCTGTCCCGTCGCCGGGATCCGCTTCGCCCGCGGCGGCAGTCACGCGGGCACGGGCTCCGTCCAGGAAGTACGCGTACTTCTCCCGTACCTCACCACTCGGTTCCCGGCCGCTCTCCCAGCCCGCGACCGTGGACGGGCTGACGCCCATGGCCCTGGCGAGCGCGGCACGTGAGACGTTCAACTCCTCGCGCAGGCCACGCCGTTGCCCGGCGGGCGGCAGGGGGACCTCCTGCTTCGCCTGGGCGAGCAGCGCGTCGATCGCGTCGAAGCCGGTCACCGCTCACCGCCGGCCTGTGCGGCTGCGGGCCCGGTCGCCCTGGCCCGGCGGCGAGCACGACGGCGTTGCGCGGGCATCGACTCGGCGGCGCGGGTGGGACCGGCCAGGAGATCCAGCGCGTCGATGCCGTAGTGCGCGGCCACCGCCTCGCAGTCCGCCAGGCTCCAGGATGCGGCGCCGGACTGACGACGGCTCACCTGCCCCTGCGTGACCCCCAGAACGGCGGCAAGGTCGGACTGCGACTCCCCCGACGCATACAG
Organism: Streptomyces sp. NPDC028308; assembly: GCF_055565855.1. Classification (NCBI taxonomy): domain Bacteria; kingdom Bacillati; phylum Actinomycetota; class Actinomycetes; order Kitasatosporales; family Streptomycetaceae; genus Streptomyces; species Streptomyces sp. NPDC028308. The sequence continues at coordinate 156,704 of NZ_JBVHTO010000002.1, forward strand.
CAAAGCGGCCACAGCGGACCTCACCCGGTCGTCGAGACTCATGCCCATGGCGCCGACTCTACCGCGTGAACCCATGGACTATGCGTCACGAACATGAGCGCGCGCCGAGCGTGCCCGGTCGCGCACAGGCTCCATGCCTACGCCGACCGCGTTGCCCTCGTAATGGTTCGGCGGTAACGGATCTTGCGTCCCGGATGGACAGCGCGCGGTGAAATGTCTTCGGCCATGACCTGAAGACTCCCCTTGCGGAACGTTCAACTGCTGTGCAACGCAGGCGTGCGAGGCTCGGGGCCGGCTTCCGCCGCTCGCGGCCTGAGCCCCGTCTCACCTGCCCCGACGATGGCGCGGCCGCGCCCACACCCCGCGACGTCATGCCCCTTTTCGGCCCCACGAAGGAACGTAACGGAGAGCCGATTTGCCCGGTTTTGCGTGCATTGAACGGTCATAAGCGATCACCTTAGGTGGCTGGAATATCACTCAGTGATACCAATCACAAGCAGTAGGGCAACTGTTTACCACCGTAGGGCTGAGGTAGATGGGTTCAGCAGTCACTGATTGGTCATTGCAGGATTAATGCTTCAAAAGGGGAATCCATGCCGAATGGAATACTTCGCGTCGCCGGGCACGTGCCGTCCCGTGTCGTGGACAACCAGCGGATCGGCGCCTGGGCGGGGACCAGCGAGGAGTGGATCGAGGAGCGTACCGGGGTCCGTGAACGGCGGTACGCGGAGCAGGACGCGGCCACGTCCGACCTCGCCGCGGCCGCCGCGACCCGGTTACTGACACCTCCGCACGAGGCCCCGTACGAGCCGAGCGAGATCGACGCGCTGATCGTGGCGACCACGACGCCCGACCAACCCCAGCCCGCGACGGCCGTGTTCGTGCAGGCGCAGCTCGGCCTCGGTGGCGTACCGGCCTTCGACCTGAACGCCGTCTGCTCCGGCTTCCTGTACGCCCTGGACGTGGCCGACGCGATGCTGTGCGCCCACCGCGACTGGCGCAACGTCCTGGTGATCGGAGCGGACACCTACTCCACGATCATGGACCGGACGGATCGCAGGACGGTCAGCCTCTTCGGCGACGGCGCGGGCGCCGTCCTGGTGGGACGCGTCCCCGACGGTTACGGCATCCACGCCACCTCCCTGCTCGCGGACGGGACGACCACCGACCACGTCCGCGTCGAGGGCGGCGGCTCCCGCAGGCCGGCCGCCACCGTCCAGGACCCGGGCGCCCATCACTTCCGGATGAACGGACGAGCCGTCAAGGACTGGGCCGTACAGCACGTGCCCAAGGCCGTGCACCAGGCGCTGGACCAGTCCGGCATGCGTCTGGAGGACATCGACCGCGCGGTCTTCCACCAGGGCAACCTGCGGCTGGTGCACACGCTCGCCGACGCGCTCGGCATCGACTCCCGCAAGGTCGCCGTCACCGCGGACCGCTACGGCAACACCGCCGCCGCGTCCATCCCGCTGACCCTGAGCGAGAGCCACCGCGCCGCACCGCTGGAGCGCGGCGAGCGCGTCCTGATGGCCTCCGTCGGCGGCGGCATGACGGCCGGAGCGTCCGTCATGACCTGGTACTGACGGCCTCCACGGATCGAAGCCATCACACGACGGCCACGGCCGGCAAGACAGCTCCACAGGCGGGTGACCCGCCGCACGACTCCCCCCACGCACAGCTAGGAGACCCACATGCTTCCCACGGTCAGTCACGGTGACGGCCCGCGCGTCTACGACACCGAAGGCCGGGAGTACCTGGACGGCTGCTCCGGAGCGATCAACACCAACCTCGGGCACGGACTCACCGAGATCACCTCCCGCATGCACCAGCAGCTCGACGCCATCAGCTTCGCCTACCGCACCCAGTTCACCTCCGAGCCGCTGGAGCGGCTCTCCGGGATGCTGACGGACCTCGCCCCTGGCAGCCTCGGCAACCCCCTCTACTGCAACTCCGGCTCCGAGGCCATCGAGATGGCGCTGCGCCTGACGACCCTCTTCCACGCGCGGGCCTACCGGCCCTTCAAGTGCACGGTGTTGACCGAGGAGCCCAGCTACCACGGGATGACCGCCGGTGCCCTCGGCGCCTCCGGGCACCCGCTGCGCAAGCACAACCTCACACCCCTGCTGGCGAACCAGGCCACCGTCGCCAAGGTGCGTCCCCGGCACGGCGAGATGCGTGCGGACGTCGAGCAGTGGGAGCGGGCGATCGACGAGGTGCAGGCGCAGAACCTGGCGGCCGTGATCGTCGAGCCGGTCGGCGGCGCGTCCTCGGGAGCCGTGCCGTGCGACCCGGCCGTCCTGCGGCGGCTGCGCGAACTCGCCGACCGTGACGGCTTCCTGCTGATCGCCGACGAGGTCATGACCGGGCTGGGCAGGACCGGCGCCTGGTTCGGCTGCGACCACGCCGGGATCGTCCCCGACGTGATGGTGCTCGGCAAGGGCATGACCGCCGGTTACGCGCCGCTGTCCGCCGTGCTGGTCCGCGACGAGATCGCCGCCGCCTTCGGCGAGCCGCTGGGCAACGTGCTGTTCGGGCACACCATGGCCGGCGCGCCGCTCGCCGCCGCGGCCGGACTGGCGACCGTCGAGTACCTGAAGGAGCACGACATCCCCGCCCGCGCGGAACGTTCCGGGCGCTACCTGCGCACGCTCCTGGAGGGTGTCGCCGCCCGTCACGCCGTGGTGCGCGACGTCCGCGGCCGGGGCCTGCAACTGGCCCTGGGCCTGCATGCCGACCCGAGCCGTACGCCCGGCGTCGCGCACGACCTGGTGGCCGCCGCCCGCGACAACGGCCTGCTGCTGTACCCGTCCGGGGTGAACGCCCTCACCGAGTCGGTGATGGTGGCGCCCCCGCTGAACAGCTCCGAGGCCGACCTGGAGGAGCTGACGGTCCGTCTGGACCGCAGCCTGGCCGACCTCACACCGGCCCCCGCCGCGCAGGTCGACGAACTGGCAATCGCCGCCCGCTGAACCGGTTCCCGCGCCCGAGGAACAGACCCCCCACATCCGAGAGGAACACGAACACCATGCTCCAGCACTTCACCGACCCGGCGCTGCGCGCACGTTACGCCGACCTGGCCGCCTCCTCCGTCGCCAAGCGCGCCGACGAATGCCGGACGGAGGGCGTCCTGGACCGCGCGTCCTGGCAGGAGATCAGCGACGCCGGCATATGGCGGCTGGCCGTGGACCGCCGGTGGGGCGGCGACGGCGGCACCTGGTGGGACTTCACCGCCGCCTTCGAGGGTGTCGCGGCAGGCGGCCGCGACCTCGGGTTCTCCCTGTCCATGGTGGCGCAGGCCGGACTGATCCGGTCCCTGCTCATCTACGGCACGGACGACCAGAAGGGCTACTGGCTGCCCCGGCTGCTGTCCGGCGAGGTCGGCGCCACCGCATTGACGGAGACCACCGGCGGCTCGGACGTCACCCGGATCAAGACGTCCGCCGCACGCGACGGCGACGTCTACCGGCTCAACGGCCACAAGGACCACATCACCAACGGGCCCGTCGCGGACATGGCCCTGGTCCTGGGCCGCGTGCCCGAGCACGGCGCCCGGGACATCACCCTGTTCATGGTCGACCTCCACGACGAGGGCATCACCCAGGGGCCCGTGGAGCGCATGATCGGCAACCAGACCAGCCCGACCGGGCCCATCGCCTTCGACAACGTGCGGGTGGAGGCGCGGCACCTGGTCGGTGAGATCGGCGCGGGCATCGAGGCGATCTACAACACCATCGCCCTCGACCGCCTGCTGTACGGGGTGCTGGCGGCGGCCTACCTCGACCCGCACCTGGACGAGGTGCTCGCGTACGCGCGCCGGCGGCAGGCCTTCAAGCAGCCGATCGCCGACCACCAGTACGTGCAGGGCCGCATCACCGACGCCAAGTTCGCCATCGAGGCGACCCGCTACGTGTCCTACGGCGCCCTGGACGCCCTGCTGCGCGGCGACAAGCAGGCCTCGCTGCTGTGCTCCACCGCCAAGTACCACGCCGGCGAGACCCTCAGGCTCGGCACCGAGACGGCGCTGCGGGTCTACGGCCACCTCGGCTACATGGACGGTCCCGCCGCCCACGCGCTCCAGGACGCCCTGGGCACCCTGATCGCCGGCGGCACCGCGGAGATGCAGCGCAAGAACGTCTTCAACCAGATGCGCGCCCTCGCGCAGGCCTCCTGACGCCGGGCGTCCCCGTCCCTCCTGCGCCCGACACAGCGGACACCCGCCCGCTGGGGCGCCCAGTCCCTCACCACACGCGAAAGGCAGTCATGTCCGACACCACCGCTCCGCCGCGTCCCGCCCTCGACTCCCTCGTCGGTAAGTCGGCCACCCGCCACCACGTCGTCGGACCCCGCGACTCCGCGACCGCCTGGGAGAACGACGTCGACGTCCTCGCCACGCCGATCCTGCTGTGGCTCAGCGAGGTCACCGCCATGGACGTCCTGAGCGAGGAGATCGCCACGCCCTGGATGACCGTGGGCCTCAACCACGACTCCGCGCACGTGGCCCCGACGCCCGTCGGCGAGGAGATCACCGTCACCGCCACGCTGACCGAGGTCGACGGCAAGGTCCTGACCTTCGCCGTGGAAGCACGCGACAGCCGTGCCGTCATCCTCCGCGGTGTCCACGGCCGGGCCGTCGTCAACCGTGAGGCGTTCGAGAAGAAGCTCGCCGAACGCGCCTGACCACGAGGTCCGTTGGGGACCGCCGCACGGCGGTCCCCACTCCCCCGGCACCACCACGTCACAGCCCCCCACAGCACCGCACGAAAGGACCTCCCGTGTCCCAACTCGTCCTCGGCAACGTGACGAGCGAGTACATGTTCGCCAGTCCGCTCACCGGGTTCAGCCCCAAGGAAGCCCACAAGCAGCACGCCATCTCCACCCGCACGGCCTGGCTGCTGGAGGACGGCGACGCGATGCTCGCCCACCGCCGGCTCACCCCAGACTTCCACGACTACCTCGTCTCACTGCTCGGTCTGGACCCCGCGGCCCTGACGTTCCTCACCCCCGACGGACCGGACGAGGGCACCTTCCTGGACGCCCGCACCGCGCTCGCCGAGCCCCTGCTGGAGCGGCTGCGGCAGACCGTGGACCCGGACTGGACGCTGACGCCGTACCTGTACGACCGCACCGTCGCCGTACTCGCCGACCGGCTCGGCCTGCGCCCGGCCGCGCCCGCGTTCTTCGCCCAGGGCGGCAGCGACTTCTTCAACAGCAAGTCCTTCTTCCGGGCGTGGGCCACCGGCACGGGCGTCCCGGTCGCCCGGGGCGAGGTCTGCCGCAGCCGGGGGGCCACCGCGCGCGCCGTGCGCGAGCTGCTGCCGCACACCGGCAGCGTCATCGTCAAGCAGGACTTCAGCGCGAGCGGCTACGGCAACGTCCTGTTCACCACCGACGCCGGTGTCCCGTCCATCGGTGCGTCCGCCCGGCACGTCGTGGACCCGGACGCCTCCTCCGAGGAGATCGAGGCACTGCTCGCCACGTCCTTCCCCGTCGTCGAGGAGGTCCGCGACTTCCCCACGGGCCTGCGTCCCAGTGAAGCCGTCGTCGAGGTGTACCACCCCCACAGCCGCACCCTCTACAGCGAACTGTTCCTCCCCGGCCCGCCCGACGAGCCGGTTCTGCTCGACCACGGCGACATGCGGATGGAGCCGGTCTGGAACGGCTTCGCCATCCCGCCGGTGGCCCTGGCCGCCGAGGCGGAGCAGCGGATGCTCGACGCGTCGCTGGCGATGGCCCGCACGATCGGCGGGCTCGGCTACCGGGGTTATCTGAACTGCGACTCCATCGTCACGCCGGCGGGCGAGGTGCTCTTCAGCGAGGTGAACGCCCGGATAGGCGGCTGCACCCACGTGGACGCCGCGGCCCGGCGGCTGCTGGGTGACGGCTACCAGCGCAGCCACACCGTCCTCACCCGCAACGACCTGCCGGTGCGGGACTTCGCCAAGCTCGTCTGGGCCATCGACCACGACCCGCGGCTCAGCCCGGACGGCGAGAGCGGCGCCGTGATCCTCGTCGACGACAGCCCCTACAACCACACGGCGGAGTATCTCGTCTACGACCGCGATCCGGAGGCGGCCGAGGAGACGGAGCGCCTGCTGCGGCAGACCGCCGCCTCGTTCTGACCGCCCGTCATCAGAGTGGCCCCACGGGGTGAGGACACCGGTTCGGCCGGGGTCCTCACCCCGCTTCCGTGACCGCCGCCCGCTCCTTCTGCGCCGCGCGCATCCGGCGGACCTTGGCGATGCTGCCGCAGGCCCGGCCGCTCTCCCCGGCGTACATGCTGCACCAGGTGCGCGTGTTGTTGCGGGACTGGTCGTAGAACACCCAGCGGCAGTCCGGGCACGAACGGAGCCGGCGCCAGCGTTCGGCGAGCACCAGGTGAGCCGCCTGGCGCAGGACGACGTCGACCGGGGCGGCGGGGCCCTCCAGGCGCAGTTCGCCCTCGCCGATGCGCACGGTCTGCGGCCTGCGCGCGAGCCAGTCGTCCAGCCGCCGGGTGCCTCGGTCGGACACGTCCTCGCGCAGGTCGTCGCGGAGCCCGAGCAGCTCGGCGAGCTCGTCGGCGCGCGGGCGGGGGATGTGCGGCAGCACGCGCGCCCATTCCTGCGCGTCCCCGGCGAGGTCGGGAAGGGTCTCCGTCTCCTCCCGCGTGTCGTTGGGGATCACCCAGGTGTTGAGGAAGGACCTCATCTCCTCCACCTGTGGCCCGGCCACAGTCGTTCCCGTCTGATTGCCCATACGTAGAGCTTAGTCGGTAAACAAGGTTTGCGACCCCGACGAGCGGTTACCGGTTAACACTATGAGTGGTAACACGCTGCCGACAGCGCCGCCCGCCCCGACCTACCGCGACGTCCTGCGCCGCGAGGGCGGCACCGCCTGGTACGCCGCCATGGGGCTGATCCGGACCCCCGTCGCCATGGCTCCCCTGGCCCTGGTGTTCCTGGGCCACAGCACCGGCTCGTTCGCGGCGGGCGGTGTCCTGGCCGCCGCGCACGCGCTCGGGGAGGCAGTGGGAGCGCCCTTCATGGGACGCCGGTTCGACCGCAAACCCTTCCTGGGCCAGCTGCGCGTCGCCCTGCTCGCCGAGGCCCTCGCCTTCGCGGCCCTCGCCGTCCTCACCGGCCACACCCCGATGCCTCTCCTGGTGGCCCTCGCCTTCGCCGCCGGAGCTGTCGCCGCGGGTGTGCCCGGCGGAATGCGCGCGCAGCTGTCCAGCACCACCCCCGAGCACCTGCGGGCCACCGCGCTCGGACTGGAAAGCGCCCTGAACCAGGCCATCTGGGCCGCCGGACCGATGCTCGCCTCTCTGGTGTCCACCCAGGTCTCGCCGCGTGTCGCGCTCGTCCTGATGGCCGTCGCCTCGGCGGCGCCGCTGCTCATGGCGGCGCGCATCCGGCACCGCGGCCCCGCCGCCCTGGAGCAGGACGACACTCCCGCCGGCACCCTGAGCGTCGTCAGGATGGCCTGGCCCACCGTGCTGCTGGCCGCGGCCATCATGTTCCTGGTCGGCGCGATGGACGTGGCGCTGCCCGCACGCCTGGAGAGCACCGGACAGCAGCTCGCCCTGACCGGCGTCATCACCGGTGTGTTCGCCGGGGCCAGCATCGCGGCCGGCCTCGTCTACGGCCGCCGCGCCTGGCCCGGCACCCCCGGTACGCAGACACTCTTCCTGCTGCCCGCCATGACCGTGGCCCTGACGCTGTGCGCCGTCACCGGCCGCCTCTGGGGCTTCTTCACCGCGTTCCTGCTCGGCGGCCTCTTCTACAGCCCCCTCATGATCATCAGGAACCTGGCACTCCAGCACCGCCTCCCGGAGAACGTCTGGGCCACGGGCTTCTCCCTCCTGTACGCCGCGGGCGGCCTCGGCTACGGCGCCGCCGCGCTCCTGACGGCCGGCCTCGTCGAAGCCACCACCCCGGCGGTCACCATCGTGGTCTGTACGGCGGTGACCACGCTGATCGGCCTGGTCGCGGGCCTGGGCGAGCGCGCCGGCGCCAAGGAGACGAGCGGGACCGCGGCGAGCGAGCCCCGGCCGGAGCGCACGAGGACCTGACGGCACACGCCCGCCCACGATGCGCCCGGCGGCGGCTGGACCGCGATCCCACGGCGCCCGGGTCCGAGCGGGAACCCGTGCCAGGCGATCACCGAGGCGGTCCCCTGGGGCGCACAGGTCACGGTCGAACCGGAAAGCTCCGGCGCGCCGTTCCGCGCCACCACCGACGGACCCGCCTACCGCTCCCTCGACGCCGCCATGCGGCAGGTCTACGGCAAACCCCTCGCCTACCTCGGACAGGGCGGCTCCATCCCCCTGTGCAACGTCCTGGCCGACACCTACCCGGCTGCGGAGATCATCCTCATGGGCGTCGAGGAACCCCGCTGCCTCATCCACGCCCCCAACGAGAGCGTCGACCTCTCCGAGATCCAGAACATGGCGCACGTCGAAGCCGCCTTCCTGCGTTCCTACGCCGGCACGTCGTCGCGCTGACCATCCCAAGACCGGCCTGCCGCCTCAGCCCACACACCGGCAGGCCCAGGCGGGGGCAGGCGTCGCGCCTGCCCCCGCCCTCCTGTCATCGGCAACAGGAACCACCAGTACACGGCGGTCTCAGGCCCTGCCGCCATGCGCCCGCCGGCCCCACGCCCAGGTACGTACTCGCAGCCACGTAACGGAGTTCAGACGTGGCGCCGTTCCCGCTGCTCAAGTGGGCTGGCTAGTCCACGGACCGCGCCAAGGACGCAGAACCGAATCTGCGCGGCTCAAGCGCCCGACGATGGGGCCGCGTTGGGGTGAAGGCGGTGCGGCCGATCGGCAGGTTCGCGTCGTGGTGTGGAGAGTCTGCCATGGCGGTGTGGAGAGTCTGCGACAGATCCACAGGTCTGCGCGGCGGCTTCGGGGGCATACGGCGGTGATCGGGGAGGGCACACCCCCCGGCCGAGAAAAGGAACGCCGCGAGGCGCCGACCTGTGGGAGTTCTGATGCCGACCGCCGTGCCGGAGAGACCCACCGTCCTGCCCGGTGAAACGCCTGGAGCCGTCCGGGCCGCCCGTCTGCGCGCCCTGCCTCGCGGCACCGGCCGCACCGCCGCCCGCATCGGCGGCCTGACGGCCTGTCAGGCCGCGCTCATGGTGGGCTTCGGGCTGCTGATCACCGGACCCGCGCACGACGTGTGGCCGATGACCGTCGAGGACGACCTCAACGAAGGCCTGGAACAGCACCGCACGGGCCTCCTCACCACCTTCTCGTGGTTCGCGTCGGAGGCGGGCAACACCCTCACGATCATCGCGATCACCCTCGCGGTCTGCCTGGGGCTGGTCCTGATACCCCGTCTGCCGATGTGGCGTCAGGCCGTCTTCCTCGCTGTCGCCGTCTCGCTCCAGGCGCTGGTCTTCCTCATCGTCACCGCGTCGGTGGACCGTCACCGGCCGGAAGTGCACCGCCTCGACGCGTCCCCGCCCACCTCCAGCTACACCTCCGGGCACACGGGAGCCGCCACCGCCCTGTACGCCGGACTGGCAGCGCTCGCCCTGTCCCGCATCCGCGGACCCTGGCGCAAGGCCGTAGCCGGACTCCTGCTGCTGATACCACTGTTGGTCGCACTCGCCCGCCTCTACCGGGGCATGCACCACCCCACCGACGTCGTCGGCGGACTCACCAACGGCAGCCTGTCGCTGCTGATCGTCGGCCGGGCCCTGTTCACCGACGCCTCGGTGACCGCCGCTCCCTCGGCCCGCCCCGCGCCCGCCGTCGGCGCCGGCAGCAATGGACTGGCGTCGGGTCGCACCGTCGTGGTCTACAACCCCACCGTGACCGACGAGAACCTCTGCGGCGCGCTGCGCGACGTGCTCAACCGTCACGGCCACCACACGGTGGAATTCGTGCAGACCACGATCGAGGACACCGGAGGCGGCCAAGCCGCCCGCGCGGCCGCCGACGGCGCGAGCCTGGTGGTCGTCTGCGGCGGGGACGGCACGCTGCGTGCGGCAGCCGACGCCATGGCCGGCAGCGGCGTACCGCTCGCCCTGGTGCCCAGCGGCACCGGCAACCTGCTCGCCCGCAACCTCGGCCTTCCGCTGTCACCCGCGGCCGCGCTCGACGCCGCCCTCGCCGGAACCGTGCGTCACATCGACCTCGGCCGGATCGAGGGCGACGACCTCGAAGCGACCCACTTCGCCGCCATGTCCGGGGCCGGACTCGACGCCGCGATCATGGAGAACACCGACGACCGGACCAAGTCCTTCCTGGGCTGGCCCGCGTACGTCCTGGCCGGCATCACCACCCTGCGCACCCCCCGGATGCGCGTGACGATCAAGCTCGACGGCGCCCCGGCCCTGCGCCGTACCGCCCGCATGGTGCTGTTCGCCAACGTCGGCACCGTGCAGGGCGGTCTCACCCTCGTGCCCGCCGCCCGGTGCGACGACGGACGGCTCGACCTGCTCATCCTCGACCCGCGCGGCCCCTCCGGCTGGATCCGTGTGCTCGGCGCGCTGCTGCGAGGGGCGAGGACGCCCAAGCCCACGTCGGTGGACACGATCGCCGCCCATGACGCCGACGCCGGCGTACCGGTGGAGTTCTTCACCTTCGAGCGCGCAGAACTCACCTTCGAGTCCGAGCAGAGCCGCGAACTCGACGGGGACCCGGTCACTCCGGGCCGGCGGCTGACCGCCGAGGTGCGCCCGGGCGCGCTGACCATGCTGCTGCCTGCCGGGGAGAAGTGATGGGTACAGCAACCAAGGTCCCTGAGACCAGGAACATGACCGGCGAGGAACTCTCCGCCGACGAGGCGCTGGTGTCCCTGCGCCGCTACGGCCGCTGGCCGCTGCTGCGCGACGCCTTCGTCCGCTTCCGCTACGCCGACGGCTTCACGCACTCCCGGGCCCTCGCCCTGCAGACGGTGCTGTCGGTCATCCCGCTGGCGATCGCCTTCGTCGGCCTGTCCAGCGCCCTGCACACGGAGGACATCGGCAGGCTCGCGGAACTGACGATCCACCGGATCGCCCAGGGTCCCAGCGCCGAGGTGGTCGACGACGCGCTGGACCGCAGCAAGCGCAAGGCGGGCGACGGCGCCCAGCTCGCCCTGTGGTTCGGCCTGCTGTTCTCGCTGGTCAACACCACCACCGCGATGTGCCAGATCGAGCGCGGTGCCAACCGCATCTACGGCAACGAACGCGACCGTCCGTTCCACCGCAAGTACCTGCGCGGCCTGGTGATGTCCGTCAGCGCCGGCCTTCCGCTGGGCGTGGGCTTCATCGTGATGGTGGCCGGCGCTGACCTGGCCTCCGCCGCGGTGACGGTGTACCACCTCCAGGACGGCACGCTCACCGCGTGGAACATCCTGCGCTGGCCCCTCGGTCTCGTCCTCGTGCTCATCTCTGCCAGCGCCATCTTCCGCCGTGCGCCGCGCCGCAAGCAGCCCGGCTACACCTGGCTGGCCTTCGGCGCCGCGGTGTACCTGGTGCTGTGGACGACCCTCACCTGGCTGCTGAGCCTCTATCTGGCGTTCAGTGGCTCCTTCGACACCGTGTACGGCCCGCTCAGCGCCTTCATGTCGCTGCTGCTGTGGGCGTACCTGACCTCCATCGCCCTGTTCCTCGGACTGTCCTTCTCCGCGCAGCTGGAAGCCGCGCGGGCCATGCGCCCCGGTCCGATCGAAGCCGACCCGGGAGTCTGAATGGTTCTTCGGTTCACCACACGCCGTATGCGCGAACGCCGCCGCCGGGAGGCCGACCGCAAGTTCGGCGCCCGCCTGCTCGGCGCGACCGTCGTGGCCGCGCTCGCCGCGGTGCCGTTCGGGCTGCTGCTGATCCTCGTCGAGGGCCAGTGGGAGCCGTTGCGACGGCTGGACGCGGGCGCCGCGCGGCGCCTGAACGAGACCGCGCTCGACCATCCCGCCTGGACCGACACCCTGCGTTTCCTGTCGGACCGTGTCTGGGATCCGGTGACCCTGCGCATCGTGGTCGCCCTGCTCACCTTGTGGCTGCTGTACCGCAAGGCGTGGCGGCTCGCCGCCTGGTCGGCGGTGACGGCCGTGGCCGGCGGGCTGATCGGGCTGCTCGTCAAGGTGGTCGTCGAACGGGCCAGGCCCTCCCTCGAGGACCCCGTCGCCCGCGCGCCCGGCTTCTCGTTCCCCTCGGGGCACGCCATGACCGCCACCACCTCGTTCGCGATCCTGCTGCTGGTCCTGCTGCCGATGGTGCCGCGCGCCTGGCGGGTGGTGTGCTGGAGCTTCGCGGTGCTCTCGGTGGTCGGCGTCGGTTTCACCCGCGTCGCGCTGGGCGTGCACTGGTTCAGCGACGTGGTGGGCGGCTGGCTCCTGGGGCTCGCCGTCGTGGCCCTCACCGCCTGGGCCTTCGAGGCCTGGCGCACCGACATCGGCCGCCGCACCACCGAGCTGGCCGACGGCCTGGAACCCGAGCTGACCGAGGAGCATCCCGAGCCGGACCCCGTCCTGCGCTCGAAGCGCTGAACAGTCGGCATCGCGCAGACGCCTCGGGGCGGCGACCACACGGTTGCCGCCCCGAGGCGCCTGCGTACGCCATGGAGCCACGGCCAGCCTCCGGGGCATGTCGGCGAGCAGGCCGGTGAGCGGCGAGCCCGCCGGCAAGGGCACCGGCCCCCGCCTCACCCGTTGTTGGCGGCTTTCGGCCTGACCATCGGGCTCCGGCGGCCACAAACTGTCAGCTACCCGCCACAGGAGGCCGCCGTGAATCCCTTGCGTTCCACAAGACCCCAGCGAACCGTCGTCCGAGCCGCCGTCGTCCTGGCAATCCTCATCGGCTGGTCCGCCGTCATCGGCCCCGCCGCCCATGCCGGGGACCGGGCAGGGCGCCAGGCAGCCGTCGCGATACGGGGCGGCGACACCCTCTACAGCGGCGGCGCCCGCTGCACCGTCGGCTTCAACGCCCGTTCCGCCACCGCGACGTACGCGCTCGTCTCGGGCCGCTGCGCGCAGGGCACGAGCACCTGGTACGCCGACGCCGCCCTGACCGTCCCCGTCGGCGTCACCGCGGGGGTGAGCTTCCCCGGCAACGACTACGCGAGCGTCCGGTACACGAACACCGCGGTCGCCTACCCCGGCGAGGTCACGCTGGGCTCCGGCGTCGGCACCCGCGACATCCTTGGTGCGGCGAACCCCGTCGTCGGACAGTCCGTCTGTCACGTCGGGCGGACCACCGGATACCGCTGCGGGACCGTCCAGGCGGTGAACGTCACCGTCAACTACGGCGGGGGAATCGTCTACGGACTGTTCCGGTCCACCATCTGCTCCGAGCCCGGAGACAGCGGCGGCCCGGCCTTCTCCGGGGGCACGGCCCTCGGCATCATCGTCGGCAGCAGCGGCAACTGCACCTCGGGAGGCTTCACTTACTACCAGCCGGTGGCCGAGTCCCTGTCGGCGTACGGCCTGAGTGTCTACTGAATCGGCCGATCCGAGGCGACCCGCCAAGCAGGGCCGGCCGAGGTGCAGGGAGCCTGGTGGGCACAGGTGACTGAGCCCACCCGCTCATGGCGCGCCCTCACGGCGGCGTCCATCGCCCCGGTCGACGTTGCCCCGGGGTGCCGACCACACAAAGGCCGGCACCCCGAGGGAAGCACGGCGACGTCAGTCCACGGCGCCGATGCGTTCGACCCGCTCGTTGACGCCGTTGCGGAGTTCACTCAGCGTCGTGCCGGGCAGGGCCTTCCTCGGCGTCGAGGACGGCGGCTGCGTCTCGTCCTCGCAGGTCGTGCCCGAGGCGGGAACCTTGAGGTCCACCAGGTAGCCGACGACCGCGTCCGTCGCGCAGGCGCTGCGCCCGAACGCGGTGTGCCCCTCGGCCCGGAAGGTGAGCAGCGAGGCGTTGTCGAGTCGCCGGGACAACGCGACCGCGTCCTGGTAGGGGGTGTCCGGGTCGCCGGTGGTGCCCATCACCAGGATCGGCGCGGAGCCCTTGGCCCGGTAGGAGCCGTCGTAGCGGCTGGTGTGCTCGCCAGTCCACTGGACGCAGGCGGTGGCGTGCTGGTGGTCGTACGTGGGAGGCCCGTACGCCATCGCCGGGCCGAGCAGCGGTGCCGCCTCGGCGTTGGCCTTGACGTTCCGCTCCAGCCGCTGCAGGTTGCGCGGGTAGTCGCGGTCGACGCACTCGACGGCCACGTTCGGACCGAGGAAGTCGAAGCTGGCCGGGGACGGCGGGCGCAGCAGGAAGGACGTGTTGTCCCGCAGTTGTGCCTTGCGCAGTGCCGCGCCGAGCGAGGGCCAGATGACCTTGCCCTCGTTGATGTTGAACATCAGCCGGTAGACCAGGGTGTAGCCGTTGGCTTGGCCGCCGTTCGCGGTGGGCACGGGGCCGGCGTCCAGGTCGGCCTTCAGCTTCTCGAACGCCGCGCGCGGGTCTCCGTCGCCGAACCCGCAGGTGGCCTGGTCTGCGGCACACCAGTCCAGGAAGCGGCTCATGGCGCCGTCCAGCGCGAGGTACTGCGGCCGGTCGTAGGCGTAGGGACGGTCCGCGTAGTGCACCGGGTCGTACGCGCCGTCGAGGGTCAGGGCCCGTACCCGCTCGGGGAACATGGCCGCGTAGACGGTCCCGATGTACGACCCGAAGGACCGTCCGTAGTAAGTGAGTTGCTTCTCCCCCAGCGCCTCCCTCAGCAGGTCGATGTCCCGGGCGACGTACTCGGTGCCGATGAAGGGCAGCAGCTCGCCCGTGTTGTCCGCGCAGGCCTGGTTGAACTCGGCCGCCTCACGCAGGGCCGGCCCGAAGGCGTCGGGCCCTGGTACACCCTTGGCCTCGGTGACGGCACGGGTGTAGCGAGCGTCGTCGAAGCAGGTCAGCGCTGAACTGCGGCCGACCCCGCGGACGTCGTAGCCGAAGACGTCGAACGAATCGCGGAGCGCGGCCGGCAGGTCGGCGTAGTTGTTCCGCACGAAGTCCACGCCGGAGTTGCCGGGCCCGCCCGGCTGCATGAACAGCGTGCCCTTGCGCTTCGTCTGGTCCGCGGCCTTCTTGCGGATCACCGCGAGGGTGATGGTCTTGCCGTTCGCGTCGCGGTAGTCGAGCGGGACGTCGGCCTTCGCGCACTCGAAGCCACCCTGGCAGTCGGTCCAGGTGAGCGACGGCACGGGGGGCTTCTCAGGAGTCTTCGGCGAGGCGGCCGACTGGGTCGCCGTCCCCGTCACGGCGGCCATGAGTGCGGCGAGCGTGGCGGCGACGACCGGCAGCCGTCCGAAAGGTCTTGGTATGCGACGTGGAGTGGTCATGGTCCTTTTCCCCCTGTGGTCGATGGATGACAAGTGCTCACCGTGCATGGTGAGTTCGGCCATCTGAACAGACGGGAAAAGAGCGAGATCGGTGCCACCACGGCCACCTGAATCCCTCACCGGTCTCGGGTGAGCGGGCGATCCCGGCCGTCGTGCGCCCGAAGCCTGCCACGGGCGGTGCACACCCGGATGGGCGAGGTCGTCGAAAAGGAGGGCGAGGACCGATGACTTTCCCCGCGGGCCGCCGTCATAGTTCATGGTTGGCGCGCCACGGCCGCGAGGGCGGTGGGAGCGCGCGACCGGACCTGTCAGCAGCACACGAGATACCGAGGAACCTCCGATGCGTACCCTGATCAGCACCGCGTTCATCTCCCTCGACGGCGTGGTCGAGGGACCGGGCGGCGAGCCCGGCTACCGCAACTCCGGGTGGACCTTCAAGGACATCGACTTCCTTCCCGAGGCGTACGAGATCAAGGGCCGGGAGCAGCAGGAGGCGTCCGCCATGATGATGGGCCGCGCCAGCTACGAGGCGTTCAGCCCCGTGTGGCCGGACATGGCTGACTTCGCCGACTACAAGGTGATGCCGAAGTACGTCGTCTCGACCACGCTCACCGAGGACGACCTGGTGTCGAACTGGGGGGAGACGACCATCCTGCGCTCACTCGACGAGGTCGCCGCGCTGAAGGAGACCGAGGGTGGCCCGATCATCATCCACGGCAGCGCCGCCCTGAACCACGCCCTGTCGGACGCCGGCCTGATCGACCGCTACCACCTGCTGGTCTTCCCCCTGCTGCTCGGTGCGGGCAAGCGGCTGTTCAGCGCCACGGACAAGGACATGCAGAAGCTGAAGCTCGTCGAGCACGAGGCCTACGCCAACGGTGTGCAGAAGAACGTCTTCGACGTCGTCCGCTGACCGGCTGCCGCACGTGTCCCGCTGTCGCGTCGCCGGGCAGGCCGCGGGACCGCGGGTCCTGGTCGCACCGGTGCTCGCGCTCACGATTCCCGGACGTGGCTCCAGCACGGTACGTCGCAGGGGCGCCGGACGGACGCGCAGGTTCCGGGCGTGCTGCCTGACGGGTGATGTCGGGCGGGTCGGCGGGCCAAGGACCGGCCCGGACCTCGCGGTCACTCAATACTCCCGGCGAGCTACTCTCCGAGTCCTCCTACAAGGAGCTGCTCAGCCCCGGAACGGTGAACCTGGGCCGCGCGACCGACACGTGTCCCGCGACGGTCTGTCTCACGAACAGCGAGCCCACCCACTACGGCATGGGCGTACTCGTCCTGGGTGACTGGGTGGCCCAACACCCCCTGTTCTTCGGCTACTCCGCCTCTCAGGCCTACCTTCCGTCCAAGCGTCTGGCCATCGCGGTCTCGACGACGCAGGGCCCCAAGACCCCGGACGGCCACGCCGCCCACCTGCTCGCCCAGCGGATCGCCGCCGCACTCGTCCCGGATGACCCGATCCCCGACTTCGGCTGACCTCTCGTACAGCGGAGGCGCGGTCCCCGAGCGAAGAGACTCCGCTCGGGGACCGCTCTCGTCGCATCCACCCAACACGATTGCCTGGCGGCCCAGTTGCGGCTCAGGTTCATCACCTACAGCCGTGCGGCGGACTCACACCTCGCCGGTCGCGAACAGCTCCAGGTGCCCGCACTTCGGACAGCGGAACGCCTCTATCTGCCGCCGGGGCCTGCCCATCCGCTTGGCGCCCCCGAGAATCCCCCGCTCCAATGCCCCCTCGATCCACCGCGCGTACCCGCGCGAGTGCTCGCCGGCATCCTCGATGAAGCCCTCCGCCAGTCCGACCGTGCCGCACTGGGTGCACTTGTAGTTGTTCATCGCCCCAGTCTAGGAAATGCCATGCGGCCGACGATCGCGCGTAGGCCCGCCCTCGGGCGGCGTCCCCTGACACGCGATCCGCCGGCCAGACACCTACCCTGCCTGTGACCCACACCACATGATGTTCCTGTCAGTAGTCGGGGCGCTGTTCCGCTCAAGTCGCCGAGAGCACTCGGACCGACAGGAGCGCATCACATGAAGCACCGCATCGTCGTCCTCGGCGCCGGCTACGCCGGGGCCTACTTGGCCGGGACCCTGGCCCGGCGATTGTCCCCGGCGGACACCGAGATCACCGTGGTCAACGCCGAGTCGGACTTCGCCCAGCGGCTGCGGCTGCACCAACCCGCGGCCGGTCACACGATCGAAGCCCCGCAGCTCTCCGACGTCTTCGCAGGCACAGGGATACGGCTGCGCCTGGCCCGTGTCACAGCGCTCGACCCCGAGCGCCACATCGTCACCGTGGCCGACGGCACCGGCGGTGGCGAACTCGGCTACGACACGCTCGTCTACGCGCTCGGCAGCCACGGCGATCACGGCGGCGTCCCCGGAGCGGCCGAGCACGCCTTCGACGTCGCCGCCCGGCCCTCGGCGCTGCGCCTGCACGAGCGGCTGGGCAGCCTGGGCGCCGGCGGGAGTGTGGTGGTCGTCGGCGACGGGCTGACCGGCATCGAGACAGCCACCGAGATCGCCGAAGCCCGGCCGGGCCTTTCGGTGGCGCTGGTCGCCCGTGGCGAGCTGGGCGCCAGGCTCTCCGCCGGAGCCCGCGGCCATCTCCGTCAGGCCTGCGCCGGGCTGGACATCACCGTCGTGGAGCACACCGAGGCCGAAACCGTCGAGGCGGGGCGGGTCCTGTGCTCCGACGGCACCGTCCTGGCGTCCGACGCGACTGTGTGGACGGCCGGGTTCGCGGTCGGCCCCGTCGCCGCCACTTGCGGGCTGGAGGTCACCGAGAGAGGCCGGATCGTCGTCGATCGCAGCATGCGGTCGGTCTCCCACCCGGACGTCTACGCCGTCGGCGACAGCGCCTACGCCATCGGTGACAACGGCCGGCCGCTGCCGATGTCGTGCGCTTCGGCCGGCTGCACCGGCATGCAGGCCACAGCGGCGATCGTGGGACGCCTGACCGGCCGCAAGATCCCGAACACCAGGCTGGAGTACCTGGGCAACCACATCAGCCTCGGGCGGCGGGACGGCATCCTGCAGCTGGTCGACCGCGAGGGCGAGGCGAAACCGAAGCACGTAGGGGGCCGGAAGGCCGCGCGGATCAAGTCGGGCATCCTCAGAATGTCGCTGTGGACCACCTCGCACCCGACCTTCGGCCTGCCCAGGCGCAAACGCCGCCTGGTGGTCACGCCGGATGCGTCCGCCGAGAAGGCATCGCGTGGCCGTCCGGCGTCCGCCTAGGGTGAGCCGCGTGGACAGCGCCACCACTGACCGGTTCGAGGCCAGCCGGAACCGGCTGGCCTCGCTGGCCTACCGGCTGCTGGGCTCCGCCACCGACGCCGAAGACGCCGTACAGGACGCCTTCCTGCGCTGGCAAGCCACCGACCGGCACGGGGGCGGGATCAGGAGTGACGGGCGGTCGCCCGGACTCCGGAGGCCGGGCCTCCAACGGGCCATGCCTGCAGCATGGTTGCATCTCACGAGCTTGCCGCGACTCGCGGTTTGCTACGAGGCCACCGTCCTCGCAGGAGTCATCAGCGCGCGGTTGCCCCGTACTGGTCCGAGGACAACTCGAACACCCGGACTCGCCGACCGCAGGTGGGATTGACGGTTTCGCGGGCCAGCCGCATCCCCAGCTTGGTCATGATCCGTTCGGAGGCGTCGTTGCCCACCTGAGCGATGCTGACGATCCGCTCCAGCCCAGCCTCTTCGAACCCGAATCGCACAGCGGCCGCAGCGGCCTCCGTGGCGATGCCCTGCCCCCAGTGAGAACGTCCCAGCCGCCAGCCGACCTCGACCGCCGGCAGCACCTCCGGCAGGAAATGGGGCACCGCGAGGCCGGTGAATCCGGCCAGTTCGCCGGTGGACCGGATCTCCACGGCGAACAGGCCGAAACCCCGTTCCTCCCACTCGCTCTCCCATGCCCGGATCCCGTCGCGGGTCTGGTCTTCGTCACGGACGCTGCCGTCACGGATCCATCGCATGACCTCGGGGTCGGCGTTGACGGCAGCCATGGGCGCGACGTCTTCCTCGCGCCAGCGACGCAGGATCAGGCGGGGTGTCTCGAGGGTGACCATCCGATCATTGTGGATCACCCTGCACAGCCCGGATGCCGTCCGGGTCACCCTGCACGAGCAGTCGCCCTTTCTTCCGACCGGGCTGGACCTGCACCTTGCGCCAAGAGTAGGTCTGCGACCCCGGGGAGGCAGGAGCGGTCTGTGCGGGTGCTCGTGACCGCTCGTCAGTAATTCAAGAAGTACGGTCAACAATGTTGACGCCGACATCTCCCTGGCCCACATTACTTATGGGTAGGACCGAGCGGTAACCCCGCAACCGCACTCCACGACACGACCGGCGGCCACGCCCACAGCCGTCCGGTGCGCGAACGCACCCCCCTTCATGCTCGAGCCGCTTTCTTCGCTGCGAAGCCGACTGTGCCGTCACAGCCGCGCCCGCCCCCACGCCGCATTCGAGAAGAGAGAGCACATGCCGAAGCTCCGTCATGTCATGACCACGTCAGCTTTCGCCGCCGCGCTGACCCTCACCGCCACCACCGCACACGCGACATCGACGCTGGACTACGTCGCCCTCGGCGACAGCTACAGCGCCGGCTCCGGCGTCCTGCCCGTGGACCTCAGCAACCTGCTGTGCCTGCGCTCCACCGCGAACTATCCCCACGTCATCGCCTCCAGGACGGGTGCCCACCTCAAGGACGTGACCTGCGGAGCCGCGCAGACCAAGCACTTCACCGAGTCCCAGTACCCCGGTGTGGCGCCGCAGACGGACGCCCTCAGCACCGACACCGACCTCGTGACCTTCACGATGGGCGGCAACGACAACAACACGTTCATCAACGCGATCGTGGCCTGCGGCACCGCCGGCATCTCCACCGGCGGCAAAGGCAGCCCCTGCAAGGACAAGAACGGCTCCTCCTTCGAGGACGAGATCGACGCGAACACCTACCCCGCGCTCAAGGCGTCCCTGGAGAAGATCCGCGCCAAGGCGCCCAACGCCCGCGTGGCGGCCCTGGGTTACCCCTGGATCACACCCGCGACCGCCGACCCCTCCTGCTTCGTGAAGCTTCCCATCGCCTCCGGTGACGTGCCCTACCTGCGCAGCCTCCAGGCGCATCTCAACGCCGCGATCAAACGGGCAGCGGAGGAGACAGGGGCGACTTACGTGGACTTCTCCCAGGTGTCCGAGGGCCACGACGCCTGCAAGACCTCCGGGACCCGGTGGGTCGAGCCGCTCCTCTTCGGACAGAACATCGTCCCCGTCCACCCCAACGCCCTCGGGGAACGGCGCATGGCCGAGCGCGCGATGACCGTCCTCGGCCTCGGCTGATCCAGGCGCGGATTCGTCTCTGCCCCACCCTGACGGAGGGCGGATCCCCAGCACGCGCAGGCCTGGCCCGATGTCCGGCCGGGCCTGCGATCAGCCCCGGATGCTGTGACAGCCCCGCACATCGTGCGCGCCCACTCCATCATGTCGGCGGCTTCGGAGGCCCATGCTCAGCCTCCATGAGTACGTGTACTCATGCGAGGGTCGGACCTCCCGTCCGAAGCTGCACACATGACACAAGTCCAAGCCCTCACCAGCCCGTTCGCCCGCCCTGGACGCGCCCTCGCAGTCGGCGCCCTCATCTGTCTGGCCCTTGCCGGCTGCGGAACCGACCAGCCTGGCGACGACAACGCACAGGACGGAGCGGGCACGACCGCCGGCTCCAAGGTGAGCGCCCCATCTCCGTCGGCCGACCGAGCGGCGTTCGCGAAGATGCTCGACAGGGTTGCCCGACGGTGTCCCCCGCCCGGGACATACCCCGCCGCTTCGAAGCCGAGCGGTCCGCCGGAGGAGCCGAGTCTCCCGCCTGGCGAGTCTCCCCCCACCGACCCGATCGAACCAGGTGCCCCCACAGGACCGGAGTCGGTGTTGAACGCTCGCGACTGGTGCGCGAGCGTCCAGCACGAACAGCGCATCATCGAGGCACTGCAGGCGGTGCCGACGCCCACCCCCGCGAGCGTCCGCAAAACCCTGAACGGCCTCGGATACATCGATGAGCGCATCCACGGCCTCCGGCAAGACGGAACAACCACGCGTTTCCACCTCGACCTGAGGGAGAGCGGCGGCTGACTCTGCGAGGCCGGCACGGCAGCAGGCGCGACAACGGACGTGACCCCGTGCTTGGCACCCGCCACCGGGCCCTTCACGGTCGAAAGGGCAGACGAGCAGCCTTCGTGACGCCCTGCCCAGGAATTACCGGAGAGCAGCAACGGGGCGCGAGGGCCCTGCTAGAGCCCTCGTCGCCAACCCCGACCCTGCCGGACCAGGACCGGCCGGGCCCCCCGTATGCGAGGGCGTGGGGCGCCTGACGCTATTGCCGTGCGATGGCCTCGCACCACTCCTCGACGGTCACGACGTCTGCCCACTGCGGGAACAGCTTCTCGGTGAGCATCCGGTGCACCTCGGGATCGGTGTCGAGACAGGCATCCGAAAGGACCGTGAGGCCGAAGTCCAGGTCGATGGCATGCCACAGGGTGGACAGCACCACAGCACTGGTCGCGATGCCGGTGAGAACAAGGGTGTCGATGGCGCGAGCCCGGAGTACCAGGTCGAGGTCGCTGCCCGAGAACGCACTCCCCCGCCTCTTGGTCACCACCACGTCGCCCTTCTGAGGCGCGACATCTTGATGGATCTCGGTGCCAGGGGCCCCCTCGGTGAACAGACCGGCCCGCACGGCATTCGTCATCACCTTGTTCCGAGGGCTGACTTCTGGATCGCCCGGCCGTAACCCCAACACCACGTAGATCACAGGGATCCCGGCGGCCCGGGCACCGTCGATCGCCCTGCGCAAGCGCGGCAGATATCCGGAACCGTCGTCGGCGATGGCCACGACGTCCCGCTGGACGTCCATCACCAGAAGTGCGCTGTTCGCCATGCTTGCCGCTCCTTCTCCATCGGAAGACGAGAGCAAGTTTGGTGGATCAACCAAGCCGCGGTGGAGGTTTCCAAGTTCTCACCAGCCGGTTGGAAGAACGACAGCATCCGCAGCCCGGCGCCCGGTGACGTCGGGGTGTCCTAGATGTACGCGGACTGGCGAGCCGCAGCTGCGGTGCGTGCGAGCATCTCGAGTTCGTATGCTTCGACGGCTGCCGGAGTTCTCCGCCCGCAGCATCGCCTCCAGCAGGTGGTGGCTGCCGACGGGCGCCACCGGCCAGCGCGCCGGCGGCCGACATGGTGTCCTCCGTGGCGGGTGGTCACGGGCGGGCCGCGACGTCGGTCGCCACGCCGGCTTTCGCTTCGATCGTCGCCTGCGATGTGTAACCCCGGGGGAAACTGGTGACTCGACTGCGGCAGGGTTCGGAGAGCAGCCCTGCCGAGTCCTCCGGAACGTGACGTCCGGAGGACTCTTCCTGTCATGCCGTTGCCGAGCCCGAGGTCTAGGGCCGCGATGGGCTCGGTGACCGTCGCCTCAATCGCATCCTGCCCGTCCGGGTCCCGCCCGTTCCATCCTGCCCGCAGGGAAACCGCTCGCAGCCGGTGCTCGACGGCTCCGGACGACTGCCGACCTGCCCCCAGCCCTCGGGGCGCACACCGACCACCGTGAGCGGCTGGAGCCACATCGCCGACAACGCAGCTCCAGCCCTCGTCCTCCCAGCCCTGCTTCGAGACCGGGATGTACTCCCGCGCATCCCGGGTGGGTGGTGAGGACGCTCGGTGCGAGGGCGGTATCCGAGGGGCGCCGCCGCCGTCCTCGCACAAGCGGCCGCCGCTGGACACTCGCCCGCCTCCGGCGGCGGCCGTCCACGGCTCGCCTGTCGGCCCCTGCGGGCGTACACGCCGCAGCAACTACCCTGCGTGAGAGCCGAGTTCAGCCGCTTCGAGGGGACACGGTCTTTCCACTACGACAGTACGCGCTCCCGACGGAACCGGAGCCCCCAACGCCCGGATCCTTCAAGCCGAGCTCCACACGACATGTCGGTAGGGCTGCACGCCGCCTTGATCCCCCAGGCAGGCGGGCTGGAACCGCCGGCACCCGCCTCGCCTGGTTTCGGCTGCGCGGCTGGGCCACTGCTCGTCCCGCATCAGGGATGGCCGCGCCAGTAGCCGGAGCGCGACCCACCCCGGCGCCAGGCCTCCCGCACGGTGGACGGTTGCTCACGCGTCGGAGACTCCGGCCTTCACGCGAGATAGTGCGCACGTCCTTCGTCGTCGAGCTCGAAGGAACCCTCCGGGATGACGCAGAATTCGTTGCCCTCGGGGTCGGCCATCACCAGGAAACCCCCGTCGGCGTACTGCTCCAGTCTGCGCCCGCCGAGCCTCTCGACACGTCGCTGTTCGGCAGCGGGGTCGGGTGAGGTGATGTCGAAGTGCATCCGGTTCTTGCCCGATTTGGGTTCGTTGGTCCGCTGAAAGCCCAGGCCCAAACCGTCTTCCCTTTGAAGCCAGAGGTACGGACCCGTACGGCCCACGACGGGTCTGCCGAGTATCTCGGACCAGAACGCGGCGAGCCGCTCGGGGTCGGTGGCATCGACTATGAGGGCGTTGATCTTCATGGGCGAGTCCGTCATGCCCCGATCCTCTCAAGCGTGTCCGGACCCCACGGCCGCCGCAAAGCCGCTCCGGTGAAGAGCAGTCCTCTCACGACTTCGGCGGCAACCCCCACGCGTGCTGGAGCACACGGGATACGGGGGGTTGCCGCCGAGGCGAGGTTCGAGCCGGGCGCCGTCGTTCAGATCAGTTCGGGTTGCGGCGCCGGCTGCGGGGCCGGCGCGGCTCTCGGTTTCCAGGACGCGGTGGTCCGTACGTAGCAGTAGATGACCGAGATCATGGCGAGGACGAGCAGGGGGCCGGTCAGCACGCGGTGTTCGGCTATCTCGACCGACAGATAGCGGTAGGCGACCAGGAGCGCCACGAGGACCGTCGAGCCGTAGGCGACCAGCTGGATTCCCGACCGGTCCCAGCCGTGGTCGAACGCGCGCAGAGCGCCTTCGATCGTGAGCGTGAAGACCACCCCGGCGATGAGGTCGGCGCCGTAGTGGTAGCCGAAGCCGAGCGTCGCGGCCAGTGTCGCGACCAGCCAGAACGTGCCGCCGTAGCGCAGGGCACGCGGGCCCTTGCGGGTGTGGATGAAGATCGCGGTGGCCCAGGCGGTGTGCAGGCTCGGCATGCAGTTGCGGGGAGTGATCTCGTCGAACGGCATGAGGTGCGGGGTGCCGATGGGAGGCAGGGTCCGCGGCCACAGGTCGGCGACGGCCCAGGGCTCACTGGCCGGCATGTGGGGTGCCCACAGGCTGACTCCCTCCCAGTGCGCGGCGCCCGTGCCATAGGCGAAGATCGGGCCGACCACCGGGAAGATCATGTAGAAGGCCGGCCCCAGAAGACCGATCACGAGGAACGTACGCACCAGGTGATGGCGCGGGAAGCGGCGTTCGGCGGCCACGTGGCGCAGTTGGTACAGCGCGACGACGACCGCGGCCACCGGAAGCTGGCCGTAGACGAAGTCGAGGGCGTTGAAGCCGACCGCGCCGGAGGCGGTGACGAGACGCCCGACCAGCCAGGACGGGTTGCCCAGCGCGTGGTCGGTGGTCGCCACGTACTGGTCGAGCACCATGGGGCGGGTGGTCGAGGTGAGGTACAGCCAGGCGTCGCCCGTCTTGCGGCCCGCGATCAGGAGCAGGGCCAGGCCCACGCCCTTCAGCAGCAGGACGCGTTCCCGGCCGGTGCGACGGGTGACGGCCACGACCGCGCAGCCCAGGACCACCCACAGCGCGCCGTTGCCGAAGGGATGTCCGTCGGTCACCTTGATGTCCGCGACGAAGCGGACGACCCAGAAGACGATGTCGATGCCGATGGCGGCGCCCAGCGCGATGAAGCGCTGCCGCCAGGTGAGGACCACCATCATCAACGCCATGCTCGCGTAGAGCAGTCCGCCCGATTTGGGCGGGAAGAGGACCTCGCGCGCCTGGGTCGTGATCGGACCCGGCAGACCGTAGTGGCGTACGGCGAATTCGAGCGCTATAAGGAACCCGGTAACCGCGACCGCCGCCACGGCCCACAGCCCCGCTTGTGGATGCCGCCGTATGTGTATCAACCCAGACCACTTCACTAGATGCTGCTTGTGCCACCCGTCCTACTCCCCCGGGCAAGACGGAAAGAACACCGCTCGGGTTCCGGACAGGTTCCGACCTTCGGATCACACCGTGCGGATTCGGCGCCGGTGCCCCGAGACGGCCCACCTGCTCGACCTACGGACCACGGAGCGTCGGCGGGCGCGCGTGCCCATGTGTCCCGCCATCCGCTCTCACTGGACGTCTCTCCCCCGGCCCGAACCAGTTCTCACCTCGATCCGCCGAGCGAAGCACAGCGGATCTGTGCAGGTCAATAGGCATACGGCGGCAGCCGCCGGCCTGAGAGCGTGCTCCTGAGGGCCGACGTCATTCTCGCGCATCGGCACGGATGGTCGGCACCCGCGGTGACCTCAGCGCTCGCGAGGGAGGGCGGGTTCCACCATGACGACACATTGCACGAAATGTCTGTCAGGCGGGTCAGTTGCGAGGCTTACCCGCCTAGACAGAAGGGCCTGTGGCGAGACGACCTCGCCACAGGCCCGCTCATGACCGCGTCGGGAGGCTTACGGGATCGCCATTCCCGGGCCGTTGTCACCGCTCAGGTTCTCGCCGAACAGTGCCTTCGACGCCACTGCGCTGATGTCCACCGGGTTCTCAGCGACCGACTTCGAGGCGGTCAGGCCCGAGGTGCTGCCGCGCAGCAGCCATACCGCGCCGCCGTTCACGATGGTGCCGAGGTTCTCACCCGGCGCGCCCGCGATCAGGTCGGCCTTGCCGTCGCCGGTCATGTCGAGCAGTCGGGTCGAGCCGCCGAACAGGTCGCCGGCCTCCGCGGCGCCCGGCACGCTCGTCGTGTCCTGGTGGAACGCCTGCGCGCCCGTGCCGGTGAGACCGCCCGCGCCACCCTTGAGCAGCACCACGGCGCCGGCCTTTGCCTTCGAGCCGATCGCCTCCCCGGGGACGCCGACCGCCAGATCGGGATAGCCGTCGCCGTTCGCGTCACCGGCGCTCAGTCGCCCGCCGAACTGGTCGCTCTTCTCACTCACCCCGGGCACGCCCGCCGTGTTCTGCGTGATCGTCCGTGTACGGGTCTGGCTGGGACCGGACGGCGAGCCGTAGTAGATCTTGACGGTGCCGGAGTCCTCCTCGTTCTCGGTGTCGCCGTTGGGGAAGATCCGGGTGGCGAGGTCGGCGTAGCCGTCCTGGTCGAAGTCGGCGACGGCGGCGCTCGCCGCGGAGTTCAGGCGCTGGGGCACGGTGGACAGGCCGTCCTCGGTGCCGAGCCAGAGCTTGCCGCCCTCGGCGTGGTTCTCGTAGACGTAGAAGGTCGCGAGGTCCTCTATACCGTCGCCGTTGAAGTCGCCCGCGGCGGTGGTGTTGATGGTGTTGTCGGTGCTGTAGACCAGCAGCTGCTGCTCACGGGCGGGAGAACCGTCGCGGTCGAAGGGGCCGTAGAGCACGTCGTGGTAGTCGTACTCCTCGCCGTTGCCCATGAACAGGTCCACGTGCCCGTCGTGGTCGAAGTCGCCGGCGGTGATGTCGGCGCCGACCTGGGCGTTGGCCGGTGCCTTGATGCGAACGGCGTCCTGGCCGGAGATGCCGGTCGTCCGGCCCCAGAGGACGATCACCGATCCGCTGACGTTGGTCTCCGGCTGGTAGTCGCGGGTGACGAGGGCCAGGTCCGTCAGTCCGTCGCCGTCCAGGTCGCGGGCGATCATGTCGTAACCGAAGACCTGGTTGTCCCCGGAGGCGCCGGGGACGCCGGGGGTGTCCTGGTGGATGACCGTGGTGCGTGCGGGGTCGAGGCCCTGCGCCGAGCCGTAGGTGATCGCGATGTAGCCCGCCCAGGTGTGACCGCCGACCTGCGCGCCGGGAGCGGCGACGGCGATGTCCTGGTAGCCGTCGCCGTTGAAGTCCTCGCGTACGGTGGCGGCACTGCCCTCGGCGGATGCGGAGCCCGCCAGGATGGGCACGCCGAACGACCCGATGAGGGCGGCGGCTACGGCGGTCGATATGGCGGGGCGGCGGATTCCCACGGTTCCTCCTTGAAGCGCGCGCGAGGTCGAGCGCACGCGCGAGTGTGATTCACCTGCCAGACACGCGGCAACGGCTGATGGTTGTGCGCTGAACGGCATGTGAACGGACGGAGGACGGCCGGGGGCCCGATGAGCGGCGTCTGCGCTTGCCCGGAGCCGGCCCGGCATGCGTGAACCCTAGGGTCTGTCGTGTGGTTTCAGGTCGGCCGTGATCGACCGTTCGTCCCGGCCAGCTGAGGGAAGTCTGGTGCGTGCAACTGCGAGGGCGGTGCCGGGGCGCACCGGGCGTTCGGTGCGCCCCGGCACCGCCCGACGGTGGGTCCTGGCCGGAGCGCTCCGGCCAGGACCGCCGCATACCGTTCAGGATCGCTACTTGGCGCCTGACGCGGCCGCACCGGAGGTGCTCTCTCCGCGGAGGTCGTCCAGGAACCTGCCGAAGTTCCCTTCCGACCAGTGCTCGATGGACTGGCCCTTCACCACGCGGTCGATCGAGATGCCGCTGAGCCGCACCTCGCGGCCGGACGCGGGGATGCCGAAGATCGTTCCGGTGTGCCGGCCCCCGAACTCCCAGCGCGTGACGACCTTGTCGCCTTCCACGATCTGGTCCAGCACGGTCATCTTGAAACCGGTCAGTCCGGCCTTGATGTTGAGATCTCCCTTGATCCAGTCCTCACGGCTCTCGGGGCCGTTGAAGCCGTGGAGCACCAGATCCTTGGAGATGTAGCGATCGAACGCGGCCGCCAGGTCGCCGTTGTAGCTGGCGTAGTACGCCGAAGTGACCTGCAGAGGCGACAGGTAGTGGCGGTGAACGGACGAGTGGCCGGCCGAGGTGACGTGCGAAACCTGGTCCTCCGCGGCGGCCGGGACAGCCACGGCGGCCAGGCCGGCGACAACGGCGAGACCGGTCACGGCTCCGACCAGCTTCCCACGCCTCCTCGGCGTGGTGGTGGCGTTCGTGGCGGGCTCGGTCGCCAGGGCCTTCTTGGACATCACAGGACACTCCTCAAGAGCAAGGTCGACGACTGCCGACCGCAGAACTGCTTGACGGTGCAAGCATGTTCCGCGGTCTGACAGCTGTCAAGCCCCGCGATCGAGCCCGATACCTCACTCGCAGTTCACGACCCTTATGAGAAACTCTGTTCATGTGCCACGCATGTGGCGTCGACGCCATTGCCCGACGTCGTTCGGAATGATGAGGTTTTGGTGGCCGTGACGTAATTCCCATGACCCCAGAACGTCGCAACTGCTGGCCGCGGTGGAATTCGCCCGGGCGGACCTGCAACCCCAGCTCGACAAGCGCTCGCGACGCACCATGATGACGGCGAACGCCTGGAACAAGTGATCCGACATTTGTATCGGCTGGCCGCGAACGCCTCCGGCTTGAACCACCTGATGGCGGACGAATCGACGCGGGATTCGGACCGCCTGGACCATCTCCACGAGCGTTTCGTCAAACCGTTCCGGGAAAGCATCGAGCCGACCATCGAGCGTCTCGTGGCAGGCGGACGCATTCCGCGCGTGCGGTCGCACATCATCTATTTCGCGATCAGCGGCCCCGCACTGGCACTGACTCAGGACCCGCTCGCCGACCGCATGAATCCCGCCGCCTCCCCCATGGCGGGACAGGACAGAAACTCGACGGCCGACGCGCTCGCCCGCCTGGTTCTCCAGGGCCTGCCTCCGCCCTCGCACCGAGAAAAGATGGACGGACGCCAGCAAGCGGGAACAGCAGGAGTGCGACGGAAGTCGACTGTCTTGGCGGAGCCGTCAGCAGGGTGTGAACGGCCTGCTCGGCTCCGGCCGTGGCCAAGGCCGAACTTGCCGTTCCGTACTGCGAGTTGCCCCGAACCGCCCGTCCGAGTCCTATCGTTGGGTGATGCGCACACACCCGATCGACCGCCCGGCCGATCTCGACACGGTTCGAGAGTCCTACGACCGCGTGGCCGACAACTACGCCCACATGGTGGTGACTACAGGGATCGGCGACATCCGCCGTGACCCGTGGCTCAAGGCCTCGATCGACGCCTTCGCCGACAGCGTAGGAGATTTGGGGCCGGTGCTCGATGTCGGCTGCGGTCCCGGAACGGTGACCGGCTACCTCGCCGAGCGCGGGATGGACGTGTCCGGGGTGGATCTCTCGCCTCGCATGATCGAGAACGCGCGCCGTCTCCATCCGGACTGCCGCTTCAGTGTCGCCTCGGCCACCGAGCTCGACCTCGAGGACGCGTCCCTCGGCGGCGTACTCGGATGGTGGTCGCTGTTCAACCTGCCCCGTGACGTGCTTCCTCAGGTCCTCGCCCTGTTCGCGCGCGCTCTGAAGCCCGGCGGCTACCTCATCACCGCGACACACGTCGGGGACGAGGACGCGTTGCGCACCGAGGCATACGGCGGCGTAGCCGTCCGCTGGACCACGCACCAGTGGCGGCCGGAGCAGCTCGTGGAGTTGATCGTGGAGGCCGGTCTGAGCCCGGTCGCCGAACTCCGGCTGCCGCCGACCGATTACAGCGGGCCGGGTGTGGTCGTCATGGCCAAGCGCCCTGACTGACTGTCACGCCCTCGGCCGGCCCGCATCACCCGGCCGGCTACCTCCCCACGGCTCGGACGACTCCCGTGCCGTGTCGTGGCGGCCGGGCGCGCACGGTCGGAACCGCCGCGGCAAAGCGACTCTCCCCGACTACGCCAACCCGGCCCAGATGAACCACCTCACCTGGTACCAGACCCACAACTGGACGCGTCCGTACCCTGGCGAGAAGAAGATCTACGCCCCGAACGACGTGCCCGGCGCCTACATCCCGTCGCCGGAGTCCGACGGCTGACCTACGCCCCCGGCATGAAAGCGTGCGGCCCGGACTGCCACCAGCAGGCCGGGCCGCACGAGCGTGCTCAGAGAGAGGTCTGAAAAGACCTCGACGGTCCGGTCCAAGTCCCGTGCGCAGCAGCGGATTTCCTCCATCGGCGGGCGAAGGGTGGCCTCGTGTTGTTCTGCCGACCCGGGCACCGAGGGCCGCCAGCGACGCACACCTTACGCAGCAGGGCGATCGGCCCACGCCTGTTCCAGCGCCCGGGTGAACGCCTCGGGTGACTGGACACCACTGACGCCGTAGCGTCGCTCCAGCACGAAGAACGGCACACCGCTCGCACCGAGTTCGGCGGCGAGCCGCTCGTCGGACCGCACCTCTTCGGCGAAGGCGTCCGGGTTGCCGAGCACCTCCCGCACCTCGGTCTCCTGAAGGCCGGCCTTCACGGCGAGGGCCACCAGGGTCTCCGTGTCGTATATCGAGGACTCGTCCGCGAAGTGGACGCGGAAGGCCTCGTCGAGCAGTTCGCTCTGCAGGCCGCGGGTCCTGGCGAAGTGAGCGAGACGATGCACGTCGAAGGTGTTGCCGAAGACCCGTTCGCCCACGCGGAATTCGAGCCCGACGGCGTTCGCCATGCCCTTGGCCTGTTCCTCCCTGGCGACCTGCTGTGCACGGGTACGGCCGTACTGGGCCGCGACGGCGTCGATGATCGGGACCGTGCCGTTCTCGGCCTGCGGATTGAGCTCGTAGGAACGGTGTACGACCTCCACCTGGTCGCGGTGCGCGAACGCGGCGAGGCCCTTGGCGAAGTGCGCCCTGCCGACGTAGCACCACGGGCAGGCGACGTCGGTCCACATCTCGACTCGCATCATCTGAGTTCTCCATTCGCAGCGCCGGCGGCTGATCCCATCGAGGTGCTGGAAGTCCGACCCGGTCGATCACGGTTTCACTGAACTCCTTGCAGAATAGACGACCGCCCGACTATCAACAAAAGGCCAGGTCAGAAGCGCTACCCGTACGGCCCTCGCCCGCAGCCGCCGCCCAGGACCGGCGGCAAGTCAGATCGAGGGAACTCGGCGCCGCAGCGGCGCCGCCCATGACGTATACGCATACCTCGGTTGCAAGTTTGTCGTTGGACTCATGAATGTGCGGACGTCACCGTGGACGTATGAGTACTTCTCGAATCGCCCTCGTGACCGGAGCTAACCAAGGACTGGGCCGGGCCCTCGTCGCCGGTCTGGCAGCCCGTATGCGTGCGGAGGACGTCGTCCTTCTCACGGGGCGCGACGCGAGCCGGGTCACCGTCGCGGCAGAGGAGATCCGGCGATCGCCTGACACCGTCGCCCGCGTCGAGGGCCGCGTCCTGGACGTCTCGCGTCCCGAGCCTGTCGCCACCCTGGCCGAGGAACTACGCGAACGGCACGGCGGAGTCGACGTGGTGATCTCCAACGCCACCGCACGACTGCTGCCGGACGTCTCGCAAGCCGCACAGGCCGACGAGTTCATCGACGTCGCCAACGGCGGCACCCACGCCGTGCTGCGCTCATTCGCGCCGGTTCTGCGGCCCGGCGGGCGGCTGCTCGTCGTCGCCAGCTCCCTGGGAACTCTCGGCCATCTCCCTGAAGGGGTACGCCCGTTGTTCGACGGCGCCAGTCTCGACCAGGTCGAGCGCGTGGTGGAGTCGTGGCGTTCGGCGGTCCACCACGGCACCTCGGGCGAAGCCGGCTGGCCCTTGTGGCTGAACCTGCCGTCGAAGGTCGCCCAGGTGGCCGCCGTCCGCGCGGTGGCCGCCGAACGGCGAGCGCGCGACCTCGCGGACGGCACGCTGATCGCCTCGGTCTGTCCGGGCATGGTCGACACCGCCGCGTCCCGCCCCTGGTTCACCGACTACAGCTCGGCACAGTCCCCCGAGCAGGCGGCGAGGGCCGTACTCGACCTGGTCCTGGCCACCTCCACGGATCCCACCCTGTACGGCGAACTGGTCCGCTTCGGGGAGGTGTTGCCCTGGCACGGCGGCACCCAGCCGACCGAACAGGAAGCCCTTCTGGTGCCGTGACCCGCACACCCGATCCTTCTCATGACGGGAGTTGTCGACCGCCGTACGGGAAGCATGACGGACGTCGCCCGCTACGCACTCGACCCGGACCGCGCGGACCGGCTGTGGGAGGCATCAGTACCGGAGGCTGCCCTCTGTCGCTTGAGCAGGCAGGCGGGGCGCGCGTGGGGCCGGGCGAGCAGACATCCCTGTGGGCTACGAGGACTCGGGAGCCGAACAGGAGGTGGGCGGCCGTCGCGGTCGGTCCCCACGCGGGTCATCCGGCGATGCCGTGGGCGAGGAGGCTTTCGGCGGTCTCCATGTGACCTGCGCGTGCGGAAGGCCGGAACCCCGCGACATCCGCCACCACTCACTCGGCCACGCGGCGCCCGAGGTCGAGTTCCACACCGTCGGGCTGCTGGAGACCGCGCTCGAAGAGGGACCGGACGCGGTCGGCGTTCTCGGGACGGCCGGACGTCTGGAAGAACGCCTGCAGACTCGCGCCGTAGGACTGCTCCGTAGGAAGGGATTCCACGTCCACCAGGGCCTTGATCCGGGTGACGGCGGTCTTGTCGAAACCGGCGACGCGACGGGCGAAGCCGTCCACGAACTGCTCCAGCTCGTTCTCGGGCAGTACGCGGTTGACGTAGCCGTACGCCGCCGCGAGGTCGGCGGGGAAGTCGTCGGCACCGAGCAGGATCTCCAGTGCGCGCCCGCGGCCCACGAGGTGCGGAAGCCGTCCGGTGGGATTTCCGCCGGGAACCGATCCGACGCCCACCTCGAACTGGCCGAGGATGGCGCCAGGTCCGGCGAAGCGGATGTCCGTCGCGAGGACGAACTCACTGCCGGCCCCGCGGGCGCGTCCGTTGATCTCGCTGACCGTGACAGCGGGGACCTTGCCGAGCCGGAAGAGGTTGTCGGCGAAGGGGTGCAGGCCGGAGGCGGCCGGCTTCATGGCGGCGACGCGGGAGCGGTCGGACAGCATGTCCCAATGGGCCATGAAGAAGTCCGGGTTGGCACTGCGGAAGACGACGGCGGTCAGTTCCGGTGCCTCTTCGATACGGGTGACCAGCTCGGCCAGCTGCTCGATGGTGTCGGGGTCGATCAGGTTGATCTCGCCGTTGGAGAAGGTCACCCGCCAGTAGGAGGGGCTGACCTCTTCGACGGCGAACTGCTGGTTGGCGCTCATCAGGACTCCTTGAGAGGTGAAGGGTGTAGGTGCGAGGTGCGAGACGCTCTCGCCGCCGAGGGGGAGGCCATAACCGACGGGCCCACATTCCGCCGGCACCGCCGAGGTGCGGACGTCCGGCGAGCGCTACGCCGCACCTCACGGTTGGCGTGCGGCGGCCTCCGGGCGGTCGGCCCTGGCTGTGTCCGTAGGCGCCACGGA
The DNA here is from genome assembly GCF_055565855.1 of Streptomyces sp. NPDC028308. NCBI lineage: Bacteria > Bacillati > Actinomycetota > Actinomycetes > Kitasatosporales > Streptomycetaceae > Streptomyces > Streptomyces sp. NPDC028308. The sequence continues at coordinate 190,263 of NZ_JBVHTO010000002.1, forward strand.
TCCGGGCGACCTGGAACCTGTAATCCAATCTAGCACCTGAATTGGAAAAACCGTCTCAGAGGTAGGATGGCAGCATGCCGAAGCGAAATCACGCACCTGCCGCGGGTGACACACGTTGTTCCATCGGCCGCACGCTGGAGCTGCTCGGCGACCGCTGGAGCCTGCTGATATTGCGCGAGGCACTCAGCGGAGCGACGCGCTACTCGGACTTCAGGGACCGGCTGACGGTGGCGAGCGACGTGCTCACCCAGAGGCTCGGAGTCCTGGTGGAGGGCGGTGTCCTGGACAAGCGGCCCTACCGGGAGGCCGGAGCCCGGTCACGCATGGCCTACCACCTGACGCCCGCCGGACGTGAACTCATGGTGCTCTTCGGCGCCCTGCAACAGTGGGGCGACCAGCACTGCCCGCATCCCGACGGCCCGTTGGTCCGCCGGACCAGCAGGACGAGCGGCGACCCCTTGCGCGTCGCGTTCGTCGGCACGGACGGGCACGAGACACCGCTGGACGACGTCGACCTGGCGACGCCGGTGGAGCCCGCCTCCGCGCCTTCCGCCGGGAGCGGCACTACCGCCGCGTGATCCCGGCGTCCCAGATCGCCGCGTCCGCCATGGAGCCTCTGGCACGAATGTGGAACTGGTTGTGCGATCTCCCGGTCAGCGGAGACCGCGCCGTGGTGGACGCAGCAAAGCCCACATGGCGAGTGTCTGGACAGAGTATTTGAATCGTTCGACCCGTCGCTCGACAGTGGAGCGCCTCAGAGTGCACAGCCCCACGTAGCTGCTCAAGGAGACACAGAGGCATCCCCAGGTCTGCCACCAAAATGGCCACGTCGCCGGCTGGTGCCCCGCGCACACGTAGAGCGCGCATGTGGCTGCCGTGGCCAGTCCCAGCGCGACCAGGCCGGCCTTGACCGTCTGGCCGCGGGCTGCCCAAAAGGAGGCAAGAAGACCGGCGGGAATCTGGATGGCGACGTGGCACAGCAGGACCGTGAGCATCAACTCGATGGTCTGGGTATAGGTTTCCGCGGACGCAGCTGGAATCCAGAACAAACCGACACACAGCAGAACGCCACTCACGTGCATCGCGGCGATGTTCAGCGGCACGTGATACGCGGCAACCCATTGGCGCTCGTTGTCGCTCGTCTGCACGACGCCCTCCCCTTGCAGGCCCGAGCCCCGCACGTGCAGAGCAGTCTACGTGTAGGGGGAGTACGCGGTGCGTTCGAGGCCTCTTCGCTCCCCGTCACGAACAACATCCGTCCACCGAAAGAGATGTTGTCTCATTTCAGGCAACGTGGACGACGGCGTTTCCGCGCCGACGTGTGCGCTTGTCGCTCGGCGCCGAGCTCACAGTGTTCCGTCCTCCGCCCGCCCCTCGGCCACCCATGCGCTGAGGGATTCATCCACATGCAGCATGTCGGTCTCCGCTCCGGAGGGCACCTCTTCCAGACTCCGCTCGACGAAGCCGCGCAGAGGCCGAGCCGGCAAGGACAGGACGGTCGTCCCGTCGGGCGAGCTGATACGTATGCGCACCGCACCCCCTCCGGCTTCCAGCTGATGCGCTCTGCGCGGGGCGGGCCACACCTGCACATCCCCGAGCCCCGCCGGCCTGCGCAGCCCCTCCGTCAGCAGGTCCCGCGCGAACACCCACTCCACGGGCGGTGTCGAGCCGGTGTGTACCACCATGCGCACGCTGTAGGGCTCGTCGGCGGCATAGTGGAAGGCCAGTGTCACCGGCAAGGAGACAGGGCCGTCCAGGAGGACCTCGGCTTCACACCAGCAGGTCACACTCTCGTCCGCGGAGAAGGACGGTCCGGACCCGGAGGGAGTCGGGTGGTTCATCACGCGCTTGTTCGCTTCCGTATCAGCGCCAGGGGCGCGGCCATTGGGATCGGCCGCGTCCGCTTGATTAGGACGCCGGCGATCTGATCGTTGCAACAAGACGACCGGTCGACTCATTCCGGCTACCGGTTATTCGTTCAGGGGGAGTTCCGTGCCGATGGCACCTCAAGGCGCCGGGATGGACATCTTCATGGACACCGTCTTGCCCTGACCGTTGGGATGGCTCGTCCACTCGTCGGCCACCGCGTCCACGATGAGCAGGCCGCGCCCGTGCTCGGCCTCGGGGATCTCGTCCTCGGCCATCGACAGGGGGGACGGAATGGGCGGATTCGCGTCGGAGTCCCGTACCTCCAGCCGGAGATGGTCCGCGAAGGCCCGCAGACGTACGTCCACATCACTCCCGGCGTGGATGAGCGCGTTGGTCACGATCTCGGAAGCCGCGAGTTCCACGGCGTCCGCCATGTCCTGAAGCCCCCAGGACCCGAGCTGGTCGTGCACGAATTTGCGGGTCGCCTTCACGCCGCGCAGATCACGTCGCTGGATGTGCAGTCCGGCCGCCCGGGGCTCGTCCTTGCCGCGTGCGCCGTCGTACCGAGCGAGCAACAGGGCGGCGTCGTCACGGCGTTGCTCGGGGGATCTGAGGTCGGAGACGACTTTGTCGGCCAGATCCTCGAGGTCGGACGCGGACCTGTCGCCGGAGCCGAGCAATGCCTGCGCGCAGGCCTCCGGACCGGCGGTCGGGGTGGCGACGAGGCCATTGGTGTAGAGCATCACGACCGAGCCGGCCTGAAGTGTGTGCTCGCGACCTTGGTAGGTGTGCGCCATGGGCACACCCAGGGGCACGTTGGCCGGCGCGTCCAGGGTTTCGAGGGTCCCGTCCCGTCGGCGCACCAGGGGGGCGGGGTGGCCGGCCAGCGCCACTTCCGCGGTGCCGTCCGAGGTGTCCAGCCCGACGACACAACAGGTCACCGTCAGGCCGGTGCCCAGCGCGGCCAGTACTCTGCCGGTCCGCTCGATCAGCGCCGGAGGGCGATGGCCTTCGATCGCGTACGAGGCCATCGCGGTACGCACCTGGCCCATCACCGCGGCGCTCTCCATCGCGTGGCCCTCGACGTCCCCGATGATCAGCACCGCGCAGTCGTCGGCGATCTCGAACACGTCGAACCAGTCGCCGCCCACCTTGGAGGTCCCGTCGGCGGCTCGGTACCGTGCCGCGGTCACCAGCCGGGGCAGGTCCGGCAGTTGCGAGGGGAGCAGGAACCGCTGGAGGAACTGGGCTACGCCGCGTTGCTCGGCACTCAGTGCGACACGTTCCACCGCTGCTCCGAGCAGTCCTGCCATCATGCCGAGGACTGCTCGCTCCTCGGGCGGGAACCGGCGGTCCCCCGAGAAGGACAGACAGCACACGGCGACGATCCGGGTGCGGTCGGCGAACGGCAGGTCGACGAACTGCCCGTCCCCCTTGAGCGGCAGGTAGGCGTTGGTTCGGGTCTCGCCGCTACCGGTCTCGCCGCCGGCCGACGACTCCTCTCCGGTGACATACAGGGGACGTCCTCGGAACGCCGCTGCCGCCGGTGTCCGGTCGTCCACACCGGACCCGTGGATTGTGCGGGCCATCTCCGCGGAGTCACCGCTGCGTCCCAGCACCCACAGGCGACCCTCGCGCTCCTGGACGAGCACGATCGCTTCGGCGCGCAGCGGGGACATGACGCAGTACTCGGCCGCGGCCACGACTTCGTCCATGGTCGTGGCGCGGTTGAGCAGCTCCGCAAGGCGCCGCAGCGGGAACATCATGCTCATCCCGGCGGACCCCGGGACGCTCAGCACACCCCAGTCGGGGGTGTGCACGCTCGTGTCCACCTCCGCGTCCGGTGGCACCAGCATCGGCGTCGGCCCGGCGGCTACGTCGGCTCCGTCGTCCGCCAGTCCGTCCAGGGCTCGGCCGAGCCGGTGTCCGATGTCTTCGAGCGCCTCGCACTCCGCGGGTCGGTAGGCGCCCTTGGTCTCCAGACGCAGCACGGTCAGGGCACCGAAGCGTCGGCCGGCGGTGGCTACGGGCGCCGACAGGGCGGTGTACGGGTACGGCAGTACGTGTTCCTGTTCCGGACCCGCGGGATCGGGATCGATGAGCTCGGCCGCCTTGCCCGTGGCCCAGGCGCGCGCCGTCGCCGAGGCCCCGTCGAGTGCCATCCGGCCGGGGAACGTGAAGAGCGAGGGAGCACTCCCGCCGGTCAGCGCCAGCCGGAGATCGCGCTGGTCATCCACCAGATAGACCGCGGCCGCCACCGCGTCGAGCCGGCCCCGCGCCTCGCGTACGGCGTGGTGCAGGACCTCCGCCACGTCCGCACCGTGGACGGGGCTGGGGCCACCGTTGCGATGCTCTTCTCCTCCTGGTGTGCTGCTCCCCACGGGATGGCTCCCTCCAGCGCGGCGACTGCCGGGACATTGGTAGAGGCTCGGTCGTTCCGCTGATGTCCAATTCTTCGCCGCCGACGGGATCGACGCGAGCGCGGCGCTCATCTCGGGGCCCGGTGCGTCGCGAGGGAGGGCGGCGCGGCTGGATGCTTCGGGTCGTACAAGTGGCAGGCCAAGCCGTACGCGACCGCGGTGTGCCCGCCCGACACCCGGGCCGGGCGCGACTGTGGGACGTCGGCGTGGGCTCGTACTTCTGGAGCGGTGACGACGCGGCTCGGATTGCGGCACCCTTCGGCGAACTCTCGCAGCCGCTTGCGCCGGGCGGCTGCCCGCCCGAGGCGTGGCCACAGCCAGGTGAAGGCCCTCGCCCGGCCGCCGACCAGCACGGGTGTGGGCAGGCTGACCAGCCCCAACGGAACCGGCCGATTCACCCTGCCGGACGCGGCGACTCAGGAGCCCTCGGCGGCGCACCTCTCCCCCGGACGCGCCCTGCGCCGGTTCGGCCTCCTCGAGCGGCGCCGGGGTGGGCGTCAGGCCGAGGCGGGGCGGGAGTCGTCGCGGGTCAGCTGGTCGGTCACCGTCTTCAGCAGTTCGTCGGAGAAGTGCTTGTCGGCCACGGCCCGCGACATGAGGACGGCTCCGACCAGCGCACTGAGTGTGAGCATGGCCTCGGCGTGCGCGTCCTCGCTGTCGTCGTCCAGACCCGCGATGAGGTCCAGGTACGTGCGGACCTGCTTCTCGTATGCCTCTTTGAGGTGCTGGCCGCCGCGTCCGGCAGCGGCGCCGAGTGTGACCAGGGCGCATCCGGTGGCCGGTCCGTCCCGGTGCTGCTTGGCGAGGTAGGCGTCGATGAGGCCGGCTCGCGGGTCCTCGTCGTTCTTGTGCGCGGACCGCTCCATCTTCGCCGTCCCCTCCGCGAGGGCGAAGGCGGCGGCCTGGGCGATCAGGTCGTCCCGGGAGTCGAAGTGCTTGTAGAAACCGCCGTGAGTCAGCCCGGCCTCGCGCATGAGCTCCGCGACGCCCGGGCGGTTGACCCCGTCGGTCCGGATCCTGCGCGACGCGATCCTCAGGACGCGTTCGCGGGTCGCCGCCTTGTCCGCCTGCGAGTGGCCCATGACAACCCTGCCTTCCGTGCGACGGAGCCGTGCGGCCGACACACGACTGGATGACGGCCATCATACACACTGGCCCACTACAACGGGATCGCCGCATCTCACGCTTGACTTTCAGGATGACGCCAATAATCCTCAGATCAAGATGATGTCTATCATCCAGATCGGAGCGGAACCATGATCCAGCCCTACGACCCGCGCCGCACAGCCGTGCTGCTGGTCGATCCGTACAACGACTTCCTCTCCGAGGGCGGCAAGATCTGGCCGCGCTTGAAGACGATGGCGAAGGAACTGGACCTGCTCGACCACCTGCGGTCCGTGGTGGCCACCGCCCGCGAGGCCGGGGCGCCCGTCGTCTTCGTCCCCCATCGCCGCTGGGAAGAGGGTGACTACCAGACCTGGAGCCACCCCAATCCCACCCAGCTCGGCATCATGGAGCGGCACAGCTTCGCGCGCGGCACCTGGGGCGGAGAGTTCCACCCGGACTTCCAGCCGCAGCTCGGCGACGTCGTCGTCGCCGAGCACTGGGCGCAGAGCGGTTTCGCCAACACGGACCTCGACTTCCGGCTCAAGCAGCACGGCATCACCCACGTGGTGCTGGTCGGCCTGCTGGCGAACACCTGCATCGAGTCCACCGGCCGCTTCGCCATGGAGCTCGGGTACCACGTCACGCTCGTACGGGACGCCACCGCCGCCTTCATGCCCGAAATGATGCACGCCGCCCACGAGTTGAACGGGCCCACCTACGCCCACGCCATCACCACCACCGCCGAGCTCGTCGACGCATTCAAGGGAGCACACTCATGACCCTCACCGGAGAACTGTTCATAGGCGCAGAGCGTGTGCCCGCCGCCACCGGGTCGATGAAGGCGTTCAGCCCGGCCACCGGAGAACTCATCGAGCCGGAGTTCGCCTTCGGCGGCCCCGCCGAGGTCGACCGAGCCCTGCGGCTGGCGGACGACGCCTACGACAGCTACAGCCACACCGGGCTCGCCGAGCGGGCCGCGTTCCTGGACCTCATCGCGGACAAGCTCGAAGCGGTCAAGGACGAACTCGCCACCCGGACGTCGCTCGAAACGGGCCTGCCCGCCGCGCAGTTCGAGGGCGAGGTCGTCCGTACCGCCGCGGTGTTCCGCAAGTTCGCGACCGTCGTCCGCCAGGGCCGCTTCCTCCAGACGGCCATCGACCCCGCACAGCCGGACCGCCTGCCCACGCCTCGCATGGACCACCGCCTGCAGAAGGTCGCTCTCGGCCCCGTGGCGATCTTCGGCGCCAGCAACTTCCCGATCTCCTACTCGGTCGCGGGCGGGGACACCGCCTCGGCTCTGGCCGCCGGCTGCCCGGTCGTCGTAAAGGCGCACAACGCACACCCGGGAGCCTCCGAGATCCAGGGCCGCGTCATCCAGGAAGCCGTCGCCGAAGCAGGACTCCACCCGGGCGTCTTCTCCCTCGTCCGCGGCCCCGGCAACGAGATCGGCGAAGCCCTCGTGGACCACCCCCTGGTCCGGGCGGTCACCTTCACCGGCTCCGAGGCCGGCGGCATGGCCCTCTACCGCCGCGCCCAGCGCCGCCCCGACCCCATCCCGGTCTTCACCGAGATGACCAGCGTCAACCCGACCTTCGTCCTGCCCGGAGCGCTCGCCGCCCGCGGCGCCGAGATCGGCACCGCACTGGTGCAGCGCGGCATGTACAACGTCGGGCAGGCCTGCCTCAAGCCCGCCATCCTCCTCGCCGTGGACGGCCCCGGCTACGCCGAACTGCGTGACGCGGCCGCCGCCGAGGTGAAGAAGTGGGACGCCCGGCCCATGCTCACTCCCGGCATCCACGACACGTACGCCCGCAGCGTCCAGCGCCACCAGGACCACGGCGCCACCACCCTCGGCCACGGAGCCGCCCCGGCCGGCGACACGGACGGCCAGGCCCTGCTGCTGGAGGTCACCGGCGAACAACTCCTCGCCGAACCCACCCTGCGCGAGGAGGTCTTCGGCCCCACGCTCCTGCTGGTCAAGCTGACCAGCGAGAAGGAACTGCTGGAGGCGGCGCGCGCCTTCCGCGGACAGCTGTCGGCCACTCTGCACGCCGACGCGGCCGACCGCACCACCACCGAGCAGCTCCTGCCGATCCTGGAGCGGCGCACGGGACGCATCGTGTTCAACGCCTTCTCGATCCCGCAGGAGATCTCCTACGCCTCCACCCACGGCGGCCCGTTCCCGGCCACCTCCGACAGCCGCTTCACCTCGGTCGGTATGGGTGCGATCGAACGCTTCGTGCGTCCGGTGACGTACCAGAACTTCCCCGACGAACTGCTGCCCGAGCCGCTGCGCGAGACCAACCCGCTCGACCTCTGGCGGCTGGTCGACGGAGAACTCACCCGGCGCTGAGCCCTCGCCGCGGCCCCCTCCGCCCGCCGGACGGGGCCGCTCGTCCCCCACAGAAGGGAGCACTCCCGTGCCCATGAACAACCAGGCCGCGAACGGCAACGACGGGCCCGACGCACGCGACGAGGTCCGCATGCGGCTCCTCGGCGCGTGGCAGCTCGTCTCATACACGGCAAAGAGCGCCGACGGAGAGGTCTTCCTCCCCTTCGGTCCCGACCCGTACGGACTGATCGTCTACACGCCCGAGGGATACATGTCGGCCCAGCTCGGGCGCGGAGACCGGCTCCCTCTGAACACACCGCGTCTCGAGGAGGCGGGGCCCGACGACCTGGCCCGGACGGCGGCCGGCTACGTCGCCTATGGCGGTACTTTCGAGGTCGTCGACCCCCACACCGTGGAGCACCACGTCACCACCAGCCTCTTCCCGAACTGGATCGGGCTGACCCAGGTACGAAAGGTGGAGTTCGCCGGTTCGCTCCTCCGCCTCGGCGTGACGACCCCCACCCGGCTCTGGGGCGCGGACCGTACGGCCGAACTCACCTGGAACAGACTCGTATGACCCCGAGTAGCACTCCCGCCCGGGCGGCCGCCACGTCCACGCACCGTAGCTGCACAGGTTCCTCAGCCGACAGCACGCGCCGGCGCAACCTGCTGGGCTACGGCGCGACCAGCGGCCAGATCGCCGACCAGGCACGCGTCTTCGCCGCGCAGCCCGCCATCAGGGCGCGCCTCGACGCCGTCTACATCTCCGCCGTGTTCACCGGAGGCGCCGTGGGCTCCGCAGTCCCGGGGGTACGGGTCGGACGAACGCCGGAGGACGAGCCCCGGAAGCCTGGCGACGGCGGGAGCCGCCGTCCGTCCGGACTCCCCCGCGTCACGAACTTCGGGCCGGCCTCGCCCCCCACTCCCCGGGGTCCACCCATCGGCACTTATTTGACTGAACAACTTATGGTGTTAGATTGCTTGTAGCAGCAATTAAGTAGGGCGGCTCGCGGGTCACCCACACGAAAGGCTTCGGTATGACCAAGATCGGTATCATCCTCGGCAGCACGCGCCCCGGGCGTAACGGTGAGGGCGTGGCCCGCTGGGTGCTGGACGTCGCCTCGAAGCGCTCGGACGCCGAGTTCGAGCTGGTCGACCTGCTCGACTACAAGCTTCCCCACCTCGACGAGGCGCTGCCGCCCTCGATGGGCCAGTACTCGCAGCCGCACACCCAGGAGTGGGCGAGCAAGATCGCCTCCTTCGACGGCTTCATCATGGTGACGCCCGAGTACAACCACTCGACGTCCGGCGTGCTGAAGAACGCGATCGACTACCTCTTCGCCGAGTGGAACAACAAGGCGGTCGGTTTCGTCAGCTACGGCGCCATGGGCGGTGCCCGCGCGGTGGAGCACCTGCGCCTCGTCGCCGGCGAACTCCAGATGGCCGACGTGCGCGCCCAGGTCGGCCTCTCGCTCTTCCACGACTTCGAGAACTTCAGCGTTCTCAAGCCCGGCGACCACCAGGTGGAAGCGCTCAACGCCACCCTCGACCAGGTCCTGGCCTGGAGCCGCGCGCTCGCCCCGCTCCGCGCCGCCTGACCAGCCGCCCGACCAACCGAGCCGGACGAACCCGCGGCACCACGGACAACCCTCGCCCGCGGGCCGGCTACATCGGACACGGCACCGGCGGTGACATCCCGGCACAACCGGTCTCCGCTCGCCCTCAACGTCCCACGAGGACCACGAGAAACCGTCTGCTGCGGACAGTCGCACGGAGTCGGTGAGCAGGAAGAGGGGGGTCCACACGCCCTGGGCGAGTGGACCCCCTGCGTCACGCGGTCGGGTGGACGACGGTCCGGACCTCATGGCCGCCGTGGCCGGCTCCCGTATACGTCGGGGCGCGGCACACCCCAAGCCGGGCGGACCTTCCTGTGCACAGCCGTTTCCGACCTGTCAGTGGCCCGCAGCCCTGCGTGGCCCCGCGACGCCTGTCAGCGTCCGGACGACTCAGACGCCCGTTCCTCACCGCGAACGGACCGCACTGTCATGTGCTGGACGGCTCACGCCCGCTCAGCCACAAGTCCCGGCGCGACATGGCCACTTCTCCCCTTCAGTCTCCGAACAAGGACCCTCGTGTACATCGCCGCTGTCATCCTCAGTGTTCTCCTCGCCCTCTTCTCGCTCGCCGCAGGCGCCCCGAAGGCCCAACTGAAGGGCGATGTGCCGGAGGGCCTCGTCGCCAAGGGACTCAGCTCCGGCCTCGTCCGCTTCATCGGCCTCGCCGAAGTGGCCGCGGCTGTGGGGCTGGTGGTCGGCATCTGGTGGCAGCCCCTCGGCATAGCCGCCGCCCTCGGCATGGTCGTCCTGCTCATCGGCGCGGTCACCTACCACGTGAAGTGGGGCGACTACGCGGACAGCAAGACCCGCAACGCCGCCATGGCCCCGGTGATGTTCTGCCTGATCTCAGTAGCCGCCGCCTGCACCCTGGCCGCTTCCATCTAAGGCAACTCATCGTTCCTGGACTCGATCAGAAGCAGGACAGCGGCGGCCGGACCACAGCCGACGGTCGTACCCAGTACGAACGCCGACGTGGTCCGGCCGCCGCTCACTTCACACATCCGGCGAGATCCAAGTCGCCCCGCTTCCGTACTTCGCTCAGCTGAAGTCGGGGCCGCCGGTGCGCGTGCGCTTGAGCTCGTAGAAGTTCGGCATGGAGGCCACGGTGAGCACTCCGTCCCACAGCCGCGCGGCGTCCTCGCCCTTGGGGGTGGGATTGACGACGGGGCCGAAGAATGCGGTGGGTTCGCTGCCCGCCTCCGAGCCGGGGACCGCGATGATCGGGCTGCCGACGTCCTCGCCGACCAAGGTGATGCCCCTGCGATGGGATGCGCGCAGTTCCTCGTCGTATCGGTCCGTGTCGCCGGCGTCGGCCAGGTCCACGGGCAGCCCGGCCTCCCTCAAGGCGTCTTCCAAGGTCGCCCGGTCCTTGGGCCGCTGCTGCAAGTGATAGCGGGTTCCGAGGGCGGTGTAGAGGGGTTCGAGCACCTGTTCCCCATGGGTGAGGCGTGCGGCCGTCAGAACCCGCACCGGCGCCCACGCTTCGCCCATCAACGTGCGGATGCGCTCGGGCAGCTCGTCCAGGCGGTGCTCGTTCAGGACGGACAGACTCATGACGTGCCAGGACACCTCGACGGGTCGAGCCTTGGTCACTTCGAGCATCCAGCGGGACGTCAGCCACGTCCAGGGACACACCGGGTCGAACCAGAAGTCGACCGTGGTCACAGACTCGGGCGATGGGGATGCGTTCACGGGAACTCCAATGGTCACCACGGTGGTCGTTACATCGGCCGGAGATGTACTGGATCAGGTCGCGCGAAGGGGCGGCACTACGACGGTACGCACGCCCACCGGCAAGCGCGCTGGCGAGACAGGACCTTGACCACTATTGACCGACCGGTCGTCTATAGCGTACGGCGGCCATCAGCCGGGTGTCAAAAGACCACTGCTGCGACGCATCTGGGACGGCGGCGGCGTACTCCGGGCAACGGTGTCCTTCCGCCGAACCTCGCCGCGGCCCCCTTCCGGCTGCGGCATGGCGCGGCGCCTTTGAGGTCGCCGGCGGCAACCGCTATCCGCTGCCCGGAGCGGCTTCCCTACGGGAGTGATGGCGCGCCCCACAACCGACATGGCGCCCTTGACTCGCCTCGCTCGGGACGCGACATGACTCAGTTCACGTCTGCTGCGTGAGCGGAGCGGGCCTCGGCGATCTGGCGTCCGCGTACCGACGTGGGAAACCGGTCGAGCATCGCCCGCAGTTCGCCGGCGGCGACGTTGGCTCCGAAGAGCTCGGTACCCGGCCCCAGCCGCACGCCTTCCGCGAGCGAGCCGGCATCGACCGGGTCGAAGCCGAGGGCGTCGACCAGGACAGCGACCACCGAGAGGTCCGCCGGGTCGTCACCGGCGATGGCGATCGCCTTGCGCCCGACCGCGCCTTGCGGCGACGCCTCGTCCTCCAGGTCGTGGTACCCCATGTGGTTGAACGCCTTGACGACCCGCGATTCCGGCAGGAACGCCTGGACCAGCTCACTGGTGGAGGTGCGCAAGTCGGTGAAGTCGTCACGTACGCCGTCGACCTCCCACCAGTAGTTCATCGCGTCGATGACGAGCTTGCCGCGCAGCGCGTCGACGGGGATGCCGCGGTACTTGCCCAGGGGAAGGGCCAGTATCGCGACGTCCGCCTGTGCCGCCGCCTCGGCCGCGGTCACGGCGACCGCGCCCGGGGCGAGGACCTCGACGGTGAGCGCGATCCTGTCGGGTGCTCCCGAGCCCGCGACGAGTACGCGGTAGCCGGCGGCAACGGCCAGCCGAGCTAGGACAGTTCCCACCTTCCCGGCGCCCAGGATGCCGATCGTGCGCACGTCTTCGACTGCCATTTCGTCTCCTCTCACGGGTCAGCCGGCGAGAATGTCGCGGACCATGGGGATCACCTTCGTGCCGTACAGCTCGACCGAACGGAGGCGAGCGCTGATCGACTGGGAGCCCGCGGTGTAGATGAGGTCGAACCGGCCGACGCCGAGTTCGCTCACGGCCCGGGCGATCTTGCGGGCGACCGTCTCGGGCGACCCGATGTACAGCGATCCGTGTGCGATCTCGGCCTCGTACTCCTCCCGGCGGATCGGCGGCCAGCCGCGCAGGGCGCCGATACGGTCCCGGATCACCCGGTAACCCGGCCAGTGCGCCTCGCGGGCCTCCTCGTCGGTGTCCGCGACGAAACCGGGCGAGTGCATGGCGACCGGATACGCGGTGGTGCCGAACTGGGCCGTGGCGCGCTCGTAGAGATCGATGTAGGGCGCGAAGCGCGTCGGGGAACCGCCGATGACGGCGATCATCAGGGGAAGTCCGTGCCGAGCGGTACGCACCACCGACTGCGGGGAGCCGCCGACACCGACCCAGGTCGTCAGATGACCGGACTCCGTCGTCGGGTAGACCTCCGCGTGGTCGAGCGGCGGCCGCACGGTGCCCTTCCACGTGACGGGCTGCTCCTTGAGCAACTGCACGAAGAGGTCGAGCTTCTCCTCGAAGAGAATGTCGTAGTCGGCGAGGTCGTAGCCGAACAGGGGGAACGACTCCGTGAACGAGCCGCGTCCCAGGATGACTTCGGCCCGCCCGTCGCTCAGCGCGTCGAGAGTCGCGAACCGCTGGAAGACACGGACGGGGTCGTCGGAGCTCAGGACGGTGACGCCGGAGGACAGGCGGATGCGCTTGGTTCGGGTGGCGATACCGGAGAGCACCGTCTCCGGGGTGCTGACCGAGTACTCGGGGCGGTGGTGCTCACCCAGTGCGAGGACGTCGACGCCGATCTCGTCCGCGAGGATGGCCTCGGTGACGGTCTGGCGTATCGAGCGCGCATGGGAGACGAGTGCACCCGAATCGTCTTCGGGTACGTCGCCGAAGGTGTCCAGGCCGAGGACGAGTTCAGACATGTGCGGCTTCCTTGCTCAGTATCTCCCGTACCCGCGGCGCGACTTCGCGGCCCAGCAGTTCGATGCTGCGGGCGCGCGCCTGGCGCGGGAGGTGCATGATGTCGTATTTGAGGTCGAACCGGCTCAGGTGCAGGTCACGAGCGACTCCCGCGATCTTGCGGGCGACCGTTTCCGGGGATCCGACGAAGAGCGCGCCCTGGTCCAGTTCGGCCTCGTAGCGCTTTCGGTCCGGCTTGTAGAAGCCGCGCTCCTCCGCGAGCTCGGTCACGACCGGCTCCCAGTACCGCCACCAGGTCTCTCTCGCCTCTTCATCGGTGTCGGCGACCAGTCCCAGCGAGTGCTGGCCGACCGGCTGCGGGTCATGTCCTGCCTGTTCGAGCGCCCGATGGTAGAGAGCGACGTGGCTGGTGAAGCGCTGGGGCCGGCCACCGATGATGGCCAGCATCATCGGCAGTCCGTATCGGGCGGCGCGGAGGACGGAGTTGGGGCTGCCACCCACGCCGATCCAGGTCGGTATTCCTCCGGCTCGCATCCGCGGACGCAACCGCTGATCGGTGACAGAGGTGCGGGTCTCCCCACTCCACGTCACCCATTCTTCCCTCTGCAGCCGTATGAAAAGGTCCAGCTTCTCTTCGAAGAGCTGCTCGTAGTCGGCTATGTCGTACCCGAACAAGGGGAACGACTCCGTGGCCGAGGCGCGCCCGAGGACGAGTTGTGCGCGGCCGTTCGACACCGCGTCCAGGGTCGAGAACTCGTGGTAGAGCCGCACCGGATCATTGGTGCTCAGCACCGTCACGGACGTTCCCAGGCGTATACGCTCCGTGGCCGTGGCCATGGCGGCGAGCAGAACGGGAGTGGCGCTGTCGACGTGCCCCGGCCGGTAGTGCTCGCCGACACTGAAGACGTCGATCCCCGAAGCCTCCGCGAGCTTCGCCTCCTCCACCAGGAGTCGGACGGTCTCGGCATCGTCGAGCGTCCGACCGCCGTCCGTGGCGACTTCCCCGAAGGAGTCGAGACCGACCTCGAAGGCGCTGGCAGGCATGGCCTTCCTTCCGTTGCTCCGTTGCCACTCCCGGTCCGTGGACGAACCTGGAGAGCAATTTACTTGACCCGTCAAGCATGCCTCCTTATGTTTGACTAGTCAAGGAGATGTCGATGTGTCCCGCTTCACCGCCCAAGCCTCAGCTGACGCCCCCGACCTGCGAGCCAACAAAGGCCTGCACGACGCTCGACACACCCTGTCCGGCCCACCACCCCTCCCTGCAGTGGCAAGCGACGGCCGACTCATCGACACCGCGCCGCGGTGAGCGGACTGCCTGGCGACCGGCACTCAGCACGCGACCCGTACCGCGTGACGCTACGGCCGACACGGCGGGGCGTGGCCGTCCGGGCCGCGCCCGCGTATTCCCGGCTGACGCAGAACCTCCTGCGACATGTCTCACGACTATGAGTGGTCCACCATCAGACAGGTCTGTCTACTATGAGTCGGTCCCCTTGCTGATTCGAGAGTGATCGCATGAGTTCCGCACCTTCCACACCTCAGTCCGATTCGCTGGGCGCGCCCAGAAGCCGACCAGGGGCGCATGCGGCTCCGCGACGCGGGCGCCTCGGCCCCGTCACCTCCATTGCCGTCCTGGCCTCGATCCTGGTGTCCCTGCTGGCGGCGTCGAGCGCGCCGACGCCGCTCTACGCGATCTATCAGGAGCGCTGGGGCTTCTCCCCCGTCACGGTCACAGTGGTCTTCGGCGTCTACGCGGTGGCCGTGCTTCTCTCCCTGCTGGTCTTCGGGAAGATCTCCGACCATGTCGGCCGTCGCCCCGTGCTGGTGGTCGCGCTGCTCGGGCAGGCGCTGGCGATGGTCGTGTTCGTCAAGGCCGGCGGGGTGGACGCCCTTCTGGCCGCCCGCGTCCTCCAGGGAGTCAGCACCGGTGCCGCGGTCGGAGCCCTGGGCGCCGGGATGCTCGACATCGACGCGCGCAGGGGAGGCTTCCTGAACTCCCTCGCACCGACGATCGGCACGGCAGGCGGCGCAATGGTCTCCGGGCTGGTCGTTCAGTACCTGCCCTCCCCCACCCGCCTGGTCTACCTGCTACTGCTGGGCGTCTTCGCCCTACAGGCACTGGCCGTGCTGGTGATGGGCGAGACGGTCTCCCGCAAGCGGGGCGCGCTGGCCAGCATGGCCCCTGAGTTCAAGCTGCCGCGCTCCGCGCGCGCGGCCGTGGCCATCGCCGCACCGGTCATGTTCGCGGTGTGGGCCCTGACCGGGCTGTACGCGGCACTGGGACCGGCCATCGTCCGCACGCTCGTGCACTCCTCTTCCGTGGTGTGGGGCGGACTGCCGCTGTTCGTGCTGGCCTCCTCCGCCGGTCTGGCCGTCGTGGTGTTGCGCGGGACGGCCACCCGCAAGGTCATGCTCATCGGAATCGGCGCACTCGCCGTCGGGGTGCTGATCACCCTGGTGTCAGTGGCTTCCGGTGGCGGCGGCACCCTCTCGGTGACCGGCTTCTTCATCGGCGCGGCGGTCTCGGGCTTCGGATTCGGCGGCGGCTTCCAGGGCGGCATCAGGCTCGTCGTGCCCCTGGTCGAGCCGCACGAGCGCGCCGGTGTGCTGTCCCTGTTGTACGTCATCTGCTACGTGGGCCTGGGCGTCCCGGCCGTGATCGGCGGGCTCCTGGTGGTGCACGGCGGCGGGCTGGTGGCGACCACTCGGGAGTACGGCGGGGCCGTCATCCTGCTGGCCCTTGTGGCACTGACCGCGCTACTGGTCAGCGGCCGTCGCGCCGAGCGGGTCGCCGTGGTGCGACCGGCCGACCTGGCCGTCACGCCCGCACCCTCGGCGGAGATGGCGGAGCGGTGACCTCATACCCAGCGCTACCATAGACAGATCTGTCTGAGCGAGGTGTCGAAAATGGCGACCAGCAGGACCGGGACCCGAACCCCGGCGCGGGAGCGACTGCTCCAGGCGGCCAACGAACTCTTCTACGGTGAGGGCGTGCAGGTCGTCGGCATCGACCGTGTCATCGAGCACGCCGGTGTGGCCAAGGCGTCCCTCTACAACACCTTCGGCAGCAAGGAAGGCCTCGTTTGCGCCTACCTGGACTTCCGTCGGGATCGCAGCCGCGAGCGGATCACCCGGTCCCTGACACGCTTCCGCACCCCGCGTGAGCAGTTGCTCGGCGTCTTCGACGCACAGGGTGAGGCGTTCACCGACCCGGCTTACAACGGCTGCGCGTTCGTACGGGCCACTGCCGAGGTCCCGGCCGACAGCATGGTGCGTCGCGCTGCCGAGGAGTACCGAGCCTGGGTCCGCGGCTTGCTCACCGAACTGGCCACCTCTTCCGGCTTCGCCGAACCGGAAGAACTGGCCCGTCAGTTGCACCTCCTGTACGACGGCGCGGAACAGGCGGCGCGGATGGATCGCGACCCGTCCGCGGCCACGACCGCCCGCAAGGCCGCCGCCGCACTTCTCGATTCGGCGCCGCTCACGAAGTCGGCGGGCTGACGGCTGCCCCCGCTCGACGCTCGTACTGCTGCCTCTCACGTAACCGCCGACAGTCTGCGGTGAGCCCGAAGCGAGATACATCCGGCGGCAAGGCGACTACCGCACCGGACGCGAGCTGCACCCGTACGGATGATTGCCGCGTCAAGGAGCGGTAATCTCACATTCGCCGCAGGCCGGACACGAATCGGCTCGCTAAGCGGCGTAGGCTTCATAGCATGAGCACTCTCTCCCCGTTCCGACTGGTGAAACGAACCTCGGCGTACTGGCGCGTCACCTTCGACAAGCCGCCCATCAACCTGGTCGATTACGAGGTCTTCGCGGCGCTCGGAGACCTTGTCGACCAGATGGAATCGGACGACGAATTGAAAGTAGTCGTATTCGACAGCGCGGACCCCGACTACTTCCTGGCCCATTTCGATCTGATGCCGCCCGAGAAGCCCTACACGGGACCCACCTGGCTGGACATCGCGGCCCGCATGACCCGTTCCCGCGTCATCACCATCGCCTCCATCCGCGGCCGGGCGCGAGGAGTCGGCTCCGAATTCACCCTGGCCTGCGACATGCGCTTCGCCAGCAAGGAGAAGGCAGTATTGGGGCAGCCAGAGGTGGCGGCGGGCATCACCCCCGGAGGCGGAGCGACCGAAAGGCTTCCGCTCCTGGTCGGACGAGGGCGCGCTTTGGAGATCATCGCGGGAGCCGACGACTTCGACGCCGAGACGGCCGAACGGTACGGCTGGATCAATCGGGCCCTCCCCGATGCCGAGCTGGACGCCCACGTAGAGCGCGTCGCCAACAGAATCGCCTCGTTCGACCGGAAGCCGCTGGCCGAGGTCAAGGCGCTCGTCAACCGTTCCACCCTGCCCACCGAGGCCGACTTGACCGCAGGTCAGGACACTTTCCGCGCTTCCCTGACCTGGCCGGAGGCTCACGAGCGCATCCGAAAGCTCTTGCAGCGGGGGATGCAGCAGCGAGGGGAACTCGAGTACGACCTGGGAGAACGTATCGCCGACACCGGGTGATCGTCGCACCGTGCGCCAGGGCGCTCAGCGTCCCCCGGCCGACGTCTGACGGCGTCACCTCGGAACGGGTTCACCGGATCCGCCGGTGAGCCCTCTCGGTATTTCGCTCGGCGTGCCTTCACCTAGGACTCCCAGTGAGCCACAGCGATAAGGACGCAAAGGTATCTCGCACTCGAACACAGGCGTTCGCGCCAACTCACCACATGAGTTTTCTGCTGAATGAGATTGCGCCCGATGATCCGATGTGGAACAAGCGGGGCGCGCTCTATGTGCCGTCCGGCGAAGGCCCGACCGTGTGGGCCGCGGACGACATCTACACGGTCAAGGCGGCGAGCGCTCAGACCAAAGGAAATATAGGCTTCATCGAGGCTACAGTTCCGGCTGGTGGCGGTCCCGTCCCTCACGCGCACACCGACGAGTACGAGACCTTCTATGTTCTTTGACGGTGAACTGGAATTCATGGACACCCACGCCCCCAAGGGCATCCGGCACGGCTTCAAGAACCGCCGCACTTACGCCGCGAGGTTGCTCTTCATCTACACGCCGGCCGGCCTGGAGCAGCTCATGCTCGATCACAGCACACCCGCGCGGGCCGGTGAGACACCGCCACCTGTCGACGACGACATGATCGCCCGAGCGGAACAGGTGATCCAGCGGTCGAAGACCATCATGCTGCCGTGACTCCCCAGCGGCCTGACCATCCACGGTGCGGTCACTGTGCGCCACCGCCTTCCCGAGCCCGACCTGCCCCGACGGGTCGTCGGTCTCCGCGCAAGCCCGGTCAACACACGAGGGCAGACGGCCACGTCGCTCCGATCTCATGCCGATCACCCTCAAAGAGCCGTGCGCACGCGACTTTTGATCAGTTGTCAGATGACGTAGCGTGATGCATGAGCCGGTGGGGGGAGACCATGCGTGCTCGCAGGGAAGCCATGAGAGGGGGCGGCACGCTGTATGACGAACGCCGACTGGATGGGGCAGGGATCGTGCCGGACGGCCGACCCGGATGAGTTGTTCGTCGAGGGCGCCGCGCAGAATCGCGCCAAGGCACTGTGCACGGGCTGTCCGGTGCGCACGGAGTGCTTGGCCCACGCCCTCGACCGGCGCATCGAGTACGGCGTCTGGGGTGGCATGACTGAGCGAGAACGACGCTCCCTGCTACGGCGCCGGCCGGCCGTCCGCTCATGGCAAGAGCTGCTGGAGACAGCTCGGTTCGATCACGCACGTAGCTCGGAGGACCCGGTGACGGAAACCAGGGCGAGCTGAAGGCACCGCCCGACCGCGGATCCGCACCCTGCTGGTCACGCAGCAACGGGCCTGTGTCCCCTCCCCAGCGCTCGCCCCCCGCCTTGCAACAGGGCGGAACGATCGTTTGTGTCGCTGAAGGCCGACACATCACGGAGCAACGGCGCAGGTGAACCGGCGCGCGTGCTCATCGCCCGTCAGCCAACCGTCCCACCGTGGCCTGAGCGTTGACTGCTGCGAGCACGGCGTCCGCCACCTGTGCAGCGGACCGTCCCCCACCGGCGTCGATGCGATCCATGCCCCACCTGTCGATGGCATCGATCATGAGGGCCTGGTAATGCTCAGTACGGGCCAGGAACTTGTCGATCAGCTGCTGCTCCTCGTCGGTAGCTGCTGTGTAGCGGCCCGCTGCGTGAACGCGAGCACGTACCAAAGCATCGTCCGTGGTGAGCCAGACGGCAGCGGTCCGCGGGACCTCCAGCCTCCCGACGTGGGCGGGCCAGAGTGCCGAGCCCTCCAGGACCAGGCCCTACCTGCTGCTGCCTTCGGCCGCATGGACGTTGATCAGCTCTTCGATACGGGGCCACAACCGATCGTAGTGGCCGAGAACGGACGCGATCAGTTCGTCCACCGTGAGTGATCTGTAGTGCTCGACAACGTGCGCCGGCACCTCCCACTCCGGGGTTCTCCAGGGTCGCCCAGGATGCCGGGCCAGCCGGTCAGTGCTCAAGCACTCGAACTTGAGCCTCTCCGCCACTACTTGGGCAACGGTCGACTTTCCGACGTTCGACGTCCCGCCGATCAATAGCACCCGCACATCACGCACGCGGACGACCCTACTGATCTTTCCGCGACGATGCCCGACCCGCTGCTTGTCGGACCCGGCGGACGCAAGGGAGCGGCCGGGCGTGCGGAGCGTTATTCGGCTCGCGTCCGATGCCTCCAGGCCGATCGCTGCCGCGTTCTGGATTCTGAGATACAGAACCTGATAGCATCGTCGACATGGGTAGGCCACGATCGTTCGACGAGGCCGCCGTGCTTGACGCGGTGGCGGCGGAATTCCGGGTGCACGGCTTCGCCGACACCTCGACCGAGCAGCTCTGCGAGGCGGCGGGGGTGCGGCGGAGCAGCCTGTACAACGCCTTCATCTCCAAGGACGAACTGTTCGTGCGCGCCCTGGAGCGGTACGTCGCCACATACCGCGAGGCCCGGACGAAGCTGCTCACCGACGACCAGCTCAGCGGAGGTGAGCGGCTTCGCATCCTCATGGAGGGGGTCGTCGAGGAGGAGCGTGCCGCGCGGGAGCAGGGGCATGCGGCGGGCTGCATGGTCGTACACAGCCTGATGGCTCCGGACCTGCGCGAGCGGGACGAGCGCGTGACCCGCATTCTCGATCGGGACCTGCGTGACCACGTGGGCCTACTGGAGGAGGCGATCCAGGCCGGGCGCCTCGACGGCAGTATCCGAGCGGATGCCGATCCCCAGGAGGGCGCCTTGCTGGTGATGGCGCTCATCTCCGGCCTGCGCGTGACGGCTCAGGCAGGGGTCGAACCCGGACTGCTGCGGCAGGTCTCGCTCAACGGGCTTCACTCGCTCCTGAGTTGAGGACATGACCTCCGCGGTCGAGCATTCACCTGCCTTCATTTTGGATTTTCAAATACAGAAGGGCGAGGACTAGGCCCTGCAGATTCCCAGATACGCAGCTACTCCCCCACATTTCGTCTCCGTTCAGCGAACTTCGAGGTGGCGTGCGCGAGAGACGCACACCCCTCATCGAGCGGCCACCTCCACGAAGGGGCCCAACTCCCTTGAACGTCATCGCCAGCCGATCACACATCCCCGATTCGGGGCCGCCCCACAGAAAGGCCCACTGATGTCCGACAGCGACCTACGCGAGTTCTACCTGCGCTACATCAAGGCGCTCAACGCCCACGAGTTCGACGGCATGGCCCAGTTCATCGACGACCGGACGACGCTGAACGGCGAGCGCGCCACCCGGGACGACCTCATCGCGGTCCAGAAGCATGACGTGGACGCGGTCCCGAACCTTCACTGGGAACTCAAGGAATTGCTCTTCGACGGCGACCGTCTTGCCGCCCGTCTGATCAACACGGGTACTCCGGTGAAGGAGTGGCTGGGCGTGGCACCGACCGGCGCCTCCTTCGAGATCGTCGAGTACGCCATCTACCAAGTGCGCGACGGGCGCTTCGTACACATGACAGCGCTGCACGACGCCGGCGAACTGCTCCGCCAACTGACCGGCTGAATGGCTGACCTACGGGGTCGGCGTCAGCAACTCGATGAACAGTCCGAACAACACCAACTGCCCACCTGGGCCACGTAACTCTTGAGGACACCCATGACCATCACACTCATCACCGGGGCCAACAAAGGCATCGGATTCGAGACGGCCAGGCAGCTTCTGGCGTTGGGCCACGTCGTCTACGTCGGCGCTCGTGACGTCGAGCGGGGCGAGAAGGCAGCTGCGGCGCTCGGCGCACGCTTCGTGCAACTCGACGTGACCGACGACGCATCGGTGAACAGGGCCCTGGCCACGATCGACTCGGCCGAGGGCCGGCTCGACGTCCTGGTGAACAACGCGGGCATCCTGGGGAACGGCACCCTCGACGGTCCCACGGCACTCCGAGCTTTCGACACCCACGCGGTGGGGGTCGTGCGCGTCACGGAGGCGGCGCTTCCCCTGCTGCGCAAGTCCTCGAACCCCACCGTGGTCACGGTTTCCAGCAGCGCCGGGTCCTTCTGGGCGGTGACCAATCCGGAACGGCCGGAGTTCAACCTGCCGTTGGCGCTCTACTCCGCGTCCAAGTCGGCAGCGACCATGCTCACGGTGCAGTACGCCAAGTCCCAGCCGGGCATCAAGTTCAACGCCGTCGAGCCCGGCACCACCGCCACAGACCTGACCGCGGCGTTCGGCATAGGACGGTCACCGGAGGAGAGCGCCAAGGTCGTCGTACGCCTCGCGACTCTCGACGCGGACGGCCCGACCGGGACCTTCCAGGACGAGAACGGCGAAGTGCCCTGGTAAGCGGTCGGCTGAGGGCGGTCGGGAGGCGGCCCTGCTTGGGCAGGCCCCGACCGTCCCCGCGGGCCTTGACGTTGCTCATCACACTCGTGGCGGAGCCGCCGAGCCCCCCCACTCGAATCCGTAAGGTCCGGCAACACGGGCGACGCGCCCACACGAGCGTGCGGAGGCGGGCGGCGGCGGTCGCCCTCTACTGCCTGGCCATGTGCAGGGCCCTGGTGCTCGTCGCCTGAGCCCGCACCACGTCGGATGCCTACGACGGTCCCCGTCCCAGCCGACCGCCGACATCGCCGGCCCCGTGGGACGCCGGCAGCAGGCCAACAGCCTCCGATCGCGAGACCTACAGACACCCAGTGCCGTCGAGCGGTGCACCAGCCACATCCAAGCCGCTGCCCGGCCACCCGCATCGGTCATCGGCAAGAAGAGGACCTCCACCACGGGCGACGCACGGACTCCCCCGTCGGGCGCATCCTCCTTCGGGCCCCCGTCGCCCCGGACAACAACGCTTAATAGCTGTCGTAGCTCGGCTCGCCGCTCGGACGGTAGATGCCGACGACGGTGCCGCCCTTCGTCGTCGACACGCTGACCGGCTCCAGCGCGGTGGGGATCGCGCCGCCGGCGAACAGCCGCTTTCCGGTGCCGATGATCACGGGGTGGATGGTCAGCCGGTACTCGTCGACGAGGCCGTGCCGCATCAGGGTCTGAGCGAGGTCGCCGCTGCCCACGACGTTGATGTCGCCGCCGTCGGATTCCTTCAGCTTGCGTACGGCATCCGCGGTGTCGCCCTCCAGCAGCGTGGAGTTCTGCCATTCGACGGACGTCAGGGTCCGGGACGCCACGTACTTGTGCATGGTGTTCATCCGACTGGTGAACGGGTTCTCGGGATCTGCGGTCGGCCAGTACGCGGCGAAGATGTCGTAGGTCTTGCGGCCGAGCAGCATCGCGTCGGAGCCCTCGTACCAGCCGGCGATGGCTGCGCCGACCTCGTCGTCGGCCACCGGCTTCTGCCAGCCGCCGTACTCGAAGCCGCTCTCAGAGTCCTCGTCCGGGCCACCCGGCGCCTGCATGACGCCGTCCAGCGTCAGGAACGTGCAAACGTTGATCTTGCGCATGGTGCGCTCCCTTCGTCGACAGGTAGACCACGCAGCCACCGGAAACTCATCGGAAAAGCTTCCGCGGCTCAACACTGACAATGTCGTCGGAGGAGCCCGGCTGCGAGATGCGGTCCTCTCGGCCGCCCCAGCGAGTCTGGTGCGTACGCACGGCATAGCCGAGGAGGCGCGTCGATGCGGAGCACCGGCGATGATGCGACACCCCAAGGGCGGGCCCGAGATCTAGTCGGCCGCCATGGCGCGGCGGACACTCTCGCGGAGCAAAGTGCGACGCTGCTCGTGCACTTCCGAGGGCTCCTGCGCGGTGGCGGCGTAGACGTTGCTGACCGGGGACCAGGCCATGGACATCGCGATCACCATGGCCATGACGTCGAAAGGGTCCCCCTCGCGCACCAGGCCAGCCGCCTGAGCCTCCGCGATGGCGCGCAGTTTGCGGTCGTCGAGACGGTCGGGGTCCTCGACCAGGTGCCCGGTCGGGCGCCGCTCCAGGCGTGCCCAGGTGGCCAGTCGGATGAGGTCGGGGCGTCGGAGGTACTCGTCGTAGAGGCGTACGGCCCAGTCCGCGAGGTCGTCGGCGTCGATCGGTACGACGTTGACGATTCGTTCCAGCGAGCCGAAGAAGATGGCGTCGAAGAGCCCGTCCTTGCTGCCGAAGTAGGCATAGAGCTGCGCTTTGTTCGTGCGCGCCGCGGCCACGATCCGCTCCACGCGCGCACCCGCGATCCCGTGCTCGGCGAACTCCTGGGTCGCCACATCGAGGATGCGCTGGTAGGTCGCGGCTCCACGGGAGGTCAGGGGCTGATCGGCCATACCTCGACGCTATCAGACAGAACAGTTGGTTTGCTTCTCCGGATCCGTGTGCCTACCGTGAATAGACCGAACAGTCTGTCTAAAGGGAGATGCCATGAGGAGCACCGTCGGTTGGCAGCTGGAAGAGGCCTCGTCGGCACTGCGTCGGGCGCCGCTGGAACGTCGGGATCTACGCCCGGACGACATCGCGGTCCGCGTGGACTTCTGCGGTGTCTGCCACAGCGATCTGCACGCCCTTCAGGCCCGCCAGGGCGCCGGGGGTCCACCTCTGGTGCCCGGGCACGAGTTCACCGGCACGGTCACCGAGACGGGACCCCAGGTCGGTGACTTCACCGTCGGGGACCTGGTGGCCGTGGGCAACATCGTCGACTCGTGCGGCGAGTGCGCCATGTGTAGGGCCGACCAGGAGAACTTCTGCCACGCCTTCCCGACACTGACCTACGACGGCACAGACCGGCACGACGGGTCGACCACCCTTGGCGGATACTCCCGCGAGTACGTCGTCAGCGAGCGCTTCACCTACCGCCTGCCCGCCGGTCTGGATCCCGCCGCCGCCGCGCCTCTGCTGTGCGCCGGTATCACCGTGTGGGAACCGCTGCGCGCCCTCGGAGTGGGACCGGGAACCAAGGTCGCCGTTGCGGGACTGGGAGGTCTGGGCCATCTCACGGTCAAGCTCGCCGTCGCGCTGGGCGCCGACACCACGGTCATCAGCCGCTCAGCGGACAAGGCCGATGACGCTCGTCGTCTCGGTGCCGACGGTTTCCTCGTCTCGACCGACCAGGCACAAATGGCCGCTGCCCGCGACCGGTTCGACGTGGTCATCGACACCATCGCCGCTCCGCACGACCTCGGTCCCTACCTGCACCTGGTCGCCCTGGACGGGACGCTCAGCCAGCTCGGACACCTCGGGTCCGTCACCGTGGAGACCACCGACCTGCTCGTGGGGCGGAAGAAGCTCAGCTCGGGAGGCAGCGGCGGCAGGCTCGCGACCGCCGCCATGCTCGACTTCTGCGCCCAGCACGGCATCACCGCCGACATCGAACTCCTCCCCTCGACACAGGTGAACGAGGCCCTCGACCGTCTCCGGCACAACGACGTCCGCTACCGCTTCGTCCTCGACATGTCCGACCTGGACTGACGCCGCTTACGCCCTCCGACGTCACCTTCTCTCGCTATTCAAGCGCCCCGTCACTGACAACTCGTTGGGGGTACGGAAGTGGCGCCTCCGGTGCTGGCAGTCCCAGCATGGGGAACTACCTAGCCTCCCCTGGCAAGTTGCCCCGTCGACCCTTCCTCGGCCTACGCCGACGCGCGGGCGCAAAGCATCCAGCAGGCCGCCGTGAAACGTACGTCCGCGCCGTGGACGTACGGCTCGAAGGCGGGGCGGACCATTGCGACGACCTGCGCGCGCGTCTGCTCGTCCGCCTCCCGCAGCCGCAAGCCGACCGGGCCCAAGCGGGTGAAGTAACCGACCAGTTCGGCTTCGGGCAGGACGCAGGTCACGTCGATCGGTCGGATGTCGACGTCGGACCAGCCGCTCTCCCTCAGGACGCCGCCCACCCGGTCCGCGTCGGCGAAACCGAACTGGCCCGGCTCGTCCGGTCGACGGACCGGGAGATCCGGCAGGAGCGGTGCCGCGGCGCGCTCGGCCGTCGTCATGAAGGGATTGTCCTCGGGACCGCGCCACGCGATGGCTCGCAAGAGGGCGTTGTCCGCGGCGGCCTGGCGCAGGTTCGCGAAGGCGCGGACCGGATCCGGGAAGAACATGACGCCGAAGCGGGACACCACGGCGTCGAACGCTCCCGGGTCGAACGCGTGCTCCTGCGCGTCTCCGAGGATGAAGGACACCGGGGCCCGCTCCCGCTCGGCTCGCTCCCGGGCGGCGGCAAGCACCGGCTCGGAGATGTCGAGACCGACGCAACGGCTCGATGGGCCGAGTCGCCGCGCGATGGCCAGGGTGGTGGAACCCGTGCCGCAGCCGACGTCGAGCACCCGGCCCCCAGGAGCGGCGGCGACCGCCTCGACGAGCAGCTCTTCGAGAGGTCTGAAGAGGTTCTCCAGCATGTCCTGCGCGGCCACCCAGGCGTTGCCGGCCGGTCCGTTCCAACGGGTCGCCTGCTCGCCTTCGTTGCCCTGTGCGCCGCCCACGGTCGCCTCCTCAGCTGTCTCTGGTCGCTCCGAAGTGACACTGTGCCATCCCCGTACGACCCGAGGTGAAGGCCATGATGTACCTGGGTCCCGCCGGTGTGACGCGGCGCGCCGACACTGCCGCACGGCCGTCGCATGGCCTTCCCGCCTGAGCCGCCTGCCGGGCCTGCTCTCGGCCTGCCCGACGCCGCTCTGTCCGCGCCGTTCGCTCTGTCCGCTCAGGGCCGGACGGACTCTGCCCGTACCGGCTCGCGCACCATGAAGACATCGACGGGATCCTCGGCCTCGCAGACGAATCCGTGCCGTTCGTACAGTCGCCGGGCCGCGCTGCCCCGGAGTACGTTCAGGCGCACCGGGGTCGCCTCGCGGTCGCATGGTTCCAGGAGGGCACGCAGGACGGCGGAACCGATAGCCGAACCCTGATGGTGCGGGGCCAGGTAGAAGTGCTCCAGCCAGAGGGCCCCTTCGACCGGACGCAGCGCCACACAACCGGCGAACGCGCCGCCCACCTCGATCACCCACGTGTGCGCCGGTTCGAAGTTGGCGCGGAGCCGCTGCCGCACCCGGCGTTCGTCGTACCGGCCGAGCCGCTCCAGATCTGCCCGCATCACCACGGCGCGAAGCTCGGCCACCGGCTCGATGTCCGCCGCTGTGGCCGCCCGCATCACCCACTCCCCCATGATCGTCAGGTTACCGGCGCGGGCCCGTCGGCGTTGCGCTCAGCGCTGCGGCGGCGGAGGCAACGCGCCGACGCGCACGCCGCTCTCTGTCAACCGACCTGACTTTATTCACAGCCTACCTGTACAGTTTGGTTGTAGATAATTTCCTGCGGAGGATCACCATGAAGCTCACCAAGCACGCCCATGCCTGCGTGACCCTTGAGAAGGACAACGCGCGCCTGGTCATCGACCCGGGCACCTTCACCCCGGACGCGGGAGCGGCCGTCGCCGGCGCCGACGCCGTCCTGATCACTCACGAGCACTTCGACCACTTCGACGAGCAGCTCGTCGCCGCTGCTCTGGAGTCCCGACCCGAGCTGCATGTCTACGGCACAGCCGCCGTCGGGGCCGCCCTCGGCAGCTACGGGGACCGCGTTCACAGCGTCGTCGCGGGCGACACCTTCACCGTGGGCGCCCTCGACGTCTCGGTCCACGGACACCGGCACGCGCTGATCCACGCCGACATCCCCTGCCCCGACAACGTCGGTTACCTCTTGGACGGCGGAGCCGTGTACCACCCCGGGGACTCCTACTTCGCACCCGACGCCGCCGTGCGCACGCTCCTGCTGCCGACCAGCGGCCCCTGGACCAAACTCGGCGAAGCCGCCGACTACGTCCGCAGGGTCGAGCCCGAGCGGATCATCCAGATCCACGAACTCATGCTCAGTGACCTCGGACAGCAGTCCACTGCCAACATCCTGGGTGAGAACGGGCTTACCGGCACCCCGATCACCCGCCTGGCCCCCGGCACCAGCATCCAGCTGTGATGCCGTCCCTCACGAGCTCCGCAGGCGGTCGGTCAGTCGAGCCAACAGGCGTACGCAGTAACTCAGTTGGCGCCGCTCATCCACGTCCAGCGCTTCGCTGATCGCGGTTCCGAGCCGGCCTGACCGCTGCTCTCGTTCGGCCTGCAACCGGGCGCGTCCGGCGTCCGTGATGTGGACCAGGAGCTTGCGCCCGTCGGTGGGGTGGGGCTCGGTGCGGACGAAACCGTCGGCCAGGAGTTCTTTGACGGTCTTGGCAGCCGACTGGTGCGTCACCCGACGGCGCTGCGCCAACTCGGCCGTCGTCTGCGGACCGCCGCGGTCGAGGTGTCCCAGGGCGGCGGCTTCTCCGGACGGCATGGTGTCCACCGTGCGTACGGCCCGGACCAGCTCGCCGATCGTGTGGCGCAGCTCTTCCGCCAGCGCTTCGTCGTCCATGGTCGCACCCTACCCGCGGAGCTGAACCCGACTGTACAGTTCGGCTGCGGATCGTGCTCGTGGGCTACGCACCGGGCGGCGCAGGCGTGACCGCGGCACAGGCGTGACCCGTGGACGAACGCGCCGCCTCTCCCGTACAACCACCCGTCCATCCAGTTGTTGCGGGGCTCTATACGTGCACCCAGCTGCGGTACGCGTCCATGTCGACGTTGCTGCCGCAGATGACGGTGGCGATGTGCCGGCCTGCGAAGCGGTCCCGGTCCTCCAGGACGGCGGCGACGCCGAGGGCCGCGGAGGGTTCGACGAGCAGGCCGGCACACTCCAGGAGCATGCGCATGCCTGTGACGATGGACGCCTCGCGGACGAGGACGGCGTCGTCGGCCACCGCGATGAGGTCGTCCAGGACGGCGGGGATGGGATACCGGCCGGCGACGCCGTCGGCGATCGTGTCGGTCGGCCCCGTGGTGACGACTCGGCGCCGGTGCCATGAGCGGGTCATCGCGGGTGCGCCGGCGGGCTGCACGCAGATGACCTCGACGTCCGGAGACAGACTCTTGAGGACGAAGCCCACCCCGGTGGCCATCGCACCCCCACCGAGGGCGATCAGTACGGCGTCGAACGGGGCTGCCGAGTCTGCCAGTTCCAGGCCGATGGTCGCCGCGCCCTCGCAGGTCTCGACGTCGAGACTGTCCTCGACCAGTCGGATGCCTCGCAGTCGCGCGAGGTGCGCGGCCCGTTCACGGGCGCTCTCGAAGTCACCGTCCACTACCTCCAGTTCGGCTCCCGAGGCGCGGATACGGTCGAGCTTGATCGCGGGTGCCATGCGTGCGGCCACCACCGTCACCCGCACGCCCCGGCGGCGGCCGGACCAGCCCAGCGCCTGCCCGAGGTTGCCGGCACTCGCACACACCGCCTCGGTTTCGCCCCGGTCCGCCAGCAGCCGCGCGACGAGTTCCGTGCCACGCGCCTTGAAGCTGCGCACCGGATTCGCCGTCTCCAGCTTGATGCTCACCGTGCAGCCGAGCTCGCGTCCCAACGCGTCGCACTGATACAGCGGTGTGTCCAGAAAGACCGGGTCGATGATCCCGCGGGCCGCGCGGATCCGGTCCAAGTCAAGTCGCGTCGAAGGCATGCGCAAGAACGTAGCGCGCGGCGCGGGGCGACGGGGACGACGTCGATGAGACGGGCAGGAGCCCTCCCTCCACCGCTCTCCGCTCGCCCCGAGATCTGCCGCGTGCTGCCGTGCCTGCTACCGGTGAGAACCCCTCTCACCTGGCGTGATGCTTCACGTAAAATCCGGCCCGCTCCCCCACCCGCCCGCCGACGACCGAGACCTCAGGGACGACTCATGCCCACGATGCGCCGCGTCGCCGCTCTCTGCGCAGCTCTCCTGGTGCTCGCGGGATGCAGCGACTCACGAGGACGACACGAGGACCGCTCGTCCCGTACCAGTCGTCCTGACGGCAACGCCGCTGCCCCAGGCTGGAGTTACGACTACACCGGTCAGAGCACCAACGCCTCCTTCACCGACATCGCGGCCGCCTCCGCCGACGACGCCTGGGCCGTGGGAAAGAGCCCCGTCACCGGCTGGGTGGACGACCAGCAGACACTCCTCTTCCATTACTCCGGGAAGGTCTGGCGCCCCTACGACCTTCCGTCCGAACTGCGCCGCCGCCTCGATGAGCTCCCGACCGTCCGGCTCGACTCCTCCGGCCCCGGCGACGTGTGGCTCTTCGCGGGCGTCCTCACCAATCCGGACAGGAGTCGTCCGCCACTGGCCGCGCACTGGGACGGCACGGCATGGCGGACCGTCCGCCTGCCCCGGGAATTCCCCCAGATCGTGAGGGGCGCCGCCGTCTTCGGTCCCGAGGACGCCTGGATCGTCGACGGTTCGCGCACCGCCTGGCACTGGGACGGACACCAATGGCGCGCCTCCCGGCTGCCCGGCCGGGCGCAGGCGCTGGCGGGTGTGTCCGGGCGCGACCTGTGGGCGGTGGGATCCGAACTGACACCTGAGGCCAACCCAGGCCTTGCCGGGGCACATTGGGACGGCAGCCAGTGGACGGAGACG
This sequence comes from Streptomyces sp. NPDC028308, assembly GCF_055565855.1. Taxonomy (NCBI): domain Bacteria; kingdom Bacillati; phylum Actinomycetota; class Actinomycetes; order Kitasatosporales; family Streptomycetaceae; genus Streptomyces; species Streptomyces sp. NPDC028308. The sequence goes on from NZ_JBVHTO010000002.1 coordinate 220,344, forward strand.
ACGATGCCCGACCTGGCGCCGGGCCCGAAGGGCGACCCGCACTACGGCGAACTCACCCGAGTCATCGCTGTCTCGGCGGAGGATGTGCGCGCCTTCGGCACCGTCTCGAGCGAAGGCGGGGACACCGACGCCTACTTCGCCCCGCTCGCCGTACGTTGGGACGGCTCTCGGTGGAAAGAGGAGGACCGACCCCCGTGCTGCGCGACCGGCGGAATCGCGGGCGGCCTTCTTCTCACGCCCAAGCGCTACCTGACAGCATCCGGCGAGGCGAGGCGGATCGCCCAACCCCACTGCTCGACCTCCCGGTCAGGCAAGCGTGGGTGCGGGCAGCACCTCGAACTCGAAGACTACGCAGCGGTTCCGGGCACCCGGCAGGTCTGGGGCGTCGGCTCGCTCAGAGGCGGCACGCCCACTCCGCGCCCGGTCATCGTCCGTATGTCCACGGCTCGTTGACCTGGGACACCCACTCTCGGTTCTTCATACGGCCCCCTCCGGCATCACGCCGCCAGACGTAGCCCAACCCATTTGCCCACCAGGGTCGTTGGCACGCCACACATGACCCCCGCCCTCCGGCTGCCGTACTCGATCTCGGACGCCGTGGTCTGGGGTCACGTGCTGCGTGCCAGCACCGCCTCCAGGGCTCGGGACAGCGCCCGCGCGCTCGGGTCCGCGCCGCCGGTACCTGTCATCACGACGGTCGGTGCCCTCCCCGTGCGCCGAGCGGTGCGACGGGCGATGTCGTGAGCGGGCCCGGCGGCGGAGCCTGATCCGCACAGGAGCAATCGACGTCCCTCGCCGACCAGTTCGGGCAGAGGGCCGGGTGGCACCCGCAGGCCGGTCATCGCTAGGGAGAGGATGCGCTGCGGCCCCTCGTGCTCGCGCAGAAGGGTGTCGTACACGCCGGGAGTGACTCCGGGTGCGGTGACCAGGCACACGACGTCCGCGCCCGGCTCCCCGGCCCGCAGTACCGCGAGCCGGAAGCCGGTGCCTCCGGGCGGGGGTGGTGCCATGCCGGACACCGAGGAACCCGCCAGCAGGTGCAGGGCGTCGCCCACCGTCGGATGCTCGTCCCGGTGCTTGGGCAGACCGTCCAGCAGGTGCAGACACTGGTCGAGGACGGTGCGGACGTCGGTGGCCGTGAATCTCGCCCGGTCGTACAGGGCGGCCAGTACGAGGGTGCCCTCGCTGTCGTGGTGCGCGGCCAGGGTCAACGGGGTCGCCGTGTCGCCACCGGTACTGTGCGGCGGGCCCGCCCCGATGCCCTGCGCCGCCAGTTCGGCCCGCAGATCCTGAGGGAGGTCGGGCTTGCTGTCGAAACGCACCGTGGTCTCGACGAGGCCGGCGTCCGGTCCGCGTCCGCTCCACCGGCGGATGTTCTCCTCGCAGACCCAGGCGTACGGGGGCAGGTCGAGCGCGGCGTCCCGGACCCGCAGCAGCAGGTCGGCCAGCGGCGCGGTGGGCTCCACGGTGACGGTGACGGGCAGCGTCTCACCGAGCAGTCCAGGGGTGTCGGCCGCGCCCCGCAGCGACATGTCCCGCCCGGAGACGTGCACGCCGAACGCAACCGGCAGCGGGCCGCGGGCACCGGCCGCCCAGTACAGCAGCAGCGCCCACACCACGTGCAGCACACTGCTCTCCCCCGCGCCCCGGTCCGCGGCCCACGCGCACAGCCGGGCGGTTTGGGACGCGCTGAGCCTGCACTCGATACGGCCTCGTCCCCCGTTGCCGGGCAGGGGTGGCCCGCTCTGGCGGCCCACCCTGACGGCGGCAGCGGCCGGCGGTGCGGCCGAGGCCCAGAACGCGCTCGCTCCGGCCGGGTCCTGCCGGGCCCGCCACCGGGCGTGGTCACGGAGATCGGGACGACGCTGCCCGCCGGGCAGGACGCCGCCGGCGAGATAGGAGCGGTAGAACTGCCGTACCAGCAGCCGCACTCCGCGCTCGTCCAGCAGGGCGGCGTGCCAGCTGAGGACCACACGCGTGGGCCCCCGTGCGGCGCCGTCCCCATGCGGCCCGTCCAGCAGCAGGACGCGCAGCAGGCCGGGCCGGTACAGCTCGAAACCGCGGGCCCGTTCCCGCTGGAGCAGTTCGCCCAGCGCGACGCCGGCGTGCGCGTGGTGGACGACCTCAACCGCCACACGATCGTGGAGTACCAGGCGAGCAGAGCCCGCGAGGTCGAAGCCGGCCCGCAGGACCGTCTCCCGCTCGGCCACGGACTGCCATGCGGTGATGAACCGGCCGGAGTCCAGTGGCCCAGTCCAGTCCCACCACAGCTGCTCCACGTACCGGCCCGACCCGTTCGAGTCCTCGACCGCCGCCGTGAGCAGGCTCCGCTGATCCCCGCTCACGGGGATCGTCTCCGCCTCTGACGGTGCCAGCAGGTCGGCCAGCAGGTCATCGGTGAGCGTCGCGCGGGATCCGGTACGAGCGTGCAGGGTGAGCCGCTGGGCGGACCTGCCAATCCGTCCCGTGTCCGCACCGTCGGCCAGGGCGACGTCGTAGCCCCGGTGGCGTGCGGCGACACGGGCCGCGACGGCCTCCGCGCCGGTCCGGGTGAGCGAGCACAGGTCGAAGACGAGCGGTGATCCGGTCGAGGACGGTTCGTGCACCACCGCGGGAACGGTGCCCAGGTGCTCGTGACGGCTGTTCACCCGTCCCTCCCAATGCCGCACGCCTGCGTCCGAACAACCGTGCCGGGCGCCTCGACCCCAGTGACGAATCGTTTCGGCACCGCGCGTCGGCGCGAAGCTCCGGCAAGCCGCCTCCCGGCCCCGGCGCTCACTGCCGTCGGGGGCTCCGACGCCCCGGAAAGTCGATGATCTTCACGTCCGACGGCGATGAAAGCTCTCGCCCCTGCGCTGATGCGGATCCGGCCGCTGAAGCGGGCGCGGACGCCGGAGCGGGTGTGGGCGCGGGTGCGGGTGCCTGTGACCGGGACTGCTGTGCCGTGCTCCGGCAGTGCGCCTCGCTCACCCAGAAGCGGCCCCCGACCAGATGTGTGGTGAAGGCCCACTCCCCGTCCGCGTCCCCGACAAGACGAGCGCCGCCCGTCGCGTCCCACTCGAAACCGACCGCCGAGAACCGGCGCCGCATGCCGTGCCCCAGCGCCTTGGTGTACGCCTCCTTCAGCGTCCACAGCCGCAAGAACCGCTCCGTACGCTCCGGTTCGGGCAGAGCCGCGAGCACGTCACCCTCCTCGGCGGTGCACACGTGCTCGCGCAGCGCCTCGAACGAGATACGCCGGTCTACGGGTTCGGCGTCCACGCCGATGGGCCCGCTGCGGCTGACTCCGACCACGATCAGCTCACCGGTGTGAGTGAGGCTGACCTCCAGGTCCGCGCCGAGCCCGCGCAGCACGGGGCGCCCGCCCGGCAGGTAGGCCAGGTCGAGCCGGTCCGTGGGTACCTGCAGTGCGGCGGCGGCGGTGTACTTGACCACGGCCCGTGAGACGGCGAGGCTCATCCGGCCCGCGGCTGCCGGGTGTTGGCGGTAGCGGGGCCAGTCTCGGCCCAGCAGGGTGCGCAGCCCGGGGTCCAGCAGGACAGGGGTCAGCCACTGGCCCCAGGTGGCGTGCACCACCGCCCGGCCCGTCTCCTCGACCCGCTCCTGGACCTCCTCCCACGGCCCGTCCGGCCCGGGGGCATGGCACGGCGGCGGCGACGCCGGTGCGGCGACGACGGGTCCGAGGCCCCGGGGCCCGCTCACCACGCCGTCCTCGTCGCATACAGGTCGCAGTCCACACGGTCGGCCGCACGCCGGGCCAGTTCGTCCCATACGGGCGAGGTCTCGGGCGTCCGGTCGGACACGGGCAGGGCGAGCCGCCAAGTGATCCGTCCCAGTGCCAGAAGCGCCCAGTCGCTCCCGCCGAGGAAGCTGGGATGCGTCCCGGCCGCCGCGTCCCACACGCCCAACACCGCGACGGTGAGCGCCAGTAGGGCCCGACGGTCGGCCAGCGCCCGTGCCGCCGGGTCGGCGGTGTCGTGAACGGCAACGGCCACACAGGCGAGTTGCAGCTCCCGCTGCTCGACGAGCAGCTTGCGGACGAGGCGGGAAAGCGCGGCGGTGCCGGGACGGCTGCCGTCGGCGAGTCGCTCACCGGCAGCCGTCAGCGCCGCTGCCCATGCCTGGGGGCTGTCGCCGTCCGGCACGGTGGTGATGCCCTCGGTGATCCTGAACAGCTCGGCGGGGTAGCGGGCGTGGGCCGTCCGCGGGTTGTTCGCCGCGTTCAGTGCGCGCACGACACGGGCCTGGGCGTCACGTGCGGTACTCCAGTCAGCTCCGGCGAACACCTTGTCCCGCTGGATTCGGGCCAGCGTGCGCCGTTCGAGGGTGTCCGAGCCGAACCCGCACTCGTTCAGCACCAGTTCGAGATCGCCGAGCAACTCGTCGAGCAGCAGCGGCACGAGGTACCCCACGACGTCGGTGAGCCACTGCCCGCCCTGGGCCGGCTCCGGCCTATCCGTGTCCGGAGTCCGTTGGGTGCGGGAGCGCAGAGCTACGGCGGTCAGGCTCTCGCAGGCGAGGAGATCGGCGAAGGCCGAGGCCAGGACCGGCCGCCACTGCCCGGCACCGGGCTCGTATGCGCACAGGCCGTCCACGATGCGGGTGGCCGCGCGCAGGACGCCGGCTGCCGAGGCGAGCAGCGCCGCGGGCCCGAGCAGCGCAGCCGTCGGTGGCGGGACGACGGTATTCAGGAGCGGACCCGTGGTCCAGGCGTGCGCGAGGGCCAGATCCCGGCGAAGGAGCGGGCGCAGGGCGCGGGCGATCTGCCATGGTGCGGCCCTCACCTGTGTGGCGTCAGGCAGCCCGGCGGGCGGGGCGGGCAGAGCGCCAGGTTCCGCGGCCCACAGGGCGGCACGCCCGTAGGGGTTGGTGCGGTCCCGGGGATCGCCCAGCAGGGCCTCCAGGTGCGCCGCGTACCGCGCCGCACCGAACGCGTCGTCCGCCGGGCGGGCCGGGGTCGATGACGCGGGGTGCCGGTCGGTGCCCGGAAGCGGCCGGGTCAGGACCATCGCGGGCCTCCTCGTCGTCGTGGTTGCGCTCGTTCTGCCGGTCTGTTCCGCGGCGGTGTTCATCGCAGTCGGCGTACGGCGCTCTCGGCGTGCCAGCGCGCCAGGTCCAGGGCCTCGGTGCTAGAACGTCCCAGCCATTCGCGTACGTGGTGGCGGGCATCCACGAGCGGAGCGTCCGCGCCCAGCACGGACGGGACCGCGCTCTCGTCGAGCATCACCTGGTGCACCGAGGCGACCCGAACTCCGCTCTCGTCCGGTTGCAGTGACCACTCCCCCCAGTGCGCGGCGACGAGATCGGGCGTCACGATGTCCTTGTGCACGATCCGTCCGGCGGCCGGGAAGCACAGCCGTACGGATTCGGACACCCGCGTGTCCCCCGTGTCGGGATCGAAGGTGTGCAGGACCGTCAACTGGACGCCCGGCTGGTCCTCGGTGACATCGACCCGCTCCACGTCGGGCACCAGGTCGACCCAGTCCTTGACGCGGTAGAGGAAGTCGTAGACCAGCTCCGAGGAGCCGAAGACGTACACGCTGTCCTCGAAGGACAGAAGCAGTTCGTCCAGTCGGTCCCACCGCTCGGCCGCCTCGCGGAGTGCCGCCAACTCCGTTGCCACGTCCGCCCGGAGTGCCTCGGTCTCATCCCGGGAACCGCGCGGGCTCTCCTGGCGCAGGGTCAGCAGGCACCGGTCGGTGCTCTCGGACGCCACGCTCCAGGAGCCGGACGTCGGAGCGTCGGGCAGCAGGTCGTCGCGCGTCTCGAAGTCGATGCGGCGTTCACCATGGCGCAGTTCGCGCCGGGCCAGCGCGGAGCGCACCGCACCGTGCCGCAGGTACCACAGGCGCAGGCTCTCCTGCGCGCCGTCGAAGCCCAGGCGTTCGACATGGACGAAGGGGGCCAGCAGGACCGGCCAGCGCGGCGCGTCGGCGAGCATGCCGTAGACGACGTCGGCGGGCGCCGCGACCGTGACGGTCTGCTCGGCGACACACACTGACTGCGACGGCATGCGCGACCCCTTCCTCCAGATGTGCTCAACGCTGCACGACCGAACCTGAGCGGTGCTCGATTTCTGGCGGAGAGGACGCAAAACGACCCGCGACGCGGCGAGATGACGTTCCGTCAGCCGACGGTGGCCACGGGGGCGTGCGTCGTGGCGCGCCCGGGCAGTGTGCGGGGGCCGGACATCAGCATGGAGCGCTGCAGCTTGGCCAGCGTCGGAGACGGTTCCAGACCCATGGTGCGTACGAGGGTTGCGCGCAGCCGCTGGTAGGCGTCCAGCGCCTCGCCACGACGACCCGAACGGTAGAGCGCCAGCATGAACTGGCCGCACAGGCTCTCGTGCGTGGGGTGCTGACCGACCAGCACGGTCAGCTCTCCGAGCAGTTCACGGTGCCGGCCGAGCCGCAGGTCCGCGTCGACACGCTGGTCCAGGGCGCACAGCCGGCTCTCCTCCAGTCGCCTGACCTCGGTCCGCAGCTGAGGGCCCACCTGGACGCCGGAGAGTGCCGGGCCGGTCCACAGGTCGAGCGCCTCGCGCAGCAGACTGGCGGCCCGGGGTCCGTCCCCGGCGTCCATGGCGCGGTAGCCGCAACCGGCGAGGCGTTCGAAGTCCTTCACGTCGCTGGCACCCTCGCCCTCCTTGAGCAGATAGCCGCCGGGGACGGTGAGCAGGACGTCCTTGGCCGGGCCGCGCTGCTCCGCGCCGTCGCCCGCGCTCTTCTCCAGGGCGGCGCCGATGAGTTCGCGAAGTTGCAGGATGTAGGTCTGCAGGGTCGCGCGGGCACTGCGCGGGGGCCTGGCTCCCCACAGTTCCTCGGTCAGGTCGCTCACCGGAACGACCTGCCCCGCCCTCAGTGCCAGGAGCGCGAGCACTTGGCGCGGCTTGGGTGCCGTCGGCGTGACGGGTATGCCGTTGAGTCGTACGGCGAGTGTGCCGAGTATTTCGATGTCCACGCGTCCCCCTGCGGTCTGGTGGAGCTCTAGTGCTTCCCCAGCACCACGAGTAAAAAACAGCACGCGCGGTATGTCAATACCGTACCGGTTGCCCTGTTTCCCGTCCAGGGGGACTCCAGGCGCGTACGAGCAGGCACATTTGCACGTAATGCCCTGCTTCGCTCCAGCAGGGTCGCCTGGAAGTGGATTCGCGAAGGCGACACACGGTCTTTTTTCGCGGAGGGCCTGACCAGGGCATCCCACCCCGCAGGAGGCTTCGGCGTACTGGTAGCGGAGGGACACGAGGACATGTGCGCCTCGTTCCCCACAGGGGGCATTCTTTTTGCGCTGAGACTGCCAGGACAGGGCGGCCGCCGCTCCTACGCCTGGCGGGTGGGCAGGATGACCGCCTGGCGCAGGTTCACGTGGCGGGCCCGGCTGGTGGCGTAGACGATCAGATCCGCGATGTCCTCCGCAGACAGCCCCGTCAGCGCGTCGAACATGCCCGCCAGCTGACCGGACAGTTGCGCGTTGTCGATGTGGCCGCCCAACTCGGTGCTGGTGAGGCCCGGTTCGATGTTGGTGACGCGCACATCGCGCGGGCCGAGCTCGGTACGCAAGGACTGGGACAGATAGGTGAGAGCCGCCTTGGTGGCCCCGTAGACGGCGTAGTCGGGGAAGGTGATGTGGGCGCCGATCGAGGAGATGTTCACCAGGTCGGCCGTCCGGCCGTCCTCGGCGGACGCGATCAGGTCGGGGGCGAACGCGCGGATGACCCGCAGGGCACCGGCCACGTTCGTGTCGAGCATGCGCTGCCACTCGTCGGTACGACCGTGGGTGATGGGGTTGGGGAGCATGACCCCGGCCGCGTTGACGACCAGGTCCACCTGCCCGTACGCGGCGTGCACCTGCCGCACCGCCGCGTCCACGGATGCCTGGTCGGTGACGTCGGCTGCGACCACCAGGGCCTGTCCGCCGTCCGCCTCGATCTTGGCGGCCAGCTCCGTCAGGCGGTGTGCGCGTCGGGCCAGCAGGGCCACACGCACACCGTGCGCGGCCAGTTTCCGGGCCGTGGCCTCTCCCATACCGCTGGCGGCTCCGGTGACGAGGGCGGTACGGCCGGCGAGGGTGTCGTACGACATGAGGGCTCCTGGGTGGTGGTGTCGTCGGGTTGCCGTGACCGGGGTGTCTCGCGGTCACGGCAACCACCCTGCGACAGGCCGAGGTTGTTACCCAGGGTGGCCGTTTTCCTGGGTCCACCAGTACCAGGATCGGATGGGAGGCGACGCCTAGGATCGGTACATGGACACATCCAGGGACGCGGACATCGGCGACTTCCTGCGCTCGCGGCGCGCTCGGATACAGCCCGAGGAGGTCGGGCTGCCCCCGCACGGCAGGCGGCGCGTCCCCGGACTCCGCCGCGAGGAGGTCGCCCAGCTCGCCGGCGTCAGTGTCGACTACTACATCCGCCTGGAGCAGGGCCGCGGCACCTCCGTCTCCGACGCCGTGCTCGACGCCGTCGGTCGCGTCCTGCGACTGGACCCCACCGAGCAGGAATACCTGCGCACGGTGGCCAGGCCCGGGCCCCGCCGGGCGTCCGCCTCCCCGGCTGCGGTGCAGAAGGTGCGCCCCGGGCTGCGGCTGCTGCTCGACAGCATGGACCGGGTCCCCGCGTTCGTGCTCGGGCGCCGCATGGACGTCCTCGCCTGGAACGCGCTGGGGGACGCCGTCGTCAGGTTCTCGCGGATGCCCGCCGAAGAGCGCAACATGCCGCGTCAGGTCTTCCTCGACCCGCGGGCGCGTGAGGTGTATCCGGACTGGGCCGCAGTGGCGGCGGAGACGGTCGCCCACCTGCGACTGGACGCGGGCCGCCACCCGCGCGACCGCCGTCTGGCCACGCTGGTCGGTGAACTGTCCATCGGCAGCGAGGACTTCCGCCGACTCTGGGCGGACCACCAGGTCAAGGAGAAGACGTACGGCGCGAAGCGTGTGCGGCACCCCTTGGTCGGGGAACTGACGCTGCCCTACGAGACCTTGGCCGTGGCCGGCGACCCGGATCAGATGCTGGTCGCCTACACACCGGAGCCCGCGTCCCGGACCGCCGAACGCCTGGACCTCCTGGCCAGCTGGACGGCGACCCCGGAACCGGCGCGGGAGTGAGCGGAGGTCCGCGTCCCGCCTCGCCACTCCCACACGGCAGCGCGTCACACCGAGGGGTGCTGTCTTTCGGCGCCGCACTGGCAGCGGACGCGGACGCGGACATGGGCTGGGCCCGGGTCCGGGCACGCTGAGTGAACTCAGGACCGCCCATCGCCGCGGCCTCCCACCGAGGCCTGGCGCCGCCGGAGCGCTGCTCCCATCACGGGCAGGTCCGCAGGCCCGGCCTACGAGAGGCAAGCCCTACTCCGCCCGCGCAGCGTGCCCGTTCAGCGTCTTGACGACCTGGTCGTAGTCACCGCGGGCCTCGCCGTAGCGCAGGAACTTCACGCGCTCGACCTGGATCTCCTCGGCGTCGGGCTGCGCTTCGATCAGGTCCATGACCTCGGTGACGAACTCGTCGAGAGGCATGGCGTGTTCGTTGTCCTCGTGCCCCGGCATCAACGCGGTGCGGACGGCGGGCGGTTCGAGCTCCACGATCCGTACCGAGGTGCCGGCGAACTGCAGGCGCAGCGACTCGCTGAGCATGTGGATCGCCGCCTTCGACGCGTTGTAGCTGGGGGTGATGCCCAACGGAGCGAACGCGAGCCCTGACGACACGGTCATGATCGTGGCGTCCGGCCGGGCGCGCAGGTGATCGACGAACGCGGCGATGAGCCGGATCGGACCGAGCACGTTCGTCGTCACCGTGGTCTCCGCCGAGGCCAGGAACGAGGACGGGCTACTCCAGTCCTCGGCGTACATCACGCCCGCCATGGTGACGAGGACGTTGAGGTCCGGATACTCGCCAAGCACCTGCTTCGCGGCGGACGCGATACTCGCCGCGTCCGTCGTGTCGATCCGCACCGTGCCGATGCCGGGGTGCTCGACCGCGATCCGTTCCAGCAGCTCGGTTCGCCGGCCGCCGATGATCACGGTGTTCCCGCGAGCCCGCAGTTCCAGAGCGAGGGCGAGACCGATGCCGCTGGTGGAACCGGGGATGAAAATGGTGTTTCCGGAGATGTTCATGCCCCGATGGTCGGCGTTCCGCCGGCGGGGGTGCAGAGACCGGTTATCGGGGGATCGGCGATCCCTGGCTCGCCCACGGGGGCAGAGCGATACTCGACCACATGGACCACGCAGCACTGGCCGACTTCCTGCGCCGCCGACGCGAGGCACTCCAACCCGAGGACGTAGCCCTTCCCCCGGGCACGCGTCGGCGTACCCGGGGGCTGCGGCGCGAAGAGGTCGCGTCCCTCGCCGTGATGTCGACCGACTACTACACACGGCTGGAGCAGCAGCGCGGCCCGCAGCCCAGCGAGCACATGCTGGCCTCTCTGGCCCGGGCGCTGCGGCTGACGGGGGACGAGCGCGACTACCTGTACCGGATCGCCGGGCACAACGCGCCGACGGCCCTGTCCCTCTCACCGCATGTGGCGCCCGCCCTGCTACGGGTGCTGGACCGCCTCCATGACACTCCGGCGCTCGTCCTGACCGACCTGAGCGAGACGCTGGTGCAGAACAGGATGGCCACTGCCCTGTTCGGGGACGCGTCGAACCACCGAGGGCTTGCCCGGAGCGCGATCTACCGGTGGTTCACCGATCCCGCCGAGCGGACGATCTATCCCGAGGCCGATCGGGACCGGCAGAGCCGCGCCCAGGTCGCGAGCCTGCGTGCCGCCCACGGAGTACGCGGTCCGCGGTCCAGGGCCGGTGAGCTCGTACGGGCCCTGCACAAAGCGAGTGAGGAGTTCGCCGAGTTGTGGGCGCGGCACGAGGTCGCTCAGCGCTTCGAGGACCACAAGACGCTTCTCCACCCCGAACTCGGCGCGATCGAGCTGGACTGCCAGGCACTGTTCACCGAGGACCGCTCGCAGACGCTCCTCGTGCTGACCGCTCCGCCGCGGACCGAGGGCTACGAGAAGCTCCAGCTGCTCGCCGTACTGGGTCTGGACCGCTTCACCCCGGCGGAGAACTAGGCTCCGCGCCGACGCCACCCGCACCGACGTTCTCTCGAGAGGCCGAACGAGCCAGCGGTCGTCGGCGCCCAGGGTTCCGGATCTTCGGACGCCGCTCAGCACTGCTGCTCGTACTGGAGATCGCCGTAGCGTCTCGCCGCGATGTCCTCGCAAGTGCCCACGATCTCCGATCTGGACCCAGACGCCGTGTCGCGTATCACCGCCGGCTGCGTCCAGGACCGCGTGGTTGAGCGGGAGCCGTTTCGACGTGATCGTCGAGTTGTACGCCGCGATCCGGCAGGATGCCACTCACCCGCGGGCTGCGGTTGGTTCGGCCGAGCTGGGCCTGGTCGGCGGGGCGACGACCAACTCGGTGTCCAAGTCATGGTCGATGTGCGGAGGGCCGGCGACGATCATGGTGGCTCGCGCCCACGGCTGCTCTCGCACGATGAACGGCAGTTCCTCCAGCAGCCAGTTCGCCACGTGCTCCCGCTGCTCGAGGGAGTCGCCGTCGCGGACCGCCAACAAGCGCTCTTGCTCGTCGAGGTCACCTTGCATCCACGCCGAGGTGTCCAACCACGGGGCAAGCTCTGCGCGGATGATGCCGGTGCCCTCGACCCAGACGAAGTCGGCACCGGCGGGGATGGTGATCGATCCCGGCCGGCCGTACCGGCTCCAGGAATCAGGGCGGTAGTCCACCGCCTCACCCCGGTGCAGGGGTTGCAGGATCTTCTCGACGAGGACGGCGCCCCAGTCGAAGTAAGCGTGGTTCCAGGCGATGTCGTCGGTGTGCACGACGGCGGAGTTGGGCACCACCTTGCGCAGCCGCTCGGCCAGAGTCGTCTTGCCGGCGCCGCCCCTGCCGTCGATGGCGGTCACCCGCGGACGTCCCGTCACGTCGGGTGATGCGTCACGCAGTTGCCGGACGGCGTCGAGCATCGTCACCACCCGCCAGCCGTCGGCCTCGGTCTCGCCTGGATGCAGACGCATCGGAAACCTGCCTCCACGGGTGAGGACACCTGCCCGGCCGATACTGACACGGCCGGCGTCTCCTCAGCCAGGGTGTCCGTCGGGCCCGGTAGACCGACCCGGCAGAAGGAAGTCAGCACGGCCCTGCCCACCTCCCCGCTCCCCGCTCCCCGCTCCCCCGGCCGGATCCTCCTCGTAAGTCTGTCGGACGGGGGTCAGAAGCCGACGGGTTCCCGTACGAGGGGGCATGTCATGCAGTGGCCGCCGCCGCGTCCACGGCCCAACTCGGCGCCGACGATGGTGATCACCTCGACGCCCGCCTTGCGCAGCAGCGTGTTGGTCTGGGTGTTGCGGTCGTAGGTGAAGACCACGCCCGGCTCCAGGGCGACCGCGTTGTTGCCGCTGTCCCACTGCTGGCGTTCGGAGGCGTACTCGTCTCCACCGGTGGCGATCACCTGAAGCGAGGACAGTCCCAGGGCGTGGGCGACGACGTCGGTGAAGGGGCGTGAGCCCTCGTCGGTGATGTGCAGGCCGGGAGCCCGGTCGCTGGGGCGCAGGGAGAACGTGTGCACCGCGTCCATGATCTTCGGGTAGAGGGTCACGATGTCGCGGTCGGCGAACGTGAACACGGTGTCCAGGTGCATCGCCGAGCGCAGCCGGGGCATGCCGGCGACGATGACGTGCTCTGCGGCACCTTGGGCGAACAGGGCTGCGGCGACCTGGGTGATGGCCTGGCGGGAGGTGCGTTCACTCATGCCCATCAGGACGACGCCCCCGCCCACCGGCATGATGTCGCCGCCCTCGAAGGTGGCCTGCCTCCAGTCGGTCTCCGGATCGCCCCACCACACGGTCGCGTGGGCGAAGTCGGGGTGGAAGGTGTAGATGGCCTTCATCAGCAGTGTCTCGTCGTGCCGGGCGGGCCAGTACAGCGGGTTCAGCGTCACGCCCTCGTAGAGCCAGCACGTCGTGTCGCGGGTGTAGAGCGTGTTGGGCAGCGGCGGCATCAGGTACTCGCGTACGCCGGTGGACTCGCGGACCAGCGCCAGGTAGCCGGACCGGAACTCCTCGGGCAGGTCCGTGGTGGCGAGCCCTCCGATGAGGTATTCGGCGAGCTGACGCGGCGCGAGTGTCTCCAGGAAGGCGCGGGTGGGGTCGACGAGGCCCGTCCCTACCTCGTTGGCGGTGATCTTGCGGTCGAGGAGCCAGTCCTTGGCCTCGGGGATCGCCATGGTCTGGGCGAGCAGGTCGTGCAGTTCGACGACCTCGACGCCGCGCCGGGTGAGCTTGTCGACGAAGTCGGCGTGGTCGCGCTGGGCGTTCTCCACCCACAGGACGTCGTCGAAGAGGAGGTCGTCGGAGTTGGTCGGGGTCAGGCGGCGGTGGGCCAGGCCGGGGGCGCAGACCAGCACCTTGTGGAGGCGGCCGACCTCGGAATGGACGCCGTAGAGCGGCTTGCCGTTGGTGTCGTTGCGGTTCACGGGTGCCTTTCCAAAGGGTGCGGCCGACGGTGGGGCGGGAGGTCAGAGGCTGATCCAGCCGGCGGCCAGGGCGACAAGGCCGAGGACCGCGCCGGCCACGGACACGGCGAGGATGACGAGTTCGGCCGGTGAGAACACCGTCCTGCCCTGTTCCCGGCGGGCCATCACGAACAGGACCGTCGCCGGCGCGTAGATGATGAAGGACACCAGGACGAACTTCAGGCCCGCCGCGTACAGCAGGAACGCGGTGTAGAGCGTGGCGAGTCCCGCCACGACCAGTTCCCGGCGGGTGCCTCGTCCGCCGCGGGTGCCGGAGTCGGGCCGCACTCGGATCTTGAGAGCGAAGGCGGCCGCGAGAAGGAACGGGATCAGGGTGAGCGCACTGGTCAGGTCGAGTGCGAAGTTGAAGGCGTTCTCGGAGAGCAGGGTGACGAACAGGACGACCTGGGTGAGCAGGGCGGTCATCAGCAATGCCGGGACGGGCACGTCGGCGTGGTTGGAGCGGCGCAGGAAGCGGGGCATGTCGTCGTCCTTCGCCGCGACGAAGAGCACCTCGGCAGCCATCAGGGTCCAGGCGAGGTAGGCCCCCAGGACGGACACGATCAGCCCGACGCTGACGAAGACACTGCCCCAGGTGCCGACCGCCGCCTCCAGCACCCCGGCCATGGAGGGCTGGCGCAGTTCGGCGATCTCCGCCATGGGGAGGATCCCGTAGGACACGATGGTGACCGAGGCGAAGACGGCGAAGACGCTGAGGAACCCCAGTACCGTCGCCCGCCCCACGTCCTCGCGCCGCTTGGCGTGCCGGGAGTAGACGCTGGCGCCCTCCACTCCGAGGAACACGAAGACGGTGGCGAGCATGGTGCCGCGGACCTGGTCGAACAGGGAGCCCGCGTAGTCGGCGCCACCGAAGTTGTCGGCGAAGACGTCCACCTTGAGGTAGAAGAGCGCCAGGATGACGAAGACCAGGATGGGCACGACCTTGGCGACGGTGACGATGCGGTTGATCGCCGCCGCTTCCTTCACGCCCCGGCGGATCAGGAAGTAGAACGCCCACACGCCGAAGGAGGAGAGCACCGCGGCCAGGAGGGTGTCGCCGTCGCCGAGCGCCGGCCAGATGGCGCCGATCGTGGACATGATCAGCACCCAGTACGTCACGTTGCCCACGCACGCGCTGGCCCAGTAGCCGAACGCGGCGAAGAAGCCGAGGTATTCGCCGAAGCCGGCCTTGGCGTACGCGTAGACCCCGGCGTCGAGGTCGGGTCTGCGTACGGCGAGGGTCTGGAAGACGAAGGCGAGCATCAGCATGCCGGTGCCGGCGACAGCCCACGCGATCAGCGCACCGGCGACCCCGGTCTCCTGTGCGAAACGCCGCGGGAGCGAGAAGACACCCGCGCCCACCATCGAGCCGACGACCATCGCGGTCAGCGTCAGCAGGGTCAGTTTCGCCGCCTGCTGGGGTGGCCCGGCCGCGCTGTCGGCCGGGGCATCGGTTTCGGTCATGGCGTCCCTGTCTGTACGTCCCGGCCCGCGGGTCACGCCTCGGTGAGTGGCCTTCACCCGGCGCCGTTCATGCCGTTGCCGCCGACAGGGTGAGGACGGCTCCGGTTCGGCGCTGCCGGTCCCGCGCAGGCGCCTCTTCCGCACACGTCGGCTCCCAGGTCGGGCGGCAGGCCGGTACCGCTCCGGGCTCCGCTCGACCGAGACGAGAACCTACCGGCCTCGATACCCCTTGTCCCGATATGTGCAGCGGATGGAGCAGCACGACCGGCGCCGGCATCTCCCGGCGTGCCCGTTGACCGGAGACGCCCCGGGTTCGGCGGTGAAGCCGGTCCGGCGGTTACTGCCGCGCGAGCGGCGTGACCGGAGTCCGGTCCTTCACGTTTCTCACCGGGGCGGGTACGTGGGGCGCCCACATGACGATCCGGATCGTGGTGCCGAGACCGGGGGTGCTGTCGATATCGAACTCGTGGACGAGACGCCTGGCGCCGCTGAGCCCGAGACCCAAGCCGCCGCCAGAGGTGTATCCGTCGGACAGCGCCTGCTCGACGTCGGCGATGCCGGGACCGCGATCGGTGAAGACGACCCGCAACCCGCGCCTCCCGCCGGCCTCCTCGTAGGCGATCTCCGCCTTCCCGCCACCCCCGTGGATGAGGGTGTTGCGTGCCAGTTCACTGACGGCGGTGACCAGTTTGGTCTGAGCCACCAGACCCATGCCCAGATCGGCGGCCGCACGGCGTACGTGCTGGCGCACCCGTGCCAGCTCACCGTCCGAATCGATGGTGAGAGTGGAGATGACGCTGCTGGAGGCCTGCATCACGGACCTTCCTGGCGACGGCATCGGGTTGAGCGAAGACGCAAGGCTGTGCGAGGAGACGCGCCGACTCGGCCCGCACCCCTGGACGCATTCCTGAGTAATGGACACGTCACTCGCTGTTTCTTGTCGTATGACAAACTTTAGCCGCGCGGGGCGCGCGGTGAACACCAAATCCCGGCAAGGACGTGGAGCGATACCGGACTCCCCCTTCACCTGTCCGCCAGGACAGGACTCGCGCCGCCCATGCAGGCCCTTCGGCAAGCAGATGACCAGCAGCGATGCCGAAACTGAGCCTCCTCTTGTCAAGTTTCATGACGCGAGGTATATAGGTGGGTGTCGTCTCATGCGCATCCCGTCTGCGGAGAGGAGTTGACCGAAGATGCTCATGCGAACCGACCCCTTCCGGGAGCTCGACCGGCTCACCCAGCAGGTGCTGGGGACCGCCGCGAAGCCCGCGGCCATGCCGATGGACGCCTTCCGCGTCGGTGACACCTTCGTGGTCGAACTGGACCTGCCGGGCGTGGCCCCCGAGAGCATCGACCTGGACGTCGAGCGCAACGTTCTGACCGTCAGGGCCGAACGCCGCCCGAGCGCCGAGCAGAACGCGGAGGTCGTGATCACGGAACGGCCCGCGGGCACGTTCAGCCGCCAGCTGTTCCTCGGTGAGACCCTGGACACCGAGCGGATCGACGCCTCCTACGAAGCCGGTGTCCTGCGGCTGACGATCCCGGTCGCCGAACAGGCCAAGCCCCGCAAGATCACCATCAGCGGCGGCGACACGCGCAAGCAGATCGGCGGCTGAGACCGCGACAGGTGGCGGGTGGGAGCCGCACCACAGGTTCCCACCCCGTTCGGAGCCCGCTCGGAGCGCTACTCGGAGGCTGTCATGCGTATGCACTGGAGCGCGTTCGTCGCCGCGGTCCAAGAGCGCGGCCAGTACCCCACCCCGCAAGAAGCCGAACGATCCTCCCGCGTCGTCCTCGGCCTCCTCGGCGCTCATCTGGTGGGCGAGGTGCGGGCGGCACTGGCCGCCCGCCTTCCCGAGACGCTGGCGCTCATCCTCCTCAACCCGCTCCAGGCCCACGAGCCCCTTTCTCCGGAACGATTCATCCGGGCGACCTCCGCGTGGATCGAAGGCGCCTCGGAGAAGACAGCGGCATGGGACGTGAGCGCCGTCCTCAGCGTCGTCGCCGACATCGCGGGCGACGAGCTGACCAACCAGCTCCTCCTCCAGCTCCCTCCCGGCTACGAACTGCTCTTCGGCCGTCCGCAGACGAGGTGAACGTCATGCCCGGTGCCTGAGCACGGCACTCGTGACCTGCCCCGGTACGAAGTCCTGCGCGTCGTGCGGGGAAGCGGCCATGCGGTTCGCGTAGAAGGCGCTGGGCGTACGGCCCGTCATCGCCTTGAAGGTGCGGTCGAAGTGCGGCTGATCGTGATAGCCGGCCTGTGCCGCGGCATCGGACCAGGTCGACCCCGTCTCCCTCAGCGCCAGAGCCGTCTGCAAGCGCATGATCTGAGCCGCGCCCTTTGGGCTCAGCCCGATCTGGCAGCGGAAGCGCCGTTCGAGGTGCCGGCGGCTCCAGCCGGTCTCCCGCGCCAGGTCCTCGATGCGGGTGCGCCCGCACGAACGCTGGATTCTGCGCCACGCCCAGGCCACTTCGGGACTGCCCGCGGGATTCGACGCCAGGGCCTCCTGGAGCACCTGGTCCAGCAGGGCGAACCGACCACCCCAGTGCGGGATCTCCGCCAGGCGGGCCGGCAGTTCAGCCCACGGGGAACGGCACAGCTCCTCGGGCGCCACCGGCAGCCGGCTCCACTCCGACATGGGCACCTTGAACAGCCGGTGGGCGGCGAGCGGAGTGAGCAGGACGGTCACACCGTGGATGAGACCGGTGTGCTCACCGATCGCGGCGGTCGCCCTGACACCGTTGGTGAGGGACGCCCCGCTGCCGGCGCACACCGGATCGCAGGTGTCCACCACCCGCAGCTGGTCGCCGAAGCCCAGCATCACCTTCACCACGCCGTCGGGCACCAGCAGTCTGCGCCGGACTCCGATCACGTCGAAGCGGAAGCCGCGATAGCCCAGAACCTCTGCGCGCAGGTGCGCGGCCGCGGGCCGGCTGAGTAACTCGTGCATGTCCCGATCCCCCATCGGTCGACGCGAACACCCAGCGATCGTAGGAGAAGCCGCCGCTGGTCAGAGCGGAACAACAGGGGATGGCCAGAACCGCTCCCACGGCACGGCCGCAGGTCGCATTCGTACAAGCGCCGTCCTGCGATCCCGGCGACGCTTGTCGACGACCGGCGGCGCCCTGTGCGTCCGCCGACCGGTCCGGCCGACCACCCGACGCCATGCGCACACCTCACCGGCGAAGCATCTTGC
Organism: Streptomyces sp. NPDC028308; assembly: GCF_055565855.1. Taxonomy (NCBI): domain Bacteria; kingdom Bacillati; phylum Actinomycetota; class Actinomycetes; order Kitasatosporales; family Streptomycetaceae; genus Streptomyces; species Streptomyces sp. NPDC028308. The sequence goes on from NZ_JBVHTO010000002.1 coordinate 238,527, forward strand.
GCTCCACCGGCCCATCCACAACGCGCTCTCCGCAAGGCGCGGGAGAGCGCTTCCGATCGAAACTGGGGGATCAATGACGAAGACAGCAAGGCGAGTTGCCGCGGCACTGGCCGGCACCGCCGCCGTTCTGGTGGCCACCGGCGTGCCCGCGCAGGCATCCGAAGCCTCCGCCACGGCGGCGGGCAGTGCTCTGTCCTGCTACGGGTCGGCTTACGGATACTGGGCCGAGCCCGGCGCCAACGGCGGCTACGCCCACTATCCCAACTACGGCCAGTGGGACGTCGTGGACGGCAACTGCAACGACATCAACATCAAGACGGACTCCACCCGCACCGTCCGGGTCTGCACCGTGAACAGGTGTCACGACTGGAAGACCGCTCCGAAGGGGACCTGGACGGTGATCTTCAAGAACTCGGTTCCCGGAGCTTCCTACTACCTGCAGTTCCAGGGCTCCAGCTCCAACACGGGCCTGCTCGCGAGCTGACGGACTGGAGCTGACGGACTGGCGCTCCCGGTGTCCGACTCCGGGAGCGCCACTCGTGGGCCGTTACTCGACACTTCGGCCGCTGAGTCGTCCGGCGAGACGGCTCAGCGGCCGAAAGTGTCCGCGAACCTGCGTCCCTCGACGACGGGATAGCCGAAGTCCGTCGCGTTGAAGGCCGTCGCGTAGGTGCTCGTCAGGCCCGTGGTCGCACCCCGCAGGACCCAGGCGGCGCCGTCGTCGTATCCGTTGGGCAGGACGTCCTCGCCGAACGCGCCGACCGCCAGGTCCGCCCGGCCGTTGCCGTTGATGTCACGCAGCCGCAGCGAGGAGCCGAAGTGGTCGCCCGCCTCGGCGGCACCCGGCACACCGGAAGTGGCCTGGTGGAAGGACTGGGCGGCACTCGTGGTCAGACCCCCTGAACCGCCCTTCAGGAACACGATGTTGCCGACGTTGCTGTGGCCGTCCACGGTCTCGTACGAGGCGCCGACCGCCACGTCAGCGCGCCCGTCACCGGTCGCGTCCCCCACCGCCACCGCTGCCCCGAAGTTGTCGTACCGCTCGTCGGTGCCGGGGACGCCCGCACTGGCCTGGGTGTAGGTCGTGCCCGTGACCGGGAGTCCCGTCGCCTTGCCGTACCGCACGGTGAACGAACCACCCTGCCCGACCGCCGTGTTGCCGGTGACCAGGTCGTCGTATCCGTCACCGTTGATGTCCCCGCCGTCCACGGCCGGTGCCCAGGACGCCCCCTGTGGGGCGGTGCCTTCGGCCAGCACCGAGTAGGAGCGGCCGAGGTCCCCGGGGCCGCCGCGCAGGAGCCCGACGTAGTTGCCGGTCGTTCCGTTGTCCGGGTCCATCTTCCGTCCGTGCAGCACGTAGTCGCTGCCGTCGGTGCCGGAGAAGTGTCCCGCGACGACACCGTCCAGGAGGACGTTCTCGGGCAGGAAACCCACCTCCGGCGCCAGCGCCCCGTCCTGGGTCGGCTTCCCGTCGGCGTACCACCAGAAGGTGTCGGCGCCGATGACGACCAGGTTGCCGGTGCCGTCGCCGTCGATGTCGGCGAAGGCGGTGCCCTCCCCGAAGGCGAAGGCCTCGCCGGTCGGGGCGGTGAGCGTCATGCCTCCGGAGGTGAAGGGGGTCGGTCCGCCCCACACTATGGTGACCGAGCCGCGCGGCTTGCCTGTCACCTGCTCGAAGGGGGCACCGACGATCAGGTCTGCGTAGCCGTCTCCGTCGACATCACCGCTGGTGACGTTCTCACCGAACTTGTCCTCGGACTCCGAGGTACCCGGCACACCAGGCGTGTTCTGCGTGATGTTCACCGAGCGCGCGGGTCTGACGCCGGAAGCCGAGCCGAACAGGACGGTGACCGTTCCGCCACTGGCCTTCGGCGTACCGATGGCCAGGTCGCGGTAGCCGTCTCCGTTGAAGTCGTCCGCGAGTGCGGAGGGTGCCGCGACGGCCCCGGGGGCACCGAGCCCGGCGACGGCGAGGACGGCAGCCGTGGCAGCGGCCAGAGTACGAGCGCGCAAAGTGATGCTCCCTGTCTGTGGTCCCGGAGCCGATGACGGCATGGGCTTCGGTGGTCTACGACCCCGCGAGTGGACAAAGGGTTGTACGCACGGGAAGACAGGATGAACGGCCCGACGGGAGGGGGAGCACATCGGCCGTACGACTCCACTCCCCCTCGCGGCCGTGCCAGTCACATGTGCGTCCACTTTTCGTCCGCCCGCGAGCCCTTTCGAGGCGCGTCCCGAGGCTGCCGTGTCGTGGGGATGCGTCGTCCTCGGCCCTTCCCCACTCCTCACGTACTGCGTGCGTCCGGGTCGGACTCCGGTGGGGACGGCTATGAGCGGTCCGGACTATTGGCGAAGGAGCGGGTGCGGTAGCGACTCCGGAACTCCTCCAGCAAAGCGTCGGTGACCTCGGCTCCCGCACTCAGGGCGGCGTGGACATCTCGGAAGTAGTCCTCGTAACCGGCGGGAGTGTAGAGACAGAGAGCCCGTGCGGGGGACGGACCCGCGTTGCGGAACCCGTGCGGGGTGCCGCGTGTGGCGGCGAGCAGGTGTCCGGGGCCCACGGTCTCCTCCCCGTCTCCGGTGTGCAGCGTCAACTCGCCTTCGAGGACGTAGAAGTACTCGTCGTGGCCATCATGGACGTGCGGCCTGGCGCCGATGGTCCCCGGGGCGAGGCGGAACTCCTCGAAGGCGAAGTGTCCGCCCGTGTGCTCGCCGGTGAGCCGGAAGAAGTGGGCGACCCCCGCGACGTCGATGAGTTCTCCGTCCTCGGGACGGCGCAGCAGCGGACGGGCTGGATCGTGCTCGTCGTAATCTGTCATCGGGACATTGTGACGGAGCGGTCGGTGACCCCCGCGCCCCCGGCGCACTTGCCTGCTCCCCCACACCGAGGGACGCTGCGCGCAGGTCCACTGCCGGCGCGGCGACGAGCCGTAGGCGGAAGGCCGTGCCGACAACTGCCGTACCAACGGGGGGTGTTCGGACAGCGAGAGCGCGGTCCCGTCGGCCCGGGCCCGACCCTCAATACGCGGACGGCGACGGCTCAGTTCGCGTCACCTGAGGAGTGCGGTCCCGGCAGACCGTGGTGACACAGATCCACGCAGCCGTTTCATGCCTTGCCCCCTCCAACACGGCTTCTCTGTCCCTCCGAAGACGGCTCGGCCCTGCGACTCGGTTGCCGCACCGAAGGGGCAATGGAGGTGGAGCCGAAGTCGCTGTGGCGTCTGCGTCCTTGATCGCTCTCAACCACTGAGCCTCAGCGCGCCCTGATGCCACCGGAGGCCAGTTGAAGGCGGAGGCGATGCACCTCAGTGCACCCGGCCCCGGCCCTCTGGAACCGGCCGACCTCGCCGAGCGTCATCGTTTCCCTGGGAAGATCACCGGACCGTAGAACGATCGCAGGGGTGGGGAAATGGCTGTTCTGGTGCTGCTTGTCGTCCTGGTACTTGTCCTGGGTGGCTGCGTGTGTGTGGTGTGGGCGGAATTCGGCGGGCCTCCCTGGGTTCGTGCCGTGGCGGCCGTGATGCGCGGCGTGGGAACGGTTCTGCACCACGCGCAGAAGAGCGGACGGCGGAGTTCAAATGGCGACGACTGAGGGACCGAAGCTCGATGTCCCGGCACCGGTGACCCGGACCACCTCGCACAGCATGTAACTGCCGCTCTCCGCGCCTCTTCGCGGACGAGCTCACCGCCCTGGGCTCCGTAGACCACGCTGCAGTCGTGCCCGAAGCCGGAGCTGGAGGCCTCGGACAGGCGCGGACGCCGGTCAGGGCAGCGTGAGGATGCGGGGACCCTCCTCAGTGACGGCGATGGTGTGTTCGAAGTGCGCGGCTCGGCTGCCGTCGATCGTGCGCAGGGTCCATCCGTCTCGGTCGGTGCGATAGTCGTTGTGCCCTCCGGCCATCAGCATGGGTTCGATGGCGAGGGTGAGGCCGTGGCGCATGGGGAAACCGCGACCCGGTCGTCCGTGGTTGGGGACGTGGGGGTCCTCGTGCATCTGCCGGCCGATGCCGTGACCGCCGAAGTCGGACGGCATGCCGCAGCCCGCCTTGCGGGCGACCGTGCTGATGGCATGGGAGATGTCACCGATGCGATGGCCGACGGTGGCGGCGGCGATGCCGGCGTCCAGGGCCTGCTGGGTGGCCGTGATGAGTTCGAGGTCGACGGGCCTAGGCGTGCCGACGATGAAACTGATCGCGGCGTCGCCCGTCCAGCCGTCCAGTTCGGCTCCGCAGTCGATGCTCACCAGGTCTCCGTCACGCAGGCGGTAGTCGCCCGGGATGCCGTGCGCGACGGCGTCGTTGACCGAGGCGCAGATCACCGCCGGGAAGGGGATCGGCGCGAAGGAGGGCTGGTATCCGAGGAACGGGGAACGCGCTCCGGCCTTCGTGAGCACGGTGCGGGCGGCCTCGTCGAGCTCGCGCATGCGGACTCCCACGGCCGCCGCGTCGCGGGAGGCCGCGAGTGCCTGGGCCACCACGCGCCCCGCTTCTCGCATCGCCTCCAGTGCCGTGTCGGTCTTGATCTCCACCATGTGCCGTGACTCCTCGCGATGCGGCGTTGCCCAATACTTATACCGGTATTAGTATCACGGGCATGGTGAGAGTTCCTTTGAGCCCGGAAGAGCGGCTCCGCGGAGAACGCTTCGGGGCCCTGCTGCGGCAGGCCCGCGGTGATCGCAGCATGGTGGACGTGGCGGCCGCCGCGGGGGTGTCCGCCGAGACACTGCGCAAGATCGAGACAGGCCGGGCCCCCACCCCGGCGTTCTTCACCGTGGCCGCCCTGGCCCACGCACTGCATCTGTCCCTGGACGACCTCGCCGGCGCCTGCGCGCAGGACACCGAGGGCGACGAGCAGGCCATGTCGGCTTGACCGACGGGCGCGCGCCGTCTGTCTCCGGTCGTTACCGACGCCGTGCGCCTGGGCCGCGCACGGCGGCTCGATCAAGCACACAGCAGGCCGCGCACTGCCCAACCCCACCTACAGCGACGAAAAGGCCCCGATCTGCTCGGCGTGAGCAGATCGGGGCCTCTCGGGCGTGGCCGTGTACCGCGGGAGTGCTCACCGCGGGTCAAGGCCCGTAGCCGGGATCAGGTTGCTGTCAGGCGGTCTTCTCGAGCTTGGCGACCTGGGCCTTCAGGACACTGACCGGCGCCTCGGGGGCCTTTCCGCCGAGCGCGTCCATCGCGTAGATGACGACCAGCGTCGAACCGCTGCGCACGATCGTGTAGCTCATCGGGATCTTGTTGCCGTCGATCGCACCCGTCATCGAGTACGCCACCGCTTCGTCGCCCAAGTCCGGGGCCGTGAGCGACTTGATGCCCGTGTACTGGTAGTCGGTGTGCTCGTAGGAGGTGCACTTCTTGCTCTGCGTGCGCAGGTCGGCGACCACCTTCTTGGCGTCCGCCTCCTTGTGGGCGAGCAGACCCATCCGCACCAGCGTGGCGTCGGTCTGCTTCTCGCTCGTGAGCGAACGGGACACGCGTGCCGCCGCGTCAGGCTCGGTGCCGAGCAGGAACAGGTCGGCGATGGCCTGGCAGCCGGCGGGCTTCGCGGGCACGCTCACCTCCGGGATCTCGTCGTCGGGCGTGTTGCCGACGCGGTACCCCTTCACATCCGCCTTCGTGATCGCGGCCTTCGTCAACTGCGCCTTGGTGAGGGGCTTCAGGCCTTCCTGGGCCGCAGGCGATGCCGATGCCTTGGCAGCAGGCTTCTTCGACCCGCTGCTCTTGTCGTCGGTGTCCTGGCCACCACAAGCGGCCGTCGCGGTGAGCGCCGCCGCCATACCGACACCGACCAGCACGCGACCCAGAGCTGACTTCACGTTCGTTCCCACCCTTTTGCATCCATGGGCGCGTCCACGATTCCGAACGCGCCGAGCCGAATCAAAGCCCACAACCAGCGGCTTTTGCCAGCGCGTTAAGGTCGCTTGGCGTAACGATCAGAGATCGACGCTTTGGTTGTACGGCCCTCAAGTGGCGCTCGCCACAACGGCGGGCCCCCGTGCCTCGACATGGACCGCCGGATGACGACCCGGGCGAGAGTGACCGTGAACGCACCACCGGCACAAGGCCCGGCGTGATCCTTTAATCGCTTGCCGCCGCAGGTTCCACTCGGATAGGAATCTCGCATGCTGAGGGGTAGCAAGGTCGGGCTGCGGGCCCGGCACGAGGACGACATTCCGGTCCTGCACAGCGAGCTCTACGACGACGTGGTCAACGCCTCGCGGGCCGAGAGCGGTCCGTGGCGACCGATCACGCCCGGCGCGAAGGACCCGCGGCTCGTCGTGGACGACAACGAGCACAGGCACGTCCCGTTCTCCGTGGTCGAACTCGAAGGCGGCACGCTGATCGGCACCGCGAACCTGTGGGGCATCGACAACCACAGCCGCTCCGCGCACATCGGACTGGGCCTGCTGCCGTCCTCGCGAGGCAAGGGCTACGGCACGGACGTGGTCGCGGTGCTGTGCCACTACGGTTTCGTCGTACGCGGCCTGCATCGGCTCCAGATCGAGACGCTGGCGGACAACCCGTCGATGCTGCGCGCCGCGGAACGCAACGGCTTCGTCCGCGAAGGCGTACTGCGCTCGTCGGCCTGGGTGATGGGCGAGTTCCTCGATGAAGTGCTGCTCGGCCTGTTGGCCCGGGACTACAAGCCGGACCCAGTGGGCTAGGCCGCCGCGCCCCGCCATCCGCAGCACGGCGCGCTCCCCGCCGGCCGGGACCAGGACGGGCCGGAACCAGGACGGGGTCGGGACCAGGACGCCTCCGTCGTCCCACACGTGACCCTGCGTCGAGACCGGAGCCCCGGGCGCCGCTGGGCCGCGTCCGGGCGGACGTGCCGTCCGCGGGGAACCTTTCCGGCCGACGACCACGCGACTCGGCCACCGTCGGCACCACCGCATCTCATCGCATCCTCATCGCGCCTTGACCCGGCCCCGGGTCGCCCGGCGGCTACGTAGACCACCCGTAGGTCGACCTTGGCTGCCCGCTGCCCGCCGCAGACCTCACGGCTCACGCGCGCCCCAGGCGGAGTCAGCACGGCCCCGGGGTGGAAATCAGGTGCGCTCGAAGTAGGGCTGTACTCCGTCAAGGTTGCGATTTTCGGGGTACACGATAGGGAGCAGCACTACTCCGCGCAGGAGGCGGCCATGCTTCTCATCGGCGTCATTCTTCTGATCATCGGATTCCTCACCGGAATATCGATCCTGTGGACGATCGGGATCATCCTCGCCGTCATCGGCGCGATCCTGTGGATCATGGGCTCCATGGGGCACGCGGTGGCGGGCCGCAAGCACTATTGGTGACCTGCCGTAGCAAGCAGGACCTCCCCCTCTCTCGGGGGCGGCGCCGGTCGTCACTGTCCCTGCCGGGGCGGGGCGACCGGCGCCGTGCTCTTTGCGGATCTTCTCGGCCCGTGGCGTCGTGAGGCCTGAGACGGCCACATCGCGGACCTTCGCGGCCATCGGGCCACGGCTCGGAAGCCGTTGCCGTGACGCCGGTCGAGCGACCTGACCGTTGGCGTCGTGCCGGTCGAGCGACCTGACCGTTGGCGTCGTGCCGGTCGAGCAAGCCGGCCGTTGCCGTGATGCCGGTCGAACGGCCGGGCGATCCCCTCAGTCCCCTCCCACGCGGATGATCGTCCTACCGCCGGCACGTCGCCCGGAAGCCAGTGCCGCGACCGCCTCGGCCAATGGCCGCACCTCACCGACCCGCACCTGGAGGCGGCCCGCGCGCAGCCGTTCCGCCAGGTCGGAAAGCTGGGCGCGATCGGGCTCCACGACGAAGAAGACCGCCCGTCCATCCTCAGGCCGGACCGTGGGCGGCTGGGCGATGGTGACGAGAGTGCCACCGTCGCGTACGAGCGCGGCCGAGCGGTCGAGGATGTCACCACCGATGACGTCGAATACGACGTCGACCTCTCCGGCGTTCTCCAGGGGGTCCGCCCCCAGGTCGAGGAAGGCGTGTGCGCCCAGAGCGAGGACCGTTTCCCGGTCGGCGGTACGACCGGACCCGATCACGCGGGCTCCCGCCTCGCGCGCGAGTTGCACGGCGATCGACCCGACACCGCCTGCCGCGCCGTGGACGAGGACCGTCTGGCCGGTCGCGATGCGGGCGTGGACGAACAACCCCTGCCAGGCGGTCAGCCCTGAGATCACGAGCGCGGCCGCGGCCGTGTGATCGACGTCTGCCGGGAGAGGGGCGAGGTTCCGGGCCTCGACGGCGACATATTCGGCCAGTGAGCCGTCGCGTGCCCAGTCGGTGAGCCCGAACACGCGCTGTCCGACGGTGAGGCCGGTGGTTCCGTAGCCGAGGTCCGTCACGACACCCGAGACCTCGTGCCCGGGCACGCTCGGAGTGCGGTCACGGCCGGCGCGGTCGGTCCAGCTGGCGGGCCAGTCGAGTTCTCCGCGCGTGAACCCCGCGGCGCACACCCGGACGATCACGTCGTTCTCGGCGGCATGAGGACGGGGCAGGTCGGTCAGGGTCAGCCCGCTGACTCCGGCCTCCCGGTCCTGGGCGGTGATGGCGAGCATGGTTCCCTCTCTCTCCGAGTACCTTGGCGCGGCCGACCTTGACCAGGTCGGTGAACACCCTTCTGCCGTCTTTGCCCACCCTCAGTGTCCCGCCTCGGCGAGCCGCTCGCAGTCCCTGCGGATAGGGCGCCACGCCTCCTACACGAGCCTGCCGGGACCCCTGCCATCCGGCGCTTTCGAACTCGGAAGCCGTGTGGCGGCCTGCCTCCAACCATGCCGAGCGGGGTGCGTCGGCGCCGCCTCGTTCACGCCGTGAAGCACTCGAAAACGGACACCGATCCGGACGCTGCGGCAGCGAGTCACCTCCGGGCCATTTCGCGGAGCCCGCCGGGCAGCGCAGGCAAATATTCCGAGCCGACCCGAGAGGCCGCACCTACGCTCGGGCAATGGATCGTTACACGAGGCCGGGGCATCTGGAGTGGTGGGCCAACCCATCGACATGCCTGGCTTGCATCCCGGTGAGCGTGACAGCCCTTGCCGGTACCGATGTGTGGGAGGCCGTGGTCTCACCCTCTCTCGACAACGACGGTCTCGAGGACCTGAAGTTGCTGATGGACGCCGATCCGTACTTCACGCTCAGGTTCGAGACCTCAGCCATGGAAGTGCGAGCCGAGACCCTGGCTGCCCTCGATCACTTGCGTCTGTTCGCCGACCTCGATCCAGAACCGCCGAACAGCCCGACATGATCGCCCGCCCGAACCTGTCCTCGACAGCCGTCAACCTCGCTGTCGCTGAACAGTCGGGGCGCGCGTGACAGATGCTCGGGTGACAACCCTCGCCTCCGGGCCCGCGGCGCGACCACTGGCCCCACCCCACCCCAGCCGTGAGAAGGGACCCTCCGTGACCCCACCCGCGTTGCCGTATCCGGATCCGGAACTCCCTTCCATCCTCGGGGTGTTCGCGCACCCCGACGACGAGAGCCTGCTGGCCGGCGGTGTGCTCGCCCGGCACGCGGCTTCCGGTTCCCGTACGGCGGTCGTCACCGCGACCTGGGCGCCGGACACCCCGAGGGCCGCCGAACTGGCCGATGCGCTCGCCGTCCTGGGCGCGGGCACGCCGCGGATGCTCGGTTACGCCGACGCCCGCGCCGAGGACTCGGCACCCGGACGGCCCCGGTGGTGCGACCTCGACCTGGACGAGGCCATCGGTCAAGTGGTGATGCAGATCAGGCAGTTCCGACCCACCGCCGTCGTGACCCACGATGCCTTGGGTCAGCTCACCGGTCACCCGGACCATCGGCGCACCCACCAGGTGACGCTCCTTGCGGTGGAGGCCGCCGCTCTCGCTGATCTCCATCCCGAGGCCGGGCCGCCGTGTCGGGTCAGCACCCTCTACGCGGCAACCCATCCCCAATACGGAATCGGCGCTCTGCGGCCACTCCTGCAAAAGGTCGGCAAGACGATGCTGAGCGTGCCCGACGAGCACGCGAGCGCAACCGTGGACGTAAGCGCCTGGCTCGATCAGAAGTGGGCCGCGATCCTCTCCCACCGCAGCCAGCTCGCAGACGAACGACCGCTGCCCGCACTGCTGTCCCGCCTCGACGAGGCCACCCGCGCCCAAATCCTCGGCACCGAATACTTCAGCCGCCTCCACCCTTTTCCGGATGCGCCCGGTTTGCGGCACCTGGGCCCTTGATACGTACTCACGCCAGCCGGTCATGAGCACAAATACGGTCGACAGCGGCAGGCGCAGTCCGGTTGCATTCGGTGATGCTGCGTCCTCAGATGACGTTCAGGCGTAGCTCAATTCACGAGGCACGACGAATGGGACTCACTGTGGCCAGAGAGGAGCTGACCGTCTGTCTGCCTTCCCTCCCACCAGGCGCGGCACGTCAGGCGATCGCCGAAGCCCTCGCGCCCTTCGATTACGACGGACCGAGTGAGGACGCTACGCCAGGCCACTGGGATTCATGGTGCATGGGTGCCGCAGGAAGCGAGTTCTGGTTGAAGCCCGAGTTCGCGGACGACCCGCGCGTGATCCTTGAATATGAACCTACGCGGGCGCGTTCTACGCACATCATTCCGCCGGGCCGTTGCTCCGGAGGGCCGGTGGGCGTGCTGGACATCGATGGACAGCGATCCCGGGCGGATTCGAAGGCAGATGCGCTGTGGCGCGAGTGGCAGGAATTCTCCTCGAACTTTCCCTCGGCCCGTAGCCTCAGCGACCTCATTGACGAGGAACCCGAGGCGACGCGCCGTCGTCCAGGACCTGCCTGGCACCGGTATGCGGCTCAGCCCGTCATGCGAGCCGTGCTCGGCGACGCCGCGCTGCAATCGCGTTTCGGACAAAGGGCAGTTGGCGACTTCGGAGTCGGGCGGGAGGTCTTCTCGCGTCGGCGGGCATACGCAAGTCTGGCTCGGTTCGGCGGCTTCCTTACCTTGGATGGCACGTGGCTGGAACCGAGTTCGGATCACGACCACCGATACGCCGAGACCGTCAACCGCTACATCGACGCCCTCACCCCGGACATCCTGCTGGTAAAGGTCACGTACCACGGATGAGAGTCCTAGACAGATACCCCGAGCCTGGCTGTCGGTTGCGAGTATGAGTGGGGAGCATGTCCTCGGGTGGTTCTTCGCCGTGGCGTTGGGAGGGCTCGCCCCGGGATTCTTTCGAGGAATCTTCGTAGACGTCGGCTCGGTCGCTCGCCTCTCCGAACCGAGACAACTGACAGGCCGTGTTCCGTCTGTTCACTTGTGGTGGACGCCTCTAGGCTGAGCGACCCTCGCGTCCCAGGGAGGTCTCGTGAAGGGTCTCCGTACGGTCATCGTCGCCTTCGTCCTCGCGTGTGCCGTGGTGGCTTCGCCGGCCTCGGCCGTGACACCGAGTTGGTCTGCGCTGCCCGTGCCCGCGGCCGTCCCGCCGGTGACCGTGTCCGATCTCGCCGCTCGCGGGCCCGGCGAGGCGTGGGCGACCGGCTACGAACACGCTGCCGATGGACTGCGGCCGATGTTGTACCGGTGGGACGGCACGGCATGGAGCCGCGACACGACGTTCCCCGGCGCCGGTGAACCGGGCTGGCTCGGAAAGGTCCAGTTCGTCGGCGAGGAGACGTGGATCTTCCACAACCTTGCCGGTGCCGGCGAAATCCTGCGCCGGTCCGCCGAGGACTGGAGTGCCGTCCCCTTGCCGACCACCTTGTGGACCTACCAGGACTTCGCCGCCGTACCGGGCGCCGCGTGGGTGGTCGGCGAGGACGAGACCGGTCTCAAGGTCCTGCACTACGACGGGTCCCGCTGGACCACTCAGTCCACCCCGGACGGCGTCCTGTACCTGATGGGCGTCACCGCTCGCACCGCCAGCGACGTCTGGGCATGGGCGGACACCAGCACCGGCCCCGCCGTCCTGCGCTCGGACGGGGTGAAGTGGCGGGACGCGAAGGTACCGCTCCCGCCGGACAGCAACGTCCACACGATCCTGGTCGAACCCTCCGGACGCGTCACGATCGGCGGCAGCCAGTACGTCGACGGTGCGGCCCGTACCTACCTGATGACCTGGAACGGGCACGCCTGGCGCACCACGCATCCCCCACTGGGCGACACCTATACCGAGGGCATGGTGCGCGGCCCGGACGGCACGCTGTGGCTGCCCGTACGCAGCGACCGCGCGTTCCAGTCGAAGTACGCGCGGGTGGACGGCCTCCGCACCACCTTCTCCTACGGACCGGAACGCGCGAACGCCATCGACGTGAAGCCACGTGCGCTGGCGGCCGGCGGACCCTCATTGCTGTCCTTCGGAACCGTCGAGATCTACGGCTCGAAACCGAACCTGATGAGTGAGCGGCTGGGAGGCTGACATGGCACGCCGATTTCTCGTCACGGCTCTCACCGCCGCCATGACCGCCTTGGCCCTCCTCTCTCCCGCTGGGGCCTCCGTCTCGCTCGCGACGGAGACGCCGTCCTGGCAGCACGTTCCGGTCCCGCCGGAGGTACGCCCGCAGGCCGGGATGAACGAAGCCGTGGCCTTCTCCCCGGACCGGGCGTGGGCGGTGGGAGCCGACGCCGTCGGCCGTGAGGCTCCGGGCTTCCCTCTCGTCCTGCGGTGGAACGGAACCGCCTGGCAGCGCCAGAGCCTGCCCGGCGTCGGCTGGCAGGGCGAGCTGTTGTCCGTCGCCGCGACCTCGCCCACCTCCGGCTGGGCGGTCGGCCGTGACTCGACGGGTGGCGGCCGCCTGCTCCGCTTCGACGGCCAGACATGGTCGGAGAGCCGGCCGCCGCGCGGTGTCGTACTGACCAGGGCCGTCGCCGGAGGCGGTGAGACCTGGCTCATCGGTTCCCGCGCCGGCGCGCAGGTGCTGCTGCGCTGGGACGGCCGCGGCTGGCGTGACGTCCCAGTGCCGCCGGGCTCCGTGTCCGGCCTCCACATCCTGGCGGCCGACGACGTCTGGGTCGCGGGCGCCGCCGACTCGGGCGCGGTCGTGTCCCACTGGGACGGTCAGGCGTGGCAGCAGACGGTCGTGGACGCGTTTCCGCGGTCGGCCGTGAGTAGCGTGCTCGCGGTCTCGCCGACGGAGGTCTGGGCCGGTGGCACGGCCGGATTCGTCGGCGGCCCCGTGGGGAAGCCGATTCCGCCGCTGCTGGCCCGCTGGGACGGGCAGGCGTGGAGCAAGGTGCCGGTGCCCACCGACTTCGGTTCGATCAGCTCACTTGCGCCCACCCCGTCCGGCACGCTGGGCTGGGTCTCGGTGGCCGGCTCGCAGAAATGGGGCCCGGCCGGCAGCTATCCCCCGCTTGTTCCTGGGCCTGCGTTCCTTGCCCGGAACGGGGATTCGTTCACCGAGTACCAGGAACCCGAGGTGTCCGGAGAGGGTGGCTCCCGGGTCCTCCGCCTGGCGCCGGTGCCTGGCACGACCACGGTGTGGTCGGTGGGGCGCGCCGACGGTCCTGAGGGCACCTTCGCACCACGCGTCCTACGGTTCGGCTGAGAGGGGCGGTTGCAGCGCCGTCCAAGCGCGGGGAGCCTCACTTACGTGCGCTGCGGCGTCCCGGGGCTCTCAAGGGCGGCAGGGCCGGCCACGCGCAACCCCGTCCTGTCGAACTCGCAGCGGAGGGCATGACGTCACTCCCCCGCGCGGCCCCGTGAGCGACAGCCGAGGACTACGGACTACGACGCCGGCTGACCTTCGTCCCGATGACCAGGATGAATCCGCTGATCAGGGCCAGCCCCACGATGATCGCCGCCGCCTCGATCTCCAGAATGGCGAGCACGACGACGAGAGCAAGGGCTACGAGGCAGCCGAGCAGGACCCGGCCTTTGGATGGGGGCGTCGTCCGCGGCTCCCGCCACGGGCTCCCCTCGTGATAGGCCATCGCGCACCTCCGAGCTGCGTCCGTACCTCAAGGGTGCGCCTGCTTCGGGACGGGTGCACGGCGGCCACCGAATGCGTGATCGCAGCGGCGCTGCCGTCCCTCCATGAGCCGCCGCCCGCACCTTCGTGGGCAAAGGCGTTCTGAGGATCGGACCGCCCCCGGACGGGGACCGCCCTCTGACTAGGAAGGAGTCCCGCCGGTCAGGTTCCTCTCCCAGAACATCTCGTCGCGCCAGGCACCGTCGGCGTAGAAGTGTTCGTGGGCGATGCCCCAGGCGCGGAATCCGTGCTTGCGGAGGATCGCCTGTGAGGCGAGGTTCTCCAACTGGGTGTGCGCTTCCAGGCGATGCAGGTCGAGTTCGTCCTCGGCGACCCGCAGGGCGAGGCCGACCGCACGGCCGATGTGCCCGAGCCCTTGATGGAGGGAAGAGACCCAGTAGCCGAGGAACCCCTTCTGGAACGGGCCGCGCAGGATGGAGCTGATGGTGACCTGTCCGATGACATTGCCCTCGGAGACGACGACTCCGGGCCATGCGAGCCCTTGTGTGTGAGAGGCCAGCAGGGAGGCGATGACCGAAGCTTGGCCGTCAGGCGTGTAGAACTCTGTGGGCCTCGCGGGCAGCCAACGCACATACGCCTGCTTGTCCCGGGCGAGCAAGTCCGCCAGCACGGGGCCGTCAGAGGGCTCGACCAGACGAATCGACGTGGTGTTCAAGGGTGTTCTGCTGTCTAGTCGGCTGCGGTGGGTGAGCAGGTACGCAGGATTCCAACGGGAGTCGCGTTCGATGGTACGCGGGGGTCACCCGCGCCGCTCCAGCGACGTCCGTCGGGGATGGGGCCGCCCCTGACACACCGCACGGCGCCCGGGCGTTCGCCGTATGCCGCGAGTCGTCACGTTCGGTCGGCGGTACGCACGGCAGCACGCACCATGCTCAAGCCGGTCCCCGAGTTCGGGACAACTTCGGTTTGACCGCCACCAACAGGGCGGCTCCGACCGCCCAGATGGCGAGCGTGATCATCGGCATGAGCATCGGAGTGCCCCTGAAGTAGCTGAGGTTGCCGACGGCGCGGACAGCTGCGCCGGGAGGCAGCACGGGCGAGATGTAGCGTGCCGCGCCCGGCAGGAGCCTGGCGCCGATGACGGCGCCGCTCGTGGCGTTGCCCAAGGTCAACAGGATGATCGTGGCCACAGGCACGCCGATCGGGCCGAGATAGGTGCCGAGCATCTGGGTGGTGAAGGCCGCGGCAGCCGCCAGGAGCGCCAAGGTGATGGCCAGCGGCAGGACAGGGGCCGGGACGGCACCGAACACGGGTCCCGCCAGGACCGCGGCGAGGAGACCCGCGGCTGCGGAGAAGACGATGATGAGGACGAAACGGTGCCGTTGGGGCAACGTCTTGGTGAGCCCGAGCACGCTTTGCCCGACCACGAAGCCCGCGAGGGTGACGCCGAAGGACAGGTAGAAGCCCGCGAGGCCTCGGGCATCGAATTTGACCAGTGGGATGACATCGGCGACGGTCAGGCGCTGACCGGTCTCCTTTGCGTACGTGCGGACAAGGCCCGTGGCGATGGCGGTGGTTGACTGCCCATTGGCTCCAGCGACTTCGAGATGCAAGGCGTCGCCGGCATTCCCGGCTCCCTGACTCAGCGAAGCCACGACCTCGCGGCGATCGAGCGCCCGTCGCCCGGCAGCCGGGTCGGCGACCCCGACGATGTGTGCGCTGGGACCCCACGCGTCACCCACCTCGTGGGCGAGCCGGGTGCCTGCCACCGCGACCGGAAGACCGTGGGGCTGCGGGTCCCGCTGAAGGCCGATGTAGGCGGCGATGAAGGCCGCCAGGACGGTCAGGCCGATGAGCGCCGGCTGCAGCCAGGCTTTCACCGCCACGCGACGTCGTTCGGGCTCCGTGGGCGGGTCGGGCACCGTTTCGCCCGACTCGGCGCCGTGTCGGTCGGAGTGCAAGGACGCCTCCGCGAGTGCTGGTGGGGCGAACTCTCCCTGGGCATACGTACGAGATCCTGTGCTCCCGCGGATTCACCTGTCCGCGTGGGAGGGGCGCTGTTCGCCCCTCACCCGCCCGCACACATTTTCCGTAGGGACGGCCGCGAGAATTTCGGGAAGGCCAGACCTCGCCGATACGCACCAGTGTCCCACCGTCGCTGCACCGTCGCAGCGCCGCTCATTTCGCCGCTCATTTCACCGCCTGGGCATGGTCGTGAATTCCTGGACAGGACGGAAGGCATCCGTGTGCGGAATCCGGCGCACTGACGGCCGGCGTCGGCTGAGCGGTGCGGCGGCCATCGGTGTCCCCGTCCCGTATAGCGGGTTGTTGACGTGGCCTTCGACGCCTCCTGGCTCCCGGCGCCACCAGGCGGCGGGGCGGTCGCTCCGAGTGTCGGTGAGCGACCGATTTGTAGCCGTAGATCTAGACTTCCTGGGCGGTGGTGCCGTAAGCCCCCCGGCACGAGGGACCCCCGCCTGAATGGCCGCAAGCCGTCTTCATGAAAGGAAGACCAGTGCTTCTGAGAACCTTCGGTTGGTCGCTCGCGATCACCGTCCTCGGTCTGGTCGCGGCAGTCTTCTACGACGGTTGGCAGGCTTTCGGCATCGTCGCGATCCTGGCGGTCCTGGAAATCTCGCTGTCATTCGACAACGCAGTGATCAACGCCGGAATCCTCAAGAAGATGAGTGCCTTCTGGCAGAAGATCTTCCTGACGGTCGGCGTGCTCATCGCCGTCTTCGGTATGCGGCTGATCTTCCCCGTCGTCATCGTCGCCATCAGCGCGCAGCTCGGGCCCATCGAAGCCATCGACCTGTCGTTCAACGACCCCGACAGGTACAAGGAGCTGGTGACGGACGCCCATCCGGCGATCGCCGCCTTCGGTGGCATGTTCCTGTTGATGATCTTCCTCGACTTCATCCTGGAGGACCGTGACATCCAGTGGCTGCGCTGGATCGAGCGGCCGGCCGCCAAGCTCGGCAAGGTCGACATGCTGTCCATCTGTGTCGCATTGATCGTTCTGCTGGCCACCGCACTCACCTTCGCCACGCGGGCGCACCAGCACGCCGGTCATGCCGACAAGGCGGAGACCGTCCTGCTCGCCGGCGTGGCGGGCCTGATCACGTACCTCGTCGTCGGAGGGCTCTCCGGCTTCTTCGAGAACAGGCTGGAGGAACAGGAAGAACGCGAGCACGAGGAGGAGGAAGAGGCTGCCCGGGCCGGGAAGCCGGCATCCGCAGTCGTCCTCGCGGGCAAGGCCGCGTTCTTCATGTTCCTGTATCTGGAAGTGCTCGACGCCTCCTTCTCCTTCGACGGCGTCATCGGCGCGTTCGCCATCACCAACGAGATCGTGCTGATGGCCCTCGGTCTCGGGATCGGCGCCATGTACGTACGGTCACTCACCGTGTACCTGGTCCGCCAAGGCACGCTGGACGACTACGTGTACCTGGAGCACGGCGCGCACTACGCCATCGGCGCGCTGTCGATCATCCTGCTCGTCACCATTCAGTACGAGATCAATGAGGTGATCACCGGTCTCGTCGGCGTGGTGCTGATCGGCTGGTCGTTCTGGTCGTCGGTCCGCAGGAACAGGGCCCTCGCCGCGGCGGGCGGCGACGACGGCGAGCAGGGTTCCGTGCCACATCAACAGCCGTGAGCGAAGCGCCGTTCCAGCACGGCGCCGGTGGCAGCGGGTCAGTTGACCGTCTCAAGAGAATGCCGCTGCCTCGGGATGGGCAACTGGGACGGGACCACGCCGCGTGCGGGGTCGGCGCCGGGCTCGAGAGGCGTGGCGCACATCGTGCCGGGCCAGCTGTAGAGACGGGGATCAGCTGCGTAGGCCGACCAGCCGTAGCCGTACTGGAAGGCATCGCCGGCACAGCGTAGGGACCTGACGACCGGCGCGAGGTCGATCGCCGCGCGCAGGCGCCTCATCGCGAGTTTCAGGGACCTCAACGCAGGTCGCATGGCATACACCTCAACTACGCTTGTCGCCCAGGGCCGAACGAACTCAGTCTCCGTGAGGCAACAGCAGCCTTGAGCATGGTCGCCGGAGTCCCCGGAATCCGCTGTTGCGCGTGGCCGCCCCAGTTTCTCGGCTCTCCGAACCGGACGTCCGCACCTCTACAGCATGACGAAGAACCCGAATCTCCACACCCACAGGGATATCGCCGCGGCGAGAAGGACCACCACGAGTGCCGTGATGAGCAGGTTCCTGCGCCGCACCGCCGGGTCCAGGGCTTTCCGGGCGGCGTTGGTGATCTTCCGTTTGACCCACCGCAACAAGAGTTGGGCCCAGACGAATTCCGTTGCCCAGACACCGACGCCGGCGAAGATCACCAGCCAACCCGGCCCGGGCAACGGCAACAGCACGATGCCTGCGCCTACCACGGCCAGGCCGACGAAGAAGACGCCGACCTTCCAGACCGTGTGCAGCACCTTCGAGCGCTTGATCCGCGCCGGGGCCCGGGAGCCGAGGGCTCTCCCCTCGGGCGGGTCCCGAGCGTCGCCCTCGACCGGTCCGGTCGGCCGACGCCGCGGCTCCTGAGTCGCCGTGGAACACAAGCCCGCGGAATCACGGGACTGATTGTCCCCACTCCCAGTCGCCTTCATACACACAAGTTACTCTCGAAAAATCGAGATCCAAATGGTCACTGTAAGTTCCCGCGCATATCAAGACGTCACCGGTCCGGATACTCCGCGATCGTCACTCGAATTCTTACAACTGCACTGGCGGATATCGCATACCAGGCGGAGACTACGGAGGCACTGCCCCGCCGAGATACGGTGCGTCGTCCGCCAGTAAAGACGCGGATGGCGAGGGGACGACATTTTGCCGTCCAGCGTCCGATGCCGCGGGGCGCTCGTCGAGACCATCCGCCACATGCCTCCAGTCTGCCGCCGCCTGTCACCACAGCCAAGCGGTAACCGGACCGCTTGCGCTCCGTTCAGCGCCGGTTTTGAGAGACGACATCCGCGAACCTCTCGACCGCGTTTCGCAGGTATGGCGGGAGGTCGGAGAGGCCGTCCACGATGTGGGTCAGTTGGCTCGCGAGGTCCCGGTGAACGCTCCAGACCGCCGGGGCCCTGGTCAGAACTGCTCGCAGCAAGTCACCCTCGCCCATATGACCTTCGGCCAGCGGGTTGTCGTGAAGCACCTCCACTGCGAGCGGGAGCAGCACCGTCAGCCCGATGTTCTGCCCGATCAGCAGGCGTAGGTCCTCAACGGTCAGAGTCCCGACCGGCCGGCTCCGCAGGGCGTGGGCCGTCGCCATGAGACGGGTGGCGTCTGGTAGGGGCGCCGGCCAGCGGTCACGCTCAAGCTCCTCAAGGGACCGGCTACGGTCGATAGATACAGTCACCAGGAGATTCTCTCGTACACGCTGGACCTCATGGGCAGGCTCAGGCCCTTCGGGAGGGCGAGACCGACCATCACATGCCAGGGGCCCTCAGCCCCGCCCTCGCCTTCCTCTGAGCAGCGCATCACCTGCCGCCGGGAGGACGATCGCGCTCTTCGCCCACCCGGAGATGTGGGGGGGGATACGCGGCATCACATCTCCAGGCCCGAGCCGCTGCCGGGGCCTGTCCGACCCACCCCCCATGGCCGCGAGTCCCTCACGATCTCCGTCCGACCTCCAGGTCGGAGCGTATCCGGCGCCACTGACAACGTGACCGGTGCGGGACGAGTGGCCCGGCGGTACCGGCACGGCCGTCGTCCGCGGAAGCGGAAGCGGAAGCGGTGGGTGCGGGGCCGGCCAGCCCTTGTCGGCCTCGGGAAATACGGCGCGAAACGGCCGGCGTGGAATTGTTGGTGCGGTGCGGTTGCGAACAGGACGACAGCGCCGCCCTGTTCGTCATTTCGAACATCATCAGAACTCGTAACACGATCATGTCTTCAGGAGTGGCTGAGCGAGGTCACAGCCCGTCGAGGTAGCTCGGAGGTGTGGCGGTCGCACTCACCATGGAAAGGCGCCAGAGCCCTGGAAGGAGACCATGAACCAGATCGCCAGGGGCATGAGGACAAGGAGAACGAACGCAGCGAGGACCTTCGCCCACGCTGCTGTCTTGCCTGGGCCTTCAGTTGGCATGACCGCTCCGGATGACTGCCTGCGCGTGGGCGAGTGCCGACGCTTCCAGGAGGGTAGCTCGCGCCGGTGAAGCCGGGGTGGGAAGTGCCTGAGCTCCCAAGGCGATTTGCTGCCATGGGAGTTCCTGCGATCACGGTCCGGCTGTCTTCTTGAGTCGTCGCCAGCAGATGAGACCGCAGGCCAAGGAGACGAAGGCGTCGTGGAGTTCGGGCCTGCGTTCCCAGCGCACGGCGAGACGCTTGAACTGGTGGAGGAGTGCGAAGGTCTGCTCGACGACGTAGCGGAGTTTGCCCATGCCCTTGATGTTGGGTGCGCCCTTTCGGGAGATGACGGGCAGAATCTTTCGCTGGCGGAGTGCGGCCCGGTTCGGGTTCGAGTCGTAGCCCTTGTCACCCAGGAGGGCCACGGGGCGTTGTCGCGGTCGGCCGGGACGCCCTGCGACGGGCGGGATGCCGTCGACGAGGGCGAGGGTCTGGGTGACGTCGTTGACGTTCGCGGCAGTGGTGATGACCTTGAGCGGGGTGCCGCGGCCGTCGCAGATCAGGTGGTGCTTGCTGCCCGTCTTCCGCCGGTCGACCGGCGACGGACCGGTTTTGGCGCCCCCCTTTTCGCGCGGATGTGGGAGCCGTCCACGCACGCCCGTGACCAGTCGAGTGCGCCGGCCGCGTGCAGTTCTGCAAGGAGGATTCGGTGCAGCTGGTCGAAGACACCGGCCTTCTGCCATCTGTCCAGGCGCCGCCAGCAGGTCTGCCCCGAGCCGAACCCCAGCTCAGGGGGCAGGAGTTGCCAGGCGATGTCGTTGTAAAGGACGTACAGGATGCCCTGCAGACACCGTCGGTCAGCGACCGGGCGAGGGCCCGGCCCCTTCTGCGGCCAGGGCGGCAGCAGCGGTTCGATCAGAGCCCATAAGTCGTCGTCCACGATCCACGGTCGAGTACCCACAACTGACGAACGACCGAAAAGTCATACCGGTCACGCCCGACCAGGACGCCTCAACAAGATCGTGTTACGAACTCTCAGGGCCTGAACAGCCTTGACTCGACAACCAGTTGATGCGGTCGTCTTCGCAACTCACTTCTGATGCTGCTTTCGTGAAGAAACAGTATCCGGTTGCCGCACGTCGAGATAGGGTCGGCTTCCGGCACGGGCGATGACGCACGGCGGAATCCGTCATGGCGTCATACGCCTGTGGCCCCCTCCGCAAAGCCTCCCCGACGCAGCGGAAACGGGCGAGGACATCCGGCCTCCCTTTCACGGCTCATGAGCCCCGCTGACCGTCAGTCACCCCCGTGAGGAACGATGAGCATGCGCGCCCGCACCACCGTAGCTGCGGCCCTTTCCACCGTCCTGGCCCTCTCCCTCTCCGCATGCGGCGACAGCACCGGCGAAGGAGACGACGGCACCGTCAACATCGGCATCGCCATGCCCACCAAGACGTCCGAGCGATGGATCAACGACGGCCAGGACATGGTCAAGAACCTCAAGGTGTTCGGCTACAAGTCCACGCTGAAATACGCCGACGACGACCCCAAGACCCAGGTCTCGCAGGTGGAGGACATGATTTCCGAGGGAGTCGACGCACTCGTCATCGCGTCGGTCGACGGCCACGCCTTCAAGGGCGTGCTGGACAAGGCGCGCGACGCTCACATACCCGTGATCTCCTACGACCGGCTCATACTGGACACCGAGAACGTCGACTACTACGCGTCCTTCGACAACGAGGAAGTCGGGGAGCAGCAGGCCCTCTTCATCGCCGAACGACTCGGCCTGGTCAACGGCACCGGCAAGGGCCCGTTCACCGTCGAGCTCTTCGCCGGGTCCTCGGACGACAACAACACCCGCTTCTTCTTCAAGGCCGCGATGGACATCCTCAAGCCCTACATCGCACAGGGCGACCTCATCGTCAGGTCCGGTGAGACCGACCTCGATGAAGTCACCACCCGCCGCTGGGACGGCGTGCTGGCAGAGAAGAGAATGAACAGAATCCTCGACGCGGACTACGCGGGAAAGCGTATCGACGCCGTCCTGTCCCCGTACGACGGTATGTCGCTCGGTGTCATCCGCGCGCTCAAGAGGCACGGTTACGGCACCGCGGGCAAACCTCTCCCCCTGGTGACCGGGCAGGACGCCGAGATTCCCTCCATCAAGTCGATCAAGGCGGGTGAACAGTCCCAGACCGTCTACAAGGACACCCGCAAGCTGGCGCTCATCACGTCCTACATGGTCAACGCCGTACTGCACGACAAGAAGCCCGCCATCACCGACGAGGAGACGTACCACAACGGCCGCAAGGTCGTCCCCGCGTACCTCCTGCAGCCGGTGAGCATCGACAAGAGCAACTACAAGTCCGTGCTCGTCGGCTCGGGCTACGTGGACAGCAGCGACCTGGACTGAGCCGTATGGGCCGGTGGTGACAGATAGCAGCTGTCACCACCGGTTTCGTCACGCTGGGTGATCACGGGTAGACCCCTCGCGAGACAGCGGTCACCATGGGCATGCAATCTGGGCTTGTGGGGAACTCGGGTAGGTCTGTAATCACCGAGGAGGGTCATGGACGTCGCCGATGCCGACACGGGCGGTTCCCCCGTGCCCGGGCACCAGGAGCGTTGCGGTGCCCTGCCCGGGACGATGCTGGAGGACATGCACGCGGCCGCCGTCCTCGTCGATGACGACGGCCTGATGCTCGCTGCCAACCGCGCGGCACAAGACGTACTGGGCCGCAGCGCCGAGGACCTGGTCGGCCAGGATTCCCACGACCTGCTGCACCGGGACTGCCATGGGCACGCGATGCCCCGTACGCGCTGCGCGATGAGGAACGCTCTGCTCACCCGGCGCACCGAGCAGGGTGACACCGAGTGGTTCGAGCGCGGGGACGGGACACTCATCGGGTTGTCCTGGATGGTCACACCCTATTCACTCGATTCGGGCAGGGCAGGCGCCCTCGTGTTGCTGCACGGCGTACAGCGTGAAGGACCGTCGCAGGGCGCCGAGGGGATCTCCGCGCCCCTGACGGAACTCGACCGCCTGGCCCTGCTGGCGGAGACGACCACCCAGCTCACATCCACCTTGGACATCGACGAGGCCCTGCACCGCCTGGCGGCCCTGACCGTGCCCCGGCTGGCGGACTGGGCGATCTTCGACCTGCTCACCGACCGGGACGAGGTGCGGCGCGCCCTGGTGATGGAGCACAAGGACGGCATCCTGGTCCAGCGCGACGACCTGCAGGGCCCCATGCCTCCCGTCCCTGAGCTCTCCCCTATGCCACTGTCCCGGGCTCTGCGCGGCGCGGCCTCCTCCCTCGCCGGACCGTCCACCTACCAGGGTCCGCCCGACTCGGGCATCGCGGTCGAGCAGCAGCGCCTGTTCACCGAGACCGGCATGCACTCCGCCGCCATCGCGCCCATCCGGGGTTTGCGTGACGTGCTGGGCGCCCTCACGCTGGGCCGCTCCCAGCGACCCGGCGCCTTCACCGCGGGCGACCTGCCGCTCCTGGAGGACCTCACCCGCCGGGCGGGGCTGGCGCTGGACAACGCCCGCCTCTACGAGCGCCAGCGCAAGGTCGCCGAGACCATGCAGCGGCACCTGCTGCCGCAGCTCCCCACCGTTCCGGGAGTGGAGATGACGGCACGCTACGTGCCCGCTCCACACGCCTCCTCCGTCGGCGGCGACTGGTACGACGCCTTCACGCTGGCCGACAGCGCCCACGCGCTCGTCATCGGCGACGTCGTCGGGCACGATCTCGACGCCGCGGCCGGAATGGCCCAGGTACGCAACATGCTGCGCGCCTTCGCGTGGTCACAGCCCGACAGCGTCCCCAGTGCCATCGTCACCCAACTCGACGAGGCCGTACGGCACATCGCCGAAGTCCCCATGGCCACCATGATCCTCGCGACCCTCGCCCGACGTGACGACGGGCTGTGGGCGCTGCACTGGACGAACGCCGGCCACCCGCCCCCGCTGCTGGTCGGCCATGACGGCCAGACCCGCTATCTCGACGATGCCCACGGCATACTGCTCGGGACCGGGCTCACCAGAGCCCGCCCCGACGCGATCACCGTCCTGCCGCCGCGGTCCACGCTCCTGCTCTACACCGACGGTCTGGTGGAGACCCCGCACCGCTCCATCGACCACGGTCTCGACCGGCTGCGCCGGCATGCCGCCGCTCTCGCGCACCGCCCGCTGGACTCCTTCTGCGACTCCCTGCTGGAGCAGGTCCGCCCGACCGACAACGACGACGACGTCGCCATGCTGGCCCTGCGTACGCCCAGCGGCTGAGCAGGCCGCAAGGTTCGACAGGGCACGGCGGCGCCGCAGGTACCCAACTGCTCGCTTCGGGAAGCCCAGTTGAGGTGTGTCGAGTCGGTTCACGGAGCGGCCGCGCCCTCAACTCTCCAGCGCACCTGCCGGGAAATGGGGGGGGAACATGCCTGAACGGCGGGCCCCTTCACCGGCGGCGGGCTGCCCGGCCCGCTTCACCGGTCGAGCGGGTGGGTGCGGGAAGGCGGATGTGCAGGTCGGTCAGAAGCACTCCGGTGCGACGTCCGGCCGGGAACCAGTCACGCAGTGCCGGGGGTGCGTCGACGCGGACGCTCAGCCGGGCGCGGCGGCCTCGGCCGTGCGCGCTCGCACGGAAGATGAACGGCTCTCCGCCGGGGCCGAGTTGGAGCAGCGGCAGCACAGGTGGGACGTACACCGGAAGCGGGATCCGGCCGGTGGTCGTCTCGACCTCGATGCGCCATCCGGGGCCCGCCACTGCCCGGTTCATGTCGTGGACGGTTCCGCTCAGTTCCTGTTCGCCGTGCGGGCGGCCCAGGTCCTCGAACTCCGCCGGCGTCTTGGGCAGGGCCCAGTTCTCACGTCCGGCGACCAGGCCGGCCGGCGAGTCGACCGCCATGAAGGGGACGGTGGCGAACAGGGTGCCGGCCCGCCGGTGGACGACCACCGCGGTGATCTCGTCGTAGGGGCCGACCGGTGTCGACTCGTAGTGGATCAGTGCGCCCACCACCAGTTCGGGTGTGGCGTTCGCGCGGACGGGCTCCGGCACCACCGCCTCGATGGCCCGGCGCGCCGAGGCGTCGGGGCGGCGTGCCCAGCACAGGGCACGGGCCCGTACCGCCCAGGGAGCCGGTGAGCGGCTCTCCGACAGCGCGGAGATCTCCTCGGGGCTCAGGCCGATGTCCGGAACGCCCGCGAGGCCGGCGAAGGTACGGCGCACGATCGTTCTCCCTCGTGAGGACTCAGGGGTGCCCGTGTCCATCCTGGCCGGAAGCCCGCTGGTGAAGTCCGTGGTGATGCCGGTGCCGTGGATCAGGCGCCCGTCTTCGAGGCCATCGCGTCCAAGGTCGCGGCCAGTTCGTGGATCTCGTGCTCCGAAGGTGTCGCCGTGCCCAGACGGTCGGCGAGATCACCGCGCGTCAGCAGGACGGCGGCTCCCCGGTAGTCGTCGGAGTCGAGGGAGGTGGCGTCGACCACCTCGGCCCGTCCCTCCAGTAGGACGAGCGCGGTGTCGTCCTGCGCGGCGAGCAGTTCCCGGACGTGGTTTTCGCTGATCATCTGCGGTCGGCCTTTCTGAGTGCAGGGGCCGGCCGAGTACCCGGTCCGGCCGGCTCTACTTCCCGGTTCGGAGCCGGTCAGCCGAGGGCCGCCATCCGGGTGACGGCGCCCGCTGGGCGGCGAGGCAGGCGGTGGACGATGCCATCAGAGCCAAGTATGGCTGTCTCCTGTTCACGAAGTGAGATCTAGGGCCTGTCGTTTGGATCAGGTCGGCCGTGACAGACGGTTCGTCCCGGCCGACCCGAGCGGGGTCTGGTGCGTGCAGCTGCAAGGCGGAGGAGGGAGTCGAAGCGGAGCTTCGGCGACCGACGACAACGCCGCAGATGTGCGTGCCAGACCCCGCGACCCCGGCCTGATCCAAACGACAGGCCCTAGGTCGCCCTGGGTAACCGGGCGTCCCCACCACCGGCTGAGGAGACGCAGGTGACCTTCAATCCCCTTGAGCAGCGTGGCATCCCGCTCGACCGTCAGTTGAGGAACTGGCGCGAGCTGAACGTCAAGCCGATCGACCCCGATCACTGCGACCCGTACACCCGTTGCCGCATCATCGCCATGAACGGCATCGAGGTCGAGGCGATCATGTTCAGCCATCAGCTGGCACGCAACACCGTCGATCCCGAGGTGAAGCGGCAACTGGCCCGGACCCGGTACATCGAGGCGCAGCAGCAGAAGGTCGTGAACTGGCTGCTGCCCGGCGTCTCGTCGGTCCTGGAGACGACGATCGCGTACGAGCAGGTGGCGGTCGACCTGACCGCGTGGGTCGCCCGGATGGAGCCGGACCCCTATCTGAAGCAGGCCTACCAGTTCGGCGTGCTGGAGGACTTCGACCACCTGTACCGGTACGCGAACCTGTACGAGATGATCGAGCACCGCAAGGCGGAGTCGATCGTCGACGGCTTGACCGAGGTCATGCCGGGCCGGCCCACCCGCTTCCACCACCGCAATCCGGTCGACAACGTGCGTGACCCGTACGACAAGGACGCCACGGACCCGCTGTCGAAGCTGCACGCGCTGACGATCATGTTGGCGGAACAGCAGACGATGAACTTCTACATGAACACCGGCCCCACCTACATGGAACCGATCGCCCGCCAGCTCTACCAGGAGATCGGGCTCATCGAGGAGGAGCACGTCACCCACTACGAGTCGCTCGTCGACCCCGGTGAGACATGGTGGGAGCAACTCGTCAACCACGAGTACAACGAGTGCTACCTGTACTACTCCTTCATGGAGCAGGAGAGCGACCCCAAGGTGAAGGCCATCTGGGAGCTGCACCTGAACCAGGAGCTGGAACACCTGCACATCGCCTGCGATCTGATGCGCCGTCACGACGGCCGGGACCCGGAGTCGGTACTGGCCCCGGAACTGCCGAACGTGCTCACCTTCGAGCCGAACAAGGCCTACCTGCGTGAGCTGCTGGACACTCAGATGGACCTCACGACGCTCGGCGCCGGTTAGGTGCGGGAGGCGCACGAGCGGTTCGAGAAGATGCAGGAGGAGATCCACGGCGGCGAGGCACCGCCCAGCGACCGGGTCATGGTGGAACACGACAGCATGTTCGGCCGCGAATACCGGGTGCAGACCGAGGGCGAGCACCCTGATCCCTCCCAGCGAGAGAAGTGAGGCGGCCGCCATGACCGAACTTCAGACCCCGCCGGCCGGAGACGACGGCGCGCCGGACGACGACGTGGTGGCCCTGCTGATGCGCCAGCACGGTGACATCCGCAACCTGTTCGACGAGGTCGAGGCCTCCAGTGGGGACGCCCGGCAGGATGCGTTCCGCCGGCTGGTGCGGCTGCTGGCGGTGCACGAGACCGCCGAGGAGGAGGTCGTGCATCCCTTCGTCCGCCGCAACGTCGAGGGCGGCGATGAGATCGTGGACGCCCGCCTGGGCGAGGAGCGTGCCGCGAAGGAGACGCTGAGCACCCTGGACGACACGGACACCCGCGATCCCAAGTTCATGCCGCAGTTCCTGTCGCTGCGAGCCGACGTCCAGGAGCACGCCCGGGCCGAGGAGCGCTACGAGTTCACCCATATCCGCCGCAGCACCGACGCGGCCGCCCTGGCCGCGCTGGCCAAGGGTGTCAAGGCCGCCGAGGCCATGGCGCCCACCCGTCCGCATCCGGGCGTGGAGTCCGCCGCGGCCAACGTGACGCTGGGTCCCGTCGCGGCTCTGATGGACCGGACCCGGGACGCAGTCCGCAAGGCCATGGAGGGCTGACAGTCCCGTAGGCGACCGCCGGAGAGCGACTGCTTCGCGGTCGCCTGTCGCCGCTCTCCGGTGGTCGCGACGGTCCGGTTCCGGGTCCGGCGGTCCGCGTTGTGGGCGTGCGAGCCGCTCGGTGTGAGGGCCGCGGGTCCAGGGTGCTGGGACCAGGCCATGAGTCACCGCCCGGAAGCTGCTTCATCAGGCAGATTCGGGTACCCGGCGCTTGACAGTCTTCGTGCCCGGCCCTGATCCGGCGGCCACACCGCCTCGGTGAGTGGTTCCGGCGGGCCGGGTGTCGGACGAGCGGCGTTGGTGCGGGGCCCGGTGATCAGCCGGGCGAATACGGAGGAACGACCATGGTTTTCAAAGCGGCCGACGACAGCGGTGGGACCGGCGACGGTGCGCGCTCCTGCTCCCACGGCTGGCCGGTACGCGGCATGGGCGGCCACGAGGTGGACGACGCGTACGCGCCCGGCGAGGCCGTTCCGCTGCGGGGGTACGCCGTGCTGGCGAGCGCCTACGGCGCGGCGACCGCGCTGGCCACGCTCGCGCTGCGGAGGTCGGGACGCCCCCTGCCCGCCGGTGTGCCGCCGTGGGACCTCCTGGTGATCGGCACGGCCACGTACAAGGTGTCGCGGCTGGTGACCAAGGGGAAGATCACGAGCTTTCTCCGGGCGCCCTTCACCCGCCGCCAGGAGGCGGGTGGCGGCAGCGAGGTCATGGACGAACCGCGCCGGGAGGGAGCGGTGGGGCAGGCCGTGGGCGAACTTCTGAGCTGCCCGTTCTGTGCCTCCACCTGGGCGGCCACCGGTCTGATGTGCGGATACGCGGCCGCGCCACGCGCCGCCCGGCTCGCCGCCGCCGGACTGAGCGCGGTGGTGATCTCCGACTGGCTGCAGTACGCGTGGAGCTACACGCAGCAGCAGGTGGAGGGCTGAGGGGGTCTTCGCGGCGGCGACCACGTGTTCGCCGCGGCCGGTCCCCCGGCCCGTCCGTCTCTCCGGTACCGGCAAGCGAGACCGGTGCCGGGGAGGACGGCGGTGGACGTCAGTCGCCCGTGGTCCAGCGGGCCACCCACGCGGTGATGCCGGCCGTGCACATCAGGACGGTGCACACCGCCACGCCGAACCTCTTCAGCAGCTTGGCGCGCAGGAAGGCGTAGCGGGCCTCGTACTCGCCGCGCAGCGCACGGGTACGTCCGACGATCGTGCTCAGCGCCCGCTGGTTGAGCCTGATGCGTTCGGCGACGTACTGGCGGGCGACCTCCTCCTGCTGGGCGGTGGTCAGCCACGGCATGCGGTCGGTGAAGGAACGTGCTTCGCGCTCGGCCGCCTGGTACTCGGCCTGCGCCATCAGGAAGCCTTCGAGATCGTTGAGGCCCGCTGCCGCGGCCGGGGGCAGCGGGTCCCTCCCGTGATCGCCTCTCATGCGCGTCGCCCTCAGTCGCCCTCCGGGTCGATGGCGTCGCGCCGCCCGGAGTGTTCCTTCTGGTCGATGGCCGCAATCTGGGGATGGTGCAGGTCGAACGCGGGCGAGTCGGAGCGGATCCGGGGCAGGGCGACGAAGTTGTGGCGGGGCGGCGGGCAGGCGGTGGCCCACTCCAGCGAGCGGCCGTAGCCCCACGGGTCGTCGACGTCGATACGCCGTCCGGACTTGGCGGTCTTGTACACGTTGTACAGGAACGGCAGGGTGGACAGACCCAGCAGGAAGGAACCGATGGACGACACGGTGTTCAGCGCCGTGAAACCGTCGCTCGCCAGATAGTCGGCGTACCGGCGGGGCATGCCCTCCGCGCCGAGCCAGTGCTGCACCAGGAACGTGGTGTGGAAGCCGACGAACAGCGTCCAGAAGTGGATCTTCCCCAGGCGTTCGTCGAGCATCGTGCCCGTCATCTTCGGCCACCAGAAGTGGAATCCGGCGAACATGGCGAAGACGATCGTCCCGAACAGCACGTAGTGGAAGTGCGCCACGACGAAGTAGGTGTCGGTGACGTGCCAGTCCAGCGGAGGCGAGCCCAGGATGACGCCGGTCAGGCCGCCGAACAGGAACGTCACCAGGAATCCGGTCGCCCACAGCATCGGCGTCTCGAAACTGAGCGAGCCGTTCCACAGGGTGCCGATCCAGTTGAAGAACTTCACCCCCGTGGGCACCGCGATCAGGTACGTCGTGAAGGAGAAGAACGGCAGCAGCACCGCCCCGGTGGCGAACATGTGGTGCGCCCACACGACCACTGACAGCCCCGTGATCGCCATGGTCGCGCCGACCAGGCCCACGTAGCCGAAGATCGGTTTGCGGGAGAACACCGGCAGGACCTCGGTGACGACGCCGAAGAAGGGCAGGGCCAGGATGTAGACCTCGGGGTGGCCGAAGAACCAGAACAGGTGCTGCCACAGGAGCGCTCCGCCGTTCTCGGGGTTGAAGACCTGCGCCCCGAAGCGACGGTCGGCCTCCAGCACGAGCAGCGCGGCCGCGAGCACCGGGAAAGCCAGCAGGACCAGGACCGAGGTCAGCAGCACATTCCAGGTGAAGATCGGCATCCTGAACATCGTCATGCCCGGTGCCCGCATGCAGATGATGGTGGTGATGAAGTTGACGGCACCCAGGATCGTGCCGAACCCGGACAGCGCCAGCCCCATGATCCACATGTCGCCACCGACGTAGGGACTGCGCTCCCCGCCGCTGAGGGGGATGTAGGCCGTCCATCCGAAGTCGGCCGTGCCCTGCGGCGTCAGCAGACTCCCGACGACGATGAGCGCGCCGAACAGGAAGAACCAGTACGCCAGCATGTTGAGCCGCGGGAAGGCCACATCGGGCGCACCGATCTGCAACGGCATGATCGCGTTGGCGAAACCCGCGAAGGTCGGGGTCGCGAACAGCAGCAGCATCATCGTGCCGTGCAGCGTGAACGTCTGGTTGTACTGCTCAGTGGAGAGCAACTGCAGTCCGGGCCGCGCCAGTTCGGCCCGGAGCAGCAGCGCGAGGACGCCGGCGAACAGGAAGAACGCGAACGATGTGATCAGGTACAGGTGCCCGATCTTCTTGTGGTCCGTGGTGGTCAGCCACGACACGATCACCTGTCCTTTGCTGCGCCCCGCCACTGGCACCGGGGCGACCGGCTCCGTCACTGCAGCCATTGCGTTCCTCTGATTTTTTCGGACGATTGATGCCTATCCCTGCGTTTCGTTCACGATGGCGTACCGGACGAGGCTGTGCCCACCTGCCACGCCGCCGACCGTGCGCATCGCGCCCGCCGCGTTCCCCTCCGACCCCGCCCTGGGCATCCCCGACACCCTTTCCGTCTCGCCCCGCCCGACAGGCGAACGGCGCGCGTCACCCGTCAGCGGCGACGACGTGCGGCCCGCCGCGCCACTCGCAGAGCATCACGGTGGCGTCGTCGGTGAGCGTGCCCGCGCGGTGCTCCAACACCGCGTGCACCAGACGGCGCAGCGTCTCCGACGCGGACAGCCCGTCCGCCTGGTGACGGATGATGAAGTCGACGAAGCGCTCGCGACCGAATTCCACACCCCGGCTGTCGCGGGCCTCGACGATGCCGTCGGTGTAGAGCAGGAGCCGGTCGCCGGGTTCGAGCTGTTCGCTGCACAGGACGACGGGAAGGCCCAGGCCCGCGCCGAGCGGATGAGTGGGAGCGCACCGTAGATAGGTGGTCCAACGGCCGCCGCGGATCAGGATCGGCGGATGGTGCCCGCAGTTGATCCAGGTGAGGGTGCCCGTCACGGTGTCCAGTTCGGCCAGTACCGCGGTGGCGTACCGGCTCTGGGCGAACTGCTCGATCAGCGTCGCCTCGATGGCCTCGCGTACCTCCATGAGGTTCTCGCCGCGCCTTCGCCGGCTGCGGCAGGTGGCCATCGCGAGGTTCGCCGTCAGCCCGGCGGAGGTGTCGTGCCCCATCGCGTCGAAGACGGCCAGATGAGCCGTGTCACCGGCGAGCGCGTAGTCGAAGGCGTCGCCGGCCGTGGCGTAGGCGGGCTCCATGGAGGCGGCGATGGACACCCTCTTGTTGGCGAACGTGCGGGGCGGCATCAGCGTCCACTGCATCTCCGCCGACACCGACATGGGGCGCGTGCGGGTGAGGCGGGCGTAGGAATGGCTGTGGTGCCGCTTGGACACCAGTAGCAGGCCCACCAGGGACGCGAGGTCCTCCATCACCTGCGCCGTCTGCCCGTCCGGTGCGCTCTCGGTCTCCACGCACAGCACCCCGAGGCGCTCGGTTCCGTCCAGTACGGGGATCCAGTGCTGCAGGCCGTCGTCGGCGGGTGTGGACCGGCTGAGCGAGGCACGGAAGACGCGGCCGGGCAGCGTGGCGTCGATCCGCAACTCCTGCCCGCCCTGGCCCGCGTCGGGTCCCGCGCCGGTGGCCTCGCGGAGCACGTTCTCCTGCACGTCGACCACGAACAGGCGCACCCGGCGCAGACCGGCGGTCTCCGCGTGCCCGGCCAGCAGGGCCGGCAGCTCCTCGAAGGCGCATTCGTGACTGTCGCGCAGCAGACCGCCGAGCATGCGCGCGGAACTCTCGAGGGAAGCCATGCCGTGCCGACCTGTCGCAGGGGGACGACCGGTCCGCCTCCGCTCTGGATCCGCCGCCTGGGCGGCGGAGGAGGACGGGCATCCCGGTACGGGTGTTGCGCTGGGCCCTTGCCAGGTACCCCCGTCGCCGGTCCCAAACAGAGCACGTCCGGCCTTCGTACCTGTGGCCGCGGAACCGCCCTCCGGTCCCTTCCGCGCCAACGGTGCGACCCGCGGGCACGCGCCTGTCACCTACGCCCGTGCGGCCGCCGCTCACGGCAGAGTGGGGGCATGACTTCAGGTGGCGGCAGCGTTCTGACCCTGGCTCGCGTGGCGACCAGGCTCCCGGCCCAGGATCTGGAGCGGGCGCGGCGCTTCTACGCGCAGCGGCTCGGCCTGGAACCGGCCGACGAGCGGCCCGGCGGACTCCTGTACCGGTGCGCGGGCGGTGAATTCGTGCTCTTCCAGTCGACGGGGACCTCGCCCGGCACGTTCACGCAGATGGCGCTGGAGGTCGAGGATCTCGACACTGCGGTGGCCGAACTGAGGCGGCGTGGCGTGGTGTTCGAGGACGTCGACGTACCTGGACTGCGCACGGTGGACGGGATCGCGGAGATCGAGGGCAACTATCCGAGCAAGGGCGCGCGGGGCGAACGCGGTGCCTGGTTCCGGGACAGCGAGGGGAACATGCTGGGCATCGGCGAGCCCATCCGCTGAGCACGATGGCGGGGGGCGGACCGAGGAAGCCCGCGTGGGCGGTGCAGCGGGGACAAGCAAAAAGTCCCACCCCGGGTGACCGGGGTGGGACTGTCTGGAGCGCCGGGCAGGCCTTGCACCTGCATTTCCCCACGGGAAGTGGGGCGTCTTTCCTTGGACCACCAACGCCAGGCGCAGCAACCGCAGTTCGGCGTCGCGCTCTGGACTGATAATAGCCCAGCAGCGGCACTGTGTGCGAATCCGGTGCTGCTGCCGACGGCCGTTGCGGTCGGCGAAGAGTCCGCCGCCGCCCCGCCAGCGCTCCGCCCTCCTCTACGCGCCTGCCTGCCTGCCGTATGGAACCCGATCCGGCCGTTGGCGAACAGTGCGGCTCGCCCGAGCGGGGTCGTCAGTTGCAGAGCACGGTCGACACCGCGACGTTGATCTTCCTGGCCTCGACATGCGTGACCTTGTGATCGCTGGTCGAGAAGCGGGTCCTGGCGGCGGTCTCGGCACGACGACCGCCGTCGAGGGTCGAGCACTGATTGCGCGCGTTGGTTACGGCCTTGTCCTCGTCGGCCACCAAAGCGGGGTCGATGGCGCTCAGAGCCCTGATCAACTGGGCCCGGGTGGCGGCGTCCGGCTCGGCGGGGATGCCCGTCGCCTTCTTCGCGTCGCCCGGGGTCGCGCCACCGGATTGTTCGGCCCCGGGAGTCTTCGCGGCCGACGGCTCCGACGTACCGGCCCTGCTGGGCGCGGACTTGGCTTCGCCGCCGTCGTCGCCGCTGCTGCAACCGGCGAGGGTGACGGCGAGTACCGCGGTGGCGGCCGCGATGGTGGTGCGGAAGTGCATGATCCCCCCTGGGACGTTGTCGCTGACAGACATCATGCAGCAACCCAGCGTGTCATCCGGGCCGTTCACGCACTCCGGGCAGCCGCCCGGGACTTCGTGGCCGTGAGCGTCACTGAGGTTGAAGAAGGACGTGGTCCAGAGGTGGAGTCGCTCCACGCCCCCGGCGGCGTCCGAAATCGGTGGACACGCAGACGTCATGGGCTCTAGCGTCACCTCGGTTCGAGATCCACACGTTCTGATGAGGTGCATTTGATGACGGTCCAGGCAACGACGGCCGGTTCCGACCGACTGTCCCCTCTCGACGCCACGACCACATCGAACCGAAGGAACCCCTCCCGTGGATCTTCCACGCATCTTCAGCATTCGCGAGAGTAGTCACCGCATCCACAACCCGCTCACCGACGACCAGTTGGCCACGCTCGGACGGGCACTGCACCTGGCGCCCGAATCGCGCGTGCTCGACCTCGCCAGCGGGTCGGGAGAGCTGCTCTGCACCTGGGCGCGCGATCACCGCATCATGGGGACCGGCGTCGACATCAGCACCGTGTTCACCGAGCGCGCCCGCGCCCGCGCCGTCGAACTGGGAGTGAGCGACCGGGTCGGCTTCGTCCACGGCGACGCAGGCGGGCACGTCTCCGACGAGCCGGTCGATGTCGCCGCGTGCATCGGCGCCACCTGGATCGCGGGTGGCCCGTCCGGGACGGTCGAGCTGCTCGCCCGCAGTGTGCGTCCCGGTGGTCTGCTGCTGATCGGCGAGCCGTACTGGCGCCGGCTGCCGCCCGACCAGGAGAGCGTCGAGGCCTGCCACGCCGCCGACCGGTCCGACTTCCTGCTGCTCCCCGAGCTGATCGAGCAGTTCACCGGCCTCGGCTACGACGTGGTCGAGATGGTGCTGGCCGATCAGGCGAGCTGGGACCGGTACCGCGCCGCACAGTGGCTCAACCTGCGCCGCTGGCTGGACCGCAACCCCGCCGACGAACTGGCGGCCGAGGTACGTGCCGAGCTCGACAACGCGGCCGCCAACTACACGCGCTACGAGCGCGAGTACCTCGGCTGGGGAGTGTTCGCTCTGATGCGCCGCTGACCGATCACCGGGCCGCTGAGGTCCGGCCGGTATGCGGGTCCGATGGGGAACACTCCGCCCGGACCCGCATACCGTCAGGGGGTGTCGCCGTGCCAGTCGTAACGGCGCTCGTCACCGGGTCTCGGGCCGTACAGGGCACGGCCGCCCGGACCGTAGCGCCCTATCTCCGTGGGCAGCGCGACGTCCTCCCCATGGCGGTGCCCAGGCCGGTCGGTCACGTCCAGCAGGAGCCCGTCCAAGGGGCCGCCGATCAGCTCCACGTAGTCATGTCCCGGCCGCGGGCCGGGATCAGGATCTTCATGGTCGGCGCCGTAGACCCTGCCGCGCATGAACTGCTGCTCATCCATACCGGTCAGCCTCGCACCCGGCACTGACAATCGCCCTGAGCCGGCGAGCCCTCACCGCGCTGAACGAGGGGCCCTAGTCGGCACTGTTGCTCCCCGGTGTGACGACCTCGTCGAAGACCTTGCGGACGGCCTCGTAGACGGAGGCGAGGATGTCGGCCTCGCGAGCGCCGTCCACTTCCGTGTCCCCGGACTGTCCCGACCGTGTCTTCCAGTGCTGCTCCTCCTGTGCGGCCCAGTCCCGGGCGCGCTGGATCCGGCGGAGCAGCTCGTCAGAGTCCACAACATCGCTCATGCGCGGAACCTACCCAGCAACCGGCGTCGCACCCCGATAATCGAGTAGCGACTGTGCTGTACCGAGTGCAGCGTGCCGCGGGGATGGCACGATGCTCCTAGTTGCCGTCGGAGCCGAGGAGGAACACGGTGCCGGACGAGTCCGAGGACGCGCTGTTGGTGGAGGCACTCGGCGCGCTCGCCGGGTCGGGGCGTAGTGGCGCCGCCTTCACCGCCAAACGCCTGAAGAAGAACGTCGGTGAAGCGACCCTGCTGCTGCCGCTCGGCTTCGACGACGCTCTGGAGCGGGTACGCGGAGCCATGGCCGAGGTGAGCACCGGGGCCGAGCCGTGGCGGGTGGAGACCGGTACGGACGGCACTGGCGGCACAGCGCTCCGCGTGATGGGGGGTGGCGGTTTCGGCGGCCTGAATCCGGTGGTGGTCACCGCCGTCCTGAACCCCGGTGGCGAGCAAGGCACCGGCGTGCGTCTTCGGGCCGCCGCCAAGGAGGGCCTCATCAAGCAACGGGCGGGCGAGAAGACCGTCGACCGTCTCGCCCGCCTGCTGGAGCACTGAGGTCTACGCGGCGGGTGCCCTGCCACTCCCCCGCTGTCGTGCGCACAAATCCCGGCCGTCCGGGCACAGTTGGGCGCCTGACCCCTGCCCACAGCTCGCCCCGTCACTGACTCGCGGGGTCGCAAGCGGGGCGCAGCGCGGCGAACAGCCCCTCGGCTCGCGTGCCGTCCGGCAGGTTCCCGGCTCCGTCCACGTGTCCCGTCACGTCCCCCGGAAGGGCGGGCGGAGCCGACTTCAGTACGCGGTGCACCCGCAGGATCTCGCAGAGCAGGGCGATCTTCGTCAAGAAGATCGACGGGACGGCGGCTGTCTCCGTCAGCGTTCTCGCGGTGCCGGTCTCCCGGTCGCCCCGACGCGCAGTCCGTCCATGACGAAGTCCAGGAGACGGGCGGCACGGGGCTGCCAGTCGCCTCGGGGGTCGAGCTGCCAGAGGCCGGCGATGGCGAGGATGAGGTCGTCCGCGGTCACCCCGGTCCGGATGGTGCCGGCCTCCGCGTTCGTCCGCAGCAGGAGTTCGGCCGCGGCCGTCACCGGGGTGTGACCGGGCTTCGCGGGGCCGTCCGGCGTGCTGGTGGCCTGACGGATCGCGTCCGCCAGGCCCGCCTTGGTCATGGCGAACCTGGCGAGATGGTCCAGCCACTCGCGCAGGGCGCGGTCGGGCTCGCGGGACCTGAGCAGTTCGGTGGCGGCATCGGCGACCTGCTGCATCTCGTGGCGGTAGATCTCGAGGACGAGGGCCTCGCGGTTGGGGAAGTTGCGATAGAACGTCCCCTGCCCGAC
Organism: Streptomyces sp. NPDC028308; assembly: GCF_055565855.1. Classification (NCBI taxonomy): domain Bacteria; kingdom Bacillati; phylum Actinomycetota; class Actinomycetes; order Kitasatosporales; family Streptomycetaceae; genus Streptomyces; species Streptomyces sp. NPDC028308. The sequence goes on from NZ_JBVHTO010000002.1 coordinate 275,346, forward strand.
GCCCGCCTTCTTGGCGATCACGCTGAGCGGGACGTCCGCGCAGAGCGTCAGTTCGGACAGCGCCACTTCCAGGATCCGCTCGCGGTTCCGCTGCGCGTCGGAGCGCAGGGGGGCGCCCTTCTTCTGCTGCACGCGTCCTCCTCGCGGGTCCGTGGCCGAATCCCGTCCTTGTAAAGCGGACAGCTGTCCGTTACGTTTTCCTGTGACCGGACAATTGTCCGCTTGATCCCACTCTAGCCGTGGGCGGGCGGCGCGGACAGCCGGTGACGGCCTGCAACCGCCACCCCGCCCGGCGCCCACTCCGGGTTCGCCGCCACCCCGGAGCGGCGGCGCCTCCGCCCGTCCCGATACCTGACCGCTTGCTTTCCGACACTGCTCTGCGTCTCCCGTCTCCCGTGCCTGCCGGACCGTCCTCCCAGGGTGGTCCGGGAATGCGAAAGAAGGCTGATCATGGCCACAGCACCTTCCACGACGTACAGCGCCATCACCTTGAACATCAACGGCGAGAAGCACACGCTCACCGTCGACCACCGCACCACCCTTCTCGACGCCCTGCGTGAGCGCCTCGATCTGACCGGCACGAAGAAGGGCTGCGACCAGGGACAGTGCGGCGCCTGCACCGTCCTGCTCGACAAACGCCGGGCCGTCGCCTGTCTGCAACTCGCGGTGGCGGCCGAGGGCCGGGAGATCACGACCATCGAAGGCGTCGCCGAGGGCGACCAACTGCACCCCGTACAGCAGGCGTTCCTCGATCTCGACGGATACCAGTGCGGCTACTGCACGCCCGGCCAGATCTGTTCGGCCGTCGCCGTGATCGAGGAGCACGCCGCGGGCTGGCCGAGCGCCGTCACCGACGACGTACGCCCCGAAGCGGGGCCACCGCCCCTGACCGCCGAGGAGATACGCGAGCGGATGAGCGGCAACCTGTGCCGCTGCGGCGCGTACGTGTCGATCGTGCAGGCGGTCGCCCGTGCGGCCGAGGCGGACGCCCGCGACGCCCGGACCGCGGACGGTGACCGGACCACGGAGGGCACGCAGGCCGGACAGCGCGAAGGAGCGGCGGCATGAAGGAGTTCGGATACCAGCGAGCGGTCGACGTCCCGGGCGCCCTTGCCCTCCTCGGCACCGACCCGGACGCCCGGTTCCTCGGCGGCGGCACCAACCTGGTGGACCTGATGAAGACCGGCGTGGAGCGGCCGGGCCGACTCGTCGACGTACGTGAACTCCCCCTGGACGGCATCGAGTCGACGCAGGACGGCGGGCTGCGCATCGGCGCGACCGTCACGAACAGCGACCTCGCCGCACATCCCGACGTGCGCCGCGGCTACCCGGCCCTGACGCAGGCGGTCCTGGCCGGGGCCTCCGGGCAACTGCGCAACATGGCGACCGTCGGCGGAAACCTGCTCCAGCGCACCCGTTGCGGGTACTTCGCCGACGTGTCCAAGCCCTGCAACAAGCGGGTCCCGGGCAGCGGTTGTCCCGCGATCGAGGGTGAGCACCACAATCACGCGATCCTGGGCGCCTCCGACCACTGTGTGGCCACACACCCCTCCGACCTGGGCGTGGCCCTCACCGCCTTCGACGCCGTGGTGTCCTACGAGACGGTGGAGGGACCCGGCCGGCTGCCCCTGACGGAGTTCTACCTCCCGGTGGGCGACACGCCTCACCTGGAGACGGCCCTCCCGCCGGGCGCGCTCATCACGGGCGTCACGCTGCCACCCTCGCCCGTCGCGGCCAACTCCCGGTACCGCAAGGTGCGCGAGCGCGCCTCGTACGCCTTCGCGATCGGCTCGATCGCCGCCGCGCTCGACGTCCGGGACGGTGTCGTACAGGACGCCCGCCTGGCCTTCGGAGCGGTCGCCTCCCGGCCGTGGCGAGCCCACACGGCCGAACGGGCCCTGATCGGTGGGCCTGCCGACGCCGCCGCCTTCGCGGCGGCGGCCGATGCCGAACTGGCGGCCGCGCGGCCGCTGCCGCACAACGGATACAAGGTGACACTCATGCGCAACCTCGTCATCGCCGTGCTCAGCGAACTCGCCGAGGAGGTCCGATGACCACCACCACGACCGGGACCAGGGCGGCGAAGGCCGTCGGCACCGCGCACACCCGGGTGGAGGGTCGCGACAAGGTCACCGGAGCGGCCCGCTACGCCGGCGAGATACCTTTCGCCGAACTGGCCTACGGCTGGCTGGTGTTGTCCACCGCCACCCGGGGCCGCGTCCGCTCCGTCGAGACCGCCGCCGTCCTGGAGATGCCGGGCGTGCTCGACGTCCTGCATCACGGCAACGCCCCGCGGGTCGACATCGACTACGTCGGCATGCTCGGCATGCCGCCGGACCCCACAGCTGCCGTCTTCCAGCACGACCGGGTGCCGCACGCGGGCTGGCCGGTCGCCCTGGTCGTCGCCGAGACCTCCGAGCAGGCCAGGGAAGCCGCGGAAGCGCTGGTCGTGCACTACGAGGAGGAGGGCCATGACGTGACCTTCTCCTCCGACCGGACGGACGCGTACACGATGGCCGGCCCCGGTGGTCCCGGCGTGACGGAGAAGGGGGACCTCGGCGCCGAACTGGCCGCGTCCGCCGTCGTGCTGGACGCCGAGTACTCCACTCCGGAAGAGCACCACAACCCGATGGAACCCCACGCGGCGACCGCCCGCTGGGAGGGCGGCAGGCTGGAGGTCGTGGACTCCAACCAGGGCACGGTGTGGGTCGCCGACGAACTCGCGAAGATGTTCTCGCTCGACCCGTCCTCGGTGCGGGTCCGGTCGGAGCACGTCGGCGGCGGCTTCGGCAGCAAGGGCGTCCGCGCGCACCAGGTGGCCGCGGTGATGGCCGCCACCGTCCTCTCCCGTCCGGTGCGGGTCGTCATGACGCGCCGTCAGATGTTCTCCCTCGCCGGCTACCGCAGCCCCACCATCCAGCGGCTGCGGCTCGGTGCGGACACCGAGGGCCGGCTGCGCGCGCTGGAGCACACCTCGCTCAGCGCCACCTCGACCGTGCACGAGTTCATCGAGTCCGGCGCGGGCCCCGCCCGGGTGATGTACGACGCCCCGGCCCACCACACGGCCAACCGGGTCGTACGGCTCGACGTGCCGACGCCGACGTTCATGCGTGCCCCCGGCGAGGCGCCCGGATCGTTCGCGCTGGAGTCGGCGCTCGACGAACTCGCCGAGAAGTGCGGTATCGACCCGGTCGAACTGCGCCTGCGCAACGAGCCCGAAGCCGGTCCCGTGTCGGGGCTGCCGTTCAGCAGCCGCAATCTGCCCGCCTGCTTCCGCGAGGGCGCTCGCCGGTTCGGCTGGGCGGACCGGGACCCGCGTCCGGGCCTTCGCCGGGACGGACGCTGGCTGATCGGCACCGGGACGGCCGCGGCCTCCTTCTTCGCGGGAGCCGCGCCGTCCACGGCCGCCGTCACCGCGGAGGCCGACGGCACGTTCACCGTGCGGATCAGCGCCGCGGACATCGGCACGGGGGCGCGGACCGCGCTCACCCTCGTCGCCGCGGACGCCCTCGAGGTGCCGACCGAGCGCGTACGGGTGCGGATCGGGGACAGCGACTTCGGCCCGGCGATGATCGCCGGTGGCTCCATGGGCACCCGGTCCTGGGCCTGGGCGGTCACGGCCGCCGCGGAGGAACTGCGCGAGCGGCTCGCCCTGAGCGACGGCCTTCCGCCGGAGGGCATCACCGTACGGTCGGACACCACCGCGGCCATCGGGGCGCTCGCACAGAAGGAACGGCACTCCTTCGGGGCGCAGTTCGCAGAAGTCGCGGTGGACGTGACAACCGGCGAGGTGCGCGTGCGCCGCATGCTCGGCATCTTCGCCGCGGGCCGCATCGTCAACCCCCTCACCGCACGGGGCCAGTTCATCGGCGGGATGATCTGGGGCATCTCCATGGCCCTGCACGAAGAGGCGGTCAGGGACCGGAACACCGGCGCCCACTACGGCGCCGACCTCGCGGGCTACCACGTCGCCACGCACGCCGACGTCCCCCACATCGAGGCGGACTGGGTGGAGGACCCGGACCCGGACGACCCGGTCGGGATCAAGGGCATCGGCGAGATCGGCATCGTGGGAGCCGCGGCGGCGGTCGCCAACGCCGTATGGCACGCCACCGGCGTGCGCCACCGCAGCCTGCCGATCCGTCCGGACCGTGTCCTCACGGCAGGCCCGCGTGCTTGACATCGCCGACGAACTGGCCCACTGGGCCGCCGAGGGAAGGGAGTTCGCCGTCGCCACCGTCGTGGCCGTCGGCGGCAGCGCGCCGCGCGGGCCGGGCGCCGCCCTCGCGGTCGACAGCGAGGGCACGGTTATCGGCTCGGTCTCCGGCGGCTGCGTGGAGGGGGCCGTGTACGACCTGTGCGTCCAGGCTCTCCAGGACGGCGAGAGCGTCCTCGAACGGTTCGGCTACAGCGACGAGGACGCCTTCGCGGTCGGGCTGACCTGCGGCGGGGTCATCGACGTCATCGTCACCCCCGTCGGCGCGGGGGCGCCCGCCCGCCAGGTGCTCCGGTCGGCGCTGTCGGCCGCCGCGTCGGGCGAACCCGGAGCGCTCGCCCGGGTCGTGCGGGGGCCGGCGGAACTGCTCGGCAGAGCAATGCTGGTGCACCCTGACGGGTCCTACGAGGGCTCGTACGGCACGGGCTCGGCGGAGTTGGACCGCACGGTCGCCGCCGAGGCTCGGGCGATGCTGGACGCCGGACGCACCGGCACCCTCGACCTCGCGGAGGACGGCACGCACTGTCCCGGCGGCCTCACGCTGCTCGTCGAGTCGAACGTGCCGCCGCCGCGGATGATCGTGTTCGGTGCGATCGACTTCGCCGCCGCGCTCGTACGGGCCGGGAAGTTCCTCGGGTACCACGTGACGGTGTGCGACGCGCGGCCCGTCTTCGCCACCCGGGCCCGCTTCCCCGAGGCCGACGACCTGGTCGTCGACTGGCCCCACCGGTACCTGCGGGCCACCGAGACCGACGCGCGCACGGTCCTGTGCGTGCTCACCCACGACGCGAAGTTCGACATCCCCCTGCTGACGCAGGCCTTGCGGATGCCGGTCGCCTTCGTCGGGGCGATGGGCTCGCGCCGGACCCACGCGGACCGGAACCGACGCCTGCGCGAAGTCGGCCTGACCGAAACCGAGTTGGCCCGGCTGAGGTCACCGATCGGCCTCGACCTCGGCGCCCGCACCCCCGAGGAGACGGCGCTGTCCATCGCGGCGGAGATCGTCGCCCTCCGCCGCGGCGGGACGGGCACGCCGCTCACGGGGTCGGCCGCGCCCATCCATCGCGACGGGGACCCGCGCAGCGCGAGGGAGTCGGGGGCGGCCGCCTGAACCGCACGTCGGCCCCGGCCACCCTCGTACGGGGATGGCCGGGCCGACGCGTCAGCCGGTCCGACGACGGCGGGGCCCGCGCCCTGAGGCCGCATGGGACTGTGCGGCACGGGACGGTGCCGGACGAGGTCGCGCCCACGCCGACTCCGAGCGTCGCCTCTCCACGGTGGCGCGACCACATTCGTCGCCGAAGCGAACGCGTTCGTTACGATCCCGGCATGAGCGCAAGTGAGCCGATCAGCCGCCGGGAGCGTCCCGCCAAGCCCGCACTGTCCCGGCGATGGATCGTGGACACCGCCGTACGGATCATGCGGGCCGAAGGGCTGCGGAAGGTCACCATGCGCCGCCTGGCGCAGGAGCTGGACACCGGGCCGGCATCGCTTTACGTCTATGTCGCCAACACCGCCGAGCTGCACGCGGCCGTGCTGGACGCCCTTCTCGGGGAGGTCGACCTCCGTGGCGAGCACGCGGGGGACGGATGGCGCGAGCACCTCTGGGCCGTCCTCACGTCCTACACGGCCGTGCTGTTCGAGCATCCGCAGCTCGCCCGGTCCGCCCTGGTGGCCCGCCCCAGCGGGGAGAACTACCTCCGACTGGTCGAACGCGTCCTGGATCTACTGTCCCGCAGCGGAGCCTCCCGAGAGCAGGCCGCGTGGGGTGTCGACAAATTGCTCCAGGACGCCACCGCCACGGCCGCCGAACAGTCGACACAGCGACAGAATCCCGAGGCCGAGGACGACTGGAACGCCACCGTCCACGCCCTGCGGGCCGCGGACGAGAACACGCATCCGGCGATCAGGGCGCACATGCCCGCCCTGATCGACGGATCCGCGGGCGACCGCATGCGCTGGGGCTTCGACGTACTCGTCAACGGCATCACTCACACACCGGTTCCCGGCTCGGCGCACTGATCCTTCGCGTCGCTCGACCGTCCGGCCCACCAGCTCGTCCGGCCGGCCGTAGCCGATCGAGTTCGGCTCGGCTCGCTGGGACGGCTGCATCGGGTCGACCCTGACGGCCCCAGTCGGTACAGCAGCCGACGCCCCCTTCACGGCCGTGGCCGCCGGTCCCTCGCACGAGGGGCGCCGGACCCGTGCCCGGCCGGGTCCGGCGGACTCCGCCTCACCTTGACCCGCTGACCTGCTCGAATTCAGGCATGGCCGTAACGAACTTGTTCGCGACGAACATGTTCGTTACGGTGGAGGTGTCCAGCGGGGCCGCGTCTGCACCGAAGACGCGACCGGCCCCTTGCCACCGGGCGCGACCGCCGAGCATTCACCGCGACCGCCCCGGGCTCGGCCCTCGCGCCCGCACTCCCACCTGGAGGCCGCCATGACCACCCACCACCCCATCGCGATCATCGGAGCCGGGCTCGGCGGTCTCACCGCCGCCCGCGTCCTGCACGTCAACGGCATCGAAGCCGTCGTATTCGAGCTGGAGGCATCGGCCGCGGCCCGCACGCAGGGCGGCATGCTCGACATCCACGAGGAGAACGGGCAGAAAGCCCTGCACGCCGCCAGTCTCCACGAAGGCTTCCGCAAGATCATCCACGAGGGCGGACAGGAGATGCGCCTCGTCGGCCCGGACGGCACCGTCCACGTCTCCGAAAAGGACGACGGCACCGGCGGCCGCCCCGAGGTCGACCGCGGCGACCTGCGTGACCTGCTGCTCGACTCGTTGCCCGACGGCGCCGTCCGGTGGGGCAGCAAGGTCACCGGCACCAGGGCACTGGGCGACGGACGCCATGAGGTGACGTTCGCCGACGGCTCGGCCATCACGACCGACCTGCTCATCGGCGCCGACGGCGCCTGGTCACGCGTACGCCCGCTGCTCTCGGACGCCCGCCCCTCCTACGCGGGCATCTCCTTCGTGGAGACCGACCTTCGGGACGCCGTCACCCGCCACTCGCGCAGCGCCGCCCTCGTCGGTGGCGGCTTCTTCATCGCTCTGGGCGGCCGATGTGGTTTCCTCGCGCACCGCGAGACCGACGGGAGCCTTCACGTCTACGCCGCCCTGACGGTCGACGAGCACTGGCTCGACGGCATCGACTTCACCGACCACGCCGCCGCCAAGAACGCGGTCCTGCCCCATTTCCAGGACTGGCACGAGGACCTGCGCGCCCTGGTCGCCGACGCCGACACGATGACGCCGCGCCGCATCCACGCCCTGCCCGTAGGGCACAGCTGGGAGCGGACTCCGGGAGTGACGCTGCTCGGTGACGCCGCCCACCTGATGTCACCCTTCGCCGGTGAGGGCGCCAACCTGGCCATGCTCGACGGCGCCGAGCTCGGGCAAGCCATCGCGGCCCACCCCGGCGACACCGAGGCCGCCCTGCTCGCCTACGAGACGGCGCTGTTCCCGCGCAGTGAAGCGTCGGCGGCTGCCTCCTCTGCAAGCCTGGAGGCCATGTTCGGCGAACGTGGACTGGAGCAGATGATCACGTTCTTCACCACGGGCCCGGCAGCCAGGTGACGACCCTGACGGTGCCGGGATGCATACCGGCACCGGTCGCGTGACTCGCTGGCCCAGTGCCGAACTCAAAGGACGATTGAGGGAGTTCGGCTGTGTCCCAGGAGTGGCGCCTGCTCGCTCTTGAGCCGGGCGCCCGCCCTGATCGTGGCGGAATCCGCGGCGTCAGCGGCCGGCGGACGTGGATGCGGGCCTGCGCAGCAGCCACTGCACGAACGTCCGGCGCGGGGGCCTCACCACCACGCTTCCGTGGGCCTTCTGACCGACCAACTCGACTCGCAGGGTGACCGGCGTGTCCGAACCCGTCGACGGCTGACGGTACTTGACCCTGCTGTGAACCAGCTGCAGACCATCGGAATCGACCACGACACCCGGCCTCGTGACCAGCGTCAGCGTCTTTCCGATCATGCTCAAGTCGAGACGCAGCGTGTCGTGGGTGATCACGGCGTCCGTGAAGTCGAGCGTCACTTCGCAGAACGTCACAGCGAGCTCCAGCCGCCGCGGCACGACCCAGCGTCCCGCGCGTTCGATCGGCCCGCTGTGCACCTGCTCGATCCGGACCACGTCCTTGACCTCGGCCGCGGCCGAGCCCCCGTCGGACGAGATGGGCGGCAAGTCGGCGGTGAGGACGGCCAGTTCGTTTACGGTTCGCGCCGACAACGCGACTTCCAGGCGCTCGTCCAGCTCGTCCGAGTTCAGGAGGCCGTCTCCCGCGGCGATCCGCAGCACATCAACCACACGGTCCCGGTCCGCATGCGAGGCGCGCAGCTCGGGGGACGAGCCGGGGCCGGCGGGCTTCCCGGTGGGCGAAATCTCTCCCGACATGCTTCCGTCCTGGTCCTGTCGACGTCTCCGCGCGACGCGGTCAGCGGCGCGGACAGAAGACTAGCGCTATATCGCGACACGGTTCCGCCGATCGAGGCTCACGACCCGTGCCCGTCGACCCCTCTCCCCTGCCGCGGAGGTTCACAGCACGGCGCTGAGGAATGCGACGGCCGCGAGTCGGTGCGCTCCGTCGGCGCGCTCGGCTGCTTCCCGGTCGGGTCCTCGCCGGTCGTTGCAGTTCACCCGGCGCAGGAGGTCTTCCATCGCTTCACGGTCCTTGTCGCGGCGGGACGGCGAGGGAGGGGTCGCGAATCGGTTCATGCCTGCTCCTTGGACGGTGCGCGCGAGCGGTGATCCCACCGGACGCGGTCAGCCTGCACTCCATATGGTCACCTGTCAAACTGGTGACACCGCGATCTCGCATGACGCTCCGCAGACCACCGCAGGCGCGGTCCGGCCTGTTCGGCGGGCTGGTCGACGGCCGCCGGACACGTTTCGGAGGAGCATGTTGTCGCCCGCACCCCGGCCCTTGACGCGTGTCGCCGTGGCGACCGGTCCGGCGCGGGACCCTTCTCGTAACCATCTTGACCGGTGACGTGAGCACGTGGCACAGTTGCGTCACCACCCAGACCAGTTACTTTCCGGTGAGGAAAAGCCATGACAGTCGTACGGTTCCATCTCGTCTCCGAGCTCAGCCCGCAGGACGTACTCGGAGTCCTGACCGACTTCAGCCCTTCCCGGGCCGAGGCCTGGCCCACGATCGACGCCGAACACTTCCAGGTGCACGACCGGGGCGACACGTGGGCCGAGGTCACCGAGGGGACGAACTCCGCCTGGGAGCGGGCACGATACGACTGGACCCCGGACGGCGACCTGGTCACCGTCACCACGCTCGACTCCAAGCTGTTCGGGGCCGGGGGCGGTTGGACCTTCACCATGACCCCGCAGGACGGCGGCACCCGGGTCGACGTCGAACTGACCCGGGAACCGGGCACCTTGAAGGGCAAGATGCTGGCCGCCCTCCTGCCCCTCGCCGCACCCGCGTCTTTGCGCAAGTCCTTCGCGGCCCCCCTCCGGGCGAAGTGAGCGGCTCGCGACGTCAGTTGGCGGAGCTCACGGCTCCAGGGCGTCGCATGTAGCGCTTACGGGCAGTGGCGGACAGCCGGTCACCCCGTCCCGCATCCGACGTCCACCACGCGAGAGCCCGCCGCGAGCCCACCCGGCCAGGCGCTACCGGGCCGCGAGCCCACCCGGTCAGGTCCGCGGCCACCTGGGAAGCCGACGGCAGGCGGCGACTCGTCACGGAGGCCCGCGCCCCGTGCGTGAACGCGGGCTCGGGCAGCAGCCGGACGACCGTGGGTTGCCGTCGGCGGACCCGTGAGCCCACCCACGGGTGTGCACGATGACGCGCACACCTGCGGCACACACCTTCGCACAGGCCGCGAAAGCGGCGGATCAGGAGGAACAACGTGAGGACCAGCAACCCGATCTTCTCCCGCTGGGGTGCCACCAAGGACACCACTCCAGCCGGCGCACATCAGCGCGAGACCGTGGGTGCCGCGCTCGGCGGGCCGTCGGCCGGCGGCTTCGGGACGAATCCATACGCCTCCCCCGCCGACATCGGCACACGGCCCGTCGGCTCGGCACCGGTGACCCTGGACGACGTGGTCGTGCGCACCGCCATGACTCTGGGAACCGTGGCCCTGACCGCGGTGCTGTCCTGGCTGCTGCTCCCCGTGGACGAGGCGAACGTCAGCCGCTCCTACGGCATCGCCCTGGGCGGCGCCCTCGTCGCTTTCGCGCTGTCCCTCGTCCAGGCGTTCCGGCGGACGCCCTCCCCGGCCCTGATCCTGGGATACGCGGCGTTCGAGGGCGTCTTCCTCGGCGTCCTCTCCAGCACGGTCTCGACCTACATATCGCCAGGTGTGGTCGTCCAGGCGGTGCTCGGCACCTTCGCGGTGGCCGCGGGCACCCTCATCGCTTACCGCATGCGCTGGATCCGGGTCGACCAGCGGTTCGCCGGTTTCGTGGCCGCCGCCGCCACCGGATTCCTCCTGCTGGTGATCGCCGACGCCCTCTTCTCCGCTTTCGGCGCGGGTGATGGCCTTGGATTCCACAGCGGCGGCCTCGGGATCGCCTTCGGGCTGATCGGCATCGTCCTCGGCGCGGCCTTCCTCGCCCTGGACTTCAAGCAGGTCGAGGACGCCATCGCCTACGGAGCGCCGCGTGAGGAAGCGTGGCTGGCCGCCTTCGGTCTCACCATGACGCTGGTGTGGATCTACCTGGAAGTGCTGCGCGTGCTGTCGATCTTCAACAGCGACAACTGGGTCTCTCCCGCCTCGTAGGGGGCGCGCGCGGCACGCGTGCCCCCTACGAAGTTTCCTGTCGGCTGCGCTTGGCAAGTCTCAACCCCGAAGCAGCCCGGGTCTGTTCACGACGACGGCCACACCGGCCCTCGGGGCGCCGCCCGGCGTCCGCGGGCCCGCCAGACGGGAGAGGCGTCCATGAGTGCCCATGAGCAGTGCCCGCACCAGGACAACAGAGTGGACCTGGGCGCGGCCTTCAAGGCGGACGCTCCCGCCCAGTACGCGCGGCTGCGGCGCATCGGGCCCATCCATCCCGCCCGCTTCCACCTGGGCATCGAGGGCTGGGTGGTCGTCGGCCACGACCTGGCCCGGGAGGCGCTGACGCATCCGGCACTGCTCAAGGACTCCGCCCCGGCCGCCGAGGCTCTGACCGCCGCCGGCTACGTCCTGAACAAACCGTCGGTGGGACTCGGCGCACAGATGCTGGAGGCCGACCCACCCGAGCACGGCCGCCTGCGCCGCCTGGCCGCGGCCGCCTTCACGGCACGCCGCACGGCGGAGCTGGCGCCGCGCATCGAACGTATCGCCCACGACCTGATCGACGCGATGCCGCCCTCCGGCGAGATCGACCTCGTCGAGGCGTTCAACGCGCCACTGCCCGCCATGGTGATCGCCGAGCTCCTCGGCATCCCCGAGGAGCACCACGCGGACTTCCGCCACTGGTCCCGCTACGCCCTGCAGGTCGCTTCGCCCGAGCACCGCCCGGCGCTGGCCGGACTGCACGCGCTGCTGGCCCGCCTGATCGCCGACAAGCGGCGCGCCCCTCGGGACGACCTGCTGTCCGCCCTGGTCGGCGTCCGTGACGAGCGCGACGGTCGGCTGTCCGAGGAGGAACTGGTCGGCACCGGACTGATGCTCATCGTCGCGGGCCACGAGAGCACCGTGAACCTACTGGGCAACGCCGTGCTGGCCCTGCTGCGCCACCCCGAGCAGCTCCAGCTCCTGCGGGAGCGGCCGGACCTGACGGCCGGCGCGGTGGAGGAGTTCTTGCGCTACGACACCTCTGTCGAGCGCTCGACGAGCCGTTACGCGGCGGAGGACCTCGAACTGGGCGGAGTACGTATCCCCCGGGGCGGCATCGTGGCCGTGGCACTCGGCTCGGCCGGGCACGACGCCCCGCAAACCGAGGGTGACGGTCCCACCGTCCTCGACGTGACCCGGCCCAATGCCCGCCACCTGGCCTTCGGACACGGCATCCATCACTGTCTGGGCGCTCCGCTGGCGCGGCTCGAGACGACGATCGCCCTCAGAACGCTGCTGTCCCGCGTCCCCGACCTTCAACTCGCGGTGAGCGCTGACTCGTTGGACTGGATCGGATCCGGCATCATCCGCGGCGTGGTGTCACTGCCGGTGCGCTACCGGGTGGGCTGACGGCGCGGCTTTCGGGGCGGTCCCAGTCGCAGCTCATGAGCCACCGTCCTGGAATCACCCCGCCGGACAGCTCGACGTTCCCGCCGGTCGGGGAGAGACACGTGTGCACAGGAAGAGACCTCATGCCCTCGTCACCGCCCCGGACGCGGACCGAGCTCACGACACATGACCCGAGAGGCGTCGACGGCTGCGGCGGACAGGACCGTTTGCTACGCTCACGTGTGGCATAGACCGTCGACCGAGGAGTCACAGACGTGGTGGGTGAAGACGACATCTCCGGATGAGATCCGGATCTGACGGCCACCGGCCGGCGCCGAGGAGCGCTGCCGAGGTGGTCCGTCTCGTCGTACCCCCTTCCCCACGTCTGCCCAGGGCAGAACACCACGCTCTGCCCTCAGTACCTCCGAGGTCCTTCCATGTCCGACGCCGCCGTCGTCTGCTCCAACGTCTCCTTCGCCTGGCCCGACGACACCCAGGTCTTCCGCGACCTGTCCTTCAGCGTGCCCTCGGGCCGTACGGGACTGGTCGCCCCCAATGGTTCCGGCAAGAGCAGCCTGCTCAAGCTGATCGCCGGCGAACTCCGGCCCACCTCCGGCTCGGTGACCGTCAGCGGCACACTCGGCTACCTCCCGCAGAGTCTGCCGCTGACCGGGAACCTCACGGTCGCCCAGGTGCTCGGCATCGACGAGGTGATCCGCGCCCTGGACGCCGTCGAGTCCGGTGACGTCGACGAGAGGCACTTCGCCACCATCGGCGACGACTGGGACATCGAGGAACGCACCCGCGCCCAGCTGGACCGCCTTGGTCTCGCGAACCTCTCCCTGGACCGCGGCCTCGGCACGCTCAGCGGCGGCCAGATCGTGTCCCTCGGCCTCGCCGCCCAGCTGATCAGGCGTCCCGACGTCCTCCTGCTCGACGAACCCACCAACAACCTCGACCTCCAGGCCCGGCACAGGCTCTACGACGTGCTGTCGGACTTCACCGGCTGCCTGCTGCTGGTCAGCCACGACCGCTCACTGCTCGACCGCATGGAGCGCATCGCCGAACTCGGCAGTGACGAACTGCGCCTCTACGGAGGCGACTTCAGTGCATATGAGGAGGCCGTCCGCGCCGAGCAGGAGGTCGCGGAGAAGAACGTCCGCAACGCCGAACAGGAACTGAAGCGCGAGAAGCGGGAGATGCAGCAGGCCCGCGAGCGTGCCGAGCGCCGCGCGAGCAACGCCGCCCGCAACCTCAAGAACGCCGGCCTCCCCAAGATCTTCGCCGGGAACATGAAACGGGGCGCCCAGGAGGCGGCCGGCCGGTCCGGGCAGCTGCACGCTTCCCGGGTCGGCGAGGCCAAGGCCCGCCTCGACGAGGCCGGACGCGCGCTGCGCGAGGAACAGCGACTGACCCTGGAGCTGCCCGACACGCAGGTGCCCGCCGGGCGCAACCTGTTCCTCGGCGAGGGGATGCGGGTGCGCCTCGGCGACACGGACGTCTTCTCCCCCGGCGGTGCCGACCTGACCGTCCGCGGCCCCGAACGCATCGCGCTGACCGGGCCCAACGGCGCCGGGAAGACCACACTGATGCGCCTCATCACCGGCGAACTCACCGTGGACGCCGGGGAGATCAAGCGCCATGACGGCCGGATCGCCTACCTGTCACAGCGACTGGACCTGCTCGACCTCGACCGCACCGTGGCCGAGAACTTCGCCGGCTTCGCACCCGAGCGGCCCGAGGCCGAGCGGATGAACCTGCTCGCCCGCTTCCTCTTCCGGGGCCCGCGCGCCCACCTGCCGGTCGGCGTGCTCTCCGGCGGGGAGCGGCTGCGCGCCACACTCGCCTGCGTCCTGTGTGCCGAGCCCGCTCCGCACCTGCTGCTGCTCGACGAACCGACCAACAACCTCGACCTGGTCAGCGCCGGCCAGCTGGTCGGCGCGCTCAACTCCTACCAGGGCGCGTTCATGGTGATCAGCCACGACGAGCGGTTCCTCGCCGAGATCGGCATCGGCCGCTGGCTGCGGCTGTCCGAGGGGGTACTGGAGGAGACGGGAGCGCCGGGCGTGTGAGTGGGCCACGTGTGAAGTGGCCCGCGTCCGAGGCCGTGCGCCCCGCGGGCCGTCCACCGATCACGTAGGACGGAACTCCCATGCCCCGACCCGCTCTGCTCGCCCACGACATCGTCCGCCACCTGGGCGGACGCCGCGTCCTCGACGGCGTCTCCCTGACGGCCGCCCCCGGTCGCCGGATCGGCCTCATCGGCGAGAACGGCGCCGGCAAGTCCACCCTGCTGAGGGTGCTGGCCGGCGTCGACGAACCCGACGCGGGCACCGTGACCCGCCCCGGCGACCTCGGCTTCCTCCACCAGGAGATGCCCTTCGACGCCGGCTCCACCGTCGCCGACGTGCTCCACGAGGCACTCCGGGAGGCACGCCGGGATCTCGCGGAACTCGACCGACTGGGCGAACTGCTGGCCAGCACCCCGGAGGACGAGCCGGGCCACCGGGAACTCCTCGACCGCTACGGCAGCCTCCTGGAGCAGTCCCAGGACCGTGAGTCCTGGGACGCCGACCGCCGCGCGACCCTCGTACTGGACGGCCTCGGCCTCGGTGCCGTCGGGTACGACCGCGCTCTCGGCTCGCTCTCCGGCGGACAGCGCGGCCGGCTGGCCCTGGCGGCGCTGCTCGTACGACGGCCCACGGCACTGCTGCTCGACGAACCGACCAACCACCTGGACGACGGCGCCGCCGCCTTCCTGGAGGAGCAGGTCCGCGCCCTGTCCGGAATCGTGGTGGCCGCGAGCCACGACCGGGCGTTCCTCGACGCCGTCTGCACCGACCTGGTCGACCTCGACCCGGCGGTGGACGGGCCGGTGCGCTACGGCGGCGACTACAGCGCGTACCTCTCCGAGAAGCACGCCGAGCGGGAACGCTGGGAGCAGCGTTTCAGCGAGGAGCAGCAGGAAATGTTCGAGCTGCGCCGGTCGGTGGGCGTGACCGCGCACCGGGTCGCACCGGACCGGGGCCGCACCGACAACGAGAAGATGGGGTACGGCCATCGGGCGGGCCGCGTGCAGAGCCAGATCTCCCGCCGGGTGCGCAACGCCGCCCGGCGACTGGCGGAGCTGGAGCGCTCGCGGGTCCCGGAGCCGCCACGCCCACTGCGGTTCGCCGCCCGGGACCTGGCGACACCGACGGAGGAGGGGCCTCTGCCTCTGGTCTGTCTGCGTGAGGTGCGGGTTCCGGGGCGGCTCGCGCTGGACGTCCTGGAGGTGGCGGCGGCGGACCGGCTGCTGGTCACGGGCGGCAACGGGGTGGGCAAGTCGACTCTGCTCGCGGTACTCGCGGGGCGGCTCACGGTCGAGGGCCGGATGCGGCGGCGCCCCGGGCTGACGGTGGGGCTGCTCGCTCAGGACTCCGTGTTCGAGCGGCCCGAGCGCACGGTCCGGGACACCTACGAACTGTCGCTCGGACCGGCACGGGCCGAGGCAGTCCCCTTGGGCTCACTGGGCCTGATGCACGACGCCGACCTGGACAAGCCGGTGGGCGAGTTGTCCGTGGGGCAGCGCCGCCGTTTGGCGCTGGCGCTGCTCGTGGCCCGCCCGCCCCAGCTGCTCCTGCTCGACGAGCCGACCAACCACCTCTCCCCGCGCCTGTGCGACGAACTGGAGGAGGCGCTGGGCACCGGGCCGGGCGCGATCGTGGTCGCCAGCCACGACCGCTGGCTGCGACGCCGGTGGCACGGTCGCGAGCTACGGCTGGAGGCGGACCACGACCGGCCGTTGGAGGCGCCGCGATTCCGGTTGTGACCAGCTGGCAGTTCGCCCCGGGTCACCGCACTCGCAGCGCCGCCGCCGACGCGAAGGCATGCGCCATCCCGGACAACGCACGAGCGGTACGCGGTCGCGTCCTGCACATGCCCGTCCGCCGTTCGCCTTCAGCCTCACTCTTGGCGTGTTTCTCCGGCGTGCTCACCGTGGCGGATACGTGTGACGACTCGGGGCGCGCCTACACATTGCCGAGGACCGGTGGAAGGTCACATGTGTGTCAACCTCCGTCGTGGCGGCCCTCTGCGTACCTCGTCGCCGAACCGCTCCGGGGGCCGCGCAACGATCCTCACCGTCAGGGGCCTTGACAGGAAAGCGTCGTCCGCCACAGCCTATGGCAACGTTGTCAAACACGACGTTCCCCTGCCGCGCTCCCCGCCGAACGCGCCCACTTGCGATTGGACGATCCACTCATGGCCGATCAGCCTGGCCCCCCGCAACGACCGTCCCGGCGTGCCGTCGTCGCCGGTGGTTCGACCCTGTTGGCCGGGTTCGGCCTGGGCGTGGTCTTCCCCTCGGCCGCCGGCGCCGTCGTGCGGACCGGAGTCGGCGAGACACCGGCCGACGTGTCCTCGGCGCCGGGCGAGCTCGCCGCGTACCGCCCGGCACGGGCCTCCTCGCAGGCGTACGCGCCAACCCCCGCCGCCTTCGTGACGGACGCGCTTCCCGGACCGGGCGTGCGCGGCACCGGATGGCGTGCCGAGGCGGAGGACCCGCAGTGGATCGAGGTCGACCTGGAGGCGGTCTGCCGTGTCGACCGCGTGCGGCTGACGTTCGAAGCCGACGCGAGCGACCCCGTGTTCACGCCCCCGACCAGCGGAAACCCCCGGCAGGGCACCACCGGGAAGGAGATCCTCTCCAGCTACGCCACCCAGTTCGTCGTCGAGACCTCCCGCGACCGCGGCTCCTGGACCGGCGTGTACCGCACCACCGCGGGCACCGGCGGTGTCGTCGACATCCCGCTGCCGAAGCCCGTCACGGCACGCTGGGTCCGGATGACGGCTCGTCGGCGCTCCG
This sequence comes from Streptomyces sp. NPDC028308, assembly GCF_055565855.1. Lineage (NCBI taxonomy): Bacteria > Bacillati > Actinomycetota > Actinomycetes > Kitasatosporales > Streptomycetaceae > Streptomyces > Streptomyces sp. NPDC028308. The sequence continues at coordinate 292,529 of NZ_JBVHTO010000002.1, forward strand.
GCGCCCTGCCCCTCGGCCTCAACGGCTTCGAGGTCTACGGCACCGCGCCGAAGCACCGTCCGGGAGCCACCGGGTGGACCGACTGGGGCACCCATCACGGGGACGCGCCGCGTCTCACCGTCGGCACGGACGGCACGGTGCCGCTGGAGTCGGGATGGGCCCTGACCCTGGACGACTGGGCCGGCAGCGGCGGGACGGACCTCTCGAAAGCCGGCGTGGACACCAGCCGCTGGCTGCCCGCGAGTGTCCCCGGCACCGTGCTGGGCTCCCTGGTCGACCAGGACAAGCTGCCCGACCCGGTCGCGGGCCTGAACAACCTGCGCGTCCCCGAAGCCCTGTCCCGGCACTCTTGGTGGTACCGCCGGGAGTTCGAGCTGCCGAGGGAACTGCGCGCCGGCGCGGGCCGTCGCATCTGGCTTGAGTTCGACGGCGTCAACCACAAGGCGGAGATCTGGCTCGACGGCCACGCCGTGGGTGAGGTCACCTCCCCCTTCGCCCGTTCCGCCCATGATGTGACCGACTTCCTCACCGACGGCGGCGACCACGCCCTGGCCGTGCGGATATCCCCCGTGCCGAACCCGGGCAGCCCCGGCGACAAGGGCCCCGCGGGCGAGGCGTGGGTCGACGCGGGTGCCAACACGATGAACCTCAACTCGCCGACCTATCTGGCCTCTTCGGGCTGGGACTGGATGCCCGCGGTCCGCGACCGGGCCGCCGGGATCTGGAACCACGTACGCCTGAGATCCACCGGAGACATCGTGATCGGTGATCCGCGCGTGGACACCGTTCTGCCCGGCCTGCCGGACCTCTCGGTGGCCGAGTTGACGGTGACGGTCCCGGTCCGCAACGCCGGTTCCGCCGATCGGTCCGCGACGGTCTCCGCCGCGTTCGGCAACGTTCGCGTCTCCCGTACGGTGCGGGTCCCGGCCGGCGAGTCCGTCGACGTCGTCTTCACGCCCGGAGCGTTCGGCGCCCTGCGGGTGAAGGACCCCGAACTGTGGTGGCCCAACGGACTGGGCGAGCCCACGCTGCACGAGCTCACCCTCGTCGCCCGTGCGGACGGCGCCGAGAGCGACCGGCGCACCACCCGTTTCGGCATACGGCAGTTCGGCTACGCGTACGACACCCCGCTGAAGTTCCCTCCGTCCTCCGACGCCTACACCCAGAGCGTCCCGCTGGGAGCCCGGCGTGCCCGGTACGTCCGCGTGCGCTGTCTCACCCGGGCGACGGAATGGGGCAGTTCGCTGTGGACCCTGTCCGTCCTCGACAGCGCCCGCCCCGGAACCGACCTCGCGCTGCACGCCCCGGCCACCGCCTCGACGCGCGACGAGGACGGTCACGAGGCGTCCCGTGCCACCGACGGGGACGCCGGCACCCGCTGGTCCTCCGAGTTCGCCGACGACCAGTGGATCCGCGTCGACCTCGGCTCGGTGCAGTCCTTCGACCGGGTCGACCTGGTGTGGGAGCAGGCCTACGCGCTCACCTACGTCGTACAGGTCTCCGAGGACGGCGAGCAGTGGACGGACGCCGCGTCCGTGGACAACACGGCGGTCCCGCTGCCGTTCAACACCTCCGACGCCAGTCTGCGGGTGACCGACTTCGAGGCCCGCACCGCGCGTTACGTCCGCCTGTCCTGCGGGATCCGCAACACCAGCTGGGGCAACTCCCTGTGGTCCCTGGCGGTCGTGGACAGCGCGGAACCCGGCACCGACCTCGCGCGGCGGCGGACGGCGCGGGCGTCCAGCGAGAGCGACGACCACCCCGCCGCGCACGCCACGGACGGCAACCCGGGCACCTGCTGGTCCTCCGCCTACGAGGACAACCAGTGGATCCAGGTGGACCTGGGCGCTGCCCGGCGCTTCGACCGGGTCGCGGTCCTTTGGGAGGCGGCGTACCCGAAGACGTACACGATCCAGGTCTCCGACGACGGCGAGAGCTGGAGCGATGTCACCACCGTCTCCAACACACCGGACCCGCTGAAGATCAGCGTGAACGGCGTACGCGTCCTGGTGCGCGGCGGCAACTGGGGGTGGGACGAACTGCTGCGCCGCATGCCCCCGGAGCGGATGGACGCGGCCGTGCGGATGCATCGCGAGATGAACTTCACGATGATCCGCAACTGGGTCGGCAGCAGTAACCGCGAGGAGTTCTTCGCCGCCTGCGACCGGCACGGCATCCTGGTCTGGAACGACTTCCCCAACGCCTGGGGCATGGACCCGCCGGACCACTCGTCGTTCCTGGCCGCCGCCCGGGACACCGTGCTGCGCTACCGCATCCACCCGTGTGTGGCGGTGTGGTGCGGCGCCAACGAGGGCAACCCGCCCGCGGCGGTGGACCAGGGGATGCGCGAGGCCGTGGAGGGCCGGGCGCCGGGCATCCTGTACCAGAACAACTCCGCCGGCGGCATCGTCACCGGCGGCGGTCCCTACGGCTGGGTCGAGCCGGAGAAGTACTTCGATCCGTCGACGTACGGCAGCAAGGACTTCGGCTTCCACACCGAGATCGGCATGCCCGTCGTCGGGACCGCCGCCAGCGTCCGCGCCATGGTGGGCGAGGACGGCCCCGAATGGCCCATCGGCGGCGCCTGGTACCACCACGACTGGAGCGAACGCGGCAACCAGGCCCCGCAGAACTACAAGGCCGCCATCGAGACCCGCCTGGGGACCGCGCGCGACCTGGACGACTTCTCGCGCAAGGCGCAGTTCGTCAACTACGAGAACTTCCGGGCGATGTTCGAGGCCTGGAACGCCAACCTCTGGGACAACGCCAGCGGTCTGATGCTGTGGATGTCCCACCCCGCCTGGCACAGCACGGTGTGGCAGACCTACGACTACGACTTCGACGTCAACGGGGCTTATTTCGGCTGCCGGAGCGCCTGCGAGCCCCTGCACGTGCAGGCCGATCCGGTGAAGTGGCAGGTGATCGCGGTCAACCACACCCGTACGGCGCTGAAGGACGCCGAAGTCACCGCGGAGACGTACGACTTGTCGGGCCGCCGAATCGCCGGCACGCGGCGCGCTCGCCTCGACGTGAACCCGGCGGCCTCCGCGAAGGCGTTCACCGCGGCGTTCGCGGAGGACCTGCCGGATCTTCACCTGCTGCGGCTGACCCTCACGGACCACGGTGGCGAGGTGCTGTCCCGCAACACCTACTGGCGCTGCCGCACACCCGAGGCGCTGCGTGCCCTGAACGACGTGCGGAGGGCGCGGCTGTCCGCGTCGCTGTCACATGTGTCACGTGACGGGGACCGCCGGAAGGCGACCGCCACCATCCGCAACCGGGGCACGACGGTCGCCGCGATGGTACGGCTCTCCCACCTGGACGGGGACGGCGCGCGGGTCCTGCCGACGCTCTACGACGACAACTACATCTGGCTGCTGCCCGGCGAGACACGGACGGTCGCGCTGTCGTGGCCTGCGGCCGCTCATCCCTCGGGCCGCTCCGAGCTGCGGATCGAGGGATACAACACTCCCCCGGTGACGGTGCGCGGCTGAGAGACACGGCCAGGAGAGCAGCGGGTGCCCGCGCCGTCGTCGGCGGTCGCGGGCACCCGTGTGTGCGGGCACGCAGGCACTTATCGTGGAAGGTGAAACCCGCCCGGTGTGTCGTGCGGTGCCGACACGCGGCCGCACGGAAACCTCGGTGTGGGTAGCATGCGCTGCGACGTTCATATCGAGGGAGTGAAACGGTTGTGACCAGCCAGTCGACCACCCCCCTCCGCTCGCGGATCGTGGACCAGGCCGCGTCGGACCTGGAGGAGAACCGCCGCCGGCAGCAGGAACTGACGGAGAGGCTCTCGGTGTTGAAGCAGGAGGAGGCTCTCCTGACGGACATCCTGAGTCTCGCCCAGCGGTACGAGGGCTTCGCGGATTCGGCTCGGCTGCCTGAGCAGGTAGAGGACGAACCCGCCGCCAAGGCGGAGCGGACCCCCACCGGCACGAGCACACGGGGCTCGGGCTCTGGCTCGGCCAGGACGGCTCGCGCGGGCCACACGGATAAAGCGAAGACGCGCCCGCCCCTGCTCGGTGATCTGCTGCTGGACCTGCTCGGCAAGCACGACGAGCCGCGCCCGGCGAAGGAGTTGAGGGACGAACTCCTCCAGAAGCACCCCGACCGCAACCCGACTCCGCAGGTGGTGCGCAACACCCTGGAGTCGCTGGTCGCCAAGGGCCGCATCCGGCGGCACAAGGAGCGACGTGCCGTCATGTACACCGTCGTGAAGTCGGGTTCGGACGCCTGACACGGCGGCCCGGCGCCGTGTGTGGCGCATCCCCGTGTCCGTATACGGGTGTCTCGCCCTGACCGGGTGCGTCACGGCTCCGGGGGCGGCGAAGGACGTGTGTGATCGCAGAGGTCACACATACACCAGCCCCTCGGCTCTCCTCGCCCGGCGCCCGTGTTACACGGTGCGGTCGGATGGGAGCGCCAGGACCTTGAGCGCGAGATCGCCTGCGGTGGTCACGAGTCCCTCCTCGTCTCCAGCATGCGGAGCCACACCTCGCTGATCGTGGGGAAGGCGGGCACGGCGTGCCAAAGGCGCTCGACGGGGACTTCCGCGGTGATCGCCACGGTCGCCGAGTACAGCAGTTCGCTCACCCCGGGCCCGGCGAAGGTGGCGCCGACGACGACCTGCCGGTCCGGGTCGATGAGTATGCGGGCCTTGCCCCGGTAGTCGGGGCGGTACTGGAGGGCTCCGGCGAGGCGGGCGAGATCGTGGTCGACGACCTCGACGGCGCGGCCGGTGCGCGCCGCCTCGATCGTGGTCAGGCCCACGGAGGCGACCTCGGGGTCGGTGAAGACGACGCCGGGGACGGCCTCCCCGTCGGCCGTGGCGCTGTGCGGGGACCAGCGGTCGGTGTCCAGCCGTTCGCCGAAGGCCCGGGCGACGATCACGGCACCCGCGATGCGGGCCTGGTACTTGCCCTGGTGGGTGAAGAGAGCCCGGCCGTTGACGTCTCCGGCCGCGTAGAGCCAGTCGCCGGGGACACCGGTGACCGTGAGGCTGTCGTCCGTGGCGATCCAGTCGCCCGGGGTGAGTCCCACGGTCTCGAGTCCGATCTCCTCCGAGCGCGGGGCGCGTCCGGTGGCGAACAGGATCTCGTCGGCGGTGAGTTCGCCGCCGTCGGTCAGGGTGATTCGGACCTCTCCGTCGGCGGCCCGATCGGCTGCGGCGACGGAGACGCCGAACCTGACGTCCGCTCCGGCTTCCCTCAGCCGCTCGGTGACCAGTTCTCCCGCGAAGGGTTCCATGCGGGGCAGCAGTCCGTCCGTGCGGGCGAGCAGGGTGACCTGGCTGCCGAGCGCCTGCCAGGCGGTGGCCATCTCGACGCCGACCACCCCGGCGCCGACGACCGCCAGTCGCCGTGGTGGCGTGCTCGCGCTGGTGGCCTCCCGGCTGGTCCACGGCCGCAGGTTCTCGATCCCGGCCAGCGGGGGCAGGGCGGCGCGGCTTCCGGTGCTCAGGGCGACCGCGTGCCGGGCACGCAGGCGGACGGTGTCTCCGGACGGGGTCCGCACGGACACCTCACGCTCCCCCGTCAGACGTCCGTGGCCGCGCAGCAGGTCGATGCCGGCGGACTCGAGCCATGCGACCTGGCCGTCGTCCTTCCAGTGGGCGGACATGCGATCGCGGTGCGCGAGGACGGCCTCGACGTCCAGCGGGTTGCCGACGGCGGGGTCGATCCCGGGGACGTGGGTGGCGTCGGCCCTCATCAGGGCTGGACGGAGCAGGGCCTTGCTGGGTTCGCAGGCCCAGTACGAGCACTCGCCGCCGACGAGTTCGCTCTCCACGATGACGGTGCTCAGGCCCGCCGCGCTGGTGCGGTCCGCGACGTTCTCGCCGACCGGCCCCGCGCCGATCACGATGACGTCGTAGGTCTGGATGTTCTCGGTGGTCATGGGTTCTCCCGTGGTGGGTCGGGGCGGCCGGGCGGGGGCCCGGCCGCCGGAGGGCGTGACACGTCCTCAGAGGTATGCGGTGGCGGGCGGGCCGTATCCGCCGAGGACGGCGCCCTCCGCCCAGTTCCACACCTGTACGTCGGTGGGCCGGCCGTGCTGTTCCGGCCGGGCCGCGGCCTGCGACGGCCTCGCGGGGGCGATGGCGGAGCGGCCGCTCGGGACGGGCCGCCGCCTGCCCACGTATGCATATGTCCTGAGGGCCATGTCTCGCCTTCGCTGTCAGGTGTGTGAGGTGGGCGTGAGCGGGTCCGTGCGGGGGATGGGAAGGGGCGCGGGACCCGCGGTCCGTGGGGTCGGTCAGGCGGCCGAGGCGTTGATGACGACGGGGACGTTGTCGCGGGTGGCCTTGGAGTACGGGCAGATCCGATGGGCGGCCTGCGCGAGTTCCTGTGCGGTGGCCTGGTCCACGCCGCCCAGGACGGGATTGAGGACCGTTGAGAGGGAGAACTCTCCGTCGTCGCCGTGGGTGAGGGTGATCTCGGCCGTGACGCTGGTGCTGGTCAACCGGATCTGGCGCTGGGCCGCGGCACGGCGCAGGGCGCCGAGGAAACAGGCGGCCCACCCGGCGGCGAGCAGCTGCTCGGGGTTGGTCGCGGTGCCGGCGCCGCCCAGCTCCTTCGGCAGGGCGAGGCTCGTCTCCAGCAACCCGTCGGAGGAGCGGACATGACCGCCGTTGCGGCCCTCCCCGTCGACGTCCACAACGGCGGTGTAGGTGACTGCCATGGCTGATGCTCCCCATCGGTGTCCGAAGTCCGTGAACCCCTCGACCGGGACATTTCATTCGCCACCGGTTGAACTGGTGACGTCATCATGGCAGTCCTTTGCGTCACCGGTCAAGGCGGTGACTAGTGGTGTGCGACTCCGTCCAGGACGACAACCGCGCCCTCCGGCCGACCGGCGAGGGGAATCAGGCGCGCCTGCCTACGGCGCTCGCCCCTCGCGCAGCCCGCGCGGATGCCCGGCACGGCGGGGTGCCAGGGCTTCTCCCGGCCCAAGGCGCGAGGGCGTCGCGAAGTGCGGTGCGGTGCGGTGCGGTGCGGGAGTTGATGCCGAGATTGCGGCAGAGCCGGTAGGGGTGCGCGCCGAGGGTGCAGTGCGCGAGGAAGGGACACTCAGCGACCTGCTTGCCGGTCAGCCCGGTCGCCGTCGGCATGGCGATCCGACGCTCCTCGGCCGTCAACGGCAGCGGGCCCGAGACGGACGCCTCGACGTGACCGGCGGCCCGCGGCTCGGTAAGCGTGCGGTCTACGCGAGGCCGGGCCGAGTGATTCGAACGCCTCCAGCGTCGCGAGCAGTTGCTCCCGGGCCTCCCAGGTCGCGCGCGTACGTCGCCCGCGTTCGCCGTGGAGCAGACGGACGCGGGCGACGCCGGACGGCCAGTGCCCGGGCCCGGTCACCACGAGCGTCGCACGGCCGTCTTCGGCGGGTGACGGCACGGCGGTCGCGGCCGAGTGGACGGTCAGAGGCCCAGATCGAGGGCCAGGCACGAGTAGTAGTTGAACGCGCTCTCGGGGTTGTACGAGGCGCTGCCTCCGCCGGGCGCGGCTTCCGCGTCGATCGTCATGTCCTCGACGCGGACCCGCTCGGGGAGTTTGCCGAAGCGCGCCTGCCGGGCCGCAGCGTCGGGGTCCACGGGGAGTTCGTTGTTCATGGCCGTGCTCCATTTCGTCGATCGTCCCGCTCATCGCCTCGGGCGACTACCGTGAGCCTGCTCCACTCTTTGTCACCTGTCAAGCCGGTGACGTAAGAACGTAGGCAAGCACACCTCCAGAACGGCGACGGACGCATGTCACATGTGAGCCCCGTCGCGGCACCCCGTTCGGTCGGGGGCACGCTTCACGCGGACGCTGCTTCGGCGACGTGGTGCCATCGGGCGTCCTTCGCGGCGAGGCGGTCGGCCATGTGCTGCGCCGCGGCGAAGGCCAGGACCGTCTCGGCCGGCGTGCGGCCCAGGCCGGGTGAACTCCCCGTGATCAGCCAGGTCTTGCTCACGACGAGTCCTCCGATCCCTCGTCGGTGCGGGACTCACGGCTCCCGCGTCGCATGGCCGGCATTCAGACGGTGATGGTCTTGTACTCGGTGTACGTGCCGATGCCGACCGCGCCGTACTCGCGACCGATGCCGCTGGCCTTGAAGCCGCCGAACGGGCCGTCGAAGGCGATGGAGGCGCCGTTGATCGTGACGGTCCCGGTGCGGATCCGGCGGGCGACCGCGAGGGCGTGCTCCTCGTCCGCGGACCAGACACCTCCGGACAGGCCGTACTCGGAGTCGTTGGCGATGCGGACGGCGTCGTCCTCGTCGTCGTAGGCGATGACGACCAGGACCGGGCCGAAGACCTCCTCCTGCGCGATCCGCATGGAGTTGTCGACGTCGACGAAGAGGGTGGGCGTGACGTAATTGCCCTTGTCCAGGCCGGCCGGGATCTGCGGGCCGCCGACGACGAGGCGTGCACCTTCCTCGATGCCGAGCCGGATGTAGCTGCGGACCCGCTCCTGCTGGTCGGGGCGGATCATCGGCCCGATGAAGGTGTCGGGGTCGTTCGGGTCGCCGACCTTCAGCGACTCCACCAGTTCCTTCAGCCCCTGGACGACCTCCTCGTACCGGCTGCGCGGGGCGAGGATACGGGTCTGGGCGATGCAGGACTCGCCGTTGTTGAGCAGCGAGCCGAACTTCACGCCGGCGACGGCCTTCTCGATGTCGGCGTCGGGCAGGATGATCGCGGCGGACTTGCCGCCCAGCTCCAGGCTGACCCGCTTGAGCTGCTCACCCGCGATGGCGGCGATGCGGCGGCCGGCACTGGTGGAGCCGGTGAAGGCGATCTTGTCGACGTCCCGGTGGGACACGAGGTGTTCGCTGGTCTCGCGGTCCGCGGGCAGGACACTGACGACGCCTGCGGGCAGGCCCACCCGCTCCAGCAGTTCTGCCAGGAATCCCATGCTCAGCGAGTTCTCCGGGGAGACCTTGAGGACCACGGAGTTGCCGGTGACCAGGGCCGGGATGAGCTTGGAGGTGGCCGAGGAGAACGGCGAGTTCCACGGGATCACCGCGGCCACGACACCGATCGCCTCACGACGGACCACGCTGCGCACCGGGGACGCCGGGTCCGAGGGGACGAGCGTCTCCTCCCAGCCGAACTCCTCCGCCGCCCGCAGGTAGGCGTTCGCCTGCCGGGTCAGACCGGGCTGTCCGGCGCGGGTGAACCAGCCGGCCGAGCCGTTCTCCAGCGAGATGAGCCGGGCGATCTTCTCGGCGTCCTCCTCGCGCAGCGCGTTGAAGCGGCGCAGGACGGCGATCCGCTCGGCGGGCGGGGTCAGTCGCCATTCACCCGCCTCGAAGGACTTCTTGGCGGCCGCGACCGCGCGGTCGACGTCGGCGGGCTGCGCCTGGGCGGCGCGGGCGACCACCGACCGGTCGTGCGGAGAGACGATGTCGAGCAACTGCGGGCTGCTCGGCTCGACCCAGGAACCTCCGATGAAAAGCCGCTCGTAGGTGATCATGCGCTCGCCCTCTTCCGTGACATTGAGTCGTCTACTCACTCACTCAAAACTGTCACTTCAATGTAGCACTTTAGATTCTTACGTACACAACCGAGAGTCGGTAAAGCCGACGGTAGGACTTGACCCATACCCGCGACGCACCATGTCACCTGTTTGACAGGTGACGCAACGTGTGTGAGGGTCATCGCACCGAGGCGCCGGAGCCACCTCGTACCGCAGGTGCGAAGGGAGGACTCCGGGCGCGAGCCGGTCACCGGACACGCACGACGGAGGGTTTCTCACCATGATCAACAGGCGCACATTCAGCAAGGCCGTAGGCCTGGGCACCGGTGCGGCAGCGGTCTCGCTGGCCGGCCTGCAGAACGGCGCGTCCGCCTCCACCGCCGCGCACCAGGCGGCAGGCGCGTCCGCCCCCGCCGTGCCCACGATCACCCCCGGCACCCACACCGGTTTCCGCAGGCTCAAGCAGGTCAAGGCCGGAGTCCTCGACATCGGATACGCCGAGGCCGGGCCCGCCCACGGCCCGGTCGTCGTCCTTCTGCACGGCTGGCCGTACGACATCCACAGCTTCGTCGACGTCGCACCGCTCCTCGCCGACCTCGGCTACCGCGTGATCGTCCCCTACCTGCGCGGGCACGGCAGCACGAGCTTCCTGTCCCGCAGCACCCCCCGCACCGCCGAACAGTCCGCCGTAGCGCTCGACATCATCGCCCTCATGGACGCACTGAAGATCGACAAGGCGGTACTGGCCGGCTTCGACTGGGGCTCGCGCACCGCCGACATCATCGCCGCGCTGTGGCCCGAGAGGGTCAAGGCCCTTGTCTCCACCAGCGGTTATCTCATCACCAACCGCAAGGCGCAGCTGACGCCTGCCGCCCCGGCCGTCGAGCACAACTGGTGGTACCAGTGGTACTTCGCCACCCCTCGCGGCAAGCAGGCCATGGAGGACGAGGAGGAGCGCCTCGCGCTGTGCCGCTACGTGTGGGAACTCGTCTCCCCCAACTGGGACTTCGACGACGCCACGTACAACCGCACGGCCGAGGCGTTCAAGAACCCCGACTACGCCGCCGTCGTCCTGTTCAACTACCGGTGGCGCATCGGCCTCGTGGAGGGTGAGCCCCGCTACGACCGCTATGAGAAGCTGCTCGCCGCCCAGCCCCCCATCCACGTCCCCACCGTCACCCTTGACGCGGCCCTCGACCCGTTCACCGCACCCGGTGGGGGTTCGGCCTACCGCGACCACTTCACCGGCCCCTACGCGCACCGCACCGTCGAGAACATCGGCCACAACCTGCCGCAGGAGGCCCCTAGCGTCTTCGCCCAGGCGGTGGTCGACGCGGACCATCTCTAGCCCGTCGCCCATCGCACGGGGCGTCCTGGCCGCTTCCGCCGGGTCTCTCCGCACGCCCCGCCTGCGCTGCCGGGAAGAGCCTCGCTCTTCCCGGCAGCGCAGGCGTTTCGACAGGGATGCCCCGGCGCGAGCCGACACCTGCGCAAAGTGCAGAGTCACACCCGCACGCACCAACCTGGAAGCCCTCTCACTCCTGTCACCGTCTTGACAGGTGATGATGCTCCACCGAATGCTGACGAGCACTAGGGATGCGGCCACCGGCTCGCGCCGAACTGGTCGGCGGGGGCGGACATGCCGACGGCCGGCCCCGGTGCGGGTGCCGGCCGGTCGATGCGGCTGTGTGCGCGCTTCAGGCGGCGACGGTCTCCTGTACGGCGCTGTCGGGGATGTTGCCGGCGCTCCCATCCGGGCCCTCCCTCTCGCGGGAGGGCTTGAGGAAGAGGGCGAGGACGATCCCGACCGCCAGGCTCGGGGCGATCCACAGGTAGCCGGTGGCGGTGGCGTGGGCGAAGGCGTCGAGCGCGGTGTCGCGCAGGGAGGCGGGCAGGTGGCCGACGGTGTCGGGCCGGGCGGCGTCGAAGCCGCCGACGGTGGGCAGGGCGCGGGTGCGCTCGGCGAAACCGGAGTTGAGCAGGCTGCCGAAGACGGCGACTCCGAACGCCGCGCCGATCGAGCGGGCGAAGGTCACGACTGCGCTCGCGGCGCCCAGGTCGGCGGTGGGCACGCTGTTCTGGACGGTGGTCAGTACGACCATGGGGACCATGCCGATACCGACGCCCGTGATCAGGAAGTAGCCGCTCAGGGCCAGGGTGCCGGTACCACCCCCGATGGTGCCCAGCAGCAGGAGTCCGGCGAGGTTGGCGGCCAGGCCCCCGAGCAGGATCAGGCGCAGCCTTTCGACGTGAGCGGTCCAGCGTCCGGCGAGGGACTGGCTGACGACCAGGCCGGCGACCAGCGGCAGCATGTGGATTCCGGACAGGGTCGCCGAGACACCGTGGACGATCTGGAGGTAGGTCGGCAGGTAGACCAGGACGGCGAACATGGCGGCGTTCGCGAAGAAGCCGATCAGCGAGGAGAAGACCACGGTCCGGGAGCCGAGCATGGCCGGCGGCAGGACCGGGGCCGCGGCCCGGCGCTCGACGGGCACCAGCAGTGCGGCCAGCGCGAGGGTGGCGGCGATCAGGCCGATGATGGCCGGTGAGCCCCAGCCCCACCGCTCACCGAAGGACGTCACGAGGACCAGCCCGGTGGCGATGGCGGCCAGGACGGTGGCGCCCGCGTAGTCGATACGGGCCCTGGCGCCCCGGGTGGCCGCGGGCAGCGCCCGGGCGGCGAGGACGAGGGCGACGATCCCGACCGGCAGGTTGATCAGGAAGGCCCACCGCCAGGAGAGCTGGTCGGTGAAGATGCCGCCCAGCAGCGGGCCGACGATGCTGGCGACGCCGTAGACCGAGCCGAACATCCCCTGGTACCGGCCGCGCTCGCTCGGGGCGACGATGTCGCCGACCAGGGCGAAGGTCAACACGATCATGCCGCCGCCACCCACGCCCTGGAGGACCCGGGCGCCGATCAGTTCGGGGAGGGTCTGGGCCAGGCCGCAGGCCACCGAGGCGGTCAGGAAGATCCCGGTCGAGGTCAGGTAGAGCCGCTTGCGGCCGAACATGTCGCCGAGCTTGCCCCACAGCGGTGTCACGGCGGTCGAGGCGAGCAGGTACGCGGCACTGACCCAGGCGATGTCGTCGAACCCGTCCAGGTCCTGCGCTATCCGGGGCAGCGCGGTGGAAACGATGGTCTGGTCGAGCGCGGCGAGCAGGACCGCCAGGATCAGCGCGCCCATGGCGGCGGCGACACCACCTGCCCGCGGTGACGCGGACTGTGTCTTCGACATCGACTTGCCTCTCTCCGAAGGAGCAGAGGTGCTGCGCCCGTTCCGTCCACGCCTCACCCTGCTGGCATTATCTCCTTTATCTGCCTCTTGAATGTAGCACTTAGATGGAAGTGATACACACCGTAAGGACGCTAAATGCCTCAAGGGTCACAGATCACCGATAGAATCGCCGCGTGAGAGCCGACGCAGCGCGCAACCTGGAAGCCGTCCTGACGACCGGAGCCCGCATGCTCGCCGCCGACCCCGGCGCCAGCATCGCGAGCATCGCCGCCGAAGCCGGCGTCGACCGACGTACCGTCTACCGACGCTTCGCCTCCCGCGAAGAACTCCTCGCCGCCATCTACGAAGCCCGCCTCACCGCCATCGAGAACGCCATCGAAGACGCCCGACTACGCGAAGCACCCGTCACCGTCGCCCTGCACCGCTACGTCGAGAACGTCATCACCGTCAACCGCACCTGGCCCGTCGACCTCACCCGCATGCTCACCCACGACACCATCCGCCAACGCCGGGACACCTCCGTGACCGAAGTGGACACCTTCCTCCAACGGGCCACCGACGAAGGACTCCTGCGCTCCGATCTGCCGCAGGGGTGGGCGAGCGCGCTGCTGCCCCAGTTGACGCACCTCGTGAACCGGCAGCTGCCCGAACTGAGCCCGGGCCGGGCGGCGGACGTCGTCGTCGACACCCTGCTGCACGGCCTCGGGGCTCCCTGACCGAGGAACGCGCCCGTACGCGCGCGCGTCCCGTCGTAGCCCATCTCCTCCGCGGCGCGGCACACGCGCGGGATGCGACGGGTACGAGCTGGAAGACCCCTACGACGCCGTGGTGCTTTCGGAGGTGCACGGCATGCGCAAGCGGCGCGAGCCGGGGGGATCTACGAATTCGTGCTGGAGCAACTCCGCCTGCGCGGCGAGGAGTCCGTGTACGTCGACGACACCGCGGCGTATCTTCAGGTTCCACGGTGCTCACGCGATACGTGTGACCTCGCGCAAGGCACCCGCTGTCCGGGGCGGCTGGTTCCCGCACCCGGGCCAGGTCAGGCCTTCAGTCGGTGGGGGTCCGCGGGGTACACGCCCAGGAGCCGCACCTCGGTGGAGAAGAAACGCAGTTCGTCCAGGGCGAGGGCGACGCGCTCGTCGTCCGGGTGTCCCTCGATCTCGACGTAGAAGCGGCTGGCCCCCAGCCCCGCGCCGATCTGGTAGCTCTCGATCTTGGTGAGGTTGACGCCGCTGCTGGCGAAGCCGCCGAGTGCCTTGTAGAGGGCGCTCGGGATGTTGCGCACGCTGAAGAACACGCTCGTCATCTTCGGGTTCCCCGCGTCCGGCGCCGGGGCCGCGTCCCGGGACAGCACCACGAACCGCGTGGTGTTGTCCGGGTCGTCCTCGACCTCGGGGCGCAGCACGTCGAGACCGTAGAGCGCGGCCGCGGCGGGCGGGGCCAGCGCGGCGTGCCGAGGATCGCCCAACTCGGCCACCTCGCGCGCCGCCCCGGCCGTGTCGTCGCTGACGAGCGTGCGCCAGCCGCCTTCCCGCAGCAGCTTGCGACACTGCCCCAGCGCGTGCACGTGGCTGCGGACGCACTCCACCTGGTCCAGGGTGGCGCCGGGTACGCCCATCAAGTCGAAGCGGATCGCCAGGAAGTACTCGCCGACGATGAACAGCCCCGACTCCGGCAGCAGATGGTGCACGTCGGCGACGCGGCCCGCGGCCGAGTTGTCCACCGGGATCACGGCGACGTCGGCCTCACCGAGGGTCACCGCGTCCAGGGCCTGCTCGAAGCTGGTGCAGGCCACCTCGCCGCCGACCGAGAACAGGGCGTGCGCGGCGGTCGCCGAGTTGGATCCGGGTTCACCCTGGTATGCGACGGTGGTCACCGTGTGGGGCCTTCCTGCGGGAGGTTCTTTCGTCCGTGGCAGCTCTGCTGCGTACCGCGTCTGCATGCAGTATCGACGAAACCACCGCGGCGACACGCACCAGGGCCGCCGGCCACCGGTGACCGGCGCACCCTCGCCCACCGCTACGAGGTCCCGGCGGTCGCCCCCGGTGCGAGCCCGGTACGCCTCTCGGCCCTTGCCGGGCCAACTCGGGGGCGAGGGCGAGAAAGACCCCAGGGAACAGGGAGCGCCGCTCCGAGGTTCCGAGACGAGGACGGCGGCGCCCACCCCGCCGGGCTCCACGGGACCGCCGCCCGGCACACGTGTGACCGTCGCGGTTAGGATCGCGACACATGTGGGGCGACAGGAGGACGGGTGTGAGCGGGACTGCGGACGACGTCGCACACGATGCCGCGCTCACCCTGGCCGCACAGGCGGGCGACGTGTCCGCCCTGGCCGGGCTCCTGGAGCGGCACCGGCCCGGCATGCGCGCGGTGGCCCTCAGCCTGCTGGGGCCAGGCCCGGACGTGGACGACGTCATGCAGGACGCCGCACTCGTGGCGCTGCGGCGGATCGTGGACGTCCGCGACCCCCGGGCCGTGGGCCCGTGGCTGCGCATGGTGGTACGCAACAGCTGCCGGGCCCTGCTGCGGGACGCCCGCCGCACCCGGCCCGTGGCACAGGTGCCGCTCCCGCCCGACCGCGTCACCCCCGAGCACCTCCTGGAGAGCCACGCGCTGCGGGACTGGATCTGGGCGGCGGTCGAGACGCTGTCGCCGACGCTGCGGCTGCCGGTCGTCCTGCGCTACTTCTCCACCGGCATCACCTCCTACGCGCAGATCGCCGAGGCCTGCGCCGTGCCGGTCGGCACCGTCCGGAGCCGGCTCAGCCAGGCCCGCGCCCTACTCGCCCGCGCACTCACCGCCACGGCGTCCTCGGCGCACGAGGACGTGACACGGCGTACGGAGGCCAGCCGGCAGGAGGCCCACGAGACGCTCGCGGCAGCCGAGCGCGGGGAATTCGACAAGGTCGTCAAGGACCGTTACTCCCGCGACGTCTCCCTGCTGACCCGGGGTGAGCGGCTCGGCGGGACCCGCTTCCTGCTGGCGGGCATGGACTGCGACCTCGCGGCGGGCGTACGCCAGCGGCCGGTCCATGTGGTGGCCGGACGTTCCCTGGTCGTGTGGGAGATGGAATTCCTCAACCCGGCCGACGATCCGGACCACTGTCCCCCGGGCGTCGCCTGGATCATGACTCTGGACGGCGGCCGTGTCGACAGGATCTCCCTGTACCACTCGCCCCGCACACAGCCGAAGTCAGCACCTGCCGAAGCGGGTTGAGACGTAGGTCCAGACCCGTGACCGAGCCGCCACACCCCCTCCCTGTGAGCCGGATCACACGTCGACCATCGAACTTATCGGCGGGCGAACTCTCGTGTCGGTGTCAGAAACCCACACACCGCACGGAGGTCCCGATGGACACGACCAGCGCGCACACAGAGCCGGCCCTCTCCCCCGGCACCCACACCTACCGACTGGGCGGCGTGGTCCAGCGGTACCACGTCCACGGCACGGGGCCGGTGTGCGTGGCCCACCCGGGCGGCCCCGGCATCTCCTGGGAGTACCTGCGCATGCCCGCCCTCGAGGCACACCTGACCATGGTGTACGTCGAACCCGTCGGCACCGCCCAGGACAGCCGTCTGCCTTCGCACCCGCACGGATACACGCGCGAGCGCTACAGCCGCTTCCTGCAGATACTCACCAACCGGCTCGGCGTGCCGAAGGTGCACCTGCTGGGGCACTCGCACGGCGCATTCGTCGCCGCCCACCACGCCCTGCACCGCTCCGGGCAGCTGGCCGGCGTCGTGCTGTACGAGGGCTCCCCCGTGACCGGCCCGGAGCACGGCGCCGAGGCCGCCCGCATGGTCGAGGCGTTCGCGGCCCGCCACGCCGGGCATCCCGAACTGCCCGGCGTGCTGGCCGCGTTCGCCGCCATGTCCGCCATCGAGAGCGACGAGCAGACCGAGGCGGTGGCCAAAGGCGTACTGCCGTCCTACTTCGCCGACTACTGGGGCGACGTCGAGCGGTACACCCCGTTCCGGGACGCGATCCGGGCCACCCACGTCTCGGGCCTGGACGAGGACCTCGCTCCCGACGTCGTCGACGACCGTGCCGCGCTGAAGGACCTGGCGGTACCGGCTCTGGTGATCGTGGGCCGGCACGACGTGATCTGCGGCATGCGCTGGGGCCTCGAACTGGCCGAACTGATCCCCGACTCCCGCCTGCTGGTCCTGGAGAACAGCGGTCACATGGGGCACGTGGAGGAGCCCCGACCGTTCGCCGAGGGGGTCCAGCGCTTTGTACGGGAGACCACCCTCTCGCGGGGCGGCGCCCTCTAGGACAACGCGTCGTCCGCCGGTCCCACTCCGGGGCCGGCGGACGAACGGCGGACTCGGTGCCTGTTCAGGACGGCCGGGGGCGTGCGCACAAGGTACGTGGCCGCGGCTTGCGGCCCGCGTGCCCGGCCCGGAGTGGCGGACGTACGGGCTCCGCGCCCGGTCGGGGTGGGCGACCGGCGGTGCGGGGTGGCGGTGTTACTCCGGACGGACCGGCCGCGGCGGCGGCACCGCCGTACGGCGCCCGAGAATGACCGGACCTCGTGTCCGCGTACCCACCGGCCTCGCAAGGCCTGTGGACCCTGTCGAGAAGGGGGACGAAATGGTGTTCCGCATCCGGTCGGTCACCGCGGTCGCTCTCGCCGCGGTCGCGTTCCTGTGCGCCCTCGCGGTGCCGTCCTGGGCCGGGCCCCCGCCGGTGCCCTGGCCGCCGCCCCGCCAGCCGGTCCCCTTGTGGGTGCCGCCCGCCGTGACGGGTCGCTGGCCGCCTGCTCTGCCCGTGCTGCGCGCCTCCTCCGAGGCCGCCGTGATCGCGGCCGTCAACCGGTACCGCGACCGCGCCGGCTGCCCGCCCGTGCACCCGAACGGCGCGCTCGGCCGGGCCGCCCGCCGGCACAGCGCGGACATGGCCCGGCACGGGCGGCTGTCCCACACCGGAAGCGGTGGCAGCACCACGGCGAGCCGGCTGCGGGCGGCCGGATACCGGTTCGGTCAGGCGGGCGAGAACATCACCGCCGGACCCGCCACGCCCAGGGCCGCCGTCGAGGCCTGGATGGACAGCCCGCCGCACCGCTCCATCGTCCTGAACTGCGGGTACGACGATGCCGGTGCCGGCGTCCGGGCCGGGCGCCGCGGCTCCTGGTGGACGCTGGTACTCGCCTCCGCCCGCTGAGCGGGGAACCGGTGGCCGACCGGCGAGCGGCACGGGCTGCCGCGAGTGTGCCTCTGGCCGCTCCCGTGCCCGGTCAGCCGACGAGCGTCTGGGTGCCCAGGACGGTGAGCAGGGCGAGGCGCTCGGCGTCGGGGGTGCCGGGCTCGGCCGTGTAGACCATGATGCGCAGGTCGCTGCCCGCGACGGTGAGCACGTCGCAGTCCAGGGTCAGGGCGCCCGTCTGCGGATAGTCGATGGTCTTGCGGGCGGCCCGGTGGTGTCCGACCGCGCCGGAGTCCCACAGCTCGGCGAACCGGGCGCTGCCGGAGCGCAGTTCCCCCACCAGACGCCGCAGTCCGGGGTCCGCCGGATAGCGGTCGGCGGCCGCACGCAGGTCGGCGACCAGCGCGGCCTCGAACGCGCGCCGCTCGTCCGGGGTGTGCCGCACCCGGCTGCCGGGGCCGAGGAAGTTGCGCCACACGCCGTTGCGCTGGTGGCCGCGCCACCCCGAGACGTCACCCATCAGCGCGGCGTACGCGGCGTTGGCCACCAGCAGTGTCCAGGCCGCGTCGTAGACGGCGACGGGGGTGCCGGTGAGCCGGTCCAGCATCCGCTGGACGCTCGGGGTGAGGTGGCCGGGCACCGTCTCGGGTCCCGGCGGTGCCAGCCCGGCCAGCCGGAACAGGTGGGAGCGCTCGGTGTCGGACAGCCGCAGCGCCCGGGCCAGGGCGGCGACGACCTGCGCCGAGGGGTGGGAGGCGCGGCCCTGTTCGAGGCGGGTGACGTAGTCGACGGAGATCCCGGCCAGCAGGGCCAGCTCCTCCCGGCGCAGCCCGGCCGCGCGCCGCTGGCCGCCGGCGGGCAGCCCGGCGCTCTCGGGTGAGACGCGGTCACGCCAGCGCCGTACCGCCTGTCCGAACTCCGCCGTCGCCATGCGCCCAGTGTGCCGCGCGGGGGACGGGGGTGCCTGGTACCGCTGGTCCCAGGAAGCCTGGGCATCTGGCTGTGCGAACCGCGGCGGCCGAGTCTTGGGGCATGACGACAACACTGATCACCGGAGCCAACAAGGGCCTGGGTTTCGAGACCGCGCGACGGCTCGTCGCGGCCGGTCACACCGTGTACGTGGGCAGCCGGGACGCCGAGCGCGGGCGGCGGGCCGCCGAGCGGCTGGGTGCCCGGCCGCTGCTCATCGACGTCACCGACGAGGAGTCCGTGACGGCGGCGGCGAAGAGGGTCGAAGCCGACGGCGGACTGGACGTGCTGGTCAACAACGCCGGCATCGAGGGGCGCACCCCGCAGGGCGGCGTGGTGGGCGCCGCGGAGCTGACCGCGGACCTGATGCGTCCGCTGTTCGAGACGAACGTCTTCGGCACGGTGCGTGTCCTGCACGCGTTCCTGCCCCTGCTGGCGCGTTCCGCCGCGCCGGTCGTGGTGAACGTCAGCAGCGGGCTGGCCTCCCTGACCGCGGTGAGTTCCGCGGGCACGCCGACGTACGCGTATCCAGGGGTCGCCTACCCGGCCTCGAAGGCCGCGCTGAACATGGTCACCGTGCAGTACGCGAAGGCGTTCCCCGGCATGCGGGTCAACGCCGTCGAGCCCGGGTACACCGCGACCGACCTGAACGGGCACACCGGCACGCAGACCGTCGAGGAGGGCGCCGAGATCATCGTCCGGATGGCGATGACCGGTCCCGAGGGACCGACGGGCGGCTACTTCGACGCGGAGGGCCCCCTGCCCTGGTGAAGCGGAGGCGGGACCGCCCGCGGCGGGGACAGGGGCGGGCGGGGCAAGATGCCCCGCCCGCCCCTTCTCTCCCCGTCACAGGAGGACCGTGGCGCGGCGCCGCCGGGACCTGAGCCCGGCGGCGCCGCTGTCGACCTGCGTCAGCTCTTGGGCATCAGCACGGTGTCGATGATGTAGACGTTGGCGTTGGCGGTCTTGACGTTGCCGCAGACGACCTTGGCGGAGTCGTTCACGGTGTAGGACTCACCGGAGCCCGAGGTGGTCAGCTTGGACTTCTCCAGCGTCGGGAAGGAGCCGTTCTCCAGGTCCTTGGGGGTGAGCTTCTGGCCGACGACGTGGTAGGTGAGGATCTTCGTCAGCTGCGCCTTGTCGTTGAGGACCTTGTCCAGGTCGGCCTTCGGGATCTTCGCGAAGGCGTCGTTGGTCGGCGCGAACACGGTGATGTTCTCCGCGTTGTTGAGCGTGTCGACCAGACCGGCCTTCTTCACGGCCGTGACCAGCGTGGACAGGGCCGGGTTGTTGGAGGCGGCGGTGGCCACCGGGTCCTTGGCCATGCCGTCGAAGGAGCCCGCGCCGTCCTTGGGCACCGAGGCGCAGGCCGGGCCGAACGGCTCGTCGGAGCTCATCTCGTCGGCGGTGCCGCCGGCCGAGGTGTCGGTGGCCGCCGCGGAGGCGGAGGTCTTCGACGAGCCGGACGATCCGGAGTCCTTGCTGTCGTCGGAACAGGCGGTCAGCGCGATCGGCAGCATGGCGACTGCGGCGACGGTGACGGCGGTGCGGCGGATACGAGTGTTCATGACGGTTCTCCAGTCGGATGTTGCGTAGGAAACGCTGCGTAGGGATATGCTTGATGAATCGGTTGAAGTGGCTTGTGGGCGTGGTCAGTCGACGGTGACCACCACCGAGTGGCGACCGCTGGCCCCGTCCGGGATGGTGCGGGTGCGCCGGTCGGTCTGCACCCGGCCGCTGCGGTCGGTGGCGCGCACGGTCAGGGTGTGGGCGCCTCGGGTCGCCTTCCAGGGGAAGGACCACTGGCGCCAGGTGTCGCGGGTGTCCTCGGCGGCCAGGTCCGCCTGCTGCCAGGGGCCGTCGTCCACGCGGACCTCGACCCGGTCGACGCCCCGGTGCTGGGCCCAGGCGACCCCGGCGACCATGACCGCGCCGGCCGCGGGACGGGCGAACGGCTTGGGGGTGTCGATCCGGGACTGCGTCTTGATCGGCGCCTTCCGGGCCCACTTGCGCTTGACCCAGTACGGGTCGTAGGCGTCGAACGTGGTCAGCTCGATGTCCTCGATCCACTTGCAGGCCGACACGTACCCGTACAGGCCGGGCACCAGCATGCGGACCGGGAACCCGTGCTCGAAGGGCAGCGGTTCGCCGTTCATGCCCACCGCCAGCAGCGCGTCGCGGCCGTCCATGACGTCCTCGACCGGGCTGCCGATGGTCATGCCGTCGACCGAGCGGGCCACCAGCTGATCGGCCGGTCCGCCGCGCGAGGGCGGCCGGACACCGCACTCGCCCAGGAGGTCCGCGAGCCGGACCCCGATCCAGCGCGCGTTGCCCACGTACGGGCCGCCGACCTCGTTCGACACGCACGTCAACGTGATGTGCCGCTCGACGAGTTCACGGCGGAGCAGGTCCTCGAAGGTGAGCGTCGTCGGACGGGCCACGCCCTTTCCGTGGATCCGCAGCCGCCAGTTCGTCGCGTCCACCTTCGGTACGACCAGAGCGGTGTCCACCCGGTAGAAGTCCTTGGTGGGCGTCACGAACGGGCTCACGCCGGCCACGCGCAGCCCGGCTCCCCTGGGGACGGGCGGTGCGGCGGAGGAGGGCGCGGGCAGGACGAGCCGGTCGCGCGAGGCGACCGCCTCCTTGCCGGTACGGCCGTTGAGCGAGCGGCCCCACAGTCCGGCGCCGGCGGACACGGCTGCGGCGGCGGTCGCCGCGATGACGAATCCCCGGCGGTCCCAGCCGCGTCCGCCCGCCTCGTCCCCGGCCCGTGCGGGCGATCCGGCTCCGGACGCCTCGGGCGAGCCGGTGCCGTCGTGCGGCGCCGGGTCCTCGGCGGGCGCCGTCGACGCCGCGCCGACGGCGTGCGGGGCGGGTGCGTACAGCCTTCCGATCAGCAGGTAGAGCAGCAGCGCACCGGCGAGGGCGCCGACGACCGAGGGCAGGGCGTCTCCGAGACCGGTGGAGTCGGGACGGCTGGTGGCCGCCACGGCTCCGACGACTCCGAAGAGGAGCACCCCGGCTGCTCCCAGGCGGCGGTGACGGACCGCCAGGATCCCGAGTGCCAGTGCGAGCAGGGTCAGCGCGGCGACGATGCCCAGTTGCAGGACGAGTTTGTCGTCGGTGCCGAAGTGGCGGATGGCCCAGTCCTTCACCGGGGCGGGCGTGCGGTCGATCGCCGCACCCCCGACGGCGACGACCGGACCCGCCTGCGGGCGCACCGCCGCGGACACCAGCTCCGCGACCGCCAGGGCGGCGAAACCGGCCAGGAACCCGCTGAGCGCGCCGAGAAGGAGCCGCGCCCAGAGTGCGGGTGGTTGCCGGTCGTTCTGCTCTGTCCTCACGTGGGGAATCCGGTCCGGGGCGGGAGCCGGATTGGTGTCGGGCCGAAAGGGATTTAATTGGCTAACCGACCAATCCGCGGCGCCCGCGGCAACGGATGAAACCCTCGCGCGCCCTCCGCCGGCGCGCCCCGCCGAGCACCGTCATCGCCGCGAGCGCGCCACCTGACCTGCGTATACGCCCTCTCCACCCGACCGCCTCGTACAGCGCGCCGTTGCACGGGCGACGGTCATGGGGCCACGGAGGGCGAGGGTGAACCTGGCCGCGAGTGGTTGACGGGCGGGGGCGCGGTGGCGGTGGCGAGGACGGCCGCCGCCCGCAGCTGTCCCGCCCGCGGCTTCCGCCCTCCGGCCGAATGGAGGTCTCAGGGGCTCGGGGATCGCATCCACGAGGAGGAGGTGAGGCAACAGGGTCCACGCAATGGGGTGTCGGAGCGAGGCCGCGTGAGTAACTCGGGTGGACCTGAGGGCTGTTCACCGAGAACTGTGCCGCCTCACCCGTGCCGCGCCAGGAACGCCTCCGTCACCGCAACGAACCGCCCGGCGTCGTCGAGCCACGGGTAGTGGCCCGCGGCCGGCTGCACCTCCAGCCGCGCGTCCGGGAACAGCGCCGCCAGCTCCGCCACCGACCGCGGAGGGCTGTTGACGTCGTACTCGCCGGTGAGCAGCAGGACCGGCGCCGGGCAGGCAGCGAGCGCCTCCCGGGTGGCGCGCGGGGTGAAGGCGCCCTCCGCGGCGAAGTGGGCGACCGCGTCCTCGTTACGCGGCCGGCCGGCGCTGTGGTGCTGACGCGCGGCGTCGTCCCAACGGCCGTAGAAGAAGGGTGTGATGGCCTCCGGGTCACCATCGGCGCCTTCGGTGAGCGTCTCCAGGGCCGTGTACGCCGACGCGAACCACGGTTCCCCGCTGCGCAGTCGGGCGAGGTCGCGCCGCGTTCGCCCGGTGATCTCCAGGCCGACGGCGCGGGTGCTCGGGCCGACAAGGACGAGGGTGTGCAGGCGCTCCGGGTGACGGGCCGCGTACTGGACGGCGACGTTCGTGCCGGCGGAGTGGCCGAGCAGGTCGACGCGGGGCAGGTCCAGGTGCCCGCGCAGCGCCTCGATGTCGTCGACCAGACGGTCGCAACGATAGGTCGAGGTGTCCGCGGGCTTCGCGGAACGGCCGGTGCCGCGCAGGTCCGCGACGATCAGGCGGCGGTGTGCGGAGAGGCCGCCGAGGTCGCCGAGGTAGCGGGAGTCGGCGGGACCGCCGGGGACGCAGATCAGCGGAGGGCCGCTGCCCGCGGTGCGGTAGGCGAGGCGGGTTCCGTCGGGTGCGAGGAAGGTGGGCATGGCCGGGATCCTGACAGCTATAACCAGGTTTTACAACCCGGTTATGACCCGATGCGGCCAGGGTGTATAACCAAGGCATGGCAGGTGGAGACAGGGAACACGCGGACCCCTCGGCGCTGAGCGAGAAGCAGGCCGAGGCGATGCTGGTTGGTATCAACGAGATCATCCGCGCGGGCGAGGAGATGCGGGCGCTGCGCGCCGAGTTGATCCCCGTCTTCGCCGGTTTCGGCTGGACCCAGGAGAAGATCGCCCGCCTCACCGGGATGAGCCAGCCCGCCGTGTCCAAGCAGTTGACCAGGCACCAGGGCCGCGACGCGTCTCCGACGGTGGACCTCACCCTGGACCAGGACGACGCCCCCTGGCTCGAAGGGCGGTTGTGGGCGCTCGCCGACGCGATCTCCGAGTCATGCGGCGACGACGCCCGTTGCACGCAGCGCGTCCAGGCCCTCGCCCGCGGCAGGAGGCGCTTCACTCCCGAGAGCGTCGACGAGCTGCGCCGTCTGGTGGAGGAGGACCTGCGGTCGGGTCGGGGCGAGCTGCCCGGCGGTTACCGCAGGGCGTACGACGAGATCAGCCGCCGCCTCGACGTGCCTGGGAAGAACACCGCCGCCGCCACCGGTTCGGCGTCGGTGCGCCGTGCCCTCGCGCACCGGATCCAGCGCGACTGGTTCCGGGGCGACGTCTGAGCACGGGTCCCGACGGGCCGGTCCCGGTGACCGGAACGGTTGCCGTCCGCGCCCGGTCTCAGGGGGCGAGGGTGGGGGCGGGCGGTGTCCAGCGGCGGGCGCGGGGCACCGCGGTGGGGACGTCGTAGGCCTTCTTGAGGTGTTCGGGGATCGCGTAGTGCATCACGCGGCCGCGGGTCAGTGAGCTGAGTTCGAAGCGGGTCGTCAGGTGGCCGAGGCGGTCCAGCGCCCAGGCTCCCAGCGGGGAGCGGTCCTCGATCGTCTCCAGGACGCCCAGCAGAGCGGGGGCGGCCTTGACCGCCGTGTCCCAGGGGGTGCGGGGCACCTGGAGCCAGTCGGCGCAGGTGTCGCCGACGAGATAGCGGATGAGGGCGCCGACGACGGGATCGAAGAGGGTCCCGGGGACGACCTCCTCGTACAGGTCGAGGAGTTGACGGGTGAGGTGGGCGCCCTCCTCCGAGGGGCCCATGTGGCGGGTCATGTACAAGTCGGAGAACTGGCGGGCCTGTTCGAGGTCCTGCGGTACGTGTTCCTGGTCGACGCCCAGCATGGCGCCCACCACGCGCCACGCGTAGTAGTAGGACTCGGCGCCCTCCGTGCTCATGTGGATGCCGAGCCGGTGCAGGGCGTCCAGGGCCTGGATGGAGAACATCATCTGTCCCCCGATCATGTCCTCCTGGCAGATCGGGACGCCCAGACTCGCCGTGTCCCAACACCCCTCCCGGCGCAGGTGGTGGCGGATGGAGGCGTGCAGCAGGCGCACCTTCTGCGCGGCGGGGACGAAGCGGCCGCCTGCCTCGAAGGCGTCCGGCTGCATGAGATGGACGGTGAACTGCCCTGTCTCCGCCATCCGTTTGGAGGGGTAGCTCAGGCCGTGCGTCGCGGACAGGAGCCTGGCGACGTGCGGCACGACGTAACAGGCCGGCATGGAGGCGAAGGACAGGGCGGTGGAGATGTGCACGTTGTTGTCGATGAAGAACAGCCGCGCCTTCTCCATCTCCGCCCAGTCCACCCACGAGGGCGGGGCCGCCGTCTCGTGCAGATAGGCGCGGGCGACCTCCGGCAGTCCGTCGGGCAACTCCTGCCCGGCGGTGGAGAAGTAACGCATGAGGGTGTTGAACTTGCCGACCTCGCCCCGCTCGAAGAGGGTAGCCACGGTGGCGTCGGCCAGTTCGTCGCCCGCCTCCCGCAACGCTTGCAGGGACTGCTCGGTGTAGACCATCTGGGACTCCTTGCGGGTCTTCACGAAAGGAGCCGCGCGCACGTAGGGGCGCGGCGGGATGTCAGTGCCGGCGGGCGGTGGCCGTATGCGCCAGGTGGCCGAGGGCACGGCCGGCTTCGGGAGGCAGGTCCGTGTCGTGCAGGACGGCGGCGGCGACGGCGATCCGCTCGGCGATCATCGCCTCGATGCGGGCGGGGGCACCGGCGCCGTGCATGATCTCCCGCACCCGGAACACGCCGTCCTGATCGAGGTCGCGCCGCCCCAGCAGCCGCGTCAGTTCGTCCCGCTCGGCGGCGGACGCGCTCTGCCACGTCTGCGCCAGCAGTGCGGTGGGGCGGCGGGCGATGAGGTCGTCCGCGTTGGCCTTCCCGGTGCGCGCCGGGTCGCCGAACAGGCCCAGCAGGTCGTCGCGCAGTTGGAAGGCCTCCCCCAGCGGCAGTCCGTAGTCGGAGTACGCCTCCAGCAGCCCGCCGCGCGCCCCGGCGAGCAGGCCCCCGATGCGCAGGGGGTGTTCGACGGTGTACTTGGCGGTCTTGTAGCGGATGACCTTCAGCGACGTGTCGGTGTCCGGCGGCCGGCCGGTGCGCAGGATCTCCAGGCACTCGCCGGCCACCAGCTCCCTGGCCAGGACCGCCCACGCGGGGCGGGCCCTCGAGAGGTAGGCGGCAGGCAGGCCGCAGGTGGTGAACAGCTGCCCGGTCCAGGACATCAGCAGGTCCCCCACGAGCATGGCCAGCCAACGGGCGGCCGCCTTGGGACGGGGGCCCTCGGAGGTGACGGCGCGCAGGGCGCGATGCGCGGTCGGCAGGCCGTGCCGGATGCTGCTCGCGTCGATGAGGTCGTCGTGGACGACCGCCGCCGCGTGCACGAGTTCCATCGAGGCCGCCGCCCGCACCAGGGCGTCGCTGTCCGGCTGTCCGGCCGCCCGCCAGCCCCAGTAGCAGAACGCCGCCCGCAGCCGCTTGCCGTGCAGGGTGGCGATCTCCAGTTGTTCGGCCACCGGCGCGAGCCGCTCGTCGATGTCCAGGAGGAGGTCGGCCTCCTGGCGCACGAAGTCGCTCAGCACCCGGTCGACCCGGGCCTTGAGGGCCGTGTGGGCGCTGCCCTCAGTCATCGGCGCCGCCGGCGCGCCGGGCTGCCGCGTGGCGCGCCAGCACCTCCATGTGCGCCGGGGGCCGTGCGGCGTAGCGGTCCAGTGCGAGCTGACCGCGCGCCTTGAGGTCCTCCCGCCCCTCTCCGGCCAGTTCCACCACGTCGGAGCGGCCCAGCAGTCCGCGCAGTCCTCCTACGACGGTGCTCATCGCGCCGATGGCCAGGTCCGCCACGCCCGCGCCCAGCAGCAGCACGTCACTGTGTCCCGCGCCCCGTGCTCGTCCGGTCTCGTCCGTCACGCCGTCCCCCTCTGCTTGCGGCCGCCGCGGGTCCGGCAGCGCGATGTCCGGCTGCGGACGGGGCGGCGGCCCACCCAGTTCCCGCTACGAGAC
The DNA here is from genome assembly GCF_055565855.1 of Streptomyces sp. NPDC028308. Lineage (NCBI taxonomy): Bacteria > Bacillati > Actinomycetota > Actinomycetes > Kitasatosporales > Streptomycetaceae > Streptomyces > Streptomyces sp. NPDC028308. Next base: position 319,401 of record NZ_JBVHTO010000002.1, read on the forward strand.
TGACCGGGCCCGCCCGGCGACACGGGGAAGATCACCCATCGGGTGACCCGGCGGACTGACGTGCCACCGACGTCTGTACGAGTGCCGGCGCGGCGCGTCTCCGCCGCAGGTCGGGCCGTCCGGCGGGGACCGGGGCCGGAGGCGGCGGACGTCAGCGGCTCAGGAGCAGCCAGAGGAGAAGGGTGGCCACGACGCTGATCAGCAGGGACCCCAGACAGCCGACGCGATTGCTGAAGAAGAACATGGCCGCCGACTACCCGCCGATACGCCGGTCGAACGCCCCCGGTGTGAGCTGACCGTGCGCCCCCTCACGCGGCGGCCCGGGCACCGCACGGCGGGTGGGCGACGTCTCCGGATGCCCCGGCTCGGGGATAAGAAACGCATAAAACTTCCAGGTGTGCGGGTGGTTCGGCGGGGCACACGGCGGAACGGAGGTTGATAACTATGGTTCCCCTGCTTCTCGTTCTTCTGCTCGCTCTGATCCTCTTCGGTGCCGGGTTCGCCCTGAAGGCACTGTGGTGGATCGCCGTGATCGTCCTGGTGATCTGGCTCGTCGGCTTCTTCGCCCGCTCCACCGGGGCAGGCGGCAGCCGAGGCCGTTGGTACCGCTGGTAGCAGCGGCTGACGGCCACCGCGAAACGGGTAGGGGCGCACCGACAGTCGGTGCGCCCCTACCCGTGTGCGCGGAGCACTCTCACGTCTTTTGCACAAAGTTCCTGTATCGGCACCCCGTTGCCGGGTACGCGGCTGGTCTGGTCCGGGGCCGACACCTGCGCCGGCATGGGAACCCCGGCACCTCCACCAGGGGCGCGGTCCCGGATCAGGCCCCTGCGATGTGCGCCGAGGAGCCGTCGGGCATCTCGCACTCCGGCGTCCGGCCGGGGATCCTGGGCTCATGGCCGGTACCGGTGCCCCACCACTCGCCGCCGACGACCGCGGCAACGCCCTGCTTTCCTTCCATCCGGGGGATGAGGAAGCACCGCCCGGCGACGCGCCGTTGCCGGTCGCCCTGGTCGCCCTGTGGCACGCCGGGCGTGTGCTACTGGTCTTCGACCGGTACCGGCGTTCCTGGGAACTCCCCGGCGGCGGCATCGAGGACGGCGAGACCCCTCGCCAGGCGGCCGTGCGTGAACTGCGCGAGGAGAGCGGCCAGTCGAGCCGTGAGCCGTTGCGGTTCGTCGGCCGGCCCCGCTTCTCGCTGGCACCCGACGGCCGCGTCGAGTACGCCGCCCTCTTCACGGGCCACACCGCCGGCGTACGCGCCTTTCACCCCAACGCGGAGATCTCCGGCATCCGTTGGTGGGACCTCCGCGAGGACCTGCCCGGTCGCGTGCAGGCCCTGGACGCGTACCTCGCCCGGCTCACCCGCACGTGACCGGCCTGCCCCCGGCCGGGTTTGTCCCGGACCCCGGCGGTACGTGATCGCCGGGTCGTATGCTGCCGGGATGACGAAGCTGGAGCGGTTGCGGGCCGACCACGCACCGGCGTTGCTCGCGTTCGAGCGCGAGAACCGGGAGTTCTTCGCCCGGAGCATCCCGGACCGCGGGGACGCCTACTTCAGCGAGTTCGCGGCTCGCCACCGCGCCCTCCTGGCCGAACAGGACGCCGGCGCCTGCCACTTCCACGTCGTGGTGGACGAGCGGGGCGACCTGCTGGGCCGGGTCAATCTCGTGGACGTCCAGGACGGGAACGCCGAACTCGGTTACCGCATCGGGGAACACGCGACGGGACGGGGCGTCGCGACCGCCGCGGTAGCCGAGGTGTGCGGGCTCGCCGCCGCGGCCTACGGGCTGACGTCCCTCGTCGCGCGCACCACGACCGACAACCCGGCCTCGCAGAGGGTCCTCGCCCGTAACGGGTTCACCGTCGTCGGTGACACCACACTCAGCGGACGCCCCGGCATCCGCTACCACCGCCGCCTCTCCGAACCGGCCCCGTAGTCACTCCTGGGCCGTACGGGCGGAGAGACAGCTCACGGTGATGTGCCGCCCGGTCCGCCGGTGTCCTCGCCGCGCTGGTGACCCCGGCGGGCGTCACGGTCGAAGATGCCCAGGATCTCGCAGGGTCCGCCCTCCGCCCCGATGGCGTGCGGAAGCATGGTGGGGAACTCCGCCGCCTGGTTGGTCTCGATACGGAAGCGCCGGTTGCCCAGCAGCAGGACCGCGGTGCCGGACAGGACCACGAGCCACTCACGGCCCGGGTGGGCACGCATGCGCGAAGGGCTGTCGGGCGGCGGGCTGGTCATGCGCTGACGTACGACCGTCATCCCCGGCTCCGCCTTGACCGACCAGTGCATGCGCGCGTGCGCGGCGTCGACGACCGGGTTGGAGACGACATCGTCGGTTGCGCTCTCGACGAGCTGGTCGAGGGAGGTGTCCAGGGCGCGGGCGATGGTGACGAGCTGGTCCAGGGCGAGACGGCGGTGGCCGTTCTCGATGCGGCTGAGGGTGGACTGGCTGACCTTGGCACGGGCGGCCAGCTCCTCCAGTGACCAGCCCTGAGCCACGCGCAGGGCCCGGATCCTTTTGCGTACCAGGCTGTCCAGCTCACCATCGTCTTGCGTCATAGGCAAAAGTGTATGCCCTGGATGCAAGGGGCGCTTAGCGTCGTCCGTGTCCCGGTCGGCGACGCCCCCTCTATCCCCTACCCGCACCTTTTCGGGCGGCCGGGTTCTGCGCGAGGCCGTCCGGGTCCCGCCCTACGCACGCCCCCCGAGAGGACTCCATGAGTACCGACCCGTCTCCGCAGGTCAGCGACACCCCGGCAGGCGCCCCCGGCAAGGAAGGACCCGATGCACGGCAGCGGCGCGCGATCCTGACCGCCGTCTGCGTCGCGCTGATGGCCGTCATCGCATCGGTGTCCGGCCTCAACGTCGCCCAGTCCGATCTCGCCGTGGCCTTCGGCGCCTCGCAGAGCACGGTCCTGTGGATCATCAACATCTACACGCTCAGCCTGGCGGCGCTGCTGCTGCCGCTCGGTGCCATCGGCGACCGGCTGGGCCGCAAGCCCATGCTCCTCACCGGTCTCGCCGTCTTCGGCGTCGCCAACGCCGTCGCAGGGCTCGCCCCGTCGGCCGAAGTCATGCTCACCGCGCGCCTGTTCAGCGGAGTCGGCGCGGCGATGATCATGCCCATCACCCTCGCCGTCATCGCCTCCACCTTTCCGGCGGAGGAACGAGGACGGGCGATCGGCGTATGGACCGGGGTGGCCGGCGGTGGCGGCATCCTTGGCATGTTCCTCTCCGCCGCTCTGGTCGACGTCGCGAGCTGGCGCTGGCTGTTCGCCCTGCCCGTCGCGCTCGTCGTCGTGGCCCTCGTCCTGACCCTGCGCTCTGTCCCCGACTCCCGCGAGAAGACCGGGCACTCCTTCGACACGGTGGGCGCGCTGACCTCCGTCGTCGCCGTCGCCGGCCTCGTCTACGCCCTCCAGGAAGGACCGGAGGCCGGGTGGACCGCGCCCGCAACGCTGCTCGGCCTGGCCGTCGGTGTCCTCGCCGCCGGCGTCTTCGTGGCCTGGGAACTGCGCCGCCGGGACACCGCGCTCCTCGACGTGCGCCTGTTCCGGGAGCGAGGTCTGGCCGGCGGCTCGGTCACGCTCCTGGCCGTCTTCGGCGTGCAGGCGGGCATCTTCGTGGTCCTCTTCCCGTTCCTCCAGGCCGTCCTCGGCTGGTCGGGGCTGCTGTCCACGCTCGCCCTGATGCCGATGGCCGTGCTCATGATGGCGTCCTCCGGCCTCGCCCCGCACCTGGTCGCGCGCGTCGGCACCCGTTCGGCCATGGCCGCGGGCATCCTCCTGGCCGGTGCCGGGCTCGCCCTCATGGCCGCCATGGTCTCCGTCGACGGCGGCTACCCGTCCGTCCTCCCCGGCATGCTCGCCATGGGCGCCGGCATGGGCCTGTCGATGACACCGTCCACGGAGGCCGTCACCGGCGCCCTCCCGCGGGAGCGCCAGGGCGTCGCGTCCGCGCTCAACGACGTCACCCGCGAACTCGGCACCGCACTGGGCGTCGCCCTGCTCGGAGCACTCCTGGCCGCCGGCTACCGCGGCGCCGTCGACTCCCGGCTGTCCGGCGTTCCGGACGGCGTCGCCGACACCGCACGCGAAGGCGTCTCCAACGCGCTGGCCGTCGCCGACCGGGCGGGGCCACAGGGGCAGGCGCTGATCCGGGCGGCCGAGGAGTCGTTCGTCGAGGGCTGGCAGCACGCCATGTGGACCGGTGTCGCCGTCATGGCGGCGCTCCTCCTCTACGTCCTGACCCGCGGCCCCGGGCACCGTCCCTCCGCACCGTCCGACGGCTCCGGCTGACGGCTCGCGCGGCGACCTCTCAGGGGCCGCGATCGGGCAGGGGGAGCGAGAACCACACGGCTTTGCCCTCCTGGGTGGGCAACGTGCCCCAGGACAAAGCCAGTTGGTCGAGCAACGCCAGACCGCGCCCCGACTCCTCGTCGGGCGCCGCGGTCCTGGCCTGGGGAAGCACCGGACTGCCGTCGCAGACCTCGATGTTGAGCTCGTCCCTGGTGCGACGCAGCCGCAGCCGCAGGGGGTCACACGCGTGACGCACCGAGTTGGCGAGCAGTTCGGAGGCCAGCAGGCAGGCGGTGTCGGTCAGGTCCTCGCAGTCCCAGTCCCGCAGGGTACGGCGCAGGAAGCGGCGCCCCTCCCCCACACTCACCGGCTGCGCGGACAGCAGTGCGGACACGGCGGTGAGCGGCGCCGGAGGGATCCGGGTGAGCAGCAGGGTCACGTCGTCCGCGTAGTCCTGGGGGTCGGGCAGCAGGGCGGCGAGTACGGCGTCTGCGGCCTGTTCCAGACAAGGGGTGGCACTGACGGCCTTTTCCAACGCCACGGCGAGGGCCCCGAGTTGCTCCTCGATGTCGCTGGTGGGGGTCTCCACCAAGCCGTCGGTGTAGAGGGCCAGCACCGAGTCCGGAGGCACCGTCAGCCGGGTCTCCTGGTGGGGCACCTCGCCGACGCCCAGCGGCACGCTGACCGGGACCGGGAGTCTGCGGACCCGTCCGGCGGCGTCCACCTCCAGCACGGGCAGGTGTCCGGCGGAACAGACGGTCAGGGCGCTCTCGTCCGGATCGAGAATCATGTAGCAGCAGGTGACGAGCTGGTCGGGCATCTCGCTGACGACCGCGTCCAGGGCGCGCATCAACTGCCAGGGCGGCATACCGGTCTTGGCCAGGGCGTGTGAGGCCGACCGCAGCTGGCCCATGACGGCGGCCGCCTCCAGGCCACGGCCCATGACGTCGCCGATCAGCACTCCCACGCGGCCGCCGCCGAGGGCGATCAGGTCGAACCAGTCCCCGCCCACCCCCGCGCCATGGCGTGCGGGGAAGTAACGACTGGAGGTGTCCATCCCGGGCAGCGGGGCGGGTGAGCCCATGAGGCTGCGCTGGAGGGTCAGAGCGACGTGGCGCTGCTGCTCGTAGAGTTGGGCCAGTTGGGCCTCGGCGGCCTTGCGCTCGCTGACGTCCCGGATGGCCGCGGAGACGAGGGTGCCCTCCGGGGTCTCCAGCGGGCTGAGGCTGATCTCCACGGGGAACTCGCCGCCGTCCTTGCGCAGCCCGTGCAGGTTCAGGCCCGCGCCCATGGGGCGAACGCGGCGGTTGTCGACGTAGCCGTGCCGGTGGGTGGGGTGGTACCGGTGGAAACGCTGCGGGACCAGCATCTCCACCTGACGGCCGAGGAGTTCCTCTCGTCCGTAGCCGAACAGGGTCTCCGTCTGGGCGTTGACCAGCTGGATGGTGCCGCCGTCGTCCACGATGACGATGGCGTCCGGTGCGGCCTCCAGCAGGGCACGGAAACGTGCTTCCGCCGCCTGACGTTCGCTGACGTCGCGCACGGCGGCGGAGATGAGGAGTCCGTCGGGCGTCTGCAGCGGGCTGATGCTGATCTCGACCGGGAACTCGGCCCCGTCCCTGCGCAGTCCGTACAGTTCGAGGTTCGCGCCCATGGGGCGGACCTGCTGGTTGTCGGAGTAGCCCAGGCGGTGGCCCGGATGCTGGGCGCGGAAACGCTGCGGCACCAGGATCTCGACGGGGCGCCCGAGCAGTTCAGTGCGGGGATAGCCGAACAGGGATTCCGTCTGGGCGTTGACCAGACGGATCACCCCGGCGTCGTCCACGATCACCATCGCGTCGGGGGCCGCCTCCAGCAGTGCGCGGAAGGGCTCCTCGGTCACGGGGATCGCGTGAGGTCTGGGGGATGCCTTGTGCCTGCCCGAGTGCATGGAACATTCCAGCATCAACCGGCCGCGGCGCAGGTGGCTTGTCGACAAACGTTCGTTTGTGACACGTCTCTTCCTGAACGAGCCCGTACCGGTCGCAGACGACTGCGGCGCCGGAACCTTTCGGCAAGGTGTCCCGACCGGTGGAAACTCGGTGGAACCGCGCCGGTCGCGGTGACTAGGTTCGGGGGATGAGTACGCGCATCTTCCGTGTCACCGTCCGCGGTGTCTTCGCCGACCTGACTCCCGAGCAGCGGGCCGAGCTCCTGTCCCGTGCGGCGGACCACGACGTCCTGCGGGCGGCCTTCACTCCCGAGGGCCACCTCAGCTACGACCTGGCCGCACGGTCCGCCTTCACGTTCCGCTTCCAGGACTCCGGAGAGGCCGAGGAGGACATCCTGGAGGCGACCGAGCGCGCCGAGGAGGCGGCCAAGACGTGGCTGGCCGAGCGGGGGTACGGCCACAAGAACCTCAGGAGCAGCGCCGAGGACCTCTCCCAGGCACCGCTGGGCAAACGGCAGCGCCGCGCCGCGGCCCGGCAGGACACCTGACCGTTCCAGGGCGGCCTTGAGCACGCCGTCACCGTCGGCGTCGTGGGGACAATCGTTCGGCCGCTCTGCCGCACGGCGCGAGTCCTCCGGGCGCCGACGGTCGCAGGCCGTCCCCCGAGGCCCGCCCCGGGGTCTCTACGGCGGAACACGCGCTGGTCAGCGGGCGGCCACTCCGGCACGAGTGCTCTTTTTCACCCTGTGATGACCACCGTTTAGTCTGTGATCACGGACGTTCCGGGTACGCGCACCACCGGACCGTGACGCAGGACATGGACGGATGCGGAGTCTCGATGAACTTCTGGTCGCTCTATCAGCACGGATTCGCGCGGATCGCCGCGTGCACCGGCCATGCCGCCATCGCCGACCCGCCCGCCAACGCGGAGGCGGTGCTGCGGCAGGGGCGCCGGTGCGCGGACGAGGGGGTCGCCGTCGCGATCTTCCCCGAGCTGTGCCTGTCCGGCTACTCGATCGAGGACCTCCTGCTCCAGGACTCCGTGCTCGACGAGGTCGAGGAAGCCCTCCAGATCGTGGTGGCCGGCTCGGCGGACCTGATGACGGTGCTCGTGGTGGGCGCCCCGCTGCGCTACCGGCACCGTGTCTACAACTGCGCGGTGGTCGTGCACCGCGGGCGCATTCTCGGCATCGCGCCCAAGTCCTATGTGCCGAACTACCGGGAGTTCTACGAGCGGCGGCAGATCGCCGCGGGCGACGACGAGCGCGGCGCGAGCATCCGCGTCGGCGGCGAGAGCGTGCCGTTCGGCGTCGACCTGCTGTTCGCGGCGCAGGACGTGCCCGGCCTGGTGCTGCACGTGGAGATCTGCGAGGACATGTGGGTGCCGGTGCCGCCGAGCGCCGAGGCCGCGCTGGCGGGCGCGACCGTGCTGGCCAACCTCTCCGGCAGCCCCATCACGGTCGGCCGGGCCGAGGACCGGCGGATGCTCTGCCGCTCCGCGTCCTCACGCTGCCTGGCCGCGTACGTGTACGCGGCGGCCGGCCTCGGCGAGTCCACGACCGACCTGTCGTGGGACGGCCAGACCATGATCTACGAGAACGGGGTCCTGCTGGCGGAGACCGAACGCTTCCCGCAGGACGACCGGTACGCCGTGGCCGACGTGGACCTGGACCTGCTGCGGCAGGAACGTCAGCGGATGGGCACCTTCGACGACAACCGCCGTGCACACGCCGCGCGCACCGACAGCTTCCGGCAGGTGGAGTTCCGGCTCGACCCGCCGTCGGCGGACCTCGGGCTCAAGCGCCGGGTGGAGCGCTTCCCCTTCGTGCCCGCCGACGCCGACCGGCTCGCTCAGGACTGCTACGAGGCCTACAACATCCAGGTGGCGGGGCTCCAGCAGCGGCTCGCGTCGATCGGCGGCCCCAAGGTCGTGATCGGCGTCTCGGGAGGCCTCGACTCCACGCACGCGCTCATCGTCGCCGCCCGGGCGATGGACCGCGCGGGCCGCCCGCGCAGCGACATCCTCGGCTTCACCCTGCCGGGTTTCGCGACCAGCGACCACACCAAGGACAACGCGCACAAGCTGATGCGCTCGCTCGGTATCACCGCGGCCGAGATCGACATCTCGCCCACCGCCCGGCTCATGCTCAAGGAGATGGACCACCCGTTCTCCTCAGGCGAGCCGGTCTACGACATCACCTTCGAGAACGTGCAGGCGGGGCTGCGGACCGACTACCTGTTCCGGCTCGCGAACCAGCGCGACGGCATCGTGCTCGGCACCGGTGATCTGTCCGAGCTGGCGCTCGGCTGGTGCACGTACGGCGTCGGCGACCAGATGAGCCACTACAACGTCAACTCCGGTGTGCCGAAGACACTCATCCAGCACCTGATCCGCTGGGTCGTCGGCAGTGAGCAGTTCGACGAGGAGACCGGCCGGACGCTGACGGCGATCCTGGACACGGAGATCAGCCCCGAGCTCGTGCCCGGCGACGAGATGCAGTCCACGGAGTCCAAGATCGGGCCGTACGCGCTGCACGACTTCACGCTGTTCCACGTGCTGCGGTACGGGTTCCGGCCGTCGAAGATCGCCTTCCTCGCCTGGCACGCCTGGCACGACAAGGACGCGGGCGTCTGGCCGACCAACTTCCCCGAGCCGAAGCGCGGCGAGTACGACCTCGCGGAGATCTGGCGCTGGCTGGAGGTCTTCTGCCGTCGCTTCTTCGGCTTCGCGCAGTTCAAGCGGTCGGCCATGCCGAACGGGCCGAAGGTGTCGGCCGGCGGCTCCCTCTCACCGCGCGGTGACTGGCGGGCGCCGTCCGACAGCACGGCCCAGGCCTGGCTGCGCGACCTGGCCCGCTGGAACAACCCCGGTGAGCCGGGGGGAACCGAGACGCACGCCGACTGACGGACGTCGGTCCGGACGAGCCGTCCGGTCACGGCGGCGACGTGACCGGACGGCCGTGGGTTCGCTCCTCAGCCGAGGGTGAACCAGGTGCTGCGGGACTTCTGCCACTCCGGGTGGTCGAGGTCCTTGGCGGCCGTGCCGTCCCCGTACAGGTCGGCGTCGCCGTCGTCGGTGACCAGCTGGACGCGCGCACCGGGCTGCGTGAGGTCCGGCACCGCCGCGATGGCCTCCCAGCCGCCCGCGTCGGACGTCGGCAGGTCGAGCACTCTGACCGGCTGGTGCCCGGCCACCCCGTCCCACGAGTACAGGGCGTAGGGGTCGCTGTTGTCGTCCGCGGCCCAGGACCCGGCCAGGATCAGGTACTGGTTCAGGGCGTTGCGGCGGATGTCACGGACGGACAGGCCGTCCAGGTCCAGTTCGACGGGCGCGCCGAAGACCGCACCGGTTCCCTTGACGACCTTGTCGAAGTTGGTGACCGGGACGAGCAGGGCGTCGCCGTCCGTCGCCGGGGGCACCAGCGGCGCGCGGAAGCCGACGTACGCCGTGGTGGTGCTGCCGGGCGCGAACTCCAGGCCCTCCACGTTGAACCCGTCGACCGCCTTGGGGACGGAGCCGGCGGCGGTGCCGTCCGCGAAGCCGAGGGGGTCGCCGCCCGCGCGGTCCCAGCGCACCAGGTCGTCACGGAGGCCGTGGTAGGCGCTGCCGAAGGTCAGGGTCGTGGCTGCGCCGGACCCGGAGAGCGTGGTGGTGAAGACCGTGTTCCGGTCGGCCCGGTACTCGCCGTCCTTGTTGTTGCCGAGCGATCCCGTCCAGTAGACCGTGTTGCCCACCAGGGTGCCGCCCTCGATGTCGGCCTCCTTGTCCGCGCCGAGGGCGGAGTCGAGGTTCCACGTCCTGACCGGGGCTCCGGAGACGGATCCGTTGTAGAGCCGCAGGGTGTTGTCCTCGTCGTTGGCGACGAGGAGGTGGCCGCCGCCGACGTCCACCGCTGCCGAGGCGTCGCTGGCGCCGGTCAGGTAGCGGGCGTCCGCGGAGTGCTGGACGGCAGGCGACGCGGCGTAGTGCAGGGTGGTGGTCGCGGTCTTGCCTCCGAGCCCGGTGACCTTGAGCGTGAGGTCGGTGCGGCCGCGGGAGTGGGCGGTCACGCCGAGCGTACGTGTTCCGCCGGTGCCGGTGACCGTGATGTCGGTGGTGCCCGCGACGGACGACGAGGTGGTCTTCGACGCGGTGACCGTCAGCGCGGAGACGTCGGCGCCGCTCTGCGCGACGGTCACGGTGACGGTGGGGTCGGCCGTGGCGCCGACGGCTCCCGAGAGGTACGCGGAGGAGAGTTTGATCGTCGGCGTCCCGTAGGTCACGGCGTGGGCGGGCACGCCTGCCGCCAGGGACGACAGCAGCGCCGTCGCCACGGCCAGGGTGGTCCCGCGGGTGGACGACGGGGAGGGAAAGCGCACGGTCGGTGCCTTTCGTCGGCTCGGCTCGACGGCATCCGCCACGACGGCCGATGCCGTCGAGAAGGCTGTAGCCGACGCCCCAACTCCCGGCTACCGCACGGAGTCGTGACGACGAACAACGGCCGACGGATGATCATCGGGCAGGCCGTGGGAGCGGCCGGTGACACCGTCTCCGGCCGCTGCTCCTCCCCGCGTCCTCACCGTGAGCGCAGCTGTGCACGCACCCACGCGGGATCGGGGTTGACGTGCGGCCGGCCCGCGACCACGACCGTCGGCACCGTCTCGTTTCCGTCGTTGACCGCCCTCACCGCGGCGGCGCCGGCCGGATCACGCCAGATGTCGACCCAGTGCGCACCGCGGGCGCCGCGCCACAGCCGGATGCGCAGGCGGAGGCAGTACATGCAGCCGGCCCGCCAGTACACGATCGGCCGGCCGTCGGCCGCGCTGCGGCGTCGCGCCTCGGCCGCGCTCAGCGACCGGGGGAACGGCAGCGGCGAGTGCAGTCCGGCGAGCCCGAGGAACAGCAGCAGGAGGGGCACGGCGACCCCGAACTCCCCCCTGCCCACCGGACCCGCCACCATGGCGGCACCGCAGAGCGCCAACACCGCCGGCAGGATCCACGCACGCATCATGACGACGCAGGCTATCGGTGACATGTGCGCGGGGCCGCGGGCGGGGTCTGCCGTCGCGCCAACTCCCGTACACCCCAAGCCGGTTGGGGCCGTGTACGGTCGCGTGGTGAGGCGGTACGAAGTTCAGGCCGCGGGGCGAATCCGCACCGGGAGGGACGCCCACGAGCGCAGGGTGTTGTTGAGGTGCCGCCGCGGGTCACCATCCGGCTCGATGCGGTCCACCTTGCGGACGAGGGCGGTAAGGAGCGTCTCAGCCTCCAGGCGGGCGACGTGCTGCCCGACGCACTGGTGGATGCCCATGCCGAAGCCGACATGGCCGGAGGGGTCGCGCGTGAGGTCGAAGCGGTCGGGGTCGGTCCAGCGGGCCGGGTCCCGGTTGGCCGATCCGAGGAACATGAGGACCTTGGAGCCTTCCGGGACGACCGTCCCGGCGATGGTCACGTCCGTCGTGGCGGTGCGGAAGAAGGTCTGCACGGGCGATTGCCGGCGGACCGCCTCGTCGAACGCCACCCGCGCCAACCCGGGCCGCTCGCGCAGCCGTTGCCACGAGTCCGGATGGGTGGCGAAGGCGTGGAGGGTCGCGGCGAGGCCGTGCACCGTGGTGTCGACGCCGGCGGTGAGCAGTGAGCGCACCACCAAGGGCGCCTGTTCGTGCGTGAGTTCGCCCCGGTCGGCGGCGGCCCAGATGCGGGCGCCGAAACCGTCCTCGCCGAGGGCTTCCCGCGCGCACCGGGCGTTCACCCAGGTGGTCAGTCCGGCGGCCCGGTGCGCGTCGGCCGTCACGAGCTCGTTGACGGGTCCGAAGGCGTTGAAGGCCATGTTCCCGTAGGGCAGAAGGTTTTCGCGTCCTTCGGGCCCCAGGCCCACCGCGTCGGGGAAGACCCGCAGCGGGAAGGCCACGGCGAGTGCCTCGAACGCGTCGAATCGCGGCCCCCGTTCGGCCAGGACCGTCTCGACGAGTTCGTCGGCGACCCGCTGCCATGTCTCGCTCAGCCGGCGCAGCACCGGTGGGGCGAGGATCTCGCGCAGTACGCGCCGCGGGGCGTCGTGGTGCGGCGGGTCGGCCTCCAGCAACAGGCTCGGCGTCCGCCAGGGCTTCTCGCGGCGGAAGTCGGCGAGGCCCACGCCCGCCCCGGACTGGAAGTTCTGCCAGTCGACGAGAGCGGCGTGCACCTCGCGGTACCGGGCCAGGGCGTGGACGTTGTAGCGGGTCAGGTGGACGACGGGACCGGCCTCGCGCAGCGCGCGGTGCAGGGGTTCGGGGTTCTCCAGGTGTTCGGCGGCGAAGGGGTCGGCGGCGCTGGTGGGCGTCGGGAGGTCGATAACCGGTGACTCGGACATGGCGGCTCCGGCGGAAGGCGGCTGGACGGGGTGGGTGGGTCCGGCTCACAGGTCCAGGACCAGGCGGTCCGAGCGGGAGCGGGACACGCACGGGAGCATGCAGTCGCCGGCGGCCCTTTCGTGCTCGGCCAGGACGGAGTCGCGGTGGTCGGGGATTCCCGACATGACCGGCGTGAGGCAGGTGCCGCAGGTTCCCTGCCCGCAGGAGGAGAGCACGTCGGCGCCCGCCAGGCGCAGGGCGTCCAGGACGGAGAGGCCGGGAGTCACGGTCACGGTCCGGCCGGTGCGGCGCAGTTCCACGTCGAAGGGCGTGCGCAGCGCGGGCTCCGCAGGTGCGGCGGGGGTGAAGCGTTCGGTGCGCAGGCTGTAGGGCGGCCACGGGGCGCAAGCTTCCCGGACGGCTGCGAGCAGGGTCTCGGGTCCGCAGCAGTACACCCGGGTTCCGGGGGCGGGGACGGCCAGCCACCTGACGAGGTCCAGCAGGCCGTGGGTGTCCTCGGGCCGCAGGTGTACGCGGTCGCCGTGGACGCCGGTGAGTTCCTCGCGGAACGCCATGGATGCCCGGGTGCGCCCGCCGTAGAGCAACTGCCAGTCGGCCCCGGTCAGTTCCGCCTGGTGGATCATCGGCAGCAGCGGGGTGACGCCGATGCCGCCCGCGATGAACAGGTACCGCTCGGCCGGCACGAGGGGGAAGTGGTTGCGCGGGCCGCCCACCCCGACCGTGTCACCTGGTGCGAGGCGGTCGTGGACGTACGCCGAGCCGCCGCGCCCGCCGGATTGGCGCAGCACCGCGACGCGGTAGGTGTGCGGGTCCCACCGGTCTCCGCACAGGGAGTACTGGCGGGTCGTCCCGTCGGGGAGGATCAGATCGATGTGGGAGCCGGGCGTCCAGTCCGGCAGCCGGGCGCCGTCCGGGTGCGTGAGGGTGAGTGCCGTGACCCCGTGGGCCACGGTCTCCTTGTCCCGGACCCGCAACCGCAGGGCGGTGGACGCCTGTCGGGGAGCGGCCGGCGGCAGGTTGGGTACGACCACGTTGTCGCCTCCTGTCTGGGGGATGCGGGAAGCATGGGCGCGGACTCCGGGGGCCCGCGACGGCGTTCTCACTCAGTGAGAGAGGACCTTCGTGCGGAAGTCATACGGCTGTCGTGTCGCCGTCACGCCCCGGCGGTAGCGGCCGTGCGGGCGCCCAGCGCGCGGCCGACGCCGCGGGCGGCGGCCCGTACGACGGGCACGACGGCGCTCGCGGCGGGGTCGTCGGGGACGATGACGGACAGCGCCGCCACCACGGTGCCGTCCGCGCCGCGCACGGGTGCGGCCACCCCGAGCGCCTCCTCGTGGACGTAGCCGGGACAGTAGGCGTATCCCCGCTGCCGGATCTCGGCGAGAGCCGCGCGCAGGCGTGCGGGTGTGGCCGGGGTCGCCGGGGTGTACGCGGTCAGCCGTCCGGCCAGCACGCGTTCCTTGAGGTCGGCAGGGCCGTGGGCCAGGAGCACCAGGCCGCTGGAGGAGGCGTACAGGGGCAACCGCCCCGCCACACGGGTGTAGTTGACGACCGCGTGCGGGACCGAGAGGCGTTCGAGGAACAGCACGTCGTCGCCGTCCAGGACACCCAGCTGCACATGGTGTCCCACGACGTCGTGCACGCCCTCCATGAACGGCATCGCGGCGTCGCGCAGCGACAGCGTCGGGGAGGCCCGTGTCACGAGTTCCCACAGCCGGACGCCGATCCGCACCTTGCGGTCGCCGTCCCGGCCGAGGAACCCGTGTGCCTCCAGCTCGGCCACGTAGCGGGAGGCCGTGGCGACGTGCAGTCCGGTGCGGCGCGCGAGGTCGGAGACGGTCAGCGCGGGTTCGTCCTGGCTGAACGCCTCCAGGATGCGAGCCGTCCGGGAGAGCACCGATTCGTGGTGGGGTGTCGTCATGGTGGGCCGCTCCCGTGGTCGGGCGGGCGCCGGAGGGACCGGCATGGCATGTCCCGCCCTCGCCGGGAGCGGCCGGATGCGGGCCGCCGTCAGGCGAGGCTGAGCGCTCTCCGTGCGGTCAGGTCCCGTGAACTGCGGGCCGTCGCGAAGGTGTAGGTGCCGGGGACGAGGGTCCAGGCGCCGGCCTTCCAGACGGTCAGGTCCTGGACGGGGACGGTCAGCGTGAGCCGCCGGGAGGCCGCGGGGGCGAGGGTGACCTTGCGGAAGGCGACGAGTCGGCGGGGTTCGGCCGCGGCGGCGTCCGGCAGGGCCGCGTAGACCTGCACGACGTCGGTGCCCTCGCGTGGGCCGGTGTTGGTGACGGTCACCGAGACCGTGACCTGCCGGGCGGTCCGGTCATGGGTGACGTCGAGGGAGCCATGGGCGAACGTGGTGTGGGACAGGCCGTGGCCGAAGGGGAACAGGGGCTGTTGGCCCCGGCTGTCGTAGAAGCGGTAGCCGACGGCGATGCCCTCGTCGTAGGACACCGTGCCGTCGGTGCCGGGGTAGGTTCCGGGAGTGGTCCCGGGTCCCTGGGTGGCGTCGGCGGGGAAGGTGACCGGCAGGCGTCCGGAGGGGTCGCTGTCGCCGAAGAGGACGGCGGCCAGCGCGGTGCCCGTCCCGCGTCCGCCGTACCAGGCCTGGACGACGGCTTCCACGTCGGGCAGCCAGGGCATCGCGACGGGGCCGTCGGTGTTGAGGACGACGACGGTGCGCGGGTTCGCCGCGGCGACGGCGGTGACGAGCTGGTCCTGGTCGCCGGGCAGGCCGAGGTGTCCGTGGTCCATGTCCTCCCCGGCGACCCGGTTGACGAAGACGACCGCTGCTTCGGCGCGCCGGGCCGCGGCCACCGCCGCGGGGATGAGGGAGTCGGGCTGCCAGCCGAGAGTCAGTCCACAGGTGCCGGGGTCGGCGGTGGCGCTGGTGTAGCGCAGTTCGACGGTGACGGCGCGTCCCGCGGTCAGTTCGGCGGTCCCGTGGAGCGGATAGGCGTAGGGGCCGAGGAAGAAGCGGCGGCTGTGGCGGGTGCCGGAGACGACCGTCTTCCCGTCGATCTTCAGGGTCGCGGTTCCGGCCGGCAGCAGGGAGAAGCGGTGCAGGCCGGTGGTGGTCGGCACGAGCCGGCCGGTCCAGGTGGCGGACCAGACGGCGGGCAGTCCGGCGACGGGGGCGGCGGTGAAGTCGACGGTGGGGTCGGTCCGGGTCGCGACCGGAGTGCCGTCGGCGTCGGCGTTCGCGTAGTAGGTGCCGGTCAGGCCCGCCGCCCCGCCGGCGGTGCGCAGTGCGGTCGCCGGGATCGTGGTCAGCGGCAGGTCGCCCTGGGTGCCCTGGGCGTGCGTGACCGTGACGGAGGTGCCGGCGCGGGCGCGGATCGCCTCCAGGGGCGTGGTCCAGGTGCCGGGGTCGACGTAGGCGGAGCCGGCGACGCCGGTGAGCGTGTCACCGCCGGCGGGGCCGATGACCGCGAGCGACTTCAGTGACCGGGGCAGGGGCAGCGCACGGGAGCGGTTGGTGAGCAGCACGGTGGAGGCGACGGCGGCTTCGTGGGCGAGGTCCTGGTGCCCGGGCGTGCTGACGTCGTCGGCGGGGGCGGGCACGGGGTGGTCGAAGAGGCCGTGCGCGAACATCGTGATGAGGATCCGGCGGGCCGCGTCGTTCAGGCGCTCGCCCGGGATCGCTCCGCCGGTGAGGGCCCCGGCGGGGATCTTGACGCCCGCGGGACCGAGGCCGGCGAGGTCCATCCCGGCGCGCGCGGCGGCGACTTGGTCGTCCCCGGCCCAGAAGTCGGGCACGGTGTAGCCCTGGAGACCGATGGTCTTCTTCAAGTCGGTGAACAGCGCCGGGTTCTGAGCCGCGAAGGTCCCGCCGATCCTCGGGTAGGCCATCATGACCGACGTGGTGGGCGTGGCCGCGACCACGCGGCGGAAGGGTGCCTCGTAGATCTCGTGCAGGGCGCGGTCGGAGACCTCGGTGTCGGTGACGAGGCGGTTCGTCTCCTGGGTGTAGGCGGCGAAGTGTTTGACCGTGGCGGCCACGTCCCGGTCCTGTATGCCGAGGGTGAGGGCCGCGCCGAGCCGTCCGGCCAGCAGCGGGTCCTCCCCCATGCCTTCGGCCTGGCGGCCCGAGTGCCAGGTGCGGGCCAGGTCGACCGTGGGGCCGAGGACGTTGTTGTAGCCCTTGGCGCGGGCTTCCGTGCCGATGGCGCGGCCGATGCGGCCCGCCAACTCCTCGTCGAACGTGGCGGCTTGGGCGACCGGTACGGGGAACGCGGTCACTCCCCGTTCGCCCCGCAGACCCGCGGAGCCGTCGACCATGGTCAGCGCCGGTATGCCCAGGTGTGCGACGGCGGCGAAGTCGCACCGCACGAGGGACTCCTTGTCGGCCGCGGTCATCCGGGCGAGCAGGGCGTCGGCGCGGCTGCCGGGTGTGGGGTCGGAGGCGGCGGCCGCTCGCCCGTCGGCGACGGGGGCCATGGTGACGGCCAGGGCGGTGAAGGTGGCGGCGGTGAGGAACGTTCGTCTGTTCACAGCGGCTCTCCGGTTGATGGTGGCGGGGCCTCATGACGAAGCCATGCGGGGTGGGGGCCGGCCGAGGGGTCAGGTACTCGGCCGGCCCCGGTTCGCGGGGGCCCGGGTCCTGGGAGGGGGAACCGGACCCGTGGGGAAGGGACGTTCGGTCGTCGCTCAGGCGGCGTCCTCGGCGAGTTCCGCCGTGTCGAGGGTGTGCTCCCCCGGGCCGAGGACGACCGGGGTGCGGCCGGGGAGTTCGGCAGTGGCCGTGCAGCCCTCGGGCACGGTGAAGCGGGCCGTCATGCCGGTGGCCGTCAGCTCCCAGGACAGGGCGGCCGTGCCGTAGGGCGTCTCGTGGCGGGTGCGGGCCCAGGTGATGCCGCCGCCGGGGCGGGGTCTGAAGGTGATGTCGCGGTATCCGGGGGCGCCGGCGGTGATGCCGCCGACCGTGCGGTGCAGCCAGTCGGCGACGGCACCGAGTGCGTAGTGGTTGAAGGAGGTCATGCCGCCGGGGTTGAGGGTCCCGTCGGGCCGCATGCTGTCCCAGCGCTCCCAGATCGTGGTGGCCCCCATGGTCACCGGATACAGCCAGGAGGGGCACTCGGTCTGGAGCAGCAGGCGGTAGGCGAGGTCGAGGTGTCCGGTGTCGGTCAGGGCGTCGCAGATCAGCGGGGTGCCGACGAACCCGGTGGCGATGCGGGCGTCGTCCTGGCGGACGAGTTCGGCCAGCCGGTCCCCCGCCGGCTGCCGCTGGTCCGGGCCGATCAGGTCGAAGGCCAGTCCCAGCGCGTAGGCCGTGGGACTGTCGCTCGTCATCCGGCCGGAGGGACGTACGTAGCGGCGCCGGAAGGCCTCGGTCACCTCGTCCGCGAGTCCGGCGTACCGCTCGGCTCCCGCGCGGTCACCCAACTCGCGGGCGGCGAGGGCGAGATGGCGGGCCGAATGGGCGAAGTAGGCGGTGGCGACGAGATAGCGGTCGGTGCGGCCGGCGACCGGGTCGTCCGGTGGAGCGGCGGGGTCGAGCCAGTCCCCCAGCTGGAAACCGGTGTCCCAGAGGCGGTCGGGGCCGGCGAGACGTTCCATCAGGTCGACCCACGCCCGGGCCGTGCCGTGGTGGCGGCGCAGCAGCTCCAGGTCGCCGAAGCGCAGGTACAGCGTCCACGGGGTGAGCGTGACGACGTCGCCCCAGGCGGCGCCGGGCTGGATCGGGGTCCACATGGGTGCGCCCGGGATGACGGGCACGTACCAGGGGACGGTGCCGTCGGGCAGTTGTTCCAGACCGACGTCGGTGAGCCAGGAGTCGAGCATGCCGGCGCAGTCGTACAGGAAGCTCGCGGTGGGGGCGAACACCTGGATGTCTCCGGTCCAGCCGAGGCGTTCGTCGCGCTGCGGGCAGTCGGTGGGTATGTCGACGAAGTTGCCGCGCATGCTCCACACGACGTTCTCGTGCAGCCGGTTGACCAGCGGGTCGCTGCACTCGAACCAGCCGGTGCGGCGCATGTCCGTGTGGTAGATGCGGGCGGTCACTGAGTCGGCGGTCAACTCGCCCGGCCAGCCGGTGACTTCGGCGTGGCGGAAGCCGTGCACGGTGAAGCGGGGTTCCCAGGTGAGCGGGCCCTGTCCGGCGAGGACGAGGGTGTCGGTGGCGTGTGCCTCGCGCAGCGGGCGGGTGGCCAGCTCCCCGTCCTGGAGGACTTCGGCATGCCTGAGGGTGATGGTGGTGCCGGCGGGGCCGTCGACCGTGACGCGGAGCCGGCCGACCAGGTTCTGGCCGAAGTCGAGCAGGTGGCGGCCGTCGCCGGTGCGGGTGACGGAGACCGGGGGGAGCTCCTGGGTGCAGCGCACGGGGGGCCCGAGCGGCGCGACGAGTGTGGCGGGGTCCCGGGTGCCGGTCCGTACGGGCGTCCACGCGAAGGTGTCGGCGCGGGAGGGTGTGGCCCAGTGGGGGTCGTGCAGGCGGGCGTCGAAGGTCTCGCCCTCGTACAGGCCGCTGGACATGATGGGGCCGGGGGCGGCGGTCCAGGTGCCGTCGGTGGCGACGACGGCCGTGGTGCCGTCCTCGTGGGTCACCTCCAGCTGGGCGATGAGCGACTGGTCGGTGCCGTAGATGTTGCGGGTTCCGCCGTCGAAGCCGTACCGGCCGCGGTACCAGCCGTCCCCGAGCCACGCGCCGATGGTGTTGGCACCCTGGGTGAGGTGGCCGGTGACGTCATGGGTGCGGTAGCGCAGCCGGTGCGGGTAGACGGTCCAGCCGGGGGCGAGGATGTCGTCGCCGACACGTTTGCCGTTGATCTCCACCTCGTACAGGCCGTGCGCGGTGACGTGGAGCCGGGCCCGGGCCACCGGGCGGTCCAGGCGGAAGTCCTTGCGCACGCGGGCGGGGCGGCGGCCGGAGGCCGGGTCCTCCGCCCAGGCGGCGCCCACCGGCACCGCACACCAGTCGGCGGGGTCGAGCAGGCCCGCCTCGACGGTGGCGGGCTCGCTCCACGGGGAGGGTTCCCGTGCGCCGGACGTCCAGACGCGGACCCGGACGGTGACCCGTTCGCGCGAGGCGAGCGGCTCGCCGGGCCAGGGCACCAGCAGCTGGTCGGGGCGGTCGACGCGGCCGGTGCGGTGCGAGTGACCGCCGCGGTCGAGTTGCACTTCGTACGCCTTCTGGGAGCCGGATCCGGCGGCCAGGGTCCAGCTCAGGCGGGGGGTGGCCGTGCCGATGCCGAGGCCGTCCGGGAGGTGTTCGAAGGACACCGGAGAAGGCTGAGGGGGCAGCAAAGGGAGAACCTTTCGTGACGTGCGCGGAAGCGAGGGCGGGGGTCAGCCCTTGACCGCTCCCGAGGTGAGACCCTTCATGACCTTCTGGTTGAGGAACAGGTAGATCAGCAGGGTGCCGAAGACGTTGATGCAGATGGCGGCGAACAGCGGGCCGTACTGCGTGGCGCCGAAGTCGCCGGTGAAGTTCAGCAGGCCGACCTGGATGGTGCGCAGGTCCTGGCTGTTGGTGAACGTCAGCGCGATCAGCAGGTCGTTCCAGATGAAGAAGAACTGCACCAGTCCCACGGTGAGGAGCGCGTTGCGGACCATCGGGACGCTGATGGTCCAGAAGGCGCGCAGGATGCCGGCGCCGTCGATGGTCGCCGCCTCGAACAGCTCGCGGGGGACGGTCCGGTAGTAGGTGGCCATCATGAAGACGGTCAGCGGCAGACCGGTGCCGGTGTAGGTGAGGACGAGGGGCCACAGGGTGCCGGACAGGCCGGTCTGGAAGTACACGGTGAACAGCGGCAGCAGGATCATCTGCGGCGGCACCATCATGCCGGCGAGGAAGACCAGCAGGGTCAGGCTGCGGCCCTTCCACACCATGACCTGGAGGGCGAAGCCCGCGGCGGTGCCGAGCAGCAGGATCAGGGCGAGGGCGGGCAGGACGGCGAGGAGGCTGTTCTGTACGTACAGGCCGAGGTTGCCGGTGGTCCACGCCTCGCTGTAGTTGCCCCATTCCCAGGTGGTGGGCAGGCTCCAGGTGGAGTTGTTCAGGTAGTCGTCGTTGGACTTCAGCGACGTGAGGAACATCCAGACCAGCGGGTAGATCTCGACGACGAGAAGCAGGCCGACGACGATCCTCACCCACAGCCTGCCGGCTCGGGCGCCGCGGCGGGGGCGTCCGGTCCGGGAGGCGTCCGGACGGCGGTGACCCGTGGAGGTCTTCACCGGTGTGTCGATGGCCATGGCTCAGCCCTCCGTGAGGTCGCGCCGCGAGACGCGGTAGACGACCAGGCTCACCAGCAGGCACACGACGGTCAGCAGCAGCGCGACGGTGCTGCCGTATCCGTAGTCGCTGTAGGTGAACGACGTCTGGAACATGTACAGGGTCAGCGGGGTGGTTCCGCTGCCCGGCCCGCCGTTGGTCAGGGCGACGACGGAGTCGAAGACCTTCAGGGTGCCGTTGATGCTGAAGATCAGTGAGGACATCAGCACGGGGAACGACATCGGCAGCACGATCCGCCGCACCAGGCGCAGGCCCGAGGCGCCGTCCAGGCGCGCCGACTCCAGCACCTCCTCGGGGATGTCGACCAGGCCCGCGAAGAGCAGCACGGCGTAGAAGCCCATGGAGCGCCAGATGTCCATGACGACCAGGACCCAGAAGGCGTGGCCGGCGTTGCCGAAGAAGTCGACGGACTCCAGACCGACCGCGTTCAGCAGGGAGTTGACCGGTCCGGTCTGCGGAGCGACCTGGAAGAACTTCTGGAAGAGCAGGCCCACCGCGACCGTGGGAAGCACCACCGGGAAGAACACCAGCGTGCGGATGAGCGCCGACGCCCTGCGCAGGAAGAAGACGTAGAGCAGGGCCAGCAGATAGCCCGCGACGACCTGGCCGACCGTGACGACGACGGCGTACTTCAGGGTGAACCACAGGGCGTCACGGACGGCCGGGTCGTCGAGGAGGCGCGAGAAGTTGGCGACGCCGTTGCCGGTGAAGCCGTCGATGGAGTTGCCCTTGGTGAAGGAGTAGCCGAGCGACCACACCATCGGGGCCAGCATGATCAGGGAGTAGACGAGGAGGGCGGGACCGAGCAGGATCACGACGGCCCTGCGGTCACCGAGTACGCGGTGCATGGGTGGTGTCCACTTCGTGGGGTGAAGAGACCGGACGGGGGGGGCGGCGCACGCGAGGGGGCAAGCGGGCCGCCCCCGGCCGGTCACGGGGCGGTCAGTGCGTCCTGGACGGTCTGCATGAACTTCTGCGGGCTCACGCTGCCGCCGACCAGGCCGGCGGCGTTCGTCTGGCTGGCGGTGGTGGCCTTGGTGCCGAAGAGGGCCTCGAACCACAGCACGTTCTGCTTCGACTCGCTGATCGTCTCGCGGACCTGGCTGGTGACCTCGGTGGCGTCCTCGACGGGGGTGTTCACCTTGAATCCGGAGATGGTGCCGTGGTCCTTCAGCGCGGTGCTGCCGTAGTTCTCGGCGATGCAGGAGACCCAGGCACCGGTCTTCTTGTCGAAGGTCCTGGCGCCGAGGGTGATGCCGAGGCCCACGTTGGACGGGTACTGGTCGACGGAGCCCTTGCCGCCGGAGACGGCCGGGAACGGCATGAAGCCGACGTTGTCGGCGCCGACCTTGTTCTGCTTGGCGTCGGCGATGTTCGCCAGTGCCCAGCTGCCCATGTAGAACATGCCGGCCTTGCCCGACAGGAACTCGTTCATCGCGGTGTCGTAGTCGATCGAGCCGACGCCCTTGCCGAAGTAGCCCTTCTTGCCGAGCGCGGCGACCTCCTGGGCGGCCTTCACGTACTCGGGGTCGGTCAGCTTCGCGTTGCCGTCGGCCACCTCCTGGAGCGCGTCGGGTCCGAGACTGCGGTACAGGTAGCCGCTGATGAGCCGGGTCAGCGGCCAGCCCTGCTGCCCGGAGGCGGAGAAGGGCTGCACGCCCGCGGCCTTCAGCTTCGCGGCGGCCGAGACCAGCTCCTCCCAAGTGCCGGGAACCTTGAGGCCGTTCTCCTGGAACAGCTTCTTGTTGTAGAAGATCCCCTCGATGTTGTACTCGTAGGGCAGCACCTCCAGCTTGCCTCCGTACAGCGCCCGGATCGTGGAGACGGCGGCCGGCTCCAGCTGGTCGAGGACGCCGAGCTTGTCGAGTTCCTTCTCCAGGTCGGCGACCTTGCCCGACTTCGCCAGCTTCTGGGTGAGCGCGGGTGCGTTGCCCGCCGCGAACTGCACCGGCAGGGCGTTCTGTCCCGCCAGCAGCTGCAGCTTCTGGTCCAGGCCGCTCTGCGGAACGGTCTCCACCTTCAGCGGCAGGGCCTGGTTCGCCGCCTTGCACACACCCTTGGACATCGTGGTGAGCGCGGTCTTGACGGTGGTGTTCTCGGTGACGCTCAGGTAGCTGAACTCCTTGGGCGCCGTCGAGGTGCCGCCGCCGCCGCTGCCTCCGCAGGCCGTGGCGAGGAGGGCCAACGAGGCGGTGCCGGCGGTGATCAGGCTCAGGCGTGTGCGGCTGGCGCGGAACATGCGGAGGGACACGGATGACTCCCTGGGAGAGTGAAAGCAGGAAAGAGGGGCGCGAACAGCGCGCCGGGGCGGCGAGAAAGCCGGGCCGCACGTGAAGTCTTGTAAAACGTTCTTCACGAGGAAGTGGGCAACACCTTGCACCCCTCACCTGTCACCGTCAAGACACGGAGCCGTAACACCGATAGGTTCCCTACGAGCACTTGACGCACACCGGGGGTGTGCGTGTAGACCGTTGCACTACAACCACGAACACCGGAGCGCTGACGATGGACGGGCCCGACGCACCCAGGCAGAACAAGCGAGTGACCATCACCGACGTCGCCCGCCACGCCGGGGTGTCCACCGCCGCGGTGTCCAAGGTGATGCGCAACGCCTACGGGGTGAGCCCCGCCATGCAGGAACGCGTCCGGGCGGCGATCGCCGAACTCGGCTATCGCCCGCACGCGGCGGCGCGGGGGATGCGCGGCAGGACGTACACGATCGGTGTGTTGCTGGACAACGTCCGCAACGCCTTCTTCGCCGACATCCTCGACGGCATCCGTGACGAGCTCCGCGAGAGCGAGTACACCGTGCTCATCGGCGCGGCCGGTTTCGATCCGGAGGAACAGGCGAGGAGCATCCGCTCCCTGGTGGACCGTCAGATGGACGGCCTGATCCTCATCGCGCCGGGGACCCCGCGCGCCGAGGTGCTGTCGACGGCCGCCTCGACCCCGACCGTCGTCATCGGCCATCACGACGCCGCCGACTCCCACGACTCGGTCGTGGACGCCGACGACATCGGCGCCGGACTGGTCGTCGACCACCTGGTCTCGCTCGGCCACCGGGACATCGCGCTGGTCTCGGCCGCGGGAGCCCGGGCCGGCCAGTGGAAGCGCACCCCCGAACTCGTGCTGTCCGACGGGTATCTCGCCGCGATGCGGCGGCACGGACTCACCGAGCACGCTCGCATCCACCACGCCGCCTACTCCGACGACGGCGGCTTCAAGGCGGGCATGACCCTGCTGACCGCCGAACGCCCGCCGACCGCCATCATGACCGGCGCCGACGTCGCCGCGCTCGGCGTCTACCGCGCCGCACACGAACTGGGCCTGCGCATCCCGCAGGGCGTTTCGCTGGTCGGCTACAACAACACCGCGCTCGCCGCCCTGGCCCCCGTCCAGCTCACCAGCGTCGACCAGGCGGGCCACACCATGGGAGAGACGGCGGCCCGGATGCTGATCGAACGCGTGGAGGGCCGGCGGGACCGGGCCATGCAGACCACCATGACGCCGCGCCTGGTGGTGCGCGGCAGCACCACGGCACCGCGAGGTCGCTAGGTCGTGTCCGCCCATTCCCTCCGGCCGCCCGGAGGGCGGGCCCTGCGGACACGGTCCGGGCCGTGGACCGCGAAGTGCCCGCCGCACCGGCTGCGCGCTCGCCGGACGGCGGGGGGACTCCGCGGTCGGCGCGGGGTGGCGGATCAGCGGCAAGGACGGGCACGGGACGCCGGTGCGTCGTAGTCCGCCGGTCAGGGCTGCTCAGGGGCCTGGACGGGCGGAGCGATCGCGGCCCGGCCGTTGAGCGCGAGGAGCCCGGCGGCGACCAGCAGCGTGAGCAGACCCAGCAGGCCGACGGCGGAGGAGAGAGCACCGAGGGCGCCCTTGCCGCCGAGGAGCACCAGCGGGCAGACGAACTCGCCCAGGAAGAAGGCCGCCGTCCACAGTCCGGTGCCGCGTCCGCGGTCGGCGAAGTCCAGCCGGGCCATCGCCAGCGTCAGCAGCGACGGCAGGAGCATCCCCGTACCGACGCAGTTGACCACCGCGCCGACCACGAGCAGCGCCGGGCTTCCGGCGACTCCCATGACGAGGAAACCGGCGCCGCACACCAGCAGCAGAGCGGGCAGCCGGCGCCGCGGGGTGCCGGTGAGCCGGGTGAAGACGACGGACCCGGCAACGGTCGCGGCACTGGCGATCGCCGTGGTCAGGCCGATCACTCCCGTGGAGGTCACGTCCAGCTCGTCGAGGAGATAGGACATCTCGACGGGCACGGTGTAGAAGACGACCGCGCCGAAGACGGTGAGCGCGCAGACGCCGGCCATGCGGCGCACGGAGAAGGGCCGCGGCCCGGCCTCGGTGTGTCCCTCCCGCGCCGGTCCTCCGGCCTCCGCCGCGGACTCCGGCAGGACGCGGGCCATGACCGGAGCGAGCAGCAGGCCGACCGCGTACAGCCAGAACGGAGCCCGCCAGCCGGCCGCGCCCAGCGCGCCGCCGAGCACGAAGAAGAGGGTGGCGGACGCCGACGCGCACATCGTCTGCAGGGCGAGATAGCGCTCGCGGACCCGGCCGGTGTAGTAGTCGCCGATGAGCGTCGTGCAGGCGGTCATGATGGCCGCCTCGGCGACTCCCACCAGGACACGGCTGAACACGACGGCGTACAGCGAGTCCAGCCACAGCGGGGCCGTGCCGAACAGCGCGTACAGGCCGGTGGCCACGACGAGCAGGCGTCTGCGGCCCAGCCGGTCCACCACCACGCCCGCGAACGGGGCGAGCAGGGCGAGGGAGAGGGCCGGGACGGTGAGGACGAGCGGCACCAGGACGGCGCTGCCGGCCACGCCGTCGAAGTGGTCCTGCATACGGGGCAGCACCGGGGCGATCAGGACCGCGCCGAGGATCGGCAGACAGCTGCCGGCCATCAGCAGGACGGCGGGCAGCCGGCCCCGTACGGCCGGGGCGGCGCCGTGGTCGCGGACGGGCGGGACGGCGGGAGCGGGCATGACGGCACTCCAGGGCGCGAGAGGAAAGGAGCGCGCCGCGGGGCGGACGGGTCCGGGGACGGGGGACGTCGGCGTACGGCGCACGATGTGCCACGACTATGCGTTCCGTGCTCCGGCCTGCCCACCCCTTGAGCGATCCGATTTCCTGATGCCGCCGATCCACGTCATGGATACCCGCGCGCAGCCCTCCCGGCCGTGCTCGGGGTGCCGAGTCATGCCCCGGGCGGGTCCCCGAGCCGCCTGCCCACCCGCGCGGTGGTCTCGCGCAGCCAGATGTGGGCGGCGTCGTGCGTGTGCACCGGATGCCACCACAGGGCCTCCCGCAGGGGCACCGCCTCGTACGGCGGCTCCAGTACGCGCACGGCGGCGAGGGGAGCCATGAGGGCCGCCAGTCGTGCCTGGACCAGGGCGATGCGGCGGGTGCCGGCGACCAGCAGCGGCAGCAGCTGGAAACTGTCGACCGACACCTCCACGCGTGGTTCGACCCCGAGCATGCCGAGCTGGCGCACGGCCGGGGCGTCGTAGGTGCGCTGGTAGGTGACCCAGGGCAGACGGGCCAGGTCCTGCCGGGTGAGCCGGTCCTCGACGCTGGGGTGGTCGTCGGCGACCAGGAAGACCCAGCGGTCGTCGTAGAGGTCGGTGACCGGGAAGTCGCTGATGACGCCGTGCGGCATGAACAGGCCGTCGGTGGCGCTGAGCAGCGTCGCGGTGTCGTCGACCACGGTGGGCGGGGTCTGGGTGAAGCGCAGCCTGATGCCGGGGGCCTCCTCGTGGACGACGCGGGCGAGTTCGGTGCCGAAGACCGCGACCGCGTAGTCCGACGCCACGAGCTTGAACTCACGGCTCTCGTTGGCCGGGTCGAAGTCGGCCTGGCTGGCGAAGAGGCGTTCCAGCACGTCGTAGGCGGTGGACGTGCGGTCGAGCAGGACCTGGCCGAGGGCGGTGAGCTCGTAGTGACCGCCGACGCGGGCCAGCAGGTCGTCGTCGAAGTGGCGGCGCAGGCGGGCGAGCGCCGCACTCATGGCGGGCTGGCTCAGGCCCACGCGCTGTCCGGCGCGGGTGACGTTGCGCTCCTCCAGCAGGGCCCGCAGGGCGACGACGAGGTTGAGGTCCAGGCTGGCCAGATTCACGGTGGCTTCCCTCTGCGGTGCGGTGCCGACCAGGGCAAATAGACATGGTGGATAGAAGTCATCCACACAATCGATTTCCCCGATCGCGGGTGGCGGGTCCAGATTAGTCGCACCGCAATCAGGAGGACATGTCCGTGAAACCTGGATCCGCGTCCGCGCTCTTCGCCGGACCCTTC
This sequence comes from Streptomyces sp. NPDC028308, assembly GCF_055565855.1. NCBI lineage: Bacteria > Bacillati > Actinomycetota > Actinomycetes > Kitasatosporales > Streptomycetaceae > Streptomyces > Streptomyces sp. NPDC028308. Next base: position 346,493 of record NZ_JBVHTO010000002.1, read on the forward strand.
GCCCTCGGCACGCTCTCGGCCCCCGACGGGCCCGCCTTCCCCGCCCTCGTCACACCCGACGCCCAGGTTCTGGACCTCCACGTCGCCCTGGACGAGGGGCAGTTGACGGTCCGGGACCTGCTGGAGCGGTGGGAGACGGTGCTGCCGCGACTGCGGACGCTGGCCGCCGACGGCACCCCCGGACGCAGGCCGCTGGCGGACTTCCGGGTGCACGCGCCGGTCGAGCCCCGTCAGGTGTTCCAGTCGGGTGCCAACTACCGGCAGCACGTGATCGACCTGCACGTCGCCCACCGCGCCCCGGGCGACGACCGCCCCGAGGAGGAGCGGCGCGCGGAGGCGGCGGAGATCATGGACCGGCGCGCCTCCGACGACCTGCCGTACGTCTTCATCGGCCTGCCGACCGCGATCACCGGCCCCTATGACGACGTCGAGCTCCCCGCCTGGGCCGAGAAGCCCGACTGGGAACTGGAGTTGGCGGCCGTCATCGGCCGGACCGCTCACCGGGTCTCAGTCGAGGAGGCACTGGACCACGTCGCCGGATACACCATCGCCAACGACCTCACCGATCGCGCGACCGTCTTCCGCCGGGACATGCCGCAGATCGGCACGGACTGGCTGCGCAGCAAGAACGCGCCCGGCTTCACCCCGCTCGGCCCCTGGATCGTCCCCGCCGAGTCCCTGCCCGACACCGGCGACCTGCGGCTCACGCTGCGGCTCAACGGCGAGACCATGCAGGACGAGTCCACCAAGGACATGATCTTCGACGTCGCCCGGATGGTGTCGTACGCCTCCCAGAGCGCCCGCCTGCTCCCCGGCGACCTGGTGCTCACCGGCAGCCCGGCAGGCAACGGCATGCACTGGGGGCGGCTGCTGCGCGACGGCGACGTCATGGACGCCTCGGTCACGGGGCTCGGCGCGCAGCGCACGCGATGTGTGGCGGAGACGTCATGAGCCTGGACCGCACCGACCCCGAGGGTTCCATCGCCCGCACCGTCAAAGCCTGCTCGAACTGGGGCCGTTGGGGCGACGACGACGTCCTCGGCACCCTCAACTTCCTCGATGAGGCCAAGCGCCGCGAGGGTGCCGCACTCGTCCGCAGGGGCGTCAGCTTCTCCCTGTCCCAGCGCTTCGACATGGACGGCCCGCAGAAGGGCTGGCGGCGCCGCACCAACCCCGTCCACACCATGCTGGACACCGGCACGGACGCGGCTCTCGGCATCCAGGGCTTCCCGCACGGCCTCGGCGGCGCCGACGACGTGATCGCGATGCCGTTGCAGTGCTCCACCCAGTGGGACGGCCTCGGGCACATCTTCGACCACGGGCGGGCCTGGAACGGACGCCCGGCGGAGCGGGTCGTCACGTCCGACGGCGACCAGGTGACCGGCATCGAGCACATGGCGCCCCACGTCGCCGGGCGCGGGGTGCTGCTGGACGTCGGCCGGGCCGTCGGCACCGACGGCGAGCTGCCCGACGGATTCGCCGTCACCGAGGAGCACCTGACGGCGACCGCCGAGACGCAGGGCGTCCGCGTGGGACGCGGTGACCTCGTGCTGGTCCGCACCGGACAGCTCACCCGGGCGCGCCGGGACGGCTGGGGCGACTACGCGGGCGGGCCCGCGCCGGGCCTGTCGTTCACCACCGCCGGCTGGCTGCACCGCACCGAGATCGCCGCGATCGCCACCGACACCTGGGGCTTCGAGGTGCGGCCCAACGAGTTCGAGCACGCCTTCCAGCCCCTGCACCAGGTCGCCATCCCCCATCTGGGCCTGCTCATCGGCGAGATGTGGGACCTGGACGCCCTCGCCGAGGACTGCGCCGCCGACGGCGCCTACGAGTTCTGGCTCACCGCCGCTCCCCTCCCCATCACCGGGGCGGTCGGCTCCCCCGTCAACCCGATCGCCGTCAAGTAGCCGCAGGAACAAGGGAGTTCCCCATGACCCAACCCCGCACGGTCCTCGTCGTCGGCGGCGGCGCGGCCGGCAACGCCATCACGATCCTGCTGCGCCGCGCCGGGATCGCGGTCGACCTGGTCGAGGCCAGGGGCGACTGGAACGCCACCGCCGGCTCGGGCATCACCCTCCAGGGCAACGCCCTGCGCGTGCTGCGCGAACTCGGTGTGTGGGACCGGATCGAGGCATCCGGCTTCGGCTTCGGCTCGGTCGGCATCACCACCCCCGACGGCACCGTCCTGCACACCCAGAACGACCTGCGCACCGGTGGCGACGACCTGCCCGCCACGGTCGGCATGCAGCGGCCGCAGCTCCAGCAAATCCTCATCGACACCGTGCGCGCCTGCGGCGCCACGATCCGGCTCGGCACCACCGCGCACATCCTCGACCAGGACGCCGACGGCGTCCTGGTACGCCTCGGCGACGGCACGGAGCGCCGCTACGACCTCGTCGTCGCCGCCGACGGCCTCGGCTCCGCCACCCGGGCCGCGATCGGCATCACGGCCAAGCCCGAGCCGACCGGCATGGCCATCTGGCGCGTCGCGGCCCCGCGCCCCGCGGGCGTCGTCCGCACCGACCTCGCCTACGGCGGACCGGCGTACATCGCCGGCTACTGCCCCACCAGCGAGAGCACCCTGTACGCGTACGTCGTCGAGGCCAACCGCGACCGCGCCTCGATACCCGCCGACTCCTACGCCGACGAGATGCGCCGCCTGACCCGCCACTACGGCGGCTTCTGGCCCGAGATCACCGCGCACATCACGGACCCGGCGAAGGTCAACTACACCTGGTTCGACCGCATGCTGGTGGAGGGATCCTGGCACCGCGGCCGGGTCGTCCTCGTCGGCGACGCCGCCCACTGCTGCCCGCCCACCCTCGCGCAGGGCGCCGCCCTGTCACTGGAGGACGCCTGGGTCCTCGCCCAGCACCTCACCGGGTCCGACACCTGGGACGAGGCGCTCTTCCAGGCGTACTACGAGCGGCGGATCACCCGCGTGCGACCGGTCGTCGAAGCGTCCGTGCAGATCGGGCAGTGGCAGCTCGACGGGGTACGCGACGCCGACGTGCCCGGACTCATGGCCCGCACCATGACCATGCTCAGGGACCTGCCGTGACCGGCCCCACCGTGGACGTGCACGCCCACATCCTGCTGCCCGGACTCGACGCGCTCGTGGCCGGCCTGCCCGGCCACGCCGAGGCCCGCGAACTCGACGCGCGCCGCAACGGCCCCGCCTCCCTCGCCGTCAGCGGGCCCATGGTCCGCGCCCGCGTTCCGCGGATGACCGACGTCACCGTGCGCCTCGCGGCGATGGACGCACAGGGCGTGGACGTCCAGCTGATCAGCCCGTCGCCCTCGCACTACCACTACTGGGCCGACGAGGAGACCGCCGAGAAGGTGTACCGGCTGGCCAACGAGGCCGTGGCCGCGCACTGTTCGGCAGCGCCCGACCGGCTGCGGGGACTGGGACTCGTCCCCCTCCAGCATCCCGGCACGGCGGTGCGCGCCCTCGACCACGCCCTGGCGCAAGGACTGTCCGGCGTGGAGATCTCCAGCCACGCCCCCGGCCGCGAACTCTCCGATCCCGCCTACGAACCCTTCTGGACCCGCGCCGAGGAGACCGGGGCGATCGTCTTCCTGCACCCCTTCGGCTGCACCCTCGACGAGCGCCTCGACCAGTGGTACCTCTCCAACACGGTCGGCCAGCCCACCGAGAACGCCGTCGCCCTCTCGCACCTCGTCTTCTCCGGCGTCCTCGACCGCCACCCCGGGCTCAAGGTGATCGCCGCGCACGGCGGCGGCTACCTCCCCACCCACATCGGCCGCTCCGACCACGCCTGGCACGCCCGCGCCGACGCGAGCGCCGGCTGCGCCCACCCGCCCAGCAGCTACCTCCGGCGGCTGTACTTCGACTCACTCGTCCACGACCCCGGCGTCCTGCGGGAGTTGATCCGCGTCGCCGGCCCGGACCGGGTGCTCCTCGGTTCGGACTTCCCCTTCGACATGGGCACCGACGACCCGGTGGGCGTCCTGCGCGCCGCCCGGCTGTCCGAGGCCGATCTCGACGCCGTACGCGGCCGCAACGCCGCCGCCCTGCTGAACCTCACCCCCGTCACGGGAGGAACCCCATGAGCGCCCGTCTCCTCACCCATCTCCGGCACGTCGACCTGGCCGTGCCCGACTACGACAAGCAGCTCGACTTCTACTCCGGGGTCTGGGGCCTGACCAAGGTCGCCGAGGACTCCGGCCTCTCCTTCCTCGCCGCGGAGGGCTCCCCCGAGCAGTACGTCGTGCGGCTGCGCCGGGCGGACGAGAAGCGCCTGGACCTCGTGTCGTACGGCGCCGCGAACGCGGCGGACGTCGACACACTCGCCGAGCAACTCCTCTCCCAGGGAGTGCGGTTGATCTCGCGGCCGGGGAAGGTCGACACCCCCGGGGGCGGTTACGGCTTCCGCTTCTTCGACGTCGACGGCCGCACCATCGAGGTCTCCTCCGACGTCGGGGTCCGCCGGCACCGGAAGATCGAGGAGAAGGAGGCGATCCCGGTCAAGCTGTCCCACGTCGTCCTCAACTCCCCCGACCTGAACCGCACCCGCGAGTGGTACGAGCGCCACCTCGGCTTCGCCCTCTCCGACACCCTCAGCTCACCGCACATGGGCGAGGTCATGCACTTCATGCGGATCAGCAACCAGCACCACTCCATGGCGATCGCCCAGGGCCCGCACACCGCCCTGCACCACGTCTCCTTCGAGATGCGCGGCATCGACGAGTACATGCGCGGCTCGGGCCGGGTGCTCCGCGCGGGCCACCGCAAGATCTGGGGACCCGGCCGGCACATGGCCGGCGACAACACCTTCACGTACTTCCTCGACCCGCACGGCAACACCGTCGAGTACACCACCGAGTTGGAGTGCCTGGACGAGGACACCTGGCACCCCCACGTCTACGACTTCTCCCGGCCCGAGGTCACCGACCAGTGGGGCACCGCCAACCCCATGAACGAACTCATCGCCAAGGAGTCCTTCAACGACCCCGACCGCGGCGTGTTCGTCGCCCCGCCCGTCTGATCCCCCACCGGTCACCCGGGGGGCACGGAGGCGACGCACACCCCGCGCCCTCTCCGTCCCCGGCCGACACCTCCTCCCCCAGGAGCCACCCATGCGTTTCGCCGCATACGAACACCACCACCGCACCCGGGTGGCCGTCGTGGAGGACGACGACACCCTCTTCCCGCTGCCGGGCGTCTCCTCCCTGTCCACGCTGCTCACGCAGACCGCGGGCCTGCCCGGACTGCTCGCCGCGGGCCGGGAGGCGCTCGACGTCCCCCCGGGCCCGCACGTCTCCCAGGTACGGCTGCTGCCCCCGCTCCAGCCCACGTCCGTACGGGACTTCGTCACCTTCGAGGAGCACGTCGAAGGGGTACGCCGTGCTGTCGACGGTGTCGCGGGCGTCCCCGAGCAGTGGTACGCGGCACCCACCTTCTACTTCACCAACGCGCACGCGATCCACGGCCCCGAAGACGACGTCCCCATGCCTCCGGGGTCGAGCGTCCTGGACTTCGAGCTGGAGGTGGGCGCCGTGATCGGCCGGGAGGGGCGCGACCTGACTCCCGAACGGGCCCGCGACCACATCGTCGGATACACCGTGTTCAACGACTGGTCCGCGCGCGATCTGCAGTCGGCCGAGATGAAGGTGGGCCTCGGCCCCTGCAAGGGCAAGGACACCGCCACCACCCTCGGTCCGTACCTGGTCACCGCCGACGAACTCGAGCCCTTCCGGGACCCCGACGGCTTCCTGCGGCTGGCTCTGACGGCCTCGGTCAACGGCGAGGTCGTGGGCGAGGACCTGCTCTCCAACATGAGCTGGACCTTCGAGGAGATGACCGCCTACGCCTCCCGCGGGACCCGCGTGCTGCCGGGTGACGTCCTCGGCTCGGGCACCTGCGGCAACGGCGGATGCCTCGCCGAACTGTGGGGACGGCACGGCACGCAGGACCCGCCGCCGCTGAAGCCCGGCGACACGGTGAGCCTCACCGTCGAGGGCATCGGCACCCTGACCAGCACGGTGGTGCCTGGCCCCGACCCGGTACCGCTGCCGGCCGGCCGCCGCCGCCCGCGGGAACGGCCGTGACCGGCCCCTGCCGCAAACGGCTCCTGGGCAAGGTCGTCGTGGTGACGGGCGCCGCCCGCGGACAGGGGGCGGCCGAGGCGGACGCGCTCACCCGCGAGGGCGCCCGCGTCATCGCCACCGACGTCGCGGAGGCACCTGGCTGCCGGCGGCTCGACGTCACCAGCGAGCGGCAATGGGCGCAGCTGGCGGCCGAGTTGACGGACACCTACGGGCAGGTGCACGGCCTGGTGAACAACGCGGGCATCACCTGGCGGGCGCGTCTCGGGGACGTCCGGGCCGAGGACTTCGAGCGGGTCCACTCCGTCAACGTCACCGGTCCCCTGCTCGGCATCCAGCGGATCGGCCCTCTGATGCCGCCGGGTTCCTCGATCGTCAACGTCGGCTCCTCCGCCGCGCTCACCGCCCACTACCCGGTCGCCTACACCGCCAGCAAATGGGGCCTGCGCGGCCTCTCGCGGACGGCGGCGCTCGAACTGGGGCCGCGCGGCATCCGCGTCAACATCGTCCATCCCGGCTACATCGAGACCGAGATGACCGCCTCGGCCGCACCCGCGTTCCGCGAGGCGAACCTCCGTGAGACCCCGCTCGGCCGCACGGGCACGGTGGACGACATCGTCCCGCTCGTGGTCTTCCTGCTGTCGGACGAGTCGGCGTTCCTCACCGGCACCGAGATCCCCGTGGACGGCGGACTGACCGCCCACGGAGGAGTCAAGTCCGTGTCCGACGCCCTGCTCGCCCAGCAGGCGGACCGATGAACCGGGCCGCGGGCATCGAGGCCCCGGCCACCGGCGCCCGTCACGCCGACGGCGCCGGCCCCGCCGTCGTACCCGCCCACCGCCGCCCGAAAGGGAAGCCCACCGTGAACAAGGTCCGCGACAGCGCCGCCGAGGCGATCGCCGACATACCCGACGGCGCCTCACTCGCCGTCGGAGGCTTCGGCCTCTCCGGCGTCCCCGCCGTCCTCATCGACGCACTGCACGCCCAGGGGGCGACCGGCTTGCATGTCGTCTCCAACAACTGCGGCGTGGACGGCCGCGGCCTCGGCGTCCTGCTCGCCGCCGGCCGCATCACCCGGGTCACCGGCTCCTACGTCGGCGAGAACAAGGAATTCGCCCGGCAGTACCTCAGCGGCGAACTGGAGGTCGAACTGACTCCACAGGGCACCCTCGCCGAACGGCTGCGCGCGGGCGGCGCGGGCATCCCCGCCTTCTACACCCCCGCAGGCGTGGGCACACAGGTCGCGACGGGCGGACTCCCCTGGCGGTACGCCCACGACGGGACGGTGGCCGTCGCCTCCCCACCGAGGGAGACCCGGGAGTTCGCGGGCCGCGCGTACGTCCTGGAGCACGGCATCACCACCGACTTCGCCCTCGTACGCGCCTGGCGGGGCGACCGGCACGGAAACCTCCGCTTCCGCCGTGCCGCCGCCAACTTCAACCCCCTGGCCGCCATGGCCGGGCGGATCACCGTCGCGGAGGTCGAGGAGCTCGTCGAACCCGGCGCCCTCGCCCCCGACGAGATCCATCTCCCCGGCGTCTACGTCCAGAGGGTCGTCGCGCTCACCGCCGGACAGGCCGCCGACAAGCCCATCGAGAAGAGGACGGTAAGCGACTGATGGCCTGGACCCGCGACCAGATGGCTGCCCGCGCCGCCGCCGAACTCCGCGACGGCTCCTACGTCAACCTCGGCATCGGCCTGCCCACGCTCATCCCGGGGCACCTCCCGGCCGACGTCCACGTCGTGCTGCACTCGGAGAACGGCATCCTGGGCACCGGCCCCTACCCGCGCGAGGAACAGGTCGACCCCGACCTGATCAACGCGGGCAAGGAGACGGTCACCGTCCTGCCGGGAGCCTCCTTCTTCGACTCCGCGCTGTCCTTCGGCATGATCCGCGGCGGTCACATCGACACCGCCGTCCTCGGAGCGATGCAGGTGTCCGCCCACGGCGACCTCGCCAACTGGATGATCCCCGGCAAGATGGTGAAGGGCATGGGCGGGGCCATGGACCTGGTCCACGGGGCCCGCCGGGTCATCGTGCTGATGGAGCACACCGCCAGGGACGGCAGCCCCAAGCTGCTCTCGGAGTGCACGCTGCCGCTCACCGGCGAACGATGCGTCCACCGCGTCATCACCGACCTCGCCGTCCTCGACGTCACCGGGGGCGGCCTCGCCCTCGTCGAGACCGCCCCCGGGGTCACCGTGGAGGACATCACGGCCCGCACCGCCGCTCCCGTACTCCTGGACAGCTTCACCGCCGCCTGCTGAACGCGCCTGCGGGCGGTGACCATGCAGGAAGTCGGCTCCTCGTCTAGGTGCCGGCGGCCCCCGGGTGCCTGCCGGAGCCGGCGGCGGGGTATCACTCCGACGCGCACGGTGCGCGGACGGCCGCTTCCGAGGAGACGTCACGTGAGGATCCTGATCACCGGCGCGTACGGGTTTCTGGGGCGTCTGCTCGTCGAGAAGCTGCTGCGGGAGCGCTCGTTCGACGGCGAACCGATCACCCGGCTGGTCCTCGCTGACCGCGTCGTGCTCGCCGGCCTCCCGCAGACGGCGGACCCCCTCGTGGAACTGGCCCACGGCGAGCTGACCGACCGCCTCGCCGAGGTGTTCGCCCGGCCGGTCGACGTGGTGTTCCACCTCGCCGCCGCGGTGTCGGCCGAGTGCGAGCGGGACTTCGACCTCGGCATGCGGATGAACGTGGACACTACGCGCGCCCTGCTCGACGCCGCCCGGGCCCAGTCGGAGTCCGGCGGACCCACGGCACGTGTGGTGTTCGCCGGCAGCCTCGCCGTCTACGGCTCGCAGCCGGGGCTGCCCCTTCCGCCCGTGGTCAGCGAGGCGACCGTGCCCCTGCCGCAGACGAGTTACGGAACGCAGAAGCTCATCTGCGAGCATCTCGTGGCCGATTACACGCGCCGGGGCTTCGTCGACGGACGCGTGGTCCGTCTGATGACCGTCGCGGTGCGACCGGGCAAGCCGAACGCGGCGGCCTCGGGCTTCCTGTCCGCCATCATCCGCGAACCACTCGCGCGACTGCCCACCGTGTGTCCGGTGGACCCCGGTCTGCGGGTGGCACTGGCCTCGCCGCGACGCACGATCCGCGGCATCGTCCGCGTCGCCGAGGCCCGGCGCGGCACCGGTCCCGGCCACCTCGAAGGCCGGCTTCCGGTCAATCTCCCCGCCCTCACCGTCTCCGTCGCCGACATGCTCGCCACACTGCGGGAAGTCGCCGGCACCGCCGCGGACCTGGTGACCGTCGCCCCCGACCCGGCCATCGAGGCGATCGTCGGCTCCTGGCCCGCCGCCGTCGACAGCACACGCGCCGCGGCCCTCGGCCTGGACCCCGACCCGAGCTTCCTGTCTCTCGTACAGGACTACCTCGACGACCACCCCGAGGCGATCGTCCGCCCGTCGGACGGATGAGCCCGGGACCACTTGTGGCCGGCGTGCCGCTGGGGACGCGGTGCCGGGGTACCCGGCGGCACCGCTGCGACCGTCAGCGTCCGCACCCCGGCGTGGCCGCCGTGCGACGAAGACCCACTCCCAACCGGGTTTCGCTGCGTCCCTTTTGTGCCGCGGATTGGACCGTGGTGCCGGCGCGGCTAGAGTCCCCATCTCATCACGTACACAGGGAACACACAGGGGGCGGGGACATATGAGGCACCTCAGGACCGCGGCGTGGGCGGGCATCACCGTCGTCGCGCTCGCCGCGACCACCGCGTGCGGCGCGGAAGCGGCGAAGACGACCGCCGACGCCGTCAGCCACGCCGACACCATCATGGCCGCGTTGACCCGCGCCTCGGAGAAGGCGTCGGGACTCGGTTCGGCCGAGGTGGAGTCGACCACCACGATCACGGCGGGCAGCGGCAAGCCCATCTCGATGAACGGCACTTACTCCTGGGGGGACGGCGCCGCCCTCGACGTGGAGATGGACACCGCCAACGCCCAGATGCAGTCGCTCCAGGACGACCCGACGCTCACCATGAAGATGGTCGACGGGGCGTACTACTACGAGATCGACCCGCAGCCATCGGGACCGCTCAAGGGCAAGCACTGGATGCGGATCGACGTGTCCGCCGTGGTCGGCGACTCCACCGCGGACGCCATCGCGGACAACGCCGACCCCACGACGGGCCTGCGGTACATCGGTGCCTCGAAGAACGTGAAGGACCTCGGCGAGGAGACGATCCGCGGCAAGAAGGCCACCCACTACCGGGGCACGGTCGGAGCGGAGCAGATCAACGCGTCCAAGCTGCCGGACAGGGAGAAGCGGGCCGCCATCAAGTCCCTCGCGTCCACCGGCAAGATGGTCCTCGACATCTGGGTCGACGACAAGGACCTGCCCGTGCGCATGGAGCAGCACGGCGGCGGCATGGACGTCACCATGGACTACCTGAAGTTCGGTGCGACCAAGCCGGTCACGGCCCCGCCGGCCTCGGACACCGGTGACCTCACCGAGCAGGTCGAGAAGGTCCGCGAGCAGTCGCTCGACCAGTAGGACGGCGAAGCGTACGAGTGTGGCCCGGCCGTCGGAACGGCCGGGCCATACTCTTGTGAACTCCCTGGCGGCGGCGTGCCCGAGGCCCACACCAGCACTGGCACCGGCACCGGCACCGGCACCGGCACCGGCGTACTCATGCGTCGGCCGTTCCGGCGAGTTCACCTCGCTGGGCGCAGCCAGGGCCAATCCCCTTGCATCCGGGGCGTGTTCACCACGCCCCGGGAGAGGGGTCCCGCCGTCAGCCCGCGAAGTCGCGGATGACCTGCTGGGCCACCCGCTTCCTGGCGGCGGCGAGTTCCGTGGCGATCGCGGCCGACGTGTCGTCGTCGAGAGTCATCAGCGCGGGCCTCGGTTCGCCCTCGCTGACGCACTGGCGGCGCGCGTGTGTGGGCGGGTGCGTCGAGTCGACGCTGTGGCCGCGCAGCGCGCTGACCCGGCGCAGTCGTTCGTACTCGCGCTCCGGCACCGACCCGACATGGGCGGCGAGCCGTTCCCACAGGCCGTCCCACGCGTCCCGGCGTGACCGCCCGCCGATGCCCGTCTGGGCGAGCACCGACTCCCTGCGCAGCTCGATGTCGACGGCGTCGGTGACGAGGAGCAGGTCGAGGAGCTCCACCGCGGTCTCGCTGGAGGCGATCCGGGCGGCGGCCCGGTCGGCGAGGTACTCCGCACGCTGCGAGGTGCGCATGGTCAGGCCGTCGAGCAGTGCCAGCAGTCCTCGGGCCGCCCAACGCGGCGGGGCCAGCAGGAGGTTGGCGAAGCGTTCGAGGAACGTCGGTGACGGCTCGGGCGCCAGCATGTAGCACCACAGCGCGAGGGACCGCAGCGCGCTGCCGACGTTCTTGGCGCGGCGCAGGTCCCCGTTGGCGTAGTGGCCGAGTTCATGTCCCAGCAGCGCCAGGCGTTGCGGCGGGCTCAGGATCTCCCACAGCCCCAGACCCAGGTACAGCACCCGCCGCTGTCTGATTCCCACGAGCGTGACGCTCGCGTTGGCGTCCGGACCGATCACCACGGCGTGGACTCCGGTGGTGCCGACGGCCGCCGCGACCTCGTCGATCAGCGCGAACAGCCGCGGCGCGTCCGCCCGTTGCAGGACCGGTTCGTTGTCGGGCAGCGACGCGAAGCGGGGTCGCAGGACGACGGCGAGGACGATCAGCACCGCTCCGACGAGCGGCTGGACCACGGTGCTCCAGCCCAGGACGACGAGCAGCACTCCGGCGACGGCGAGCGCGAAGGTGATGCCGTTCACGACCGTCGAGATCGCCAGCGCGAGAGCGCCGGGAAGGTCGCGCCCGGGCTCCTCAGCTTCACCCCGGCTCATCTCGTCGAGCAGTTGCCGCCCGTGCCGTTCGGCCAGGCGTCGACGCCGGGCCTCGATCCTCCCCGCAGGCGGTTCCGGAGCGCCGGGGTCGACATTCCAGCCACACTCAGCACACCATGCGCCGAAGCGCGGATTCACCGGTACGTCCACGCCGCACTCCGGACACGCCTGTGTCCGCTCCGCAGCGATCTGCGATCCCATTTCCCTGTCCCCACCCTGGTCACACATCGGATGCCGCCCGCGTCCCACCCCGGATGCGGACGGGAGGGGCGACTTGCAGGCGCAGCGTAAGGGATGCCGGGCGGGCCCTCGTCACTGCCCCGAATCGGACCGTTACCCGCCGTTTTCAGCCAACGCTCGGCGCCGTACACCGGCGATCGCACGGTGTCGCGGCGGACCATGCCCGAGGCCGGCCTGGTCGCCGGTCGGGCAGGAAGGGTTCACGTACGCGGGTCGCGAGTGGGCTTCGAACAGGGGCCTGTCGGTGCGGTGCGTCCCTTCTGGTCCGGACATCCGGGAGCGTGCCCGTTCCCCCTCTGGAGGGGGTTCCGCGACGCGAACACGGCATCGCACGGTCGCAGGGATGTTCGCCCGCGGTGTGCGGATATTCTCCCGTCCGGACCCCTGGCCAGCAGGCTTGCCTCTCGGAACGGACGTCGTCACCGCGCCGGATGACAGGAGTCAGGTGAGGTCGGCGCGACTCGGGGAAGAAGGGGCGACATGGGACAGGAGGTCGCTGTGGACGGTGCGGATCTGGAACTGGGTGAACTACTGGCGGCTGCGGAAGCGGCGCCGCCCGGAGAGTCCGTCGGCGTAGTCGCACACGACCTGCGCAAACGCTTCGGAGCGGAGCGTGTGTCGTTCCTGTTCGCCGACCTGCTGGGACAGCGGCTGGTGCGCCTCACGTCGCCCACCGACAGTGCCATGGCGGACGGCGCGGAGCAGGTCGAACTGCGGGACAGCGTCTACGACGAGGTCCTGCGCAGTCAGCGCCAGCACGTGGAACCCGACGGCCAGGGCGGACGGCGGGTGATCTCGCCCGTCACCAACCGCGGCGACTGCATCGGCTTGCTGGAGGTGACGCTGCAGTACGCGGACGACACCGTCCTCGCCCAGATCAGCGAGGCCGCCCACGCGCTGGCGTACATCATCGTGACGGACCGCCGCTTCACGGACCTGTACCACGCGGGCCGGCGCACCACCCGGACCAGCCTGGCGGCCGAGATCCAGCACCAGTTGCTCCCCTCGGCCTCCTGCTGTGAGTCCCCTCAGTTCACTCTCGCCGCGGGTCTGGTCCCGGCCGACGACATCGGCGGCGACACCTACGACTACACCCTGGACAGCGGAACCCTGCATCTGTCCATCACCGACGCCATGGGGCACGACACCAACTCCGCGCTGCTGGCCACGCTGTTGGTGGGTGCGCTGCGCGGTGCCCGCCGGACCGGATGCGACGCACTCCAGCAGGCCCATCGCGCCCATGAGGCCCTGCTGACCCACAGCCGCGGCCTGGCAACCGGCCAACTGCTGTGCGTCAGCCTGGAGACGGGCACCTGTGAGCTGGTCAACGCGGGGCATCCCTGGCCCATCCGGCTGCGGGAGGGAGCGGCCGAGGCCGAGGAGGTCAGGCTCGCCGTGAACCTGCCGTTCGGGGTGGCCGCCCCGACCTCCTACCAGCTCCAGCAGCTGGACCTGGAGCCCGGTGACCGCCTCGTCCTGCTCACGGACGGCATGCAGGAGCGCGGCGCCGGAGCCGTCGACCTGCCCGCTCTCGTACGCGACACCCGCGCCTGCCATCCCCGGGAGGCCGTCCGCGCCCTGACCGGCGCCGTGCTGGAGGCCTGCCGCGGCAACCTGAAGGACGACGCCACGGTCCTGATACTGGACTGGCACGGCCCACGGACCTGACGTAGGTGCCGGGACGCTCCGTAGCGGGCGGTCACTGCCCGACATCACAGCCGACGCCCTTCGCGACCCGCCCGGCGAGTCGTAGGCGAGGCCCGGCCGGCCGACGCGTTTCACCCATCTGACCATGTCTGGTTTGTACCGATAAGTTCTGCGGCACTCGGTCAGTGCGGGTTAGTGCGCCCGTCGCCGCGGGTGACCGCCGACGGCGGGTGCCCGAAAGTGGCTCACCGGCCTGGCCGGCCGCGAGCGGAACAGAGGGCGGTCGATGACGACGATCGGCGTGGAAGAGGAATACCTGCTGGTGGACCCCGCCACGGGCCTCCCCGTACCGCTGGCGGAGAAGGTGCGGATGGCGGCCGGACTGGGGCAGCTCACCGGCGACCAGGAAGTACAGCCCGAGCTGCTGCAGGCGCAGGTCGAGGTCGCCTCCCCGGTGTGCGACAGCCTTCAGGAGGTCGGCGGACATCTGCTGCGTCTGCGGCATGCCCTGGGAGCCGCAGCCGAGACGCACGGCTGCGCCATCGCGGCCTGTGGGACACCGCCCCGGCACGACGAGGAACCCGTGCCCGTCACCGACCAGGCCCGGTACCGGACCATGCTCGCCCAGGCTCCGCAACTGGTGGCGGAGCAACTGGTCAACGGCATGCACATCCACTGCGCGGTGCCTTCCCGGGACGCCGGCGTGCAGGTGCTGAACCGGCTGCGCCTGTGGCTGCCGACGCTCACGGCGATGTCGGCGAACTCTCCGCTGTGGAACGGCCACGACACCGGTTTCGCCAGCTGGCGCACCGTGATCTTCAACCGCTGGCCGGTGGGCGGCGTTCCCCCGCACTTCCAGGACGCCGCGGACTACGACCGACGTGTGCAGCGGCTGCTCGACTGCGGGCTGATCGCGGACACCGGTCAGCTGTACTGGCAGGCCCGCCTGTCGGAGCGGTTCCCCACGATCGAGGTGCGGTGCTGCGACGTACAGCTGCACGTGGACGAGGCGGTGATGTTCACCGGGATCGTCCGGGCGCTGGTGGACACCGCTCTCGCGGAGGCGGCGACGGGGGCGTCCGCCCCGGAGTGCGCGCCCGAACTGCTTCACGGCGCCATGTGGCACGCGGCCCGGCACGGCCTGAGCGACACCCTGATCGACCCGGAGGGCCGTCGGAGCCGCGCCGGCGACGTCCTGTGCCGGCTTCTGCAGTACGTGTCACCGGCGCTCGACGCGTCCGGCGACACCCGGGACGTGGCGGGCCTGGTCCACAGGCTCCTGCGTGAGGGCACCGGCGCGGACCGGCAGCGCGCCGCGCTGGCGCAGGGCGGTCTCCGCGGCGTCGCCGAGCTGATCACCGGCGAGAGCACCCCCTGAGACGGCTCTCCCCCGTGCCCGGACAACCGCCGCAAGCTCCGATCAGGGAACCGGGACCGGCGATCCGACCTGGTGCCCTACAGCGCGACGGTGTCGCCACGGCGCACCGTCCGCACCAGCGGGGCCAGCCCGCGCCGCTCGACCTCGGCGAGGAAGTCGGACAGCGGCGACTTGAAGACGCCGTAGTCGTCGTAGTGCACGGGCACCACCGACCGCGGCCGGATCAGCTCGACGAGGTCGGTGCCCTGGCGGCCGTCCATGGTCACGACCAGGCCGCCCGGCAGTGTCGTCCCGCCCAGGTGGACGACGGCGGTGTCGATGGCGGGGAAGCGCCTGGGTATCTCGCGCAGGTCGTCGATCAGCAGGGTGTCGCCGGTGAGGTAGAGACGCGTCGCGAGTGTGCCGTCGGGTTCCCGGTGGTCCAGGACGCCGCCCATCACGGGCGGCAGCAGGGCCCGGGCCGGCCCTCTCGCGTGCCTTCCCGGGACCGCTGTGAGACTGAGCGTGTGCCCGTCCTTGGCGAGTTCGGCACTCTGCCAGGTGCGCAGACCCTCGGCGCCGGCGAACTTCTGCCGGTGCAGGGCTCGAGCCGCTTTCGGTGTCGTCAGGATGCGGACACGCCGGTCGAGACCGCGCTTGGCGACACGGTCCCAGTGGTCGCCGTGCATGTGCGACAGGACGACGCAGTCGAGCTCGGGAAGGTCTTCCACGCTCAGCGCCGGCTCGGTCAGCCGACGGCTGACGATGCCCTTGCCGAGGTAGGCGAACTGGCCTCGATGGAGGAAGTTCGGGTCGGTCAGGACCGTGAAGGGACCGAGCCGCAGCAGCACCGTCGCGGTACCGATGAAAGTCAGCTCGGCCATGGGCACCCCCGTGGAAGGTCGTACAGCCCCGGGTCCCCCGGCACGACCACCGAAAACGTGCCCTCCCGGGCCGGCCCCGGGAGAGCCGTGCCGACCGTGGACCCTCACGCCGAAGTCCTTGGCCCCTTCCTGTCTCTTTTCGGGCGGTTCCTGGCCGGACCGATGCGGCGCCGCGGCCGGGAAGTGGGCATCGTCGAAGCAGCACCCATCCACCCCGCACAGCACAGTCACCCCGAAGGACGCACAGGTCATGGCCGAAGTCATCGCAGGCGTAACGGTTCCCGGGACGGCGGCCGCCGTCGAGGCCACGCGCCTCGTCCAGGCGAGCACCAGTCCCCTCCTCTTCCACCACTCCCGACGCGTCTTCCTTCTGGGCGCGCTCCAGGCCCGGGAACTCGGCCTGACCCCCGACCCGGAGCTGCTGTACCTGGCCAGCCTGTTCCACGACGTCGGCCTCCTGAAGCCCTTCTCCGACACGGAGCAGCGCTTCGAGCTGGACGGCGCCGACCACGCGCGCGCGTTCCTGCTCGACCACGGGTTTCCCGCCGACTCCGCCGAGGTCGTCTGGACGGCGATCGCGCTGCACTCCACACCGGGGATCCCCGGCCGGATGGGACCGGAGATCGCCGCCCTGAACCAGGGTGTGCTGACCGACGCGGTGGGGGTCGGTCTCGACCGGCTCGACCGCGCCCGGGTGGAGGAGATCACCGACGTCCATCCCCGGGGCGACTTCAAGACCGGGTTCCCGCAGGTCTTCCTGGAGGGACTCCGCGACCGCCCGGACACCACGTACGGGACCGTCAATCAGGACGTACTGGAGGAGTTCGTCCCCGGTTTCCGCCGTACGTCCATGATCGAGCGCATCATGGGTGCGGCCTGGCCGACGTGACCGTGACGCGGCGGGCGCCCCATGAGAGAGGCGAGCAGGCATGACATCCCCGGCACACAGCGTGGGCGTTCTCGTGTTCGACGGCATGAAGATGCTCGACCTGTCCGGACCGGCGGAGGTCTTCAGCGAGGCGAACCGGTACGGCGCGCGCTACCGGCTGAGCATCGTCTCGGTGGGCGGCGGACCGGTGCTCTCCTCCATCGGCATGAGGGTGCCCGCCGACGCGGACGCGGCTGCGGGCGAGGCGTACGACACGCTGCTCGTGGTGGGCGGTGATCTGCTGCCCGCCTCCCCCGTCGCGCCCGCCCTGAGCGCGGCGGCGAGGGCGCTGGCGGACCGGGCGGGGCGGGTCGCCTCCGTCTGCACGGGTGCCTTCGTCCTGGGCGCGGCGGGACTCCTGGAGGGCAGGCGCGCGACCACGCACTGGCAGCACACCTCCGTACTGGCGCGCAGCTGCCCTTCGACGCGGGTGGAACCCGACGCGATCTTCGTCAGGGACGGCACCACCTACACCTCCGCGGGCGTCACCGCGGGCATCGATCTCGCGCTCGCCCTGGTGGAGGAGGACCACGGACCGGACCTGCCCCGCGAAGTCGCCCGCTCACTGGTGGTCTACATGCAGCGGGCGGGCGGCCAGTCCCAGTTCTCCGCCTCGCTCCAGGGTCCGGCGCCGCGTACCCCGGTGCTGCGGCTGATCCAGGACGCGGTCCAGGCCGACCCGACCGCCGACCACAGCCTCGACTCGCTCGCCACGCTGGTCCGCGTCAGCCCACGGCACCTGACCCGCCTGTTCCGTGCCGAGCTCGACACCACACCGATGAAGTACGTGGAGCTGATCCGGTTCGACATGGCGAAGGCCCTGCTCGACGCCGGGCACAACGCGACGGAGGCCGCCTCGCTGTCGGGTTTCCCCAGCTACGAGAGCCTGCGCCGGGCCTTCGCGCGCCATCTGGGCCTCTCCCCGGCCCGCTACCAGCGCCGCTTCGCCACCACGTCCCCGGACTCCCGCACACAGGGCTGACCGCCCGCCCGGCCGTGACCGGACGCGAGGTCCGGTCGGCGGTTCACACCGTGGCCGTACGCCACGGCTCGCTCGGCCATCCGCGCAAGGCGGAGATCGTTTCGGAAGACAGGAACGGGCCGTACGCCCGCACCGTGACCGTTCTGGACGACGAGCACCGCTCGGCGCTCCGCGGCGTGGCCGTTTCCGAGGGCATGTCGGCCGTCCGGCAGCGGACGCGGAACCCCGGTCCGGCGGAAGCTGGGCACAGATCCCCCTCCGTCACCGCCAAGGGAAGGCAGCCATGACCGAGAACATCGCGGGCGTCGAGATCCCCGACAGCAAGCTCGCGCAGGACGCCACCGAACTCATCCGCGACACCACCCCGGCCCTGCTCTTCCACCACTCCCGCCGTGTCTACCTGTTCGGCAGCCTGCAGGCGGCCGCACGCGGGCTCAGCCCGGACCCGGAGCTGCTGTACGTGGCGGCGCTGTTCCACGACACGGGCCTCGTGCCGCCCTACCGCAGCGACGACCAGCGCTTCGAGATGGACGGCGCCGACCAGGCCCGCGCGTTCCTGCTGACCCATGGTCTGTCCGAGGGCGCGGCGGACACCGTCTGGACGGCCATCGCCCTGCACACGACGCCGGAGGTGCCGTACAAGATGGCCCCCGAGATCGCGGCGACCACCGCGGGGGTCGAGACGGACGTACTCGGCCTGAACCTGGGCAACATCACCCAGGCGCAGATCGACGCCGTCACCGCCGCTCACCCCCGACCCGACTTCAAGCGCCAGATCCTCCAGGCGTTCACCGACGGCTTCAAGCACCGTCCCGACACCACCTTCGGCACGGTGAACGCCGACGTCCTCGAACACTTCGCCCCGGGCTTCCGCCGCACCGACTTCGTCGAGGTCATCCAGAACTCCGCCTGGCCCGAGTGAGCCGACGCCACGGGTGACCGGGCCCGCCGACCCCTCGACGTCCACACTCACGGTGGTCGGCGCGGGGTCGGCCGTCGCCGTCGGGAACGTGCGGCGTCCGAGCGATGACTTCCGTCGCGCCCAAGGGTCTGACAGTCGGTCGTACGCGACCCGGAGCAGGCGGCTCCCCGCCCCGGGCGTCCGCTCCGCACACCGGCACCGATCCAGGAGACATGAGCGTGAGTGACATCGTCATCCAGAACGTCGCCCGCCCCGAGCGCGTACGGTCCGGCCCCTGGCCGACGGTGATCGCCTCGAACCTCGACTACCACCGGGCGACGTTCCTGTGGAAGTGCGAGGGCCTCACGGACGCGCGGCTGCGTCAACGCGTTCTACCGTCCTCCGCGTTGACGCTGCTGGGACTCATGCGTCACCTTCAGGGAGTCGAACGTGCCTGGTTCCAGCGGACGCTGGCCGGCGTGACCGCCCCGCCGTACTTCCCCTACCGGACCTACGTCACCGCCGCCGGCGACGACTGGTTCGACGAGGCGGACCCCACGCCGGCCGACGTGGTGTACGAGGACTACCTCAGCGCCTGCGAGGAGTCGCGGAAGCTGTTCGCCGAGGTGACCGCCGACCCCGGACGCCTCGTCTCCAGCCCGGAGTTCGGCACCACCGACGTCCGGTTCGTCCTGGAGCACGTGATCGAGGAGTACGCCCGTCACGTCGGCCACGCGGACCTGCTGCGCGAAGCCGTCGACGGCGCCACGGGTGAGTAGCCCGGCCGACAGCGCCGACATCCCTGTGGTGCGGCGACGACGGTACGAGCCGTCCGGGAGCAGCGCCGGACAGCGTGCCTGGAGCAGAGGCGGTGCCGGACACGGGCCACGGCGCCCGCGGAGGCAGCGCCGGACACGATCGAAGCCGTCTCAGCGTTTCAACTGCGTTCGCCACTCGTTTCGGTGACAGGTCGTCACGGCACGAGTGCATGGCGTTACGATCTCCATGCCGGCGAACCCGCTTGCGACCGCTGTCGCGCCGAGCAGGATCCGGCGGCCACCGATCAGGCTCGCCACAAGGAGTGTTCGTGAAGCCCTTCCTCAACTCCGTCCGAGTCGCCACGGCGGTGGCGTCGAGCGTGCTCACCGCGGCAGCGGTGGTCACCTCGTCAGGTCCGGTCCACGCCGCGTCCTCGCACCAGCCGCAGGCGCGACCGGCGGCCGCGGTCTCCGCCGTACCGTGCGGCTTCTTCCGCTACAGCGTCCGGGAGTCCCAGTTCGCCGCCTACAACCACTGCGGTGAGACGACGGTGCTGGTCCACGTAGACGTCAGGGGCGGCGGCAGCACGAACGACTACCACCTCTGCGTCGGCCCGAACCGCACACAGCTTCCGGGCGCCGGACCGAACTACCTCAACGCGTACTACATCGGCGGTGCAGGCTGTCGCCTCGGCGACCGCAGCCCGCACTCCCCGCACTGACACCGGCCAGCCACCTTCGAAATACCGCAGCCTGGATCACTCCGTGTCCGGGCTGCGGTTTCGCGCTGTCGCGGCCTCTGCGGCCGCCCGCCGGTACGCCGACGTGATCACCAGGGCGTCGTCCCTCAGTTCACGGAGTCGAGCGCCACGCGCTCCTCGGCGGCCCGGGGAGCCGGAGGCACCTCCTGGACGACGGGCTCGGGACGGCGACGCCCGCGTCCGGCCATTCGACAGCCCACGCATCCGGGGTGACCGCTCGCGGCCTCCGGATCCTTCGCGCGCCAGTCCTGCTCGGCGAGCGGGCGCGGACCGCTCGGCTTGCCCCAGCCGGCCAGATGCAGCCCCCAGGTGACGAGGGCGGCGAGGGCGACGACCCCCAGACCGAGGAAGAACCCCGGCACCCACGCCGCGATCATCGCGACGCCGGTGAGGGTGAACCCGGCGAGAGCGAGACACGCCCCGGTCCATCCGGCGACCGTGTGGCCGAGATCGTGGTCGCCGTGCATGCCGCTCATGAATCTCCTCGGGTCGGCTGTCGGTATCGTCGCGTCGTGAGCAGGTCATTTATCTCACGAGCTAAGTAACTTAGATGCTAAGGAGATTTCCGGTGAAGGGCAAGCCCCGCCCCGAGGCGACACCGCAGCAGGCGCTGGACGCGATGGACCAGCTGATCGCGC
Source organism: Streptomyces sp. NPDC028308 (assembly GCF_055565855.1). Lineage (NCBI taxonomy): Bacteria > Bacillati > Actinomycetota > Actinomycetes > Kitasatosporales > Streptomycetaceae > Streptomyces > Streptomyces sp. NPDC028308. The sequence goes on from NZ_JBVHTO010000002.1 coordinate 367,489, forward strand.
TCGCCCTCGTCTCCCAGCACGACATCGCCCAGCGGCTGGGTCTGAACGTCACCGACCTCACCTGCCTGGGCCACGTCATCGGCGCCGGCGAGCAGCACCTGAACGCCGGCGACCTGGCCGAGCGCGCCAACCTGACCACCGGCGCGGTCACGGGCGTACTCAACCGTCTGGAGCGTGCCGGTTACGTCCATCGGCAGCCGGACCCCGGAGACCGCCGCCGAGTTCGAGTGGTCCTGGACGAATCGGCGGCCGCCCGGGTCTTCGCCGTGTACGGCCCGCACTACGAGCGGCTCGGCACCCTCTTCGCCGACTACACCCCCGACGAGACGGCGGTCCTCACCGACTGGTTCGTCCGCGCGCGAGCCGCCATGCAGCTCTCGCTCGACGAGATCAGGGAGCAGTGAGGTCAGAGAGCAGTGAGAGGGACAACAGGTGAGGCGAGGGCACTGAGACGCTGGCAGTCCTCGGCCTCCAGCACGAAGGTCAGGGGACGAAGGTCAGAGAACGGCGAGCAGGTCGTCGAGCGGTGCCGGTACGCGGTCCGGTTCGAGGGCCTCGACGAGCACACGGCCGTACTGGATCTTGCGCCCCTTCTTCGTGCCGAGGAAGCGCCGCAGCTGCTGAGGCGAGGGGCGGCCCTGCTGCGCGGGCTGACGCAGGAAGGTCTGGAGCGCCCGCACATCGCCCTCCGCGCGGATGAGTTCTTCCATCCTCGCGACACCCAGGGCGCGGATCAGCTCGTCCTCCAGATCCGCCACGCAGACGAAGAACTCAGGCTCCGCCCCGGCCGGCTCCAGAGCACGCGCGTAGTAGCGCTGCTCACGCTCGTCGCACAGCCCCGTGAGACGCAGTCCCAGTCCGGAGGGTCCGAGGAGGCGCGCGAAGCGCCCGACGCTCATCGCGCCGCCCATCGACAGAACGCAGACACCTTCCGCCGTCAGGTTCCTGCCGCGCCTCTCAGCCAGCGCGTCGACCGCGGCCACGTCGCTCGGGCCTTCCAGCAGGACGGCCGTCCGGACGGGCAGCAGCGCGGCCAGCTCGCGCGCGGGCTCGCCGGGACCACCGGCCGCCCACCTCGTGACTTCGTCGCGGAACGCCCCCATGTCAGCCATGGCACGAGTCTGCGCCTTTCGCGTCCGCCGCGACACGGGATTTCCACCGGTTGGCCCGCGCGACTCGTCGTAGGCAAGCAACACAGGTCCGCGGCAAAGTGAATCTCTGTCGAATCCGGCTGAACACAAAGCGTTGTGCATCCGTAGAGAGGCCGGGAGACTCTCTCCTCTCGGCCGATGACCGGCAGGACCGGTGTGACACCGGGCCCCAGCCACCCCTCAGGAGTACCGATGACCACAACGCGCCTCTCCCAGTGGCTGACAAGGCGCCAGCCACTCGTGCTGGGCCTCTTCCGCATGGTCCTGGGCCTCTTGTTCGCCAGTGAGGGCGCGGCCACGCTGTTCGGAGTGCTCGACCGGAAGGCCGGCCCGGTGGGTGACTGGCCGTTCTGGTACGCGGGGGTCATCGAGCTCACCTGCGGCGTACTCGTCCTCCTCGGCCTCGCCACGCGCGGCGCGGCCTTCCTCAGCTCGGGCGCCATGGCCTTCGCCTACTTCACCGAGCACCAGCCGGACGGCGTGTTCCCGCTGCAGAACGGCGGACTGGCACCGGTGTTGTTCTGCTGGGGCTTCCTGCTGCTGGTGTTCTTCGGCCCCGGCGCCTTGTCCGTGGCGGGTCTCCTGGGCCGTGAGAACACCGCGCGGCCCGCCCCCTCACGGTTGGCCGAGCCGTCCCGGTGACCCCGCTTCCTGCCGGCCGGCCGGTGACGCGGCCGGCAGGGAGTTGGTCTCAGCAGGAGGAACTCCCGCAGGAAGACGAACTACTCGAACACGACGACGAACTACCGCCGCACGAAGAAGACGAGCTGCTGCAGGACGACGAACTGCTGCCGCACGAGGACGAGTTGTTGTCGCAGGACGACGATCCACTCCCGCACGACGAGCCGGCCCCCGAGCCGTCGTACGCGGCCCCCATGACGTACCAGGACGAAGACGCGTCGTGGGAGGACCCCGCGCTCGCACTCGACCGCGACCCGCTCCCCCTGGAACCTCCCACCCGCCCAGCGGTGTTGGGCCACCCCGGACCTCGGAGCGACGCCTGCCTGCTGAGGTCTACATAGGCGCGCCGCCAAGCCCGCCGCATCAGCCACGTGCACAGGGTGGCGACCCCCACGGCCACACCCACGACGACAAACAGAATCAACATGTTCTCCCCCTGAACGCCGGCATTCGCGTCGACTGCTCCCAGCGTGCCCAGTGCGAAGACTCCCCCAAGCGTCCTTTGAGCAAGCCCAGAGCTTTCGGACGACCGCGAGCCAAGACGACGCTCAGCCCGCCCGGCCAGACCTGCGCGGCCCCCGGGGAGTTACCGAGGGCACCGGCCCCGGTGACGGGAATGCCGCCCAACACCCGCCCGTCATTGCCCCGTTGCCAGCGGCCGACAGCTCAGGACACGTCGCCGAGCCGGTGCCGAAGTCGTTCGTACGCCCAGGCGGCGAGCGTGGTCGGCGTGGTGGTACGGACACTGCGGGGTTGTTCGGGTACGAAATCCTCACGCAGGCCGGTCGACATACCGACGATGGCCTCGATCGCCTTGTCCCCCAGTCCGGCCTGACCGAGCTGGGCGCGCATCGCGTCGTCCGTGATCCGCTCGACGCCGATCCGCCGACCGGTGGCCTCGGTGAGGATCTCGGCGACCTCGCGCCAGGTCAGGTCGCCGGGCCCGTGAACGGCTTGCACGTGGCGGCCGGACCAGTCGGGCGAGAGCAGACGGGTCACGGCGACCTCGGCGATGTCACGAGGTGCCACCCAGGGCATGGGCTGGTCGAGCGGCGGGATCACCTGGAGGCACCCGGCGCGCAGCGCGTCGAGTTGCAGTTCGAGGTTGGTGAAGAAGTACCCGCAGCGCAGGTGTGTGACGTCGACGCCGATGCCGTCCAGGGCGACCTCGGTCTGGGCCAGGCCGTCGATCTCACCGGCACCCTGGCGCTTCTCGGCGCCCACACTGCTCTGGAAGACGACACGGCCGATCCGGTTCTCGGCGACGGCGCGGACGACGGCGGTCGTGGCACGCGCGTGGTCCGCGAGGGGATCCTCGCCGCCGGGCGTCGGGTCCACCCAGAACACCGCATCGACGTCGTTCGTGGCGGCCACCACCGCCTCCGCGTCGTGCTGGTCGACCTGAACGGCGTCCACCTCCCGCCGGAGGCCAGGCGCCAGACGTCCCGGCTCGCGCAACAGGACGCGAGGCCGGACCCCGGCGCGGACCAGCATGGCGACGACATGACGGCCCACGTTGCCGGTCGGTGTGGTGACAGCGATCTGCATCGTCTCTCCCTCTCCTGGCTGACGCCTGCGCAGGCTAGAACCCGAGGCGGCCTGGAACTGTCCTACATCGACGGCCTCCACCGACCCCGACTCGGACACGCCACCCAGGGCTGTTCGAGCTGCCGATTTGTTCGCGCGAGCGGATAGCTGAAGCAGTGGCATGGGCACACTGCCGAACGGGCCCGGGTCGAAGAGGCGAACTGACAGGACCAGCCCGACCGGACCGGTGCAGAGGCGTGATCACGAGCGCCAGGGCTGCGCGTACCCTTCCCTCAACGGCCCGCCCACAAGGTGGAGTACGTCCTCGACAGCAGTCGCCAACGGAACGGGGTCGGCGTTCTCCGCCACGACTCGATGCCCGTCCAGCAGCGCCTTCCCTCGTACCGGATCCGCGTTCAGCAGCCTGCGAGGCAGCCACTTGCCGATGCCCGTCCACGCCCCGTGGTGTGCGGTGAGCAGGTGAGCTGCCTCGCGCAGGGCGAAGTCAGCGAGGACCAGCTGTTCGTACCGACTGCTCCCCAGGCTGTCGACCAGGTCGTCCATCAGGCAGGTGAGCCCGTACCGGCCCCGGTCCCATTCCGCCGACGTGAGCGGAGGCGGACCTGCGGCCAGCACGGCACTGGCTTGTTCGCGCGTATGCCGTACGTGACCGTGCGGGTCGTACAAGGGCAGGCCCTGGTCATAGAGGAAGAGGACCGTGCCGCGGCGGCGGGCTCTGTCCCACCCGAAGAACTCCGGGATGTCCGCGAGGGTGTTGAGGAACAGCTCCGCCACGCGGCCCTCATGGCGTACGACCTCACGGCGGGTGACGTCGGTGTCCGGCAGGAGGACCGCCACGTCCAGATCGCTGGTCGCGGTCGCCCGTCCCTGGGTTACCGACCCTCCGAGCAAGGCCCCCAAAGCGTCCGGGAAACGGGACGTCACAAGGCGTAGAGCCTGAGCGGCAGAAGCTTTCTGATCATGCATGGACGCTCATCGTGCCACCCGCACCGAGTACATACCAGGGGGGCGATGAGCCACCTCGGCACCCGCTCACGTCACCGTTCTGACGCGGCGAACCGCGAAGGCAGCCGAGGGTGTGACCCGCGGCTCCGCGGTGGATGCGTCGCGGAGCCGCGTGGTGTCACTTCGTCGCCCCCCGCGCGAAGCCGTTGTAGATGTAGCGCTGGAGGAAGAGGAAGACGAGCAGGGTCGGGGCGATCACCAGGATGGTGCCGGCCGAGATGTTCTCCCAGTGTGCTCCGAAGGGGCCTTTGAAGCGGAAGAGGGCCGTCGAGATGGTGCCCAGGTCCTCGGACGGCATGTAGAGGAACGGGATGTAGAAGTCGTTGTAGACGGTGATGCCCTTGATGATCACGACCGTGGCGACGGCCGGCTTCAGCAGCGGCAGGATGATCTTCCAGTAGATCGTGAAGGAGCCGGCTCCGTCGAGCCGCGCCGCCTCGTCGAGCGAGACGGGTATGCCGCGGATGAACTGCAAGAAGATGTAGATCGAGATGATGTCCGTGCCCATGTACAGCAGGATCGGTGCCCAGAGGCTGTTGAACAGGCCGAAGCTGTTGACCACTTGGAACGTGGCGACCTGCGTGGTGACTCCGGGGACCAGCGTCGCGATCAGGAAGAGCGCCATCACCGGCTTCTTCGCCCGGAACGCGAAGCGGTCGACGGCGTACGCGGTCATCGAACCGATGAGGACCGTCCCGGTGATCGAGAAGAGCAGGATGAACGCCGTGTTCCCGAAGGCCGACAGCATCTTGCCGTCGGTGAACGCCGTCGTGTAGTTGCCGAAGTTGAGCCAGTCCCCCGGCAGGGACAGGGCCCCTCCGTCGGTGACCTCCTTCGACGTCTTGAGGGAGGTCAGGAAGACGACGACGAGCGGCACCATGATGATCAGCGAAGCGACGATCAGTGACAGGTACGTCAGCGCCGGTGCGATGCGGCGACGGGGCCGGGTGTGCGGGGCCGTGGTCATACGAGGTCAACCTTCTCGTCGGGCACGAGGCGGCGCTGGATCCAGGTGATCAGCAGGATGATCAGGAGCAGGACGACGGCGGCGGCCGACGCCAGGCCCGTCTTGTTGAACTGGAAGGCGAGCTTGACCGTCTGGATCACGAAGGTCGACGTACCGGTCGCGCCGCCGGTCATGATGTACGGAATCTCGAAGACCGAAAGTGATCCCGAGATCGCGAGGATGACGCTGAGACCGAGCACCGGCCTGATGCCGGGCGCGATGAGATGGCGGAACTGCTGCCACCTTGTGGCTCCGTCGAGTTGGGCCGCCTCGTACAGCTCCGCAGGGATCGACTGGATCGCGCCCAGGAACAGGACGAAGTTGAGTCCTGTGTAGCGCCACACGGACACGCCGGCCAGCGAAGTGTTGGCCGACTCCGGGTCGCCCAGCCACGCGTGGTCGGAACCGGCGCCGAACCAGGACAGTACCGAGTCCAGCGTGCCGCCGTCCTGGAAGAAGTACAGGAAGACGAACCCGATGGCGACGCCGTTGATCAGGTACGGGAAGAACAGAATCCCCTTGAAGAGGTTCCGGAAACGCAGGTCGAAGCTGAGGACGGTGGCGAAGTACAGGGCGACCACGATCTGCACGGCGGAGGCCGCGAGGTAGTAGAAGCTGACGAAGAACACCCGGAACAGTTCCGGCCTGGTGAAGATCTGCCGGTAGTTGTCGAAGCCCGTGACGTTGCGGTCAGGGCTCACTCCGTCCCAGTCGGTGAAGCTGTAAAAGATCATGTTGCCCACGGGCACGTAGGTGAACGTGACCAGCAGGACCAGGGGGACCGCGAGGAAGAACCACGGGGTGAGGCGGCGCAGCAGGGGCGTGCTTCGCGGTCCGCCGCCGAGCCCCGCACGGCGGCGCGGGCGCGGCGTCCGGCGGGATGGGGTGGCGGTGCGCGGCACCTTGGCCGGTGCCGTTCCTGTCGTCTCGGTCATGTCGGGCCTTTCGTCGTCCGCTGATCTGCGACGGGCGGTCGGCCCCCGCCCGCTGGTCCGGTCGAGGGCCGTACCGCGTGAGGGTCAGGGGTCGGCCGACGGTCAGGAACCCGCGGACTCGGCCGCCTCGTTCCACCTCTTGTCGAGATCCGCGAAGAAGTCGTCGAGGTTGCCCTTCTGCGCGCCGCGCGCGGTGTCCACGAGCTTCTGCCGGTAGTCCGGCTTGGTGAGGCCGATCTCGGCCGCGTTGTCTATGGAGTTGACGTCACCGGTCTTCGCCTCGGATCGCTCCAGGAAGGTGACATCGTTGTCAACAAAGTCCTTGAGTGTGCTCGGCATTGCGGCTGACTTCAGGGCGGGGACCGCGCCTTCCTTGGCCGAGAAGCCGGACTTCTCCGTGAACCAGTCGATCCAGGCCCTTGCGGCGACCTTCTCGTCGGAGTGGACGTTCACGGCCTGCTGGTAGTCGGAGGCAAGCACCGCGCAGTACGTTCCGTCCTTCTGTGCCGGGAAGGGCATGAAGCCGATGTCGTCCGGGTCGGTGCCAGCCTTCTCCGCCGCGTCGCGCATCTGTGTGATGGCCCAGGATCCCAGGTGCATGGTGGCGACCTTGCCTTGGGCGATCATGCCCTTGGACGACTCCCAGTTGGTGGTGCTGGGGTCCTTCTCGGACAGGTCACCCTCGACGATGTCGTAGAGGAGCGAGTCGATCGTGCTCAGCTCGCCGCCGCGCTTCCACGGGGAGACCGGACCGGCGAGCTTGTCGTTGGCCTCGGCGTCACAGGTGACGGAGCCGATGTCGTTGCTCCACGCGGTCAGCGGCCAGCCGTCCTTGAAGTTGGTGTAATACGGCACGGCGTCCGTCCTGGACTTGATCGCCTTCAGGTCGGCGACGAACTCCCCGGGGGTGGTCGGCCACTTGGCGATACCAGCCTTCTTCCATACGGCCTTGTTGTAGAGGAAGCCGTTGGCGGTGCCGAAGGTCGTGACACCGTAGACCTTGCCGTCGACCTCGGTCTTGTCGCTGAAGCGGTACTTGGACGCCAGTTCCTTCGCGGAGCCCAGCGGGGCGAAGAACTTGGGGTAGTCGTTCTTGGCGATGACGGCCGGGATCATCAGGACGTCGCCGTAGTCCTCGGTGTTCATCCGGATCTTGACCTCACCCTCGTAGTCGGTGAGGGCCTCGAACTTGACCTTCACCTCGGGGTAGATCTTGTTGAACTCGGCCGCGTACCTGGCCATCGTCCCGTCCTGGACGAGGTCGGTGCGGTGCGTCAGGACCTTGATGGTGCCCGAGGCGTCTGCGGGGTCGGCGGGTGCCTTCGCCTCCTCGCCGGAGGCCGCGCCCTGGCCACTGCAGCCGGCGACGGTCAGCATCGTGAGCGCCAGAAGCGCTCCCGTGAGCGTCTGCTTGTTCCCCATGTGCCCAGCTCCTTCAGGTGTGCGGCTCAGCTCTGCGGGTGGGATGTCGGCACTATGTCAGCTCGGGGTTAACCGGTAAAGCTAGGATTTCCAGCACGATGCCCAATCGTTACCGGAGTGGACGACTGGTGGACAACTACGTGCGGGAACTGCGGACTTGACTACCGCTCGGAGAACTAGACCGGTTTATGGACAGAGTCTGATCTGCGGGTTAGGTTGTCGGCCGTTGTCCGTCCCACCGGCCGGAGTCAGGCGATTGGAGCCGCACCATGAAGGACGTCACGCAGCTCACCGAGGGCTGGAGCCTGCGCCACGGCGAGGAGCTGCTGGAGGCCGCGGTGCCCGGCTGCGTCCACACCGACCTGCTGGCCGCCGGAGCCATCCCCGACCCGCTCATCGGCCTCAACGAGACGGGCCTCGCCTGGGTGGGCCGCCGTGCCTGGACCTACGTCCGCCCCCTTGCACACGACAGCGCGCACGAGCGCACGGACCTGGTGTTCGACGGCCTCGACACGGCCGCCTCCATCACCCTCGACGGCCGCCCCGTCGGCACGACCCGCAACATGCACCGCCGCTACCGCTTCGACGTCACGGGCCGCACCGGCGATCTGCAGGTCCGCTTCGCCTCCGCCTACGACGAGGCCGCCGCCGTACGTGCCCTCACCGGTGAACGGCCCAACGTCTATCCCGAACCGTCGCAGTACATACGCAAGATGGCCTGCAACTTCGGCTGGGACTGGGGCCCCACCCTGGTGACGGCCGGTATCTGGCGGCCCGTCCGCCTGGAGCACTGGTCCACCGCCCGCATCGACCGGGTCCGCCCCCTGGTGACCCTGGATCACGGCACCGGCCGCGTCGAGGTGCACCTGGAACTCGAACGCACCGCCAAGGGGCAGGGGCGCCCCCTGCACGTCGAGGCCCGGATCGCCGGCGCCCGTGCCGAGGCCGTCCTCATGGGCGACGAGGCGGTACTGCGTCTGGAGGTGCCCGAACCACGCCGGTGGTGGCCCCGCGGCTACGGCGAACAGCCCCTCTACGAGCTCCACTTGACCGTGAGCGACGACGCGGGGCGCCCTCTCGACACCTGGCGGCGTCGTATCGGCTTCCGCACGGTCGAGCTCGACCGCTCGGCCGACGAGCACGGCACCGGCTTCACTCTCGTCGTCAACGGCGTACGGGTCTTCGCCCGCGGGGTCAACTGGATCCCCGACGACGCCTTCCCCTCCCGGATCACCGCCGAGCGCTACCGAACCCGGCTCACCCAGGCCGCCGAGGCCAACGTCGACCTGGTACGGGTGTGGGGCGGCGGGATCTACGAGGACGACGCCTTCTACGACGCCTGCGACGAACTGGGCCTGATGGTCTGGCAGGACTTCCTCTTCGCCTGCTCCGCCTACCCCGAGGAACAGCCCCTGCGCGGCGAGATCGAGGCCGAAGCCCGCGACAACGTTGTCCGGCTGATGCCGCACCCCTCACTGGTGCTGTGGAACGGCAACAACGAGAACCTCTGGGGGTTCCGCGACTGGGACTGGGAGGGCAGCCTCGCTGGCGACTCCTGGGGCGAGGGCTACTATCTGGGCCTGCTCCCCCGCATCGTCGCCGAACTGGATCCGACCCGCCCCTACGCCGCCGGCAGCCCCTGGTCCGGCTCCTGGGACCACCACCCCAACGACCCCGCCCACGGCACCCATCACTCGTGGGAGGTCTGGAACCGACAGGACTACGCCGCGTACCGGGCGAGCGTGCCCCGGTTCGTCGCGGAGTTCGGCTGGCAGGCGCCCCCGGCCCTGGCCACCCTTCGACGCGCCCTGCCCGGCGAGCGACTCGCGCCCGACTCCCCCGGCATGCTCCACCACCAGAAGGCGGAGGACGGCAACGGCAAGCTCGACCGCGGCCTCGCCCGCCATTTCCCGCTGCCCGAGGACGACTTCGACCGCTGGCACTACCTGACCCAGCTGGTGCAGGCGCGGGCGGTCGCGGCGGGTGTCGAACACTGGCGCTCACACTGGCCCCGGTGCGCCGGCACGGTCGTATGGCAGCTCAACGACTGCTGGCCGGTGACCTCCTGGGCCGCCGTCGACGGCGACGGTCGCGTGAAGCCGCTCTACCACGAGCTGCGCCGGGTGTACGCCGACCGCCTGCTGACCGTGCAGCCCGACGGTGACGCTCTCGTGCTCGCCGGCGTCAACCAGTCCGCCACCCCGTGGCGCACGGCGGTGACCCTGCGGCGCTGCGCGGCGGACGGCAGCCTGATCCGGGAGAGCGTCTTGGAGGTGACGGCCGCACCCCGCTCGGTCGTCCGGCTCCCCGTGCCCGACGGCCTCGCCCCGGGCGAGCGGTCCGCGAAGGAGTTCCTGGTCGCCGACGCGGACGGGCTGCGCGCACTCCACTTCCCCGTCCCGGACAAGGACTTCGCCTACCCCCGCCCGGCGTACGACGTCGAGGTGAAGCCGGTGGACGGGCAGGAGGATAGAGTCGACATCGTGGTCACCGCCCGTACCCTCGTCCGAGATCTGCTGCTCCAGCCCGACCGGATCGCTCCGGCCGCCCACTGCGACCGCGGCCCCCAGACCCTGCTGCCCGGCGAGCAGACGCGCCTGCGGGTCACCGGCTGCGGCCCGGTCGACGTGCAGGACGTGAGGGCCGCCCTGTACTGCGTGGACGCCGCATGAGCGGCGCGCCGGAGCGCGTCACCATCAAAGACGTCGCCGCGCGGGCAGGAGTGTCCAAAGGTGCGGTGTCACTGGCGTTCAACCACAAGCCCGGCGTCTCCCCGGCCACCCGCGAGCGCATCTTCGAAGCGGCCCGCGAGCTGGGCTGGGCACCCAGCGCCACGGCGCGCAACCTGTCCAACCAGCGCGTGGACATCGTGGGCCTGGCCCTGTGCCGGCCCGCCCGGCTGCTCGGCCTCGAACCGTTCTACATGGACTTCATCTCCGGCATCGAGAGCATCCTGGTGGAGCGGCCCTGCTCGCTGCTGCTGCGGCTGGTGCGCGACCTCGACGAGGAGATCGCCCTCTACAAGGCCTGGTGGGGCGGGCGGATGATCGCCGGGGCGATCCTGGTGGACTTCCGGGAGGACGACCCCCGGCTGCCGTCCCTCCAGGGCACGGGCCTGCCCGCCGTCGCGGTGGGCCACCCCTCGCTGACCGGCCCCTTCCCGGCCGTGTGGACCGACGACGCCTCCGCCGTGGCCGAGGCCGTGCGCTACCTGGCCGCGCTCGGCCACCGCAGGATCGCCCGCGTCGGCGGTCCCGCGACCCTCGGCCACAGCGCCATCCGAGCACGTGCCTTCACGTCCACGACGCGTGAGCTCGGGCTGGAGGAGGCGAAGCAGATCGCGACGGGCTTCGACGAGAAGGAGGGCGCCCGCGCCACTCGCTCGCTGCTCCTCGCCCCCGACCGGCCGACCGCCATCGTCTACGACAACGACATCATGGCGGTCGCGGGCGCGGGCGTCGCCGCCGAGATGGGCTTCACCGTCCCCGACGACCTGTCCCTCATCGCCTGGGACGACTCCCAGCTGTGCCGGATCACCCATCCGACACTCTCCGCGATGAGCCACGACGTACACCACTTCGGCGCCGAGGTGGCACGCGTCCTCTTCGACGTCATCGACGGTACGCACACGGGCGCGCACCAGGCCCCGACGCCCACGTTGACCCCCAGGGGCTCCACCGCCCGGGCTCCCGGGACCGGTTCGTAGCCGGGAACACTCGCAGGGCCGCACTCCCAAGGAATGCGGCCCTGTATCCGTGTCGTGCCTCAACTACCGGCGCAGGCAACGCCGTTGAGCGTGAAGGCCGCGGGGACGCCGTTGGTTCCGGTGGAGGAGCCGTTGAAGCCGAAGGTCACGGTCCCCCCTGCAGGAATGGTCTCCGTCCAGGACTCGTTGACGACCCGTACCTGGCTGCCGTCCTGCGTCGCCTTCGCGTTCCAGACGGAGTTGACCCTCTGCTGCCCGGGGAGGGCGAAGTCGAGCCGCCAGCCCTTCACCGCGGTGGTGCCGGTGTTGCGTACGGTCACGTCCGCGTTGAACCAGTTGCCCCAGTCGCCGAGCCGGTAGCCGACCGCGCAACTCCCGTCGGCCGAGCCGTCGTCCGGGTCCGCGGCGAAGACACTGGCCTCGCGTGCGGTCTGCTTGATGCCGTCGGCGCCCTCGAAGAGACGCCGGCCCCAGGCGGTGAGCCGGGAGGCGTCGAAGTCCGCTGCCAGATCGAGGTACTCGACCCCGCCGCCGTTGCCGCTCCACGACCAGCCCAGGTAGCCGACTCCCAGGCGCCGGGCGGCGGCCATGACGGCGTCCTCATCGGGATTACCGTCCGAGTGCGCATCGCCGAACTCGCCTACCACGATGGGAAGATGCTGCGAGGTAAACCGGTTCAGATAGTCGTTCACCTCGGTGGCGGTGTCGAAGACTCCATACATGTGGATCGAGAAGACGGTGTTGCGCTCGGGATCGGCGGTGAACACCTTCCCGGCGTTGTCCCGCATGGTGAACGACCAGTCCTGACCCCAGTTGGGGGCATCCACCATGAGCGTGTGGCCGAATCCGGCAGCCCGCATACGCGCGATGGCGGTCTGCGTGTCCGAAGTCCACGCCGAGTAGCCGGAATTGCCGTGCGGTTCGTTGCCCAGGTTCAGGATGACGTATTTCTCCTGGCCCTTCAGGACGTCCTGGATGCTCAGCCAGTAGTCGACCGCCCGGGACAGCGAGACCGCCCCGGCCTGCTCCCCGTACCCGGTGGTGTCGTGCGCCTCCAGGACGCAGATCAGCCGGCTCCGCCTGCACCCGCTGATCACCGCGGCCACGTCGGAGGCGTCGTTCCTGGTCCAGCGGTCCCCCGTCGCGAGGACCACCCGCACCGAGTTGGCCCCGAGCGCCTTGATGTCCTTGAGGGCCTGCGACGTCCTGGTGGGGTACCAGGTGTGGGCGTGGTTCACGCCGCGCAGGACGAAGTCCTGTCCGTTCGCGTCCAGCAGACGGCCGTCGCTGACGTGGAACCCCGGTTCCGCCTGCGCCTGCGCGACGGTCGGCGCGGCCATTGGCGAGACCGCCATGGCCAGTAACGCTCCCGCGACGGTGGCCAGTCTTCTTCTCATTGCTGCTCCCAAGGTGATCGCTCGTGTGGACCGCGCCCGACACGCGTTTCGGTCGTACGGCACTGACATTCAGCGCAGGGCTGTCCGTACGGTTCGCCCGGCCGGCCCCGGGCGGGGGCACGGACGTGTCGGCCCTTCGCACACCCGGGCCGGGTCGGCGACAGGGAGTACGCGGACCTGGATGAGGTCCCGCTGCCCGGGTGTCCGGCGTGCGGCTCACACCGGACAGCGGGACGGCGCGTCACCGCTGAAGACCGCCACTTGTTTCCCGAACCGGTGATACGGGAGTGATGGCGGATGTCTTCGACCAGCGGCTGGGAGAGAGGCTAGGAGGAGACTTCCGCCAGGGCAACCGCCTGAGCCAAACCGGTTAAGTTTAGTAGGAGTTGAGTTCCGGGATGGAATGCCTGAGCAACGCGCAGCGCGGTTTTTCAGCCGGACACACACCGAACCGCACGGCACCTCGCATGGAGACCTGGGGGGGGCGACTGCGCTGGTCTCGTCCGTGGAGGGGTGAGACCATCACCGCCGCGGGCCCCTCAGGCTCAATGCCCCTCAGACGACGTCGAATTCGTTGTCCTCGGGGTCCTGCATCGCGGCGGCACAGAACCCCTCGTCCGGCTCGTCCCTGATCCGCAGCACCGAGGCACCGGCTTCGACCAGCCGTTCCACCGTGGCGTTGACCCGCTGGACGCGGACGTCCAAGGCGACGTCACGGCCCCCGTCGGCCTTCAGGTCGAAGCACGACCGTGTCGCTGACCCGGTCTCGCCGTGACCGATTCTGCCGTCCTCCACCGGTACCCGAGCGATCTCCTCACCGCCGAACGCGGCGGTGACGAAGTCGAGCGTCCCTCCGGTGTCGACCGTGACCGCCCACGGCGCGACGCTGGTGCAACCCTCTGGTACGGCCTGACCCGTCGGCGCGACGCTCATCTTCTCGTTTCCTTCGCAGCCCCGCGTGACATGAGGAGCAGTCCCTCGGCAGACGCGGAGCAACGCCTGTGTGCCGGGCCCTACTGAAGGATGAACCGGCTTCCGGCACGGAGCTTCTCCACGAGCCCGGCCGGGGCCTTCTCGGGTGACCCGGCGTCGTACGGCGGCTGGGGGTCGTACTCGGTCGCCAGTTGGACGGTCTGCGCGTGGTCGTCGCCGGCCACCTTGCCGACCAGGGTGAGGCCCATGTCGATCCCGGCGGAGACGCCTGCCGCGGTGAGGAACTTGCCGTCCGTGACGACGCGTTGGCCGGTCGGTTCGACCCCGAACGCGGCCAGGGTGTCGAGCGCCAGCCAGTGCGAGGTGGCCCGGCGTCCTCGGAGGAGCCCGGCCGCCGCGAGCAGCAGGGAGCCCGTGCAGACCGATGTCGTCCAGGTGCTGGTGCGGTCGGCGGTGCGCAGCCAGTCGAGCAGCGCCTCGTTCTCCATCTGGGCGGACTGGCCGGGTCCGCCGGGCACGACGACGATCTCGGGCGCCGCCACTTCCTCAAGTCGCTTCTCCGCGACGAGCACCAGGTCGCCCCGGTCGTTGCGTACGGGGCCCGGCTGCTCGGCCACGAAGACGGTGTCGGCGCCGGGGATACGGCAGAGCATCTCGTAGGGTCCCACCGCGTCCAGGGCGGTGAAGCGTTCGAAGAGGACGATCGCGATCTGCACTGTGTGCCCTTCCATGGCCGGCTTCAGCGGTCGCGTCCGCCGGGACATCGTGGGCCGAAGTCCCGGCGACGCGGGCCGCTGCGTCATGGTGTCCATCCTTGGCGGCCACCGCGATGGCCGCAACGACGGATACCCCACCCTTCCGGCCATCGCCGGCACAGGCCCCCCGCTCCCGTAAGGCGGGCCTATGGGCTTACTGGCTCCAGCAAGAGCTGTTGATCACGTGACTGTCGGCCCGCCGCGGCTGTCGCCGCTTGCGCATCCGCTGGGAACAGCACGACGGCATCCACGAAGCCTTCCTCCTCGGCCTCGCCGTCTCCCTGATCACTCACGGGCACGTCCAACGCAGCTCTGCCGGCCGTTGCGGACCACGTGCCGGATCTGGAGACCACGAGCAGCCCATGGCAGGCTCATGCCGCATGATCGATGAATTCGCGAAAGACAATCTGCACGGGAGACTGCGGCGGGACCGCCAGGCGCTGCTTTGGAAACTCGACGGCTTGTCCGAATACGACGCCCGCCGACCTTTGACAGCGACCGGGACCAACCTTCTCGGCCTGGTCAAACACGTGGCCACCGTCGAGGCCAGGTACTTCGGCGAGGTCTTCTACCGCCCTTCCCCGGAACCGCTGTCCCCGTGGCAGGACTCCGACGGCAGCGATCAGTGGGCGACCGAGGACGAGACTCGCGATCAGATCATCGGGTTCTACCAGCGCACGTGGGAACACTCGGACGCGACGATCAACGGGCTTCCCCTCGACGCCTCCGGACACGTGCCCTGGTGGCCGGAGCCTCACTCCAGAACGAACCTGTTCGCTGTTATGACCCATGTCCTCAGCGAGACCGTCCGGCATGCCGGTCACGCCGACATCCTGCGCGAAGGCCTCGACGGCCGGACCGGACTGCGCGCCGAACACGAGCAGCGGATCGACGAGGATGCCCGTGCAGCCCACCGCGCGAAGATCGAGCAGGCCGCCCGGTCGGCCGCGCCGATCAAGGCTTAGAGGATGCCTCACATGGCGAGTTTCGCGAGCCGCTTGCAGCAGGCCAGGGCTGCGGCAAGGCCGAAGAAGGCAAGGAAGTGGCTTCCCTCTCGTCCACTGGAGCCGTACCACCGGCCTGCGGACGGGAGTTGAACCTCGGCAGCAACGGAACGGTCAGCTCCCACAGTTCGTCCGGCACGAGCCGACGCGACAGATCAGCACCCACGATCCGGCATCATGCCGCATCAACGAACGACCACGTGAGACATCCGCGCTCACCGGGCCGGCGGTTCGAGGACGAGCCGGATCTCCGTCGTCTCGTAGCCCGCGCGCTCGAACGCGGCGGCCATCGGCGTGTTGACCGTGTCCGTCGTGGCGGTGATGCGGTCGGCGCCCTCGCCGGCGTGGAACCGGGTGATCTCGGCGAGGATCTCGTCGATCAGGCCCTGTCCGCGCAGCTCTGGGACCACGCCCAGGTACCCGACGTTGCGGTGGTAGGGGGTCGCCGAGGGGATGGCCAGGCCCGCCAGGGTGCCGTCCGGCAGTTCGGCGAGGCGCCACCAGGAGCGCTCGCCGGGGCAGTCACGGTAGAACTCGATGTCCTCGCGGGCCAGTTGCTCGGCGTCCATCGACCGGAGTTCGTTCCGCGTGTGCAGATC
Organism: Streptomyces sp. NPDC028308; assembly: GCF_055565855.1. Lineage (NCBI taxonomy): Bacteria > Bacillati > Actinomycetota > Actinomycetes > Kitasatosporales > Streptomycetaceae > Streptomyces > Streptomyces sp. NPDC028308. Next base: position 383,631 of record NZ_JBVHTO010000002.1, read on the forward strand.
CAGGCTCCCCGCCGAGAGCCGGACGAACGCGTCCAGGAACTCCTCGTCCGTACCGTCCCGGAAGACGAGCTTCCCCGCGGGCTCGTGGACCCCGGCGGCCGGGGTCCACTCGAAGCGCAGACGCTCGATCTCGTTGCTCAGGCCGGCTTCGGCCGCCGCTTCCCTGCGCCAATCCACCGCCTCGACCAGGGCCGGGCTGTCCCGCCAGTCGGCGGGCAGGGAGACGTTGTAGACGGGCAGCGCCCCGAAGGCGGCGTGGCCGGCGGCGAGCAGTCCGGAGGCGAAGGCGACCGGGTCGGCCACACCGGCACGCACCTGGAGGCAGTCGAGCGCGATCGGCCGCGTGCTGTCGGCACGGCCCCACCACAGGGCGCGCGCCAGGATCTCCCCGCGCTCGTCCTCGGCGAACCAGATCCATTCGGGACGGAACTGGTTGCTCGCAAGCTCTTCACGGATCCTCTCCGCGGCCAGGGCGAGTATGGGCCCGTCGGCCGCGTAGGCGGTGGCGCGGTCGAGGTCTGCGGGGTCTGCCGTGGCGGCGCGGAAGAGCATCCGCACATGATCACACCCGGGGTCAGGAGGGACCACGTCTTTTCGGTGGCACCACCGGCTCCGCCTCTCCGGTCCGAACCGTTCCGCAGGAGGAGCCCGGACCGCGATACACGTACGGCTCTCGCCGGACAGAGATCCTGACGTGTCTCTTGGCCGCCGAGTATGCCTCCCTGAGCGGTGTCAGGCGTCGAAGAGCGTGGCCTGGTGGATGGCCCACGCGGCGTTGACGAGGCCGATGTGGCTGAAGGCCTGGGGGAAGTTGCCGAGCAGTTCCCCGCCGACCGGGTCGACCTCCTCGGACATCAGCCCGAGATCGTTGGCGCAGCCCGCCGCGCGCTCGAAGAGGTCGCGCGCCGCTTCGACGTCTCCGGCGAGGGCGAGGGCCTGGGCCAGCCAGAAGGTGCAGAGCAGGAAGGCGCCTTCGCCGCCGGGAAGACCGTCGTCCGGGGGCAGATAGCGGTGGACGAGCCCGTCCGGGCCGGTGAGTCGTTCCCGGACGGCGTCGATGGTGGCGCGCATCCGGGGTGCGTCGGCGGCGAGGAACCCGACGATGGGCATCGTCAGCACGGACGCGTCCAGGACGTCGGAGCCGAAGCTCTGCGTGTAGGCGCCCGCCGTGTCGCTCCAGCCGTGCTGTTCGATCGCCGTGCGGATCTCGTCCCGGGCCCGCGACCATTCGGCGACCCGTTCGCCTGCGTCGAGTTCGTCGGCCAGGCGAATCGCGCGGTCGACGGCGACCCAGCACATGAGCTTGGAGTACACGAAGTGCCGCGGCTCGCCGCGGATTTCCCAGATGCCCTGGTCGGGTGACTGCCAGTGGGTGACAGCGGCGTCGGCGCAGCCCGCGAGGAACGCCTTGGTCGGGGCGTCGAGATCGCCGAGGTACCGGCGCAACCGGTGGGCGGCGGACAGGAGTTCGCCGTAGACGTCCAACTGGTGCTGCTGCCAGGCGTCGTTGCCGACGCGGACCGGACGACTGTCACGCCAGCCGGGCAGATGCGGCAACTGGCGCTCACTGAGGTCGCGTTCGCCTCGGATGCCGAACATGATCTGCATCGGCGCGGGCCTGCTGGGATCACTCGCGGCGGCGTGCGCCATCCAACGGAAGAACGCCTCGGCCTCGTCCGGACAGGCCGCGACCCACAGGGCGTCCAGGGTGAAGGAGGCGTCCCGGACCCAGGCGAAGCGGTAGTCCCAGTTGCGTACGCCGCCGACCGATTCCGGCAGTGAGGTGGTCGGCGCGGCGATGATCGCCCCGGTCGGCTGGAAGGTGAGCCCCTGCAGGACGAGGCCGCTCAGCTGGACGAGTCGCGCCCAGGGACCCTCGTACGTCTGGTGGAGTTCCGACCAGGAGCACCAGCCGCGGACGGTGTCGCGCAGGTGCGTGTGGATGTCCTCCTGGGTCCACAGCTCGGGGCCGCCGCCCGCGCGCACCTGGTGCAGCGCGAACGCCACGCTCTCACCGGCGCGCATCGCGTGCCGGCCGCGGGCCATGTCGGAGATCCGCAGAGGCACCGGGCTGCACAGGCCGAGCGTGTCGGGGCCTCCTCGGCAGTGCAGTCCGCCCTCCTGCGCGATGAGCAGCGGGCGGACCACTCCGTACTCGGGTCTCGGCGCGAACTCGATGTCGATCTCCACCTCGCCCTCGACGCACTCCACCACGCGCAGGAGGGCGTGCGGCGCGTCGCGGCCGAGGTCGTGGCCGCGCTGGTCGAGTCCGGAGGCGAGGGCGTCCGTGACCGTGAGCAGTCCCCCGTCGGTGCGGAACTCCGTGCGCAGTACCAGAGTGCGGTCCAGGTACTCCCGCCGTGAGGTGTGCGGGCCGGCCGGGCGGATCGACCAGTGCCCCGCCTCGGGGCCGAGCAGGCGCCCCAGGACGGACCGGGAATCGAAGTGCGGGAGACACAGCCAGTCGACCGAACCGTCACGGCTGACCAGCGCGGCGGTCTGGCAGTCGGAGAGCAGCGCGTAGTCGGCGATCGGGCGGTCGCTCATGCCGGTCACTCCACCAGTGTGCGGTGTGCGAGGCCATCGGGCAGCTCGCACGGCCGGCGGCGCGGGGGCCGGGACGGCCCGCGGAGAGGCGTGCGTCCCGCGGGCCTGGCGGACGCCGTGCGTGGCGTACTGCCCGCACCGCGGCCGACGGGTGGCCCACGAATGTCGGCCCGCGGTCTACGGCCTGCTCAGCGGTACCCGCCAGGTGATCGCGGTGCCGCCGCCCTCCGGTACGTCCAGGTCCATGCCGCCGCCAGACTGTTCGGCGCGCTCGGCCATGTTGCGCAGCCCGCTCCGACGGCCCCCGGCCGGGACGCCCACGCCGTTGTCCGTGACCGTCAGCCGTACCTCCCGCCCGTCCGTGGCCAGGACCACCTCGGTCCGGCTCGCACGGGCGTGCCGGGCGATGTTGGTCAAGGCCTCGGAGAGAACGGCCACCACGTGCTCGGCGGTCTCCCTGGGCACGTCGGTGTCCAGCAGGCCCTCCATGCGCACGCTGGGGGCGAAGCCCAGGACCGGCGCCGCCTCGCCGACGATGCGCACGGCACGGGCCCGCAGGCCGGCTTCCCGTGAACCGTCACGGCTCCGCAGGCCGAAGATCGTCGACCTGATGATCTTGATGGTCTCGTCGAGGTCGTCCACCGCGCGCGCCACGCGTTCGGAGGCCTGAGGGTGCTCGATGAAGCGGCCCGCGCTCTGCAGGGTCATACCGGTGGCGAAGAGGCGCTGGATCGCGAGATCGTGCAGGTCGCGGGCGATGCGGTCACGGTCTTCGAGGACCGCGACCTGCTCGGCGGCCTGACGGCGTTCCGCCAGTTCCATCGCGACGGCCGCCTGGGCGGCGAAGCCCTTCAGGGTCTCCGTCTCCGTCTGCGTGAACGCCGGTCCGCCGTCCTCGCGCGCCAGCAGCACCACGCCGCGCGCGCCCGCCTCGCCGGTGCCGATGGGTACGGCGACCGCGGGTCCCAGTCCGCCGAAGCGCGGCGGGTCCGGGCAGATCCGGTCGTCCTGGGTGACGTCCGCGGTGGAGACGGGGGCCGCTGCTGAGAACGCCAGTCCCATCAGGCTCCGGTCCATGGGCAGGACGAGTCCGCGGTGCGCGTCGGCGTCCATCCCCACCGCGATCTCGACCGCGAGCGAACCGGTGTCCTCCATGGGCAGCGCGACCGCCGCCAGAGCAGACTGCGTGATCTCCCCCGCCCGCTCCGCGATCAGGCCGAGGACCTCGGCGGGAGTTCCCCCCGACATCAGGCTGTGTGCGATGTCCGCGTTCGCCTGCAGCCAGCGCTCGCGCAGCCGGGACTCGGCGTACAGCCGGGCGTTGTCGATGGCGACGCCGGCGGCCACGGCCAGCGTGAGCGTGACCGAGACGTCCTCCTCGTCGAACTGGGCACCGCCGTGCTTCTCGGTCAGGTACAGGTTGCCGAAGATCTGGTCGCGCACGCGGATCGGGACGCCGAGGAAGGTGTTCATCGGGGGGTGGTGCGGCGGGAAGCCGTACGAGGACGGGTGTTCGCTGATCTTCGCCAGGCGCAGCGGCTCGGGGTGGCTGATCAGCTCGCCCAGGATGCCGTGGCCCTCGGGGAAGGGGCCGATCTTCGCGATCTGCTCGTCGCTCACCCCGATGGTGTGGAACGCGGAGAGGCCTTTGCCGTCCGGGCCGATCACGCCGAGGGCCGCGTACTCCGCGTCGACGAGGACCGCCGCGGCCTCCACGATGCTGTGCAGGGCCTGCTCCAGGTCCAGTTCACGGCCTACCGACAGCACCGCCTCCAGGAGGCTGTGCACCCGGTCACGGGTGCCGCGAGCCGCGTCCAGCCGTGCCTGCAACTCCTCGAGCAGCTCGTCCAGCCGCAGGTGGGGCAGGCGTACGCGGACGTCCTCGGGGCTTCCCACGTGTGCTCCTCAGGTCGCACGGACATCCATACCGATCATGTGGCCACGTTAGTACTCGGAGCCGAGGACGCGGTAGCGGGTCGGGGCCGATTCCCCGTTCGCGGCCGGGACCCGTCGCCCGCCCGCGAGAGGCCGCCGCCGGGACCATGTGCCCCTTCCGTCCCTGCCGTCCGTCCGGCGGACCGTGGGCGGGTCGGTCCCCCTCGCGGGACGCTCGGCACCTGCCGCCGCCACCGTGGGCGGGGAAGGCTGAGGTCGTACGCCGGGCCGCCGTCCCCAGAGGCCGCCCGGCCGGACCGCAGGCGGAAGGGATGTGGGTGCCATGGCCCGCACGGTCGGTGAGGTGATGACCCGCGACGTCGTCGAGGCACGCCGGGACACCTCGTTCAAGGACGTCGTGCGGTTGCTGGAACGGCACCGGATCAGCGGGCTGCCCGTGGTCGATCACGACGACAAGGTCGTGGGAGTGATCTCGGGCACGGATCTGGTCCGCCACCAGGCGGCCCGGCCCGGCGGGCTCCGGGTCATGCGGTTCGGGCGGCGCCGCCCGTCCGACGGTTTCGCCCGTCTCGGCACATCGCGGGGGCGCGCCGTCGCCGCGGCGGAGCTGATGTCCACGCCCGCCGTCACCGTGCATCCGGAGCAGCGGATCGCGGACGCCGCGCGCGTGATGGAGCGCCACGGCGTGGAGCGCCTGCCGGTGGTGGACGAGGAGGACCGGCTGATCGGCATCGCCACCCGGCGGGATCTGCTGCGGGTCTTCCTGCGCACGGACGGCGAGATCTGCCGGGACGTGCGCGAGGAGGTGGTGAGCCGTGTCCTCGGGCTGCCCGCGAGCGGTGTGGCCGTCTCCGTCCGGGACGGGACGGTCACGCTGCGGGGCACCGTCCGGGACCCCGGCGACATCCCTCTCGCCCTCCGGCACACCTATCGCGTGGACGGCGTGATCGGCGTCGTCAACAGCCTGACCGTCGCCGCCGACGGCGCCCGCGCTGCCGAGTAGCCCGAGGCGATTCCGGAGTGGCCGCGAGGTTGCCCGTGGGCGGAGGACACCAGGGACGTCCGGCCCGGCCACAGGGGGCCGAACGGCACCTGTGGGAACGGCGTGACATGAGGGACAGTGGTATCAGGAGCGGCACCGATCCCCCGCGGTGCCGCTCCGTTCACGTCGCGGCGCACCCATCCGTCCCCCGAAGTGCCGTACCGCCGAAGGGCGTTCAGGAGGGGAAGCGCACCCCGTACAGCGTGCGTCCGCCGACGACCTCGCGTCCGGTGACCAGCTCGGGATCGATGCGTACGAACACCTCCTCGGGCGCGGGCACCCAGGAACGCGGCCCGGTGGCGAGGAGCCTGGCGTGCTCGGCCGGGTCGGCCACCACGGCCGCCGCTCCCGTGACCACGACACTCCAGCCGGAGTGTGCGACCCCGTCGAAGGCGTCGGCCTCGAAGGCGACCACCGCCCGGTCGATCGCGCCGACCAGATCCGAGGAAGCGGACGTGCGGACCAGCACCGCGCCGTCGCGGTCGAGGCAGAAGTTGACCGGGAGTACGGCGGGCAGCGCGTGCCGGGTGTACACGATGCGCCCCACGGGCACGGTGGCCAGTAGACGCAGGCACTCCTGCGTTCCCAGTTCGCGAAATCCGTCGATGGCGTCCATCTGCTCTCTCTCGTCTCTCACCCCGCCCGGCGCTACGGCACGTCTCATGGTCGAAGGGCGAACCGGCCCCGCACCAGGGACCATCGGTCCCTGGTTTCCGGCGGGAGGGCCCGGCTCAGGTCTCGATCCGGCGTCCCGTGACGGCGTACGGTTCGATGCGCAGCCACAGATCGCGGCGTCCGCCGGCCCAGGGCGTGCTGTAGGACTGCCGGGCGAGCCCGGCCGCCTCCTGCGGATCGGTGACACCGCGCGCGTGGCCGCGGACGAGGACGCTCCAGCCCTCGCTGAACGCGTCGTCGATGCGGTCGACCTCGAAGGCGACAGGGCTGCCGGACGCCAGGGCGGGTGTCGCGTCGTACGCGGTACGGAAGGCGATCGTGCCGTCCACGACCGTGTAGTTGACGGGGAGGATCGTCGGCCCCTGAGCTGTCTGGAGGGCGAGTCTTCCGACACCGTGGGTGGACAGCAGGTCACCGCACTCGGTCCTGCTCAGTTCCGTGAACCGCGGGGTCCGGCCCGCCTGTCCGGGACCAGGTGGCCGGTCGGTGTCGCCTCCGGTGAGGGCCGGCACGGTGGTCTCCAGGGCCCCCGCGAGCGCGAGGAGCGTGCCCGCGCCCGGGGCGGCACCTGCGTGCTGCTCCAGGTGTGCGAGATAGGCGGCGGCCATGCCCGCTCGCGCGGCCGTCTCCTCCTGTGTCAGCCCGAGTTGGTCGCGGCGTGCGGCGACCCGTCGGCCCAGGTCGCTCGAGGGCCGGCGCTGGGCCGCGTCGGTCTGTGTCCGTTCGGTCATGGCTCTTCACGTCCTCGTGTCAGGTCGCCCGGACGGCGATCTCCTCATGCGGCTGCCCGCCGAGCACCACCTTGAGGGCGCCGGTGTCGGCCGCGCGGGCGAAGACGTCGTACGCCTCATCCATGCGGTCCAGCGGGAAGGTGTGGGTGACCAGCTGGGCGGTCGGCAGGCGGCCGGCGGCGGCCATCCGCAGCAGGGTGGGCGTGGAACTGGTGTCCACCAGGCCGGTCGTGATGGTCACGTTCTTGATCCACAGGTCTTCCAGGTGCAGCGTCGCGGGCTTGCCATGGACGCCGACGTTGGCCACGTGGCCGCCGGGCCGGACCATGCGCGTGCACAACTCGAAGCTCTCGGGCACGCCGACCGCCTCGATGGCCACGTCGGCGCCGAGACCGTCGGTCAGATCGGCGACCAGCTGCTCGGGATCCTCGCTCACTTCGGCGACGGCATGGGCTCCCAGCCGCTTCGCCGCCTCCAGCCTGGAGGCGGCGATGTCGACGGCGACGATCCGCTCGGGCGCGAACAGTTGCGCAGTGGCGATCGCCGCGAGGCCGACGGGTCCGGCCCCGACGACCACGACGGTGTCTCCGGGGCCCACCCGCCCGTTGAGGACACCCACCTCGTAGGCGGTCGGGAAGATGTCCGCCAGCAGCACGGCGTCCTTGCTCTCGATGGCGCCGGGCAGGGCGTGCACGGACAGATCGGCGTGGGGGACGCGGACGTACTCGGCCTGGGTGCCGTCGATCAGATGGCCGAGGATCCAGCCTCCTCCGCCCCGGCACTGGCCGTAGCCGCCCTCGCGGCAGAAGCGGCAGCGCCCGCAGGCGGTGATGCAGGAGACCAGTACGCGGTCGCCCGGGCGTACGGTCCGGACGTCGCCGCCGACCTCCATGATCTCGCCGACGGCCTCGTGGCCCAGCACCGTGCCCGGCCGCACCTCCGGCACATCTCCCTTGAGGATGTGCAGGTCCGTGCCGCAGATGGTGACGCTGTCGACCCGCACGATGGCGTCGGTCGGTTCCTTGACGGCCGGGTCGGGGACCTCCTCCCAGGCGGATCGCCCGGGCCCGTGGAAGACGTAGCCCTTCATGGTGTCGCTCACCGTCCTCTGTCCGCGTGCCGGTACCGCTTCTCACAACCAGTCTGTCCAGTCGCCGCCTGTTCCGCTTGGGCCGTCCGGCCCTGCGCCCGTGCCGGGTGGTCCCCCGGCACATCGCGCCACCGTGGCGTGCGCGTTCGGGGTCAGCCGTCCGCGCCGGCCGCCCGTTCTCGCCCGGTGCCGGAGCCGACGCATTGCCGACTTCCTCCTACTCGACCGTCAGGGCGTCGGCGACACCGCCCGCCCACGCCTCGATCGCGGCGAAGTCCCGGTAGTCGCCGCCCTTTCCGGAGCGGAGGATCATGCCGGCCACCCGCCCTTTGGCGCCCTCTCGGAGGCATCCGCCGAAGGTGACGTGCCCCCGGGCGTCCAGTCGGGTCATGGCCCGCTGCACACCGGGCACGGGCGGTACCGTCCGCTCGGACGCCGAGGGATCGAGCGGACCGCTGCTGAAGAACCACACCGGCCGCTTCCCGAGTTCGTCGCGGTGCCGGCGCACGAAACGCCGCGCGTCCTTGTGCCACCGCCCCGCGTACAGTCCGCCGCCCACGACCACCGCGTCGTAGGGTTCGACGCTCGGCACGGAGGCGGCGGGCAGTGCCTCGGCCGTCAGGCCGTTCTTGTTCAGTACCTCGGCGACGGCGTCCGCGATCTCCGCGGTCGCCCCGTTCGTCGTTCCGTAGGCCACCAGTACGTTGCCGGACATGGTGTCCGCCTCCTTTCTGACAGTCGCCGCAGCCGGTCGTCGGCGACACCGTGCGGGGCTTCCCGTCCGTCACCTCCTCAGCGCAGTCGACGCAGGTAGGGGTCGTGGGGCCGACGCGGAAGCAGCCGGATCCGTGCGTCGAGGACGGTCACCTGGCCGGGCGTGGCGAGGACCGGGTTGAAGTCGGCCTCGGCGAGTTGGGGCAGATCACCCGCCATGCGGGACAGCCGCAGGAGCACCTGCTCGAGACCTTCGAGATCGGCGGGAGGGCCGCCGTCGGCGCCGAGCAGCAGCGGGGCGCATCGCGGCGAGGTGATCAGCTCGTGGACGTCGTGGTCGGTGAGCGGGGCGAGGCGGGCGGCGTGGTCGGCGAGCACCTCGGTGGCCGTACCGCCGAGTCCGAAGAGGACGAGCGGGCCGAAGACCTCGTCCTGGACGACGCCGGCGAACAGCTCGGTGCCGCGCGAGGCGAGGGGCTGCAGGACCACGCCGGTCATCAGCCCGGCGAAGCGCGTCTCCAGGTCGCGGAACGCGGCCCGCACCTGGGCCGTGCCGCGCAGGTCGAGGTGGACGGCGTGCTGCTGGGACTTGTGCAGGAGCCCCGGCCAGTGGGCCTTCATCACGACCCGGCCGTCGAATCCGCGCAGCCGGTCGGCGGCGAGTACGGCGTCGTCCTCCGTCTCGGCCCACGCCCAGGGGATCTGCGGGACGGCGTAGCAGGCCAGCAGGTCGGCGCAGGTCCGCGGGTCGAGCCAGCCGCCGTCGGGATGGGCGGTCAGGTACTCCTCGACGACCGTGCGGGCGCGTACCGTCTCGACGTCGTCGAGGTCGGGGACGACTCCCGCGGGCCGGGCGAGCCAGGCGGCCCGGGCGACCGCGTGGGCCAGCGACCGCGCCGCCGCCAGGGGGTCGGCGAAGGAGGGGATCGCGCCGCTGTCGGCGGCGGGCAGCAGCCGGACGGGCAGGTCCTGTTCCAGCCGCACGGCGAGCACCGGGCGCTCCCGCCGTGGGAGGGCCCGCGCCAGGGCGCGCACGAGGTCGTCACCGGTGGCCGCGGCCACCGCGGTGGGCACCAGGGCCACCACGACGGCGTCGACGCCCGGAGACCGGGTGAGCAGGTCGACGCACCGGGTCAGCTGCTCTTCGGAGACCGCGGCGGTCACGTCGACAGGGTTGGTGACGGACGCGCCGTCCGGCAACACGTCGAGCAGTTCGTCGATCAGGGTGGGGGCGAGCGAGGGGAGAGCCAGCCCGGATTCCGCGCAGGCGTCGGCGCTGAGGACTCCGGCACCGCCCGCGTTGGTGACGATCACGACGCGGCTCCCCCCGGGCAGCGGCTGGGAGTGGAGCAGTGCCGCCGTTTCGAGCAGTTCTCCCACCGATCGGGTGGCGGTGATGCCCGCCTGCGTGAAGAGCGCGGCGCGGGTCATGGTGCGGGTGGCGGCGGCAGCGGTGTGCGAGGCGGCCGCTCTGCGACCGGCGTCGGTACGGCCCGCGTCGACGGTGAGCACCGGGATACGGCGGGTCACCCGTCGGGCGGTGCGGGAGAAGGCGCGCGGGTTGCCGAAGGATTCGAGGTGCAGCAGGGCGAGGTCGGTACGGCCGTCGCTCTCCCACCACTGCAGCATGTCGTTGCCGCTGACGTCGTACTTGTCCCCGAGGGAGACGAACGAGGAGACGCCGATGCCCAGCCGGGACAGGCCGTCCAGGAGTGCGATGCCCACTCCCCCGGACTGCACGGCGACCCCCGCGGTCCCGGGGCGGGGGTGGCCGGCGGCGAAGGTCGCGTCGAGACCCGACTCGGCGGCCGTGTTGCAGATGCCCAGGCAGTTGGGTCCGACGAGTCGCATGCCGTGGGTGCGGCAGGAAGCCAGGAGCTGCCGCGCCTGGGTGCGGTCGAGTCCGGCGGTGACGACGGCCAGGGCGCGCACCCCGGCCCGCCCGCACTCCTCGGCCACGTCGGGGACGGCGGCGGCGGGTACGGCCACGATCACGAGGTCGGGACTCTCGGACAGGGCGGCGACGGACGGGTAGGACGGCACGCCGAGGATCGAGTCGGCGGCGGGGTTCACCGCGAGGAGCCGGCCGGTGAAGCCCCCGGTGCGCAGGTGCTCCAGGATGGCCCGGCCCACGGATCCCGGGGTGCGTCCGGCGCCGGCCACGGCGACCACGGACGGCTTCAGCAGGGGCATCAGGCTGGCCACGTCGGCGGTCCTGCCCCGGGCCTCGACGGCCGACAGATAGGCGTCGTCCTGGTCGAGTCGGACCGTGCAGCGGACCTCCGGCCCCTCGAAGCGGCGGGAGACGTGCAGACCGAGGTCGGCGAAGAGGCGCAGCACTTCCTGGTTCTCACTGAGGGCGTCGGCGGTGAACGTGGTGATGCCCTCGGCGCGCGCCGTCGACGCCAGGTGCTCGATCAGCAGGGTGCCCACGCCCCGGTGGTGCAGTCCGTCGGCGACGGCGATGGAGATCTCCGCGCCGTCCTCGGCTCCCCCGGTGTCGTACTCGGCGAGGCCGACCACCCGGCCGTCCGTCTCGGCCAGCAGGGCACGGTGACCGGGTGGGGCCGGGGCGCAGGCGCGGTCGGCCGACAGGGTGGCAGAACGCCGGCTCGCCGCGAAGAACCGCAGCCGGAGGTTGTCAGGTGACATCTCCTCGAAGAGCCCCCGCAGCCGGTCGTGGTCGGCGGGCCGTACGGGGCGGATGCACACGGTGGTGCCGTCGGCGAGCAGCGCATGCACCGTGGGCCGGTCGAGCAGGTCGTCCGTCATGGCTGTCCTCCTCGCAGATGACACTTCAATGGTGCGGCGACGAGGACGGCGGGCACAGGGCTGACCGGGACCGCGCGGGGGGCCGATCGGCCCTGATCGAGCCGACGTGCCCGTCACACCGCCCGGGCCGAAACGGGGCGGAGCTGTGCGAGGACGGCCGGCCCCTACGAGGCGAACGGCCCGTCGTCCGTGAAACCCGGCTTGGGAGCCGATCCGGCCCACCGGGGAAGTCGCCCGGCCGCCCCGGGTGCGCGCCTCCTCCCCGGTCAGTACGGTGGCGTCCTGGTGTCCGACCGCGGACACCGGCTCCGGACGCGGTCGGCACGGGTCATCGGGCGGTGGAGGCGGCATGTCGGGCAAGGAAGCGGCGGTGCCGCGCAAGACCTACGAGAAGGAACTGGCGCGCCTTCAGGGCGAGTTGGTGCGGCTTCAGGAGTGGGTCCGGACGGAGGGCGCCCGGCTGGTCGTGGTCTTCGAGGGACGCGACGCGGCGGGCAAGGGCGGCACGATCAAGCGGCTGGCCGAGCACCTCAACCCCCGCGTGGCACGGATCGCCGCGCTGCCGAAACCGACCGAGCGGCAGCGCACCCAGTGGTACTTCCAGCGGTACGTCGAGCATCTGCCGGCCGCCGGGGAGATCGTGCTGTTCGACCGGTCCTGGTACAACCGGGCCGGCGTGGAGCACGTGATGGGGTTCTGCACCGACCAGGAGTACCGGCTGTTCTTGCAGCAGTGCCCGATCTTCGAACGGATGCTGGTGGAGGACGGCATCCTGCTGCGCAAGTACTGGTTCTCGGTGAGCGACACCGAGCAGCAGGAGCGGTTCCGGCGCCGTCTGCAGGACCCGCTGCGGCGCTGGAAGCTGTCGCCGATGGACCTGGAGTCCCTCACCCGCTGGGAGGCCTACTCCCGGGCGAAGGACGAGATGCTCGTGCACACCGACATCACCGAGGCTCCCTGGTTCGTGGTCGAGAGCGACGACAAGCGCCGGGCCCGGCTGAACATGATCGCCCACCTGCTCGGTTCCCTGCCGTACCACGATGTGCCGCCACCGGTCCTCGAACTGCCGGAGCGGCCCGCCTCGACCGGGTATGTGCGCCCGCCGCGCGATCTCCAGACCTACGTCCCCGATCACGCGGCGGACCTCCTCTGACGTCCGGCGCGTCCCCTCACGCCCGCTCGGGTACGACCGCGACGGCGCAGTGGGCGTGGTGCAGCACCGTATGGGCGACCCGCCCCAGCTGGAGTCCGCGGTGTCCCTTGCCGCGCCGGGCGCCGACGACCAGCAGGTCCGAGTCCCAGGAGGCGGCCAGAAGCACCCGGCGGGCCGGGCCCTCCGCCGTGCTGCGATGCAGGGTCACGTCGGCCGGTACGTCCGTCAGCGCCTCCTCCAGGACGTCGGCGGCGTGCTGTTCGTGCAGCCGGGCGGGTTCGCCGGTGAGGAGGGGGTGGTCGGTGCTCTCGTGTGCCGGGCAGCGCCAGGCGCGTACGGCCTCCAGGGGCGCGTGACGCAGCCGGGCCTCCTGGACGGCGAAGCGCAGGGCGGCGGACTCCGGCGCCTTCTCGCCGACGCCCACCACGACACGGCGGTGCGAGTGGGGCCGCACCTGGTTGTCGTGGGCACCGCGCAGCACGATCACCGGGCAGTCCGCGTGGGCGGCGACGGTCAGGCTGACGGAGCCGAGCAGCGTCTCGACGAGACCGCTGCGGCCCCGGGTGCCGAGCACCAGCAACGCGGCGTTGCGTCCCTCCCTCACCAGCGCGTACTCGGGTTCCTCGGGCAGCACGTCCGTGGTGACCTCGACCTCGGGCCGACGCAGCCGGGCCCGCTCGGCGGCCGCCAGGAGGATCGCCTCGGCGGTGACGTCCGCCGAGGGCCCGCCGAGGTCGGCGGCGAGCGCGCTGCCCTCGTACCGCTCCCAGAGGGAGGCGTACACGAGCCGCAGCGGTGCACCGCGCAGGGCGGCCTCGTCGGCCGCCCAGTCGACGGCCCGCAGGCTCGGCTCGGAGCCGTCCACACCGACGACGACAGGCAGTTCCATCGTTCTCACCGTCCCGTGTCCAGATCGAAGACGATCCGGGCCTTGACCTCGCCGCGCAGGACCTCGTCGATGCAGTCGTTGACGGATGCGAGAGTGCGGGTCTCGTGGACGACCTCCGTGCGGCCGGCCGCGTGGAGCCGGAAGACCTCGGCGAGGTCCTGCCGGGTGCCGACGATCGAGCCGATCACCGAGGTGCCGTTCAGCACGGTGTCGAAGATCGGCACGCGGACCGTGCCGTGCGCGGGCAGGGCCACCATGACCAGCTTGCCGCCGCGCCGCAGGCCGGAGTTGACGGCCTCGAAGGCCGCGTCGTCCACCGCGAGCGCGAGGGCGGCGTGGGCGCCGCCGTACCGCTTGAGCACCTCGCCGACGTTCTCCGTCCGGGCGTCGATGACGAGGTCGGCGCCCAGCCGCGTGGCGAGTTCCAGTTTCTCGTCGGTGACGTCGATCGCGGCGACGGTGGCGCCGGCGATCTTCGCGTACTGCACGGCGAGATGGCCGAGGCCGCCCACGCCGGAGATCGCGACCAGCTGACTGGGCCTGACGTCCGCGACCTTGAGAGCCTTGTACGTCGTCACGCCCGCGCAGGTCAGTGGGGCGGCCTCCAGCGGGGTGATCCCCAGCGGCACCGGCTGGGCGAAGTCGGCCCAGGCAAGCATCTTCTCGGCGTACGCGCCGTCGCAGCCGTAGCCGGTGTTGACCTGGCTCTCGCAGAGAGTCTCCCAGCCGGACAGGCAGTGCTCGCAGCGCCCGCACGCCTTGCCCAGCCAGGGGACCGCGACCCGTTGCCCGAGGGACAGGTGGGTGACGCCGTCGCCGAGGGCCTCCACCAGGCCGACGCCCTCGTGGCCGGGTACGAACGGCAGGGTCGGCTTGACCGGCCAGTCCCCGTGCGCGGCGTGGATGTCGGTGTGGCACAGCCCGGAGGCCTCCACCCGTACGCGGACCTGTCCGGGGCCGGGCTCCGGGTCGGGGCGCTCCTCGATGACCAGAGGTGCCCCGAACTCCCTTACGACCGCTGCCTTCATGACGATTGCTCCTCGTGTGCGGTGGCGCGTGCGTCAGTGGTGGGCGACGACTGCGACGGGGGCGGTGGCGTGGTGCATCACGGCGTGGGCGACGGAGCCGATGTGCGCGCCGATCGGGTTCCGGCGGACCCGGCGGCCGACGACCACCAGGGATGCATCGCGGGAGGCGTCGGTGAGGAGGTTGGCGGCCGATCCGTAGTGGGACTCCGCGGTGACCTCGACCGCGGGGAACTTCTGCTGCCACGGGAGCAGCACGTCGGCGAGGGCGGACGCCTGCTGGCGGGACAGCTCCTGGTGCAGTTCCAGGTCGGCGGCGAGTCCGTAGGCGTAATAGGGCGGGGGGTTCCAGCCGTGGACGACGCGCAGGGACGTCCCGCGCAGTTCGGCGGCCTGGAGGGCGAACTCGACGAGGGTGTCGTCGGGGCTGTCGACCGCGAGGCCCAGGACCACGGGGCGGTCCGGGGACGTGGAGGCCGGGGTTCCCGTGAGGTCTCCGGCGGGCGGCTCCGTGGCACGGACCAGGACCACCGGGATCAGGGTGCGGGCCACGACGGCCTGGCCGACCGAGCCGACCATGAACCCGCCCACTCCGCTCAGCCCGCGGGAGCCGAGGACCAGGAGGGCGGAGTCCTGCGCCGCGGCCGACAGGGCCTCGGCCGGGCGGCCGCTGATCTGCTCGGTGACGATGTCGACGCCGGGGTGGCGCTCCCGCAGCGCTTCCGCGGCTTCCCGCGGGATGCGCTCGGTCCAGTGCTGCTGCGTCTCGACGCCGAGCAGCGGGGCCTGCGCGAAGGGTTCGGGCACCGGCTCCCATACGTGGACCAGCTTCACCGGCAGGCCGCGCAGTGCGGCCTCACGGGCGGCCCAGTCGGCCGCCGCGCGGCTCTCGGGAGATCCGTCGAGGCCGACGGTGACGGTGCGGGGCATGCTCTCCACCTCCTGAAGGGGTTCTGCTTCCAGCGTCGTGGCCCGCGGCCCCGGAGTGCAGGGGCCGCAGGTCCCTCGTGGGGACCGGTCGGCCCTACGGCCGTCGGCACGGCGGGGCCCCTCCCCTGGCCCGGCCGTGCCCTGACCGGTCAGCGCAGCCAGCCGTTGTCGCGGACGACCGGCAGGCGGGCCCAGGCCCGGCCCAGCCCCCACGTCGCACCGGCGCCCGCCACCGCGAGGGCGATCAGGACGACGGCGTAGATGACGTGGTAGTCGGCGAAGGGGTTGGTCGACATGCTCGGCGAGCCGTCGGACAGGTGCTTGGCGGGCGGCCATTCGGCGACCCACATCAGCGCCATCATCACGGTGCCGGCAGTCGCGGCGAGCTTCAGCGCGATCCCGCCGATCAGCGCGACCCCGATGCCGAGCAGGCCGAGCATGAACAGCCAGTCGGCCCAGCCGGCGCCCGCCCAGTCGTGGAACGTGGACTCCATGGGGCCCGCGGCGACGCCGCCGAGGAAGCCCTTGGTCGGCGAGCCGCCGTCGATCCAGCCCTTGCCGGACGGGGTGGCGTAGCCGAGGCCGAAGGTCTTGTCGAGGAACGCCCACAGGAAGACGAACCCGGTGAGCAGGCGCAGGCTCGCGAAGGTGTAGGCCCGCGCGGTGTGCGTGTCGGTGCGTGCCGACACGGCGGGCTCGGAGGTGGACGCGGTCCGGTTCCCGCCGGAGAAGGGCAGCTGGAACCTCGGGCTCCGCCGAGGGTGCTCGTGCACGGCCATGATGGTGGTCCCTTCGGGAATCGTTCAGGGATTCGGAGGACATCGGGCCGGTGCCCGACACCGCTCACTCTGGCCGTGCGCCGCGGTCGCCGAAGGATGCCGAAGGTCCGCCTCCAGGGGGCTGAACGGCCCTACTTGGCAGGGCTGTTGAGCGGCCGGCACCCGTCGGTGCGAGGGCCGTCCAGATCTGCGGCCCAGCGTGGGGAAGGAGTCGCGCGGTCCGGTGCCCTCCTGCCTGAGTCCTGCGGTGGCGCGGCCGGCCGTGATCGCCTGTGGGGCTGGGGCCTGAGGGCTGTCGCCGGCAGAGGCGACGGGCGTGCCGGTCGGTCCTGCGCATGGGCCGGGTGGCCCATGGTCCGGCGGCGTCCCGGGGACCACGCTGGAAGCGGCAGGTCCGTCACACGTCCTGGAGGCCCGTCGTGATCACTTCTCCCACGTCCGGCATGCTGAAGTCGCTGCCGGCCGAGCACCGGCAGCAGCTGATGCGTATCGCCCGCGAGGTGTCCTTCCCACAGGGAACCCGCCTCTTCGAGGAGGGCGCGCACGCCGACCGGTTCTGGATCATCCGTACCGGCACGGTGACCCTCGACATGCGCGTGCCCGGCCGCAGGGCCGCCGTCATCGAGTGCCTCGGGCACAACCAACTCGTCGGCTGGTCCTGGCTGTTCGCTCCGCACTCGTGGCATCTGGGTGCCGAGGCGACGACGCCGGTACGGGCGTACGAGTTCGACGCCGCCGCGGTCAGGGCGCTGTGCCGGGACGACCCCGCGCTGGGCGCCGCGGTCTCCCAGTGGGTGGGCGGGATCGTCGCCCACCGCCTGCGCTCCGCCCGCACCCGCCTGCTGGACCTCTACGCCCCCTACGGCAGCGGCAGTGCGCGCTGACCGTGTCCGACGCGACGACCGAGGAGACGACATGCACGGCAGCCCGCACATCGTGAGCGATGTGATGACCCACACCGTCGCGGCTGTCGGCCGTGGGGCCGAGTTCAAGGAGATCGTGCGCATGATGCGGGACTGGCAGGTCAGCGCCCTGCCGGTCCTGGAGGGTGAGAACCGGGTGGTCGGCGTGGTCTCCGAGGCCGACCTGCTGCCCAAGGAGGAGTTCCGCGACAGCGACCCGGACCGGGACACGCAGCTGCACCGCCTCTCCGACCTCGCCAAGGCGGGATCGCTGACCGCCGGTGAGCTGATGACGTCCCCCGCCCTCACCGTCCGCGCGGACGCGACACTGGCCCAGGCCGCACGGACCATGGCGCGCGCCCGTGTCAAGCGGCTGCCCGTCGTCGACGGACTGGGCACCCTGGAGGGCGTCGTCAGCCGCTCCGACCTGCTGAAGGTCTTCCTGCGCGAGGACGAGGAGATCGCCGAGGAGGTACGGCGGGAAGTGGTGTCCTACCTCTTCCCGGCGCCGGCCTCGGCGGTGCGGGTGGAGGTCCGGGAAGGCGTGGTGAAGCTGGTCGGCCGGCTCAGGGACACGTCCCTGGTTCCGGTGGCCGCACGCCTGGTCCGGGCCGTGGAGGGGGTAGTCGACGTGGACTTCGAGGTGACCCGCTCCGACACGCCGGCGAAGCCGGTGGCATAGCGGGGCCCCGGCATGGATTCGTCCCCGGTCCCCGCTACAGCGGCCGCAGGTGGTCCCGTCACGGCCATCGGTGTCGACGGCCCCTGAACGCCTTTTGAACCAGGGCGACTTACTCTCGCCCCGCTCAACGCCCTGTGCAGCGACCCCATTTGGTGCCGGCCCGCCCCACGGACACGGGGCGGAGACACCCTCCTCCGCCCCCTGCCGTACCCGTCAGACGAGCGCGTTCTTGTAGAACAGGTTGGAGCGGCGGTCACCGGCCTCGCCCGAGGCGAAGCCGAGGAACAGGCGCACCTCGCCGGCCGCCGTCTGGTAGATCGCCAGGCCCTCGGGCTCGCGGAAGGTCAGGGTCGAGCCGGCCTTGGTGAGGACCGGCCCCTGGGCGACCTTCCCGGTGTTGAGGTCGATGGCGGTGACCTCCGAGTCGACGATGTTCCCGTTCGCCTCGTAGCTGGTGCCCGTCAGCACGTAGAGGTACTGGCCGTACGCCGTGTAGCCCTGGAAGACCGACGACGCCGTGTCGAGCGTCGGCATCACGAAGCGGGCCAGCGGGTTGCCGAAGTCACCGGCCGCCGCCGCGGAGAGGGAGTGCACGGAGATGTAGCGGTCGCCGTCCAGGAGGTAGCGCACGATCAGCCGGTTGTTCACCGGGTCGGTCGCGCACGTGTAGGACGTCGCGCCCGCCACGGGCGTGTACTTGGTCAGCGCGGAGGAGGTGTTCGTCAGCGTGGTGCCGCTGGTGAACTTGAAGCGGGCCAGACGCGTCCCGTAGCCGCTGCCGCTCGTGTCGGTCTCCGTCCACAGGTACGTGGAGGTCCCGACGGCCTGGGCGCCTATGGACACCCCGTGGCCGAAGCCGGCGAGGTGCATGTAGCCGACCTGGTTGCCGTCGAAGTCGAGCTGGGTGACACACAGGTCGCCTGCCGTCTCCGACGAACCGTCGCGCCGCTGCACCACGAACAGGCGGCGGTTGACGTTGTCGAAGACGAAACCCTGCTGCACGGTGCTGTCGTGGAGGGTCTTGCCGCGGAACAGGTCGTACGAGGGTTCCGTTAGGTCGAAGCGCGAGGACGCGGGCACGGCGGCGGAGGCCGCGCCCGTTCCCAGTCCCAGGCCCACGGCGGCCAGGCCCAGACCGCCGCCGGCGCGCAGCAGGTTGCGGCGGCTCAGGAACGCGGGGCTGTGGGACGGGGTCGATGAGGACATCGTTTCTCCTTGGCGACTCGGTGACGAGGAAGATCCGAATTTACGACAGCAATCCGCGCCTTCCATCATCGGGTCGCCCGGCTCATGCCCCAACGCGCCTGTCCGGGGCCCGGGTTGACGGCTGCGAGCCCTGTCCCAGGTGACCGCCGGGCCGGGTCCGACGCCGTCCGCGCCGGACCCGTGGCCGGTTCAGCGGCCCAGCGCCGCCACGCCCGCCGCGGCGAACTTCTCGTCCAGGTCCCCGGACGGCGCGCCCGCGACACCGATCCCGGCCACCGGCGCACCCTTGACGGCGACGGGCACGCCACCGGCCAGGAACAGCGTCCCGGGGATGTCCTTCAGGTTCGGGGTCTGCTTCAGTCGGTCGGCGAGCGCCGAGGTGGGCGCGTTCCAGGAGACGGCCGTGTACGCCTTGCGCTGCGCGGAGTCGTAGGACTGCGGGCCGGCACCGTCGCCCCGCAGCGTGACGACGGTGTTGCCGTTGCGGTCGACGACCGCGACGGTGACCCTCTGGTTCTCCTTCTCGGCGGCGTCGAGTGCGGCCTGGGCGGCCTGCGTGGCGGCGTCGACCGTGAGGTGGCTGGACGTGAGGGTGCCGCCGCTCCTCACCTCGGCCACGGAGGCAGCCGAGGTGGCGGGCGACGAGGCGTTCGCGGACACCGTGCCGAAAGTGCCGGCGGCGACGGCCGCGATCACGGCGCCACCGGTGGCGATACGGGCGCGGCGGGAGAGCTTCTGCATGGTTTCGGCTCCTGGTTCGAAAGGGTGGTTGGCTGCTTCCGCCCTCAAGCCTGGTGCCGTGCGGTGCCCGGTCCGGTCGGCGTCACGGCTCGCCCCGGGACGCCGACCGGCCGATGCCGGGGTCAGCCGATCGGATGACCCCGGTGTGGCCCGGGCTGGCGACAATGGGAGTGTTCGGGCAGGCCGGAGCGGTGAAGGAGGTGGACACATGGACACGGAGACCGAGCGGGGCCACGACCGCGACGCGGATGCCTACGGGGCGTACGGCGCGGGCGAGGACCGCGCGGAGGGCCGGTGCGCAGGCGCCGACCCGGGCGCTGCGGAGGCCCGGAGGCTCGGCGCCGTGATGCACGTGGCGTTCTTCCTCCTGCTCGGCGGCGCGCTCGCGCGGTTCCTGCTGCGGCACCCCGGCGAGGCCCGGACGCCGTGGATCGTCGCGCTCTCGGCTCTCCTTGCGGTCCTCTACGCCATCCCGTCGCGCGGCTCGTCGGTGTCGCCGTCCGGGGCGGTGCACGACCCCTGGGCGCCGTTCACCCGAGCGAAGGCTGCGGCGCGGGGCGGGGCCGACGGCCGGCTCGGCGCGTGGGGGCTCGGGCGGCCCGCCGCGGTCGTGGCGGTGTGGATGGTGCTCGTCGTGCTCGCGCCCAGCTTCGCCTGGTGCGCCGTGCCGCTCTTCTACACGGGGCTGCGCGTCCTGCCCGAGCGGGCGGCGCTCGTGCTCGTCGCGGTGCTGACGGGGTTCGTCGTGGCGGCACAACTGCGCCTCGCGGGCTCCTTCGACCCGAACCTGCTGCTGGCCCCGCCCGCCGTGGCCGCGATCGCGACGGCCGTCTTCCTCCAGATGGAACGGCAGAGCGTACGGCAGCGGCTGCTCATCGACGATCTGGTCCGCACCCGCCGTGAGCTCGCCGCCTCCGAACGCCGGGAAGGCACTCTGGCCGAGCGGCAGCGTCTGTCCATGGAGATCCACGACACGCTCGCCCAGGGACTGTCGAGCCAGCGGATGCTCCTCCAGGCGGCCGACCTGGTCTGGGAGTCCGACCCGGTCAAGGCCCGGGCCCACGTGCGCACCGCCGAATCCGTCACCGAGCACAACCTGGACGAGGCCCGCCGTTTCGTCCACGACCTGGCTCCGTCCGACCTGGCCCGCGGCGGTGACCTGGCCCAGGCCCTGCGCACCCTGGCCGCACGCGAGTCGCGCGAGCACCTCACCGTCCAGGTCCACGTCGACGACGCGGGCGACGGACCCCGGCTCCCGGAAGGGGTCCGGTCCGCCCTGCTGCGGATCGCCCAGGGCGCCCTGGCCAACGTCCGGGAGCACTCGGGGGCCCGTACGGCCACCCTCACCCTCACTCTGCTGGACGACCGGGTCGTCCTCGACGTGGCCGACGACGGCCGCGGTTTCGTCCCCGGTGAGTTGTCCGCCGCCGCGCCCGGGGTACGGGGCCACGGCGTGCCGGCGATGCGCGCCCGCGTGCGTCGCCTCGGCGGCACCCTGACCGTGGAGTCCGCGCCGGGCGAAGGCGCCGTCCTGTCCGCCGCGATCCCCCTGGAGCCCTCCCGATGACCGACGCCCGTGAGACCTCCCGGCGCGTTCGCGTCCTGCTCTGCGACGACCACGCCGTCGTGCGCGCCGGGCTGCTCGCGCTGCTGGACAACGCGCCCGGCATCGAGGTCGCGGGCGAGGCGGGCACGGGAGAGGAGGCGCTCGCGCTGAGCGCGAAGCTGCGTCCGGACGTCGTACTCATGGACCTCCAGCTCGGGGACGGTATCGACGGTGTGGAGACCACCCGCCGCCTCACCACCGGCGACGGTGGCGGCCCGCACGTGCTCGTCCTGACCACGTACGACACGGACGCCGACATCACCCGCGCCATCGAGGCCGGCGCGACGGGCTACCTGCTCAAGGCCGAGCGGCCGGAGGAACTGTTCGCCGCCGTCCACGCCGCCGCCCAGGGCCGCACCACGCTCTCCGCCCCCGTCGCCAGCCGCGTCATGGCCAACCTGCGCAGCCCGCGGCCCACCCTCACCGACCGCGAACGGGACATCCTCACGCAGCTCGCGCAGGGGCTCGGCAACCGCGAGATCGCGAGGGCCCTGTTCATCAGCGAGGCGACGGTGAAGACCCACCTGGGGCGCATCTACGACAAGCTCGGCGTCGACACCCGGGCCGGCGCGGTCGCCGTGGCCAAGGAGCAGCGCCTGCTGCCGTGAGCGCGCCCGGACGGACCTCTTCCCGGAGTCCCATCACCCGCTGTTCCGGACGGGCCTCGTCTCGCCCCGGGTAGCGGCCACTCCCTGACCGCCACCCCTGCGACTGTCATCACACGACGCCGGGACGCGCAACGCTCCCGGCCCACCCCGTGAGACAGGAGCCGCACATGTCCGTCGACACCGTGACCCATCTGAACTTCCGAGGTGACGCCCGCGAGGCGCTCACGTTCTACCAGTCCGTGTTCGGCGGGGACCTGGCCCTGGTGACGTACAAGGACGCCGGCAACGTCCAGGAGCCGACCGAGGCGGACCAGGTCATGTGGGGCCAGGTCGCCGCCGAGAGCGGCTTCCACGTGATGGCGTACGACGTGCCTTCGCGGATGCCGTGGAACCAGGGCGAGAACGCCTTCTTCGTGTCACTGCGCTCCGGGACGGCGGAGGAGGCAGCCGCGTACTGGGAGAAGCTCTCCGAGGGCGGGACCGTGCTGCTGCCGCTGGACCGGGCGCAGTGGGCGCCCCTGTACGGCATGCTGCGGGACCGGTTCGGCGTGACCTGGGTCGTGGACGTCGCCCGTGCCCCCGAGGAGGGCGGCGTGTCGTAGGGTCCCGGGAGGAAATCGCCCGTCCCCCGGGGTCCCCGTGCCGCACCTCGCCCGGCTCGTGACCACGCTCGGCGCTCCCGCCGCCTTCTCGGGGGCGGACGCGGCCCCTCGTCTGGAGGCGGCCCCTCGGCGCGGCTGCTGGTCCAGCGGGGTGACACGGAACTGGTCGTGCGGGAGCTGCGGGGTTCGGCGGTGTCCGCGAGCGTCCGCTTCCCGGCGCCCTGGCCGCGGCGGTTCGGTGGGTACGCGGTGTCACCCGACGCCGGTCTCGCGGTCTTCACGGGACCGCACGCACTGCGGGCCGTCGACCGCGCGGGAACCGTGCGGTGGGAACTGCGCCACCGCTGTTGGGCGGGCTGTGCGGGACACACGGCGTTCGACGAGTACGGGGACGACCGCGACCACCGCTACGCGAGCAGCGGTTCGGCCGCTTTCTCCGCGGACGGGAAGCTGCTGTGGGCCCACGTCCTCGGCCCGCTGTCCGGCGAGCAGCCGGACGGGGACCGGGGCGAGGAGGAGTGGCTGGTCCTGGACGCCGCGGACGGCACGGTGCTGGCACGGACCCGGACGCGCACGTCGGCGGCGGGGTCCGTGCACGTGCCGCACCCCGATCCCGGCCAGATGGGTCTGAGCGTCGGTGAGGGCCAGGACTGGCTCGTCGACGCGACCCGCATGCGGCTGACGGGCCGGATCGGCTACCCCTTCGAGGTGTCCGGGCTGCCGCGGGGACTCGGGAACGGCACCTGGTACACGGTCTCCGAGGACGAGAACGCCCTGCACGTCTGGGCCCTCTGACGGAGCCGAGGGCACTCGCGCAGGGGGTGAGGCACGCTCGTCCGGGTGTGCCCCGCCCTTCCGGCGGACGGCGCAACACTTGCCCCGCGTTCACCCCCGTCACCTGAACTCGCCCACCCGACGTGCGGAGTTCCGCGAGCCGACGGAGGGTGAACCCATGGAGATCATCGCTGTCCAGGAAGCCGAGACCCAGCTCGCCGACGACGCCGGGCCCGGCGACGCCCTTCCGCCCACGCCGACCGTCCACGCCGTGCCCGCCGACCCGCCGGGTTCGGGTCAACCGGGCGCCACGACCCTCTGCGGCACGCCGACTTCCGCCATGAAGCGGCTCGCCTACCAGCCCGCCGGCCCCGACTCCTGGTGCCCGCCGGACCAGCAGGAAGCCATGTGCGCGCGCTGCGACTCCACCCTGCACAGCGCCTGACGTCACCCCGGCACCCGTCGCGGCCGAAAGTGACCGGGGCACCGTATCTGGCGGGAAAGGACGCGAGCGGTACGCGGAATGAGTGATTGAGTCGGGCCGCCGGGGCAACCCTGTCCGGACGACGTGCGCGCACCGCCGACGGGACGGAGAACGGGTGATGGCCACCACGACAGAGCCGGGCCGAGGCCGAACGGCCGGGGCGCGGCCGAACAGTCTGCGGCTGCCCGGCATCGTCCTCGGGGTGGGGCTCGGCGGCTTCGTCGACGGCATCCTGCTCCACCAGCTCCTGCAGTGGCACCACATGCTCACCAGCACGAACCACGACCGCGTCGGCGTGAAGTACTACGACCCGGACACCGTGACCGGGCTGGAGATGAACACGGTCTGGGACGGCGTCTTCCACACCGTCTGCTGGGTCGCGGTCATCGCGGGCCTGGGCATCCTGTACGCGCGGGTCACGCACAACCGGCGGGCGGTGTGGGCCTCGCGGGTGCTGTGGGGATGGATCCTGGCCGGCTGGGGCCTGTTCAACCTGGTCGAGGGACTCCTGGACCACCAGATCCTGGGCATCCATCACGTGCACGGGGGCCCGCACCAGGCCTGGTGGGACGCCGGTTTCCTCGTCCTGGGCGGGCTGCTGGTCCTCGGAGGCTTCCTGCTCCAGCGCGGCGGCCGGTTCCACGACCCCACCGAGCCCGGCGGTGCCTCCGCCGGCCCGGGCGTGCCCCGCGGTGACGGTCCGGCAGGGAATTCCGCCTGATGGACGGCATGCAGCACACGCATCACCACGACGGCACCGGGCCGAGCCTGCCGGGAACGCTGCTGACCGTTCTGGTCCTGCTCGCCGCCGCCGCGGGCTACCTCCTCGCCGTACGCCGGGCCCGCCACCGCAATCCGGTGCTGGGCTGGAGCCGCCTGCGTTCGGCGTCGTTCGTCGGCGGACTCGCGCTCCTCGCCGTCGCGCTGCTGCCGCCGCTGGGCCCGGCGGCGCACACCGACTTCCGCGGCCACATGGCCCAGCACATGCTCATCGGCATGTACGCCCCGCTCGGCCTGGTCCTGGCCGCGCCCGTCACGCTGCTGCTGCGCACCCTGTCTCCCGCGCGGGCCCGCAAGCTGACCGCGGCGCTGCGCAGCCGGCCCGCACGGCTGCCTGCGCACCCCGCGGTGGCCCTGGCTCTGAGTACCGGCACGCTGGGGGTGCTGTACTTCACGCCGCTGTACGGCACCGCCATGGGCCATCCCGCGGGGCACTGGCTGCTGCACGCGCACTTCCTGGCGTCCGGCTGCCTGTTCGCCTACGTCATAGCCGGACCCGACCCCGCCCCGAGCAGGCCCGGCGTACCGGCCCGGCTCGCGTACCTCGGAGCCGCGGTCGCCGCACACGCGCTGGTCGCCCAGGCGATGTACGGCGGCTTCTTCGTCGACATCCACGCCCCGGTCGACCAGGTCCGGCAGGGCGCGGAGATCATGTACTACGGCGGGGACATCGCCGAACTCCTGCTGGCCGCCGCGCTGGTGGCCACGTGGCGGCCCGAGCGGCGCACGAGCGCCGGCAGCCGCACGCGACCGCGCCACCCCCTTGAGCCGACACACGCGCCGGGCTGAGCGGACAGGCTGCGGCGACGGGCTCGTCTCGACGTCTCACGACGTCGTCGAAGTGCGCCGGCGGACGACTGGCGTCAGATTGGAGGTATCGGGACCACCGGCCGGCCGCTACGCCCCGGCGTGCGGGCGAGGAGGACGCTGTCATGAAGCCCGCCACGAGAGCAGTCGGTCAGCGGGATGACACCTGCGGGGGTCCGCTCGTGAATCCTGCCGCCTGCCGGTGCGTCTACGGTGTCCTGGCGGGCCCGTGCTCCCCGTCCCGGCCGACGGGGACATGACGTCCGGGACCGGGACCGATGGCAGACGAAACAGCGGCGGAACAGCCGCGACGCCTGATGCTCGTCGTCGGCGTCGCAGGCTCGGGCAAGTCCACAGTGGGGCGCCTGCTCGCTGAGCGGCTGCGCTGGACCTACCGTGACGCGGACGAATTCCACTCCGCCGCCAACCGCGCCAGGATGGCCGCCGGCCGTCCCCTCACGGACAGCGACCGGGGGCCATGGCTCGACGCGATCGCCCAGTGGATGGACCAGGTCGTGGCGAGCGGCCGGCACGCCGTCGTCACCTGCTCGGCGCTGAAGCGGGACTACCGGGACAAGCTGCTGACCGGGCGGGACGTTCTCCTCGTGTACCTGCACGGCTCGCGCGAGCTGCTGGAGTCCCGGCTGGCCGCGAGAAGCGGTCATTTCTTCCCGGCGGATCTGCTGGACAGCCAGCTCGCCGCTCTCCAGGAACCGGAGCCGGACGAGCACCCGCTGGTGGTGGACGTCGACCAGCCACCGGACGCCGTCGTTTCGACGGTGCTGTCCCTGATGCCGGGACAGGCCGCCGCCGCTCCGGCCACGGCCGGTCCGAACCTCGCCACGGCCTCGCGCGAGCCTCTCTCCCCCAGCCCTGCGGGCACCTCGTGGCGGCTGGTCAGGGACGAACAGAGCGCGGTCGTGGTCCAGCTGGGCGGCGCCCTGCGCGACTACGCGGTGAACGGACGGCCGCTGCTCGACGGCTTCTCCGCGGGCTCCGCCATCACCGGCGGGCGGGGACAACTGCTCGTACCCTGGCCGAACCGCGTGGGCGGCGGACGCTACCGCTTCGTCGGCAGAAGTCTGCAACTCCCCTTGAACGAGGTCGACAAAGGCAACGCGATCCACGGACTGCTGCGCTGGACCCTGTGGCGACCACTGGGGCGTACCGACGACTCGGTCCTGCTCGGCACGACGCTCTGCCCCCAGCCGGGCTACCCGTTCCTCCTCGACGTCCGTGTCGAGTACCGGCTGGGACCGGACGGCCTCACCGTCACCGTCCACGCGACCAACACCGGTCCGGAACCCGCCCCGTACGGGGTCGGCCAGCATCCGTATCTCACGGTCGGGACCGACCTCGTCGACAGCGCGGTCCTGACCGTTCCCGCGCGCTACCTGCTGCCCACCGACGACCGTGGCCTACCCGGGGACCGGGAGCCCGTCGACGGAACCCCCTACGACTTCCGCTCCACCCGACGCATCGGCGCGCAGAGGCTGGACACCGCATTCACCGGGCTCGACCGTGGCTCCGACGGACTGGCCGTCGTGCGGCTGGCGCACCCTTCGGGCAGTCACGGCCTCGATGTCCGGCTCGGTGAAGGAACCCGTTACGTGCAGATCTACACCGGTGACACCCTGGACGTACGCCACCGGCGGCGGGGGGTCGCCGTGGAGCCGATGTCCTGTCCGCCGGACGCCTTTCGCAGCGGCACGGACCTCACCGTCCTGTACCCGGGCGCGACCCACGTCCTGCGATGGGGTCTGCGCCCGTGGGGGTACTCCTGACGGCATCCGCGCGCTGCCGGCCGGAGCGGTGCGTCCTCGACGGCGTCACCGCCGCTCCACAGGCCGGCGAAGGCCTGTGAGGCCTGCTGTGGTCACGGCCGTCTCGGCTCTGGTCCGTCCGGACGAAGCCGCCGACTCCGACGGCCTAACGCGGTTTTCGAGGAGATGCCGTTCGGGGCGTCGGGTGATTGCGTGACGATGCCCAGCCGCACAGGCGCCGGGCTCGGCGCGGAAGCGCAAGCAAGGAGGCTGCACAGCATGGATTCCACGGTGGGAGCGCCTCAGGGGGTGATCCCGGCGCGATTGCTGCACGGCCAGAAGGCTCTCGTGACCGGCGCCAACTCGGGTATCGGCAAGGCCACGGCGATCGGCCTGGGCCGGGCCGGTGCCGACGTGGTCGTGAACTACGTGGCGGGACGTGAGGCCGCGGAGGAAGTGGCCGAGGAGATCGCCTCGTTCGGGGTGCGCTCGGCCGCGTACGAGGGGGACGTGTCCCAGGAGGACCAAGTCGTCGCCATGATGGACCGGATGGTCCAGGAGTTCGGCACCATCGACATCCTCGTGGCCAACGCGGGACTCCAACGTGACGCGCCGTTGGCGGAGATGACGCTCGCCCAGTGGCAGAAGGTCATCGACGTGAACCTCACCGGTCAGTTCCTCTGTGCGCGGGAGGCGGCCAAGGAGTTCCAGCGCCGTGGCGTGGTGCCGGAGGTGTCCCGCTCCGCCGGAAAGATCATCTGCATGAGTTCGGTGCACCAGATCATCCCCTGGTCCGGTCACGTGAACTACGCGTCGTCCAAAGGCGGCGTGCAGATGATGATGCAGACCCTGGCCCAGGAGCTCGCGCCCAAGAAGATCCGTGTGAACGCGGTCGCCCCGGGTGCGATCAAGACACCCATCAACCGCTCGGCCTGGGAGACGGACGAAGCGCTCAAGGACCTCCTGCGGCTCATCCCGTACGAGCGGGTCGGGGAACCCGACGACATCGCTCACGCCGTAGTCGCGCTCGCGTCGGATCTCATGGACTACGTCGTGGGGACCACGCTGTACGTCGACGGCGGCATGACTCTCTTCCCCGGCTTCGCCACCGGTGGCTGAGCGCCGCCCGGCATCTCACCCACACGGACGACGAAGGCGCGTATGCCCACCTCCCTGCACCTGCTGGCGGATGCCCCGGCTCAGCTCCTGCCCGCTCGGGAACTCATGGCCTTCACGCTGGCCTCCCACATCATCCTGGTGCCCCTCGGCGTGGCGTTCCCCCTCATCACCCTGGTGATGCACTACCGCGGGCTGCGCGGGAAGGACGCCACGGCGCTGCTCCTGGCGCGGCGCTGGTCGGCCGTCATGGCGGTGCAGTTCGCGCTCGGCATCGTCACCGGCACGGTGCTGTCGTTCGAGTTCGGTCTGCTGTGGCCAGGTCTGATGGGGCGCTGGGGTGACGTCTTCGGCGTCGGGTTCGGTGTCGAGGCCTGGGCCTTCTTCCTGGAAGCCGTGCTCATCGCCATCTACCTGTACGGGTGGCGGAGGCTGAAGCCGCGGACGCACTTCCTCCTCGGGCTGCCCCTGCCGTTCGCCGCCCTGCTGGGGGCCTTCGGCATCCTGGCCGCCAATTCCTGGATGAACACTCCGCAGGGCTTCTCGCTAGACTCCGGGGGCGAGCCGACCGACGTGAACGTCTGGAAGGCGATCTTCACGCCGATGTTCGGTCCGCAGTACTGGCACTTCGTGGTGGGGATGGTGCTCACCGCGGGCTTCGTGGTGTCGGGGGTCTACGCGACGGGCTGGCTGCGCGGCCGCCGGGACCGCTACCACCGACTCGGTTTCGCCGTACCGTTCACCATCGCCGCCGTCGCCGCCCCCCTGCAGTTCGTTCTCGGTGACTCCATCGCCCGGTCGGTGTTCCACAAGCAGCCGGTGAAGTTCGCCGCGATGGAGATCGTCTGGAAGACCGACACCCGTGTGCCGGAGTACCTCTTCGGCAGACTGAACGAGAACGGCACCGTCTCGGGCGGCATCAAGATCCCGCTGCTCGACTCGGTACTGGCCGGATTCCACGCGGACACCGAGGTGCGGGGACTCACCTCCGTCCCGGCCGACCAGCGGCCCACCGCGACGCAGGCGACGATCGCCCACTGGGCCTTCGACGTCATGGTCCTCATCGGCTCCGGGCTGGTGCTGCTCGCGCTCTGGTACGGATTCGTCTGGCTGCGGCACCGTCGGCTGCCCGCCTCGCCGTGGTTCTTCCGCGCCGCCGCATGCGCCGGCGCCGGTTCCGTCGTGGCGGTCGAGTGCGGGTGGATCGCCACCGAGGTGGGACGCCAGCCCTGGATCGTCTACCAGAACATGAGGGTCGCCGAAGCCGTGACCTCGACCCGCTCCAGCAGTCTGTGGATCATGTTCGGGGTGGTGATCGTGGTGTACGTGTCCCTCTTCGCCTCGTTTCTCGTGGTCCTGCTGAAGATGCGCACGCGCTGGCGGCTCGCCGACTCGACGCGGGGCACACCGGCGGGCACTCACACGCCCGAGGCGGACATCCCCTACGGCCCGCGGGCCGCCGTCCCCGCGGGTGACGCGTCCGCCGCGGGCCCGGGAGGGGGCCGGTCACGAGGTGACGGCCCGTGACCGCGGACCTCATCGCCGTGGTGCTTCTCCTGGCCGTGACCGCGTATGCCTGCGCGGGGGGCACGGACTACGGCGCCGGCTTCTGGGACCTCATGGCCGGCGGTACGGAGCGCGGCCGGCGTCCCCGGTGGCTCATCGACCATGCCATGGCCCCCGTGTGGGAGGTGAACAACGTCTGGCTGGTCTTCGTTCTGGTGATCATGTGGACCGGCTTTCCCGTCCTGTTCCAGACCGTGTTCTCCGCGATGTGGCTCCCGCTCGCGCTGGCCGCTGTGGGCATGGTCCTCCGAGGTGCCGGCTTCGCCCTGCGCAAGCCCTCCCGACGGCTCGCGGGCCGCCGCCTGTACGGTGCCGCGTTCGCCTCGGCCTCGGTCGTCACGCCCTTCTTCCTGGGTGCCGCCGTCGGCGGCGTCGCATCGGAACGCGTGGCTCCAGGTACCGATGCTTCGGCGGACGTCTGGACCAGCCCCACGTCGCTCGCCTTCGGGTTCGTCGCGGTCGCCACCACGGCGTTCCTCGGAGCGGTGTTCCTCACCGGGGACGCACGCAGGTTCGACGCGCCCGAGCTGGTCGGCTACTTCAGGCAGCGCGCGCTGGGCAGCCTCGCCGTGCTCACCGTCCTCGCGGTGGTCACCGGGTTCGTCACCCACGAGGACTCCCCCCACGTGTGGCACGGCCTCACCCACGGTCTCGGACTGCTCTTCGCGATCCTGGCCGGCACAGCCGCTCTCGCGGCCGTCTGGCTGCTGCTGCGGACGCCGGGCCCGTGGGCCCGCGTCGCGGCGGTCGGAGTCGTCGCGTCGGCCGTCGTCGCCTGGGGCATGGCTCAGCGCCCCTACCTGCTCCCCACCTCGCTGACCGTCGACGAGGCCGCGGGCGCCCCGTCCACACTGACGTGGCTGGCGGTCGTGACACTGGTGGCCCTGCTGGTGGTCGTACCGGCCGTGGTCTTCCTCTACTGGCTGGACACCCACGGAGAGCTGGAGGAACTCACCGACTCGGAGCTGGGCGGAGGAAGCGACCCCGACGGTGACCGAGCGGTGTTCGACAGCTGATCGTCCGGCCTTCGAACCTTCTTCGCGCTGCGCTCCGACGGAGGAAGCCGCTGTGACCGACGACGAGATGCTTCTCGGTTTCGCGCTGACCGTGGTGCTCGCCACCGGTTCGCAGATCCTGGCGAACAGGCTGCGCGTCCCCGCCCCGATCGTTCTGTTCCCCGCGGGGTTCGCCGTGGGAGCGACGACGGACGTGGTCCACCCCGACAAGCTGCTGGGACCGGACTTGCCGGACCAGGCCGTCACCGCCGCCATCCTGGCGGTCCCGTCCACCGAGTGGGACCCTCGCACGACAGTCCCGGCGTGATCGCTCCGTACGCCGCCTTCGGCTCCCCAGCGCTGAGGAGTTCACGCCGCCGCGGCGCGCTATCCGCCGCGGCGCTGGTTCTCCCGGAGCATCGAGTCCAGCGTGATCGCCGCGTCGATCAGCGCCAGGTGAGTGAACGCCTGGGGAAAATTACCCAGTTGACGGCCCGTCAGGTCGATCTCCTCGGAGTACAGGCCCAGGTGGTTGGCGTACGTGAGCATCTTCTCCAGCACCAGCCGGGCCATGTCGGTCCGGCCCGCCCGCGCCAGGGCGTCGACGTACATGAAGGTGCACAGGGAGAAGGTTCCCTCGGAGCCTCGCAGCCCGTCGGGGGACGCCTCCGGGTTGTACCGGTAGACGAGACTGTCGCTGACCAACTCGGCTTCCATGGCGTCCAGCGTGGACTTCCACATCGGGTCGTCCGGCGTGATGAAACCGACCGTCGGCATGCGCAGCAGCGAAGAGTCGAGCACGTCGTCGCCGTAGTGCTGGACGAACGCCTGCTTCTTGGGGTCCCAACCACGCTCGAACGTCTGCGCGTAGATCTCGTCGCGCGCCTCGACCCACCGCCCGCCGGCCGCGGGACGACCGTCGTCGTAGGCGATCCGCAGGGCGCGGTCGAAGGCCACCCACGACATCACGCGGCCATAGGTGAAGTCCTTTCGGCCGCCGCGGGTCTCCCAGAGCCCCTCACCCGGCTGGTCCCAGTGGTCGACCAGCCAGTCGAGCAGGGTGTGCAGTGCCTTCCAGCCCCCGTGATCGAGATGCATCCCGTGCTCGTGCGCGAAGTAGATGCTGTCCAGGGCCTCGCCGTAGATGTCCAGTTGCAGCTGGGTGGCGGCCCCGTTGCCGATACGGACCGGCGCCGAACCGCGGTATCCCTCCCAGTGGTCGAGGGTCTCCTCGACCAGGTCCGCGGAGCCGTCGACCCGGTACATGATGTTCAGCGGTCCGGACCCGTCACTCCGGCTGTCGTCCCCCTGCTTCACCCTGTCGTGCAGCCATCCGATGAACGCGGCCGCTTCCTCCTTGAACCCCATCCCCAACAGCGCGTACACCGAGAACGAGGCGTCACGGATCCAGGTGAACCGGTAGTCCCAGTTGCGCTCTCCGCCCAGCTGCTCGGGCAGGCCCGCCGTGGGCGCGGCGACGAGGGCACCGGTGGGCGCGTACGTCATGAGCTTCAGGGTCACGGCCGAACGCTCCACCGCCTCCCTCCAGCGTCCGGTGTAGGTGGACTGTGCCAGCCACGAGCGCCAGAAGGCGACCGTCCGGTCGAAGAGGCGCTCGAACTCCGCCAGTCGGATCTGCTGAGGTGGCCCTCCTGGCGAGGATTCGACGATCAGGCCACGCTGCTGTCCCGCACGCAGGGTCAGGGAGAAACGCACATCGCTGTCATGGACCGAGATGTTGTGCAACAACCGCTCGTCCTGCGGCTCACGGACGGTGTGCACGGCGAGGTCCAGTTCGTCCGAGGTGAACACGGCCCCGTGCTCCGTCAGATGCACCTCGTGGGGTTTGCGGCCGTAGTCGAAGCGCGGAGCGACCTCTCCCTCGAACGTCATGCTGCCGCGCACACATCGCAGCATGCGCACGATGCGATGCCGGTCGGTTACGGTCGTGCCGGTCACCGGCATGAAGTCGACCACTTCCCCGGCGCCGTCCTCGGTCATGAAACGGGTCACGAGCACGGCGGTGTCCGGGTGGTAGAGCTGTTTGGTGGTGTACGTGCGCGCAGCGGGCCGCACGGAGAAATGGCCACCCTTCCCATGGTCGAGAAGTGCGCCGAAGACGCTGGGTGAGTCGAAGCGCGGACAGCAGAACCAGTCGATCGTCCCGTCGGTCGTCACGAGGGCGGCGGTCTGCAGATCACCGATCAGTCCGTGGTCTTCGATCAGGGGATAGTCGTTCATCGTCGACCCCTTTCGGCCCGGTCGGCCGAACGCGGAACAAACACCGTCACGCCGCGGATGAGGACCGGGCGGCACTCGATCAGCTTAGGCCGCCGACACCCGTTCGTCCTGACGAGGAGAACCCCCGCGGTGACCGCGATCCCGACCCTGCTGCGGTCCGGGAACCGCCATATCGTGAGGTGCGGACGGCGTGCGGAGCGGGCGTCCCCGCGTCGTTCGAGAACATCTGATTCCTACGGTGAAGGGGACTCGCGTGGGTGTCACGACGTCCTGGGCCGGCAGATTCCGGCTCGCGGCCGTCATGTGCCGGCCGACGGCCACGGGGAGGCCCGGCTCGTCCTGCGGGGCCGTGACTTCGGCGGCCACCTTCAGCTCGCCGTCTGCGAGATCATGTCGTACGGCGCTTCGTCCCTGCAGATCTGCCGGAGACTGCGTGCCATGCCGCAGAACCTGCTCGACGCCTCGCCGTCCCGGCAACGCCCTCCGCTGCAAGCCCCGTTGACATTGCTGCAGGAGTCCGTCGAGCGAGCCTTCACCGATCCCAACCGCCGCGCCATCGCGCAGGGTGCCGACCTCCAGGGTATCGGGGGCAGTTCCCCCCTCTGACCCGGACGTCACAACCGCGGGCACCGGGCCTCCGCTTCCCGACGACGCCATACGGCTCGCCTCCGGTAGCGAGACCCGTCGGCAGCGTCTTTGCTGGACTGGCGGCGGATGCCCCGCCGTTCGCGGTCACCCGCGGAGTGTTCTGCAGGAGATCCGTATGGAACCGCAGCCGGGTCTGCCGGATCCTTCGTACGACAAGGCGCCGACGGGAGTGCCGGACACCGACCTGGCCGACCTCCAGCGCCGCATCCGGGAACTGGAGAGCGGGGGCAAGCCGCGCAGACATCGGTGGCGGTCGGTCCTGTCCGCCGTGGCGGTCACCATCGCCGCGCTGCTGTCCGTCCTGTCGGTCGTCGCGGTGTGGGCCGACAGCATGGTGGAGGACACCGACCGGTACGTCGACACCGTCGCTCCGCTGGCCAAGGACCCGGCGGTGCAGACGGCCGTGACGAACCGGGCCACGTCCGCGATCCTCGACCGGATCGACGTGCAGAAGCTGGTGGACGAACTCTCCTCGGCGGCCGAGCAGAAAGGGGCGCCCCCTGCCCTCGCCAAGCTGATCGGCGAACTCGACGGTCCCATCGAGAGCGGCCTGAAGGAGTTCGTGCGCGGCGCCGTCAACAGGGTCGTGACCGGCTCCGCGTTCGAGACCCTGTGGACGGACGCCAACCGGGCGGCGCACCGGTCACTGGACAAGGCCCTGACGGGCAAAGGCGG
Organism: Streptomyces sp. NPDC028308; assembly: GCF_055565855.1. Lineage (NCBI taxonomy): Bacteria > Bacillati > Actinomycetota > Actinomycetes > Kitasatosporales > Streptomycetaceae > Streptomyces > Streptomyces sp. NPDC028308. The sequence continues at coordinate 418,070 of NZ_JBVHTO010000002.1, forward strand.
CGGCGCCGTGGTCCTGAAGGGCGACCAGGTGACGATCGACATCGGCCCTGTCGTGGAACGGGCCAAGGACGAGCTGGTGCGGTCGGGGTTCAGCCGCGCGTCGAGCATCCCCGAGGTGCACACCGACTTCGTGGTGTTCTCCTCGAACGAACTCGCCGAGGTCAGAACGTACACCCGCATCCTCCAGATCGTCGGCGCATGGCTTCCGGTGATCACCGTGCTCATCGCCGCCGCGGGGGTCCTCCTGGCCGTCCACCGGCGACGCGTGCTGGTGGCGACCGCCCTCGCCGTGGCCGCGGGGATGCTGGTCCTCGGTGTGGGCCTGACGGTGTTCCGCGACATCTATCTCGACCGTCTGCCGGCCTCGGTGTCCCAGGACGCCGCAGCCGCCGTGTTCGACGCCCTGGTCAAGTTCCTGCGCGCCGGCGTCCGCGCGGTGGCCGCCGTCGCCCTGGTGACCGCCTGCGGTGCCTTCCTGTGCGGGCCTTCCCGCGTGGCCGTCGCGATCCGGCAGGCGTGCACCGGTGGCATCGGGGCGGTGCGTGGCGCCGCCGGCTCGGCGGGCCTGCGTCTCGGCGCGGTCGGACGCTTCGTCCACCGGTACAAGCGGTGGATCGGCGGCCTCGTTCTGCTGGCCGCGCTGCTCGTCCTCGTCACCTGGTCGTACCCGAGCACCACCGTCGTGCTGTGGATCGTGGCCGCGCTGCTCCTCGCCCTCGCCCTGCGCGAGTTCCTCGACGACCCCGGCCCGGGGGGCGGCCCGGACCGGCACGACGCCGCGGACGAGGCGCGGTCGTCATGAGCACGCTGTGGAAACTCGAGGGAGTCCGACGACACCCCGCCCGTCGCACTCGGCCCTCCCCCGCTTCCGAAAGACGTACTTCATGACGGTGCCGAACGCCAGCACAGCGCCCGCCGAGGAGCCGGGGACGGAGACCTCCGAGGCCGACCATCTGCGGGACCTCCTGCTCAAGCCCGCGTACCGCAAGGTCCTGGTCTTCAGCTCCCTGATCGGCATCCCCATCTCGCTGGCCGCCTTCTGGTTCCTCGTCGGCCTGCACGAGCTGGAGCACGTGATGTGGGCGGACCTGCCGGACGCCCTCGGCTATGACTCCCCGCCGTCCTGGTGGCCGCTTCCGCTGCTCGCCGTGGCGGGAGTCATCGTGGGGCTGGTCGTGACACATCTGCCCGGGGCGGGCGGTCACGTCCCGGCGTCCGGGCTCCACTCGGGCGGCACCTCGGCCAGGGCGGTACCAGGGGTGATCATCGCGGCGACCGCGAGTCTGCCGCTCGGGGCGGTCCTCGGCCCGGAGGCACCCCTGATCGCGCTCGGAGGCGGTCTCGCCCTGCTCTTCCGCACGCTCGTCCGCGCCCCCGCCACACCCGAGGGCACCGCTCTGCTCGTCGCGGCGGGCGCCTCCGCGGCCATCTCCGCCATCTTCGGCAACCCCCTCATCGCCGCCGTACTCCTGATCGAGGTCGCGGGGGTGGGCGGTCCGCAGTTGTTCGTCGTCCTGCTCCCCGCTCTCCTGTCGAGCGGTGTCGGGGCCGTGACATTCACCGGCTTCGGGCACTGGACCGGCCTGGAGACGGGGAATCTCAGCGTCCGCTTCCCTACCGCCCCGCCCCGCCTGGACGTCGGGGACGTGGTGTGGTCGATCCTGCTGGCCGTGGCCATCGGCGCGCTGGCGCACCTGGTGGTCATCGGCGGGCGGCTCACCGCCGCCTACGTGGGCTCCTCCCCGTTCGTCAGGACGGTGATCTGCGCGATCGCCGCCGGAGGCTGCGCCGCGCTGTACACGCTCGTCACGGGTCGTACCCCCGTGGACGTCGCCTCGTCGGGACAGGCGACACTGGCCGACCTCGCGTCCGATCCCCACGCCTGGGGTGTCGGTGCCCTGCTGGGCGTCCTGCTGTTCAAGTCCGTCGCGTACATCCTGTGTCTGGGCAGCCTCCGCGGTGGACTGGTGTTCCCCGTGCTGTTCCTGGGTGCGGCCGCGGGAGTCCTGCTCTGCCCACTGCCCGGCTTCGGGGTCATTCCGGCCGCCGCCGCGGGCATGGCCGCGGGGGCCGCGGCCGTCCTGCGCCTCCCGGTCAGCAGCGTGGCCCTGGTGGTCCTCCTGCTCGGGAACGCGGAGACGATCCCCGTGGTGATCCTGGCGGCCGTGACGGCCTTCGTCGTCTCCGAGTTGCTTCCGACGGGCCCGGCCGCCGCCGGCCGCCCGCACGAGGCGAAGCAGGCGGCGACGTGAACGGCTCAGCCGTGAAGAGCCGTCGTCCGGCGGGTCACGCGGCCAGGATGCGACTCTTCTGGGCCTCGAACTCCGCCTCGGACAGCACACCTTGTTCCTTCAGCTGAGCGAGTTCCTTGAGCTGCGAGATCTTGGTGTCCATGGAGTCGCCGGCCGGGGCCTCGGGTGCGGCAGGCGGAGCGCTGTAGGGCTCCTGGGGTGCGGCCGCGGAGGTGCGCTCCCAGTCCTGTTGCGCCCATCGTCCGGCCTGGCGACGTGACACCCGGTTGGAGACGGCGGTGGCGGTACCGGAGATGACCGCGGTGCGGGCGACACCGCGAAGTAGACCAGGCATGCCGAATTCCTTGTCCTCAGGCGGCCGTCGGCCGCTATGCGTCGGCCCCGCGCTCGACCGCCTCCAGGCTCGCCAAGAGGTCCTCTGCCGGGATCCTTCCGTTGGCCACCATCCGTGCTCCGCTGCGGCGCAGGGCTGCCGCCAGGGGGGCGGCCCACACGTTCTCGTACACGATGACACCCGCTGAGTTGCCGGGTTCGAGGACCGCGGCGGCCTGCTGAAGGTCGTCCTCCCCGAGCAGGCCCGAGGAGGCACCCTCGAAGACGGCCAGGTCGAGCTCGCCGTCACCGTCCATGTCGGTGAGTTCGAGCCCTCTGACCGAACCGTCCGCGTCCTTGCGGACGAAGGAGAGGTCGAGGATGCGGATGATGCGCCGCTCCACGAGTTCGAGCAGCAGAGGCAGCCCTTCGCCGGTCATGCGATTACCCGGGAACTCCAGGATCAGGTAATCGACGGGGCCGAGCTGGGGAAGTTCGTCGACGGTCATACCGGCTCCTCATGGACGGCCTTCTGCCTGCGGCGGTGTCCCGGTCACGTCCCCGGCCGCGCGCGATGCACCGTTTCTCCAGTCCAGCACCGGAGGACCTCACGCGCACGTCGGAAGGTCGAGGCGCCCGCCTCGGGTGAGCTCGACGAGCTTCGGCCCGTCAGCCCGACACCCTGGTTCCGCATGCGCCACTCGACCGGCGGACCCACAGGGCGGGCGGCGGACGGCGCTCGTAGCGTCGGGCCCGGGGCGGGATCCGCCGTAGCGACCTGGAGAAGCCGATGAGCGATGCGTCGATGGAGAAGCTGGCAGCGGAAGCCTGGCTTTACGGATACCCGCTGGTCACGGCCGCGATGACACGAGATGCCATGACCGCTGTCCCGTCGAGGGACGACGCGCGGCGGAAGGCACCGCTCAACCAGTTCTGCTACATGCGCAGCACGCCGGACGCCTCCTTCACCGAAGTGGTGTCACCGAACGCCGACACCCTGTACTCCAGTGCCTGGCTCGACCTGTCCGACCAGCCACTGGTGCTGACCCTCCCCGCCTTCGGCGAGCGGTTCTGGATGGTGCCGATCCTGGACGCCTGGTCCAACGTCTTCGCCGTCGTCGGCCGGCGTAAGAACGGTCCCTCCGCCGGCCCCTGCTTGATCGCCGGTCCGTCCTGGTCGGGGGACGTCCCGCCCGGCCTGACGCTCCTGAAGTCGCCCACGAGCGTGAACTGGATCATCGCCCGGTACGCGACCAGCGGCCCGTCCGACTTTCCCGACGTCAACCAGCTCCAGGACGGCACACGGCTGATTCCGCTGTCGCAGTGGACGGGCGACCCGGACGACTACTCCCCACCCACCGACGTCCCGGTGCCCGCCGACGCCGACACCACCACGCCGCCCGTCGAGAGGGTCCACGCTCTCAGCGGCCGTGAGTATTTCGCCCTCCTCAACCGGCTGATGGTGGACAACCCTCCGGACGCCGCCGACGCCCCGTTCCTGCACAGCCTCGCCGGCCTCGGCATCTCTCCCGGCGCGAGCCTCGACGGCCAGTCCCCCGACGTCCTGGCCGCTCTGGACGCGGCTGCGCAACGCGGTCCGGACGTTCTGCGTGCTCACCTCACCCGTGCGGAGTCCGCCGACTCCGGTGGCTGGACCGTGCATCGGGGTCTGGGTGACTACGGAACGGACTACGCGAAGCGCGCGGTCATCACCCGCTTCGGATACGGAGCCAATCTCGACGCCGACGCCTTGTACCCGCACGCCACCACCGACTCCGAGGGCCGCCCGCTCGACGGCGCCCACTCGTATGTGCTGCACTTCGAAGCGGGCCGGACGCCGCCCGTGGACGGCTTCTGGTCCCTGACGATGATGAACGAGCGTCAGCTGTTCGCCGACAACTCGCTGAACCGTTACGCGATCGGCGACCGCAGCGGCATGCGGACCAACCCCGACGGCTCCCTGGACATCTACGTCCAGCACGAGAATCCCGGGACCGACCGGGAGACGAACTGGCTCCCGGCCCCGGCGGGCGCCTTCAACGTCTTCCTGCGTCTGTACTGGCCCCGTGCGTCCGCCCTCACAGGTGAATGGACCGCGCCCGCACTGCAGCGCACCGGCTGAGCTTCACGGATTCCGGCTGCCCTCCGGAACCCGTCCGCCCGGCTCGCACTGGTCGGCCCGAGTTCCCGGCGGCTGAGTGTGACAGCCGTCCGTGTTCCCGGAGGTGGAAACGTCGGGGCCATTCACCGACGGCCGGCAGTCGCCGTGCTCCCGCACGCGGCGACCGGCCGTCGGACTCGCTCAAGCGCTCGCGTGGCGCCCCGCGGCCATTCCCCGCGCGCCCGCGTGGCGGGCTCCGCCGCCCGCGCCGACGGGCCGCCTGCGCCACAGCCACAGGGACGTGACGGACAGCAGGCCGGTGAACACCACCAGGAACAGCACGGACACCCACATCTGCCGGCTTCCGGGAGCCTCCCGTCCCAGCCAGGTCGCCGAGGCCGCCCACAGAAGGGCACCCGCCGCGTAGAACATGCGGATCCGGCGCAGCTGACGCACCGCCCGCAGGGGAATGGAGTGATCGTTCCTCGATGCCATGCGGCCCGTGTACCCACAAATGCGCCGCCCATCGGACCGAGGGCGACGCATCGTGGAAAAGCCGCGGACAGGTGCTCCCCTCGTGCCGAAGCGCACGTGACGGCGCGGGATCCCGAGGCCCCGGGCGCACCGGCCGCACGCTCAGCCGGTGTGGTCCCCACGCCCCTCGAAGTCCCGCCGTATCGCGGCGCCTTGATCCTCGACCAGGCCCGCCTCGTCGGGCAGTTCCAGTACGGCGCCACAGTGCCGGCAGAGCCTCCCGTCCTCGGCGGGCGTACCGCACGCCTTGCAGAACCGGTTGACCTGCTCGTCCTCGTTTGCCTTCGTCACGGTGACTCCCCTACGTGGTGAACGGTGCAGGACGCCGGTACCCCCGCGGCCGGCGGTGATTCGTGATCCGGCGGGCGAGGCGGCCGAAGACGCCGTCGGAGACGGGCTCGCCGGAGGATGTCACAGCGGCCGGTGCTGTCTCGTCCTATGGGGTGCAGGCAATCCCCGATCAAGGAGCGGACGATGGACCTCGCGCTGTGGATCACGGCGGGACTGCTGGCCCTGGTGGCCCTGGCCGGCGGTGTCAGCAAGACGTTCGTGCCCATCGAGAGGCTGGCCTCGGTGCACGGCGGAGGCTGGACCGAGGACGCGGGTGCCCCCGCCGTCAGGACGCTCGGCCTCCTCGAACTCCTGGCCGCGGCGGGCCTGATCCTTCCCGCCGCGCTCGACATCGCGCCGGTCCTGGTGCCGGTGACGGCCCTGTGCTGGGTGCTGCTGATGATCGGCGCGATGTTCACGCACGGCCGCCGGGGAGAGTCGGCGCTGGTGGCGTTGAATCTGGTGTACCTCGCTCTCGCGGTCTACCTGGCCTGGGGCCGTCTCGGCCCGGAGCCCTTCGCCGGATGACCGCCGACGGACGGGGCGAGGACGGTCGTCGGGGTGTCCGACGCGGGGGATGGCCGCGCGCACGGGGTGGCGTTCCCCCACGCGGGCCGCACGGAAGTCCGGTCGGCCGCTACGGCGTCCCGCTCGGCGCCCGACGTACGAGGAGGGAAGGGCATGAGCAAAGCCGAGGAGTTCCAGGAGCTGCGGCCGCTGTTGTTCTCGATCGCCTACCGCATCCTGGGCAGCGTGAGCGAGGCCGAGGACGCGGTCCAGGACACCTGGCTGCGCTTCGAGGCGTCCACGACGGAGCCGAGATCGACCAAGGCGTTCCTCTCGGCCACGGTGACCCGCCTCTCGGTCGACGTCCTGCGCTCGGCCCGCGTCCGACGGGAGGAGTACGTCGGCCCCTGGTTCCCCGAGCCTCTCCTCAGCGACCCCTACGACGATCCGACCCGCTCGGCCGAGCTGGCCGACTCGGTGTCCATGGCGGCCCTGTTGCTGCTGGAGCGGCTCAGCCCGCTGGAGCGGGCCGTGTTCGTACTGCGGGAGGTTTTCGACTTCGGGTTTCCCGAGGTCGCGTCGGCGGTGGGACGCTCGGAGGCCGCGTGCCGCCAGCTCGCGGTGCGCGCCCGGCGGCACATGGCCGACGGGCGGCCGCGCTTCGAGGCCGACCGCGAGGAGCGGGCGGAGCTCGCCTCGCGGTTCTTCGAGGCACTGCGCGAGGGCGACGTCGCCGCGCTGCGCGAACTGCTCGCCGCCGACGTGACGATGGTCGGGGACGGCGGCGGCAAGGCGCCGCAGCTGGCCAGGGCCGTCAGCGGCGCCGGGAACGTGGCACGCCTGCTCGCCTCCGTCTTCCCGCGCATGGCACGGGTCGACATCACGTTCGAGCCGCACGAGGTCAACCGCCAGCCCGGCGCGATCTTCCGCGACCGCGACGGCAAGGTCCTGCACACGCTGGTGCTCGACGTGCTCGACGGCCGCGTCCAGGCGATCCGTTCGGTGATCAACCCCGACAAGCTCGGGCACGTGGGCCCGGTGGCGGACGCCTGGTCGGTCCATCACGCGGTGCGGCAGGTACCCAGGTCCGGGGACTAGGGTCTGTCGTTTGGATCAGGTCGGCCGTGACAGAGGGTTCGTCCCGGTCGGCCCGAGCGGGGTCTGGTGCGTGCAGCTGCAAGGCGGAGGAGGGAGTCGAAGCGATGGGGGTCCCCCCGCTCGAGCGGAGCCGAGAGTGGGGGAGTCGGCGACCGACGACAACGCCGCAGATGTGCGTGCCAGACCCTGCGACCCCGGCCTGATCCAAACGGCAGGCCCTAGCGGCGCTGGACGGCAAGTCCTTGGTCCGCGCGCCCCTTTGAGCCCTCGGCGTGGGGCCCGTCAGAACGGCGGCGTCGGGGAGGGAGAGGCGTCGGAGAGGTCGGCCCCGGTGTCGGCGTGCCTGCGGGACTGCCCGACGCCGTGCCAGTCCAGGCACATGATCGTCGCGTCGTCCTGGAGATGGCCGTCGTTGGAGGCCACGACCCGCGCGATCATCGTGCGGGCAGCCTCGCGTGGATGCAGGTCGCTGGTTCGCTCGATCAGGTCGCTCAGGTCCACGCCGCTCGCGCTGCGCTCCAGCATGCCGTCGGTGACCATCACGAGCCGGTCGCCGGGCTGGAGGTCCAGCCGCTGCACGTGGTAGCGGTGCGGGAACCGGAAACCGAACGGCATGTCGATGTCGACCCGCAGCTGCTCCACCTTCCCGTGGCGCAGCCGCAGGGGCCACGGGTGACCGGCGTTGATGAACTCGTTGGTGCCGTCCAGCAGACTGATCCGCAGCAGCTGACCGGTGACGTAGCTCTGGCGGCCGTGCTCCAGCATGGCCTTGTGGGCCTGCCCGGCCTGTTCGACGAGGTCGCCCCCGGCTCTTCTGGCCCGCCGCAGCGCGCCCACGGCCAGCGTGGCGAGCAGCGCGGCGTCGACGTCGTGCCCCATGGCGTCGGTGACGGACAGCTGCACGGTGTCCCGGTCGATGACGTAGTCGAAGGTGTCGCCCCCGACGTGGTCGGCGGGTTCGAGCGCTCCGGCGACGGTGAACTGTGCGGCCTCGCAGGCGAGGGAGGAGGGCAGCAGCCGGTGCTGGATCTCCGCTGCCAGGCTCAGCGGGCTGGTGCGCCGGCCCCACTGGTACACGTCGGTGAAGGACCGGTTCGCGATGACGATGTAGGCCAGGGCGTGTGCCGTCTCGCCGATCTCCCGCATCGCCGCCGTGTCGGGTTCCGAGTCCAGGAAGAGTTCCAGGAGACCTATGGCGTCCCCGCGGTTGGTGACGGGGGCGATGACCCGCACCGTGCGCCCGTCGTCGAAGAGCTCCGTGGTGCTCTGCTGGGTCCGGATCACCTCGTCGTACAGCGTGCCGGGGAGGGCGATGCGCCGGGCGGGCTCGTCGGTCTCGACGGTTCCGGCGGCACCGAGGCGCACCACCGACGCGCCGGTGAAGTCCGTGATGAGAAAGGACACCGTCCTCGCGTCGAGGCGCTGTCTGAGCATGCGGGCGACGACGTCGAGCGATTCCACCGGTGCCGCCGACTCCGCGGCGGCGAGCACCCCGGCCAGGCCGATGGTGCCGTCGTGGCGGTCGGGACCGGGCGCGGGCGGGGTCCGCCCGTTCGGGGCGTCGTCCGGCGGATGTGCGCTCACGTGTTGGGTCTCCCGTCGTCCGACCGCTCCGGATCCGCCTCGCCGAGGGGGACGAGTGGCCGGCGAGGCCGGTCGCGATGGTGCGGCCTCGACGCGCACCGGCGGTGACAGTCTCCCACCCCAGTGCCCCGCCGCGCCCTTTTCAGTCGACGCGGTCCAGGCGATCCGCTGCCGCGCGAGCGCGCTCACCGGGGCCGGCCCGGCGCCGAGGCACCGGGCCGGCCGTTACGACCGCCGTCCTGCGCGGGGCACAGCCCCGTACCGCGTACGTCTCGCGGCGCCCCCGGTCAGTCCGTGCCCGACTCCATCGCGGCGCGGTCCAGCAGCTCGTCGTCGGCGGAGACCTCGCCCCGGGAGGCGATGGCCTCGGCGCCGCCCTCGGGCATGGCACCGATCAGTCCGGTCGCGGCGGCCTGCGCGGCGCCGATGGCCGGGTTGGCGGTGCCGATCAGGCCGAGCCCGGCGTACTGCTCCAGCTTGGCGCGGGAGTCGGCGATGTCGAGGTTGCGCATGGTGAGCTGGCCGATCCGGTCCACCGGGCCGAACGCGGAGTCCTCGGTGCGCTCCATCGACAGCTTGTCCGGGTGGTAGCTGAACGCGGGGCCCGTGGTGTCGAGGATGGAGTAGTCCTCGCCGCGGCGCAGCCGCAGGGTGACCTCGCCGGTGACGGCCGAGCCGACCCAGCGCTGGAGGGACTCCCGGATCATCAGCGCCTGCGGGTCCAGCCAGCGGCCCTCGTACATCAGGCGGCCCAGTCGCCGGCCCTCGTTGTGGTACTGGGCGAGGGTGTCCTCGTTGTGGATCGCGTTGACGAGGCGCTCGTAGGCGGCGTGCAGCAGGGCCATGCCGGGGGCCTCGTAGATGCCGCGGCTCTTGGCCTCGATGATGCGGTTCTCGATCTGGTCGGACATGCCGAGCCCGTGGCGACCGCCGATGGCGTTGGCCTCCATCACCAGGTCGACGGGGGAGGCGAACTCCTTGCCGTTGACGGTGACCGGGCGGCCCTGGTCGAAGCCGATCGTCACGTCCTCGGCGGCGATCTCGACGGAGGGGTCCCAGAACCGCACGCCCATGATCGGCTCGACGGTCTCCACGCCCGTGTCCAGGTGCTCCAGGGTCTTGGCCTCGTGCGTGGCGCCCCAGATGTTGGCGTCGGTGGAGTACGCCTTCTCCGCGCTGTCGCGGTAGGGCAGGTCGTGGGCGACCAGCCACTCCGACATCTCCTTGCGGCCGCCGAGCTCGGTCACGAAGTCCGCGTCCAGCCAGGGCTTGTAGATCCGCAGGTGCGGGTTGGCGAGGAGGCCGTAGCGGTAGAACCGCTCGATGTCGTTGCCCTTGAAGGTCGAGCCGTCGCCCCAGATCTGCACGTCGTCCTCGAGCATCGCCCGGACCAGCAGGGTGCCGGTGACGGCGCGGCCGAGCGGCGTCGTGTTGAAGTAGGCGCGCCCGCCGGAGCGGATGTGGAACGCCCCGCAGGTGAGAGCGGCCAGGCCCTCCTCGACCAGCGCCGCACGGCAGTCGACCAGGCGTGCGATCTCGGCGCCGTAGGTCTGCGCGCGGCCGGGCACCGAGGCGATGTCGGGCTCGTCGTACTGACCGATGTCGGCGGTGTAGGTGCACGGGACGGCGCCCTTGTCGCGCATCCACGCGACCGCGACGGAGGTGTCGAGGCCGCCCGAGAAGGCGATTCCGACGCGCTCGCCGGCGGGAAGGGAGGTGAGGACCTTAGACATAGGAAGAGTATGCACCCTCACGCATGGTCATGCAAAGCCGCTTGCGGCAGTGCCGGCTCCGGGAGGGAGCACGGCCGCCCACCGGGGCCCGCCGCGGCGGGTGCTGACGCGTCCCGGCCGACGCGGCGGGCCTGGGGACGCCTCCCGGGGGTACCCGCAGGCTCCCGCCGCAAGGGACACCCCGAGCGGCGGCAAGCGATGGTGAACGCGTGAAGGAGCGGGCATGGGCCGACAGGCAGCGACCACGGGCGGCGGGCAGGCGGCACGGCTGCGGAAGACCGCCTCGGAGGTGTTCGGCTGGGACACCCTGCTGCCCGAGCAGCTCACCGCCATGGAGTGGGTCCTCGACGGCCACGACACCTTCGTCGTCATGCCGACCGGCGCGGGCAAGTCCGCCGTCTACCAGGTGCCGGCGGCGCTGCTCGACGGGCCGGTCGTGGTCGTCTCGCCGCTGCTCGCCCTCCAGCGGGACCAGATCGCCGGACTGCCGGACGGTGACGGCTCACCCGGTGCCGTCGCCGTGAACTCCGACCTGGGGGCGGCCGCCACGGAGGCTGCCTGGGAGTCCGTGGCCCGCGGTGAGGCCCGCCTGCTGTACCTGTCTCCCGAGCAACTGGCCCGCGACGACGTGATCGAACGGCTGGCGGCGCTGCGTCCCGCCCTGTTCGTGGTGGACGAGGCGCAGTGCGTGTCCTCGTGGGGCCACGACTTCCGGCCCGACTACCTGCGCCTGGAGCAGGCGGCACGGCGGGTGGGCCGGCCGCCGCTGCTCGCGCTGACCGCGACGGCGGCGCCCCCGGTGCGCAGGGAGATCGTCGAACAGCTCGGCATGGACCGACCGCGCCTGATGGTGGCCGGTTTCGACCGCCCGAACATACGGCTGGAGGTGCGCCGCTTCCTGGACGAGGACGACCGGCGCCGGGCGGTCGTCGAGCGGGCCGCGGCCGAGCCGAAGCCGGGCATCGTCTACGCGGCGACCCGCAAGGACACCGAGTTCTTCGCGGGCGAGCTGGCCGCCCTCGGGCTGGCCGCCGAGGCCTACCACGCCGGGCTGCGTGCCACCGAACGCTCCCGTATCCACGACGCGTTCCTCTCCGGCGAGACCGACGTGGTGGTCGCGACCTCCGCGTTCGGCATGGGCATCGACAAGGAGGACGTACGGTTCGTGCTGCACGCCTCGCTGCCGGGCTCGCTCGACGCCTACTACCAGGAGATCGGCCGCGGCGGCAGGGACGGCGAACCCGCGCTGGCCGTGCTGCACTACCGGCCCGAGGACACCGGCATGCAGACGTACTTCGCCGCCCGCTCCCCCAGCCGTGACGTCCTCGCCGAGGTGGCCGACGCCGTCCACGAACGCCGGTCGGACCCCGCCGACGTGGACGAACTGCGCCGGGCGACGGGACTCTCGCGCAACCGCGTCACCGCCGCCGTGAACCTGCTGGAGGAGGCCGGCGCCGTGACCACCGGCGCGGAGGGCGAGGTGCTTCCGGTGCCCGCCACTCCCCCGGACGACGCGGCGGAACAGGCCGCACTCACGGCCGACGCCCACCGCAGGACCGACAAGTCCCGGGTCGACATGGCCCGTTCGTACGCCGAGACGACCGGCTGCCGGCGCCACTTCCTGCTCGGCTACTTCGGCGAGGCGTACGAGACACCGTGCGACAACTGCGACGTGTGCGCGGAGCGGGACGGCGACGACGAGCTCGGGGGCGCCGGGCGGTCCGCCCACCCGGCGGTCGCCGACTACCCCGTCGGCGCCGAGGTGCGGCACGGCCACTGGGGGGACGGGACGGTCCTCAGCGAGGACGGGGACCGCATCACCGTCCTGTTCGACCAGGCCGGCTACCACACGCTGTCCCTGGAGGCCGTGGCCGGCCGCGACGACCTGCTCACCGTGGTGCGCAGGCCCGGGGAGGAGCAGGCGGCCGTCTGAGCCCCGCCCGGGCCGGTGGACCCGGGCGGGCGGCGCGCGCTGCCGTGTGGGGCGCGGGGCCTCCGGGGCGTCAGCGCTACCCCGCGTCCGGCGCGCGATGCCCCGACCAGGCCCGCTCGCGCAACTCCGCGCTGAGCAGGACGTCCGCCGCCGTGCACGCCAGCGCCTCCGTCGCCGCGAGCAGCACCTCGCGTGCCCGCTCGGAGGCCGCGGCCTCGGCGAACTCCGGGGTGTGGTCGGAGGCGTCCTCACCCATGATCGCGACGAACGGGTGGATGGCGGGCACGCGCGTGCTGACGTTGCCGATGTCCGACGACCCCAGGTAGACGCCGGGCGTCGGCGCGCCGAGCGTGATCCCGGCCCGGTCCAGATGTTCGGCGAAGCGCTCCGAGAGCGTGCCGCTGTCGCGGAAGTGGTCGTAGCGGACGGTGACGCGCTCCACCTCGGCCCGGGTGCCGGTGGCCAGGGCGACGCCCTCGGCACACGTGGTCTGCCGGGCGACCAGGTCCGCCAGGGCGTCGGTGGTGGCGGCGCGCAGGCCGAAGCGCCCCTCGGCGTACTCCGGGACGATGTTCGTGGCGGTGCCGCCGTGCGTGACGATGCCCTGGATGTGGGAGGCCTCGGGCAGACGACGGCCCAGCGCGTGCAGCACGTTGAACAGCTCCACGAGTGCCGCGAGGGCGTCGATGCCCTCCGTGGGGTTGCCCGTGGGATGGGCCGCTCGCCCGTGGAACCCCACCCGGTACTGCACCTGGGCCGTCAGCGGTGCCCGCGTCCAGCTGTGCACCCCCGGGTGGAACATCAGAGCCGCGTCGACGTCGTCGAAGACACCCGCCTCCACCTCGACGGCCTTGCCGCCGCCGCCCTCCTCGGCGGGCGTGCCGACGGCGAGCACGGACCCGTCGCCGGCGTCGAGCACGGCACCCGCGGCCAGGGCGGCCCCCAGTCCGGCGGCGGCGATGAGGTTGTGGCCGCAGGCGTGCCCGAGGCCCGGCAGCGCGTCGTACTCCAGCAGCAGCGCGACGGTGGGGCGGCCCCGGCCCGAGCGCGCGGTGAACGCCGTCGGCATGTCCGCCACCCCGCGCTCCACCGCGAAGCCCTCGCGTTCGAGCACGTCCGTCAGCAGCGCGGCGGCCCGGTGCTCGTCGAAGGCGAACTCCGGGTCGGCGTGCAGGCGCAGCGCCACGTCCCACAGCGTCTCGGCCCGCCCCTTCACCTCCTTGCGGATCTGCTGGTGTACGCCGTCGAGCGAGCGTGCCATGCGGACTCCTCAGGACGCCTGGATGCGGTCGTACGCCTGTCAGGAAGCGGGTTCCACCGTGCGGGTGCCCGACACCCGCGAGGTTTCGATCACGGCGCGGGTGCATTTCGTGAGGGGTGCCCGACAGGCCGTCGGCCGGCGGTGCGAGGACGCCGGGCGGAGACCGGGGGCACGACCGGCGTCGACGAGGGAGAAGAGATGGACCACTCGCGCGCGCCCGTCCTGGAAGCACTGGAAGACTTCCGCCGCCGGGGAGACGTGGCCTACGGGCCGCCCGGACACAAGCAGGGCCGCGGAGTGGACCCGAGGGTGGCCGAGATCGTCGGGCTCGACGTCTTCAGGTCCGACGTCCTGTCCCTCAACGGGCTCGACGACCGGCGCCAGTCGCAGGGCGTGCTCAGCCGGGCCCAGGAGCTGATGGCGGACGCCGTCGGCGCCGACCAGGCGTTCTTCTCCACCTGCGGCAGCTCCCTGTCCGTGAAGACCGCCATGCTGTCGGTGGCCGGGCCCGGCGAGAAGCTGCTCCTGTCCCGCAACGCGCACAAGTCGGTGATCGCGGCCGTCATCGTGAACGGCGTACAGCCGATCTGGGTGCACCCCGAGTTCGACACCGAGCGCCACATGGCGCACCCGCCGGAGCCCGACGACGTACGCCGCAAGCTCCAGGAGCACCCCGACGCCAAGGGCATGCTCCTGATCACGCCCACCGACTGGGGCAGCTGCGCGGACATCCGGGGCGAGGCGCGGGTCTGCCACGAGCACGACGTACCGCTCATCGTCGACGAGGCGTGGGGCGCCCACCTGCCCTTCCACCCCGACCTGCCGGCCTTCGGCATGGACGCCGAGGCCGACCTCGTGGTGACCAGCGTGCACAAGATGGGCGGCGCCATCGAGCAGAGCTCCGTCTTCCATCTCCAGTACGACCGGATCTCTCCCGAGGTCCTCAAGCAGCGCGAGGACCTGCTGGGGACGACGAGCGCCTCGACGCTGGTGTTCGCCACGCTCGACGGCTGGCGGCGCCAGATGGTCGAGCACGGACACGAACTCCTGGACGCCGCGATCCAGCGGGCGTACCGCGTCCGGGCCGTGGCGGAGAGCCTGGACGGACTGCGCCCCATGGGCCGGGAGATCGTCGACGAGGGGCTCACCGCCGCCTTCGACCCGCTCAAGATCGTGATCGACGTACGGGAGCTGGGCATCAGCGGCATGCAGGCGGCCGAGTGGCTGCGGCCTCATCGCCACGTGGACGTCGGCGGCTCGGACACGTGCCGCATCAGCGCGTCGATCACCCACGCCGACGACGACGAGACCGAGAAGATCCTCAGGGACGCGCTGCACGCCCTCGTCGAGAACGCCGACTCCATCGAACGCCGGCCGCCCGTGCGGCTGCCGGCGGCCTCGGCGCTGGAACTGGAGCAGGCGATGCTCCCTCGCGACGCGTTCTTCGCCCCGGCCGAGCACGTGCCGGCGGAGCGGGCGGCGGGCCGGATCTCGGCCGAGACGATCAGCCCCTATCCCCGGGGCGTCCCGGCGGTGGCACCCGGCGAGGTGATCACCGACGAGGTCCTCGACTACCTGCGCAGCGGCGTGGAACACGGCGTCCTCATCCCGGACGCCGCGGACCCGTCGGTCAAGACGCTACGGGTGGTCGCCCGCGACTGAGGTGAGCGGTCCGGTCCTACACCTACTGGATCAACCGGACCCCGTGCCGAAGGACCGCACGCCGAGCCACTGTTCGGCTCCGAACTCCTCGAAGCGAGTCACTTCCGTGAAGCCCAGTCCGGTCGCGAGGCGCATCGAGGGGGTGTTGGCGGTCTGGGTGCAGAGCAGTACCGGCTCGCCGGGGACCGTGGCGGCGAACCAGTCGAGGGCCGCCGTGCACGCCTCGGCGGCGTAGCCGCGCCCCCACGCCCCGGGCAGGAGCATGTAGCCCAGCTCGGCCTCGTCCGCGTCGGGACGGATGTGACCTGGCCGCTCCGCGTCGCGCCGGTCGAGCGACACCGTGCCGATCATCGTTCCGCCGAGCTCGATCACGAAGACGCCGGGGCGCCGCCCGGGCACCGCCGGCACCGCGCGTTCCAGCTCGTCGCGGGATCGATGCCCTCCGAGGTAGGTGCCCGCCTCCGGCGAGGCGAACAGCTCGATGTACGCCGCACGGTCCCGCGCCTCGGACTCGCGCAGGACGAGCCGTTCGGTGCGTATCGGGGCAGGCGGCCAGCTGACGGGCCCGAGTTCAGCCATGGCGGGGAACCTATCGCACGGCCCGTGAGGGGCCGTGCGGGTGGTCCGCCCGACTGCGGGCACGCGCCTCGTCCGAGGTGCGCCGGTCCGCTCACCCAGTCCCCCAGGTCTCGTCAGGCGCCCGGGACGCGGGCCGAGTCGGGGCCGTACGGGCCGTCGGGGTCCAGCCGAGGGGACGGGGTGACACGCGCCGGTTCACCGACCGCCGGCCGGGGCGGCCTGCGGTCGCCACGGGTCTCGGCGATCGCCAGGTCCACGCACGCCAGCAGGTCCTCCTGGTCGGCGACCAGGCGCATGCGGTGGGCGGCACTGCCTTCGGCGAGGGCCTCCTCGGTGAGCGCCGCGACGGTCTCCCAGTCGCCGTGGGCCTCCAGCTGGGGCCGTACGCGCTGGAGGAGGGCGCGGATCACCTGCGCCGCGGGCGCCTCACGGCGGGTGCCGGGGTCGATCAGGCCGTCCTCCAGGCCCGACCGGGCCGCCCGCCAGGTCGCGGCGCGGAGCCACTCGTGCCGTCCGCTGCAAGCGGGCGCACCGGCCGTCTCCAGACGTTCGCGGGCATGCGTGACCAGGGCGCGGAAGAGGCCGGCGATCAGCACCACCGTCTCGGGCCGAGGGCAGGCGTCGCAGACGCGCAGTTCGAGGGTCCGCTGGTGGGCGGAGGGCCGTACGTCGTAATAGATCATGCCCGCGTCGCTGATGACGCCCGTGCCGATGAGCTCGCTCACGGCGGCGTCGTACTCGGCGGCGTTCGCGAAACACCCGACGGGACCGGCGGTGGGCCACCGCTGCCACAGCAGCGTGCGCCAGCTCGCGTAGCCGGTGTCGGCGCCCTGCCAGAACGGGGAACTGGCGGACAGCGCCAGCAACGGCGGCAGCCACGGCGACACCTCGCACATGATCCGCACCGCCGTGTCGCGGTCGGGCACGTCCACGTGCACCTGCGCCCCGCAGATCAGCTGCTCGTCGGCGACGGCGCGGTACTCGTCCACCATGTGCCGGTAGCGGACACCGGGAGTGGCCGGGACGGCCGACATACGGCGCGCCAACGGCACCGTCCCAGCTCCCACCACGGCGAGTCCCTGCGCGGAGGCGGCCGTGTCCAGTCGCCGCCGGCTGCCGAGCAGATCGGTGTGCAGGTCGTCCAGCGAGGCGTGCACCCCGCTGTTCGTCTCCACGACGGACTGCTTCAACTCGGTGGTGAACGTCCCCTTGGGAAGCCGTTCGAGCAGGGAGCCTGCCCGCGGCACCAGGAGGCCGGTCTCCACCTCGACCACGTGGAATTCCTCTTCCACTCCGATACGCACGGTCACGGCCACTCCTTGAGGTGAGGGGCGACGCCGAGCGGCCCGCTCCGCAGATCCGAACTCCGCCGAGTGCACTGGGCGGTGGCTTGTGCAACTCGGAGTGCCCACACGGGGGCCGAGTATGCGTGCCGGGAGCCCTGGGGCCTGGAGGACCGGGAGCGGCGTCCGGCCGTACGGGCGCCGGTGGTCGGTGTGACGGCTTCACCGGCGCGAGGGACGGGGATGCGCCCGTCGTCGCCGGACTCCGGCCCGGTCAGCGACGGAAACCGTGGATGAGACGGGCCAGGACGGCGGGACGGCTGAAGTGCACCGCGTGGGCCGCGGCGGGGACGACGACGAGACGGCTGTCGGGCAGTGCGGCGGTCACCCGCTCGGCCCACGGGATGGGAGCCACGCGGTCGCCCGCCCCGCGCACGACGAGGACGGGCACCCGTACCGCGCGCAGCCGGGCCGTGAACGGCCCCAGCGCCTCGCGCCGGGCCTGTCGGAATCCGGCGACGAACCGCGAGACCCCGGTGACCAGATAGTCCGCCGCGACGAGCACGAGCAGGGCGAGCGGTTCCCTGGGCGCGTCGGCCACCAGACGCAGGAACTGCCGCCACGGTGAGGGGTGCGCCGTGTCCAGGGCGGGCCCCACCAGGACCAGGCGTTCCACCGGGGAGCCGTGCGTGGCGGCGAGCGCCACCGCCACTTGGCAGCCCACCGAGTTGGCCACCACGACGCAGGGCCCGATCCCGGCGGCCGCGTGCCAGCGCCGCAGCGCCCGTACGGTCGCCGCCGTGTCCGGGGCACGCCGCGACGCGGAACGGGAGCGGGCGTTGCCCGGCAGATCGGGCACCAGCACCCGGCGCCCCGCCGCGGCCAGCTCCCGGGCCAGCGGGTAGAAGTAGCGTCCGGAGAGCCCGAGGCCGTGCAGCAGCACCACGACGGGTTCCGTCGTCGGCCACGGCCCGAAGCGGCGCGTGTACAGCCCGGCGACGCGCGCGGCGTCGCCGTCCGCAGGTCCGTGGGCCACGGGCAACCGCCGCATCCGACTCCTCGCCTTCTCGGTTCTCCTCGCCGCGCGGGCCTTCCCGCGGTTCAGGACGGCCTACCCGCTTCCTCGTCCGCGCGGGTACGTCGGCAGGCGTCCGTCGCGCTCCCTGCAAGGGTGCCTCCTGGAGGGTGCTACCCCCGAACCGGGCGGATACGGCGCCGTTCCGCAGGTCGGCGCGCCGTGCGCGTAGGAGCCGCCGGTTCCCCGTCGCGCTCAGCGGGACGAGGAGAGGGCCCGGTTCCGCGTCCCGGTGACGGCCATGTCGATGAACCTGGCCAGCGTCACCGCGTCCTGCGGGGCTTCGGCCTGGAAGGCGAGGCGGCGGAGCACCTTGACGTCGTCGAGTGCGACGCCCTCGCGGGCGAGGACGAAGACGAGCGTGAGGAAGGCGGAGCGGGCGTTGCCGTCGTCGAAGGGGTGGAAGAAGCAGACGTCGAGGTAGGCACGGGCGGCGCGGGCCGCCAAGGGCAGGGGTCCCTCCATGGCGCTCTCGGCGAGGCAGGCGTCGAAGCGTTCGCGGGTGTCCGCGTCGATGCCGTAGCGCTCACGGCCCTCCTTGGCGAAGGCGGGCTGCGTGCGGAACTCCGGGGGCCCCGGTGTGCCGAGTACGTGCCGCTGCCAGCCGCGGAGCAGGTCGAAGTCCGGGCGGGCGCCGCGTGCCGCGTCGGCCCGCAGCAGGTGCAGGGCGGTGAGCAGTCCCTCGGCGCGGGCCGGGTCCAGCGCGCCGTCGAAGAGGCGGATGTCCTCCGCCGCACCGTCGCGGGCCGGCTCCACGGCACCCGCCTCTTCGGTGTCCCCGGCCTCGGGCCACGGCACCGACTCGCGCACCGTCAGCCAGCGCCGCAGATGGTCAGGCAGCGGTCCGCCGTCCGGCTCCGCGTCGTCGGGGCGTAGCGACCGGGCGAGCCGCTCGGCGATGTCGTCGACGAGTCGGCGGTCGGGGCCGGTCCAGCTCCGGAACCGTCCGCCGACCGCCCGCTCGACCAGGACCTGTGCGGTGTCGGGTGCGATCCCCCAGTGGTCGAGGAACCAGGCGAGGACCTGGTGGCAGTGCCCGTGCCAGCCGCTGCCGCAGCCGGTGCGGTCGGTGACCTGGATGATCAGGTTGCGGGCGGCGCACTCCCACAGGATGCGCTGGTCCTCGACGTCGGCGAGGTCGAGCGGGTACGCCTCGAAGCGGCCGGCGAGGCTCTCCAGCCAGTCACGCCATTCGCACAGCGCCGCGACGACCCGGGGAAGTGTCTCCTCCGGGGTGGTGACGGAGTCGCGGGGGCAGCACCAGTGGCCGACCGGGCCGCCGTCGAAGTCCCCTTCGTCGTGCGACCAGCGCCAGCCCACGGTCCAGCGGCCGTACCGCTCGACCAGGGCCTGCGACATGGCGTCGGCCCACGGCTCGGCCACCTCCCGGTCCCATGCGGTCATCACCGGGTCGGCGAAGGGGACGTCGGGCCTGCGGGGCACGTTCCGGGCCGGTCCGAGCGAGCGCACGACCTGCTCGACCGAGGCGCGGTCGAAGGGATGGCGGACCGGTTCGACGTCGTCCCAGTCCAGGTGACGGGCCGACAGCACATGAATCACCGCGCAACCCTGCCATCCGGGTACGGGGGCGGCGCAAACAGTTTTCCGGCCCGCCCGGGCCTCACGACGGTGAGGGCCGGGACGAGGGCGACTTCATCGGCTCCTCGGGGCGGCGTCCCGGACCGCCGCCCCTCGCCGCGGTCAGTCGCCGACGTACTCCGCGAGGTGTTCGCCCGTGAGGGTCGAGCGGGCGGCGACGAGGTCGGCCGGGGTGCCTTCGAAGACGACGCGGCCGCCGTCGTGGCCGGCGCCCGGGCCGAGGTCGATGATCCAGTCCGCGTGGGCCATCACCGCCTGGTGGTGCTCGATGACGACGACCGACTTGCCGGAGTCGACCAACCGGTCGAGCAGGCCGAGGAGTTGTTCCACGTCGGCGAGGTGCAGGCCGGTGGTCGGCTCGTCGAGGACGTACACGCCGCCCTTCTCCGACATGTGGGTGGCCAGCTTGAGGCGCTGGCGTTCGCCGCCGGACAGGGTGGTGAGCGGCTGGCCCAGGCTGAGGTAGCCGAGCCCGACGTCGGCCAGGTGGGTCAGGATCTTGTGGGCGGCGGGGGTGCGTGCCTCGCCCTCGGTGAAGAAGGCATGGGCCTCGGTGACCGGCATCGCCAGGACTTCGGCGATGTTGCGCCCGCCCAGGTGGTATTCGAGCACCGACGCCTGGAACCGCTTCCCCTCGCACTCCTCGCAGGTGGTGGCGATGCCGGCCATCATGGCCAGGTCGGTGTAGATGACCCCGGCGCCGTTGCAGGTGGGGCAGGCGCCCTCGGAGTTGGCGCTGAACAGCGCCGGCTTCACGCCGTTGGCCTTCGCGAAGGCCTTGCGGATCGGGTCGAGCAGTCCGGTGTACGTCGCCGGGTTGCTGCGCCGGGATCCCTTGATGGCGCTCTGGTCGACGGTCACCACGCCGTCCCGTCCGGCGACCGAGCCGTGGATCAGCGAGCTCTTGCCCGAGCCTGCGACCCCCGTGATCACGGTGAGCACGCCGAGCGGGATGTCCACGTCGACATCGCGCAGGTTGTGCTCGGTGGCGCCCCGCACCTGGAGCGCGCCGGACGGCTCGCGCACCGCGTCCTTGAGGACCGCGCGGTCGTCGAAGTGCCGTCCGGTGACCGTGCCGCCGGCCCGCAGCCCCTCGACGGTGCCCTCGAAACAGACGGTGCCGCCTCCCGTACCCGCGCCGGGCCCGAGGTCGACGACGTGGTCGGCGATCGCGATCGTCTCCGGCTTGTGCTCCACGACCAGCACCGTGTTGCCCTTGTCGCGCAGCCGCAGCAGCAGGTCGTTCATCCGCCGGATGTCGTGCGGGTGCAGACCGATGGTGGGCTCGTCGAACACGTACGTGACGTCGGTCAGCGCCGAACCGAGGTGGCGGACCATCTTCACGCGCTGCGCCTCACCGCCCGACAGCGTTCCCACCGGCCGGTCCAGCGAGAGGTAGCCGAGCCCGATCTCGACGAACGAGTCCAGCGTCTGCCCCAGCGTGGCGAGCAGCGGCGCCACGGACGGCTCGTCGAGGCCGCGGACCCAGTCGGCCAGGTCGCTGATCTGCATCGCGCACGCGTCGGCGATGTTGGTCTTCCCGATCCGTGAGGAGCGCGCGGCCTCGCTGAGCCGGGTGCCCTCGCACTCGGGGCAGGTGGTGAACGTCATGGCCCGCTCGACGAACGCCCGGATGTGCGGCTGCAGGGCCTCCTTGTCCTTGGACAGGAACGACTTCTGGATCTTCGGGATCAAGCCCTCGTACGTGAGGTTGATGCCGTCGACCTTGATCTTGGTCGGTTCCTTGTGGAGGAGGTCGTGGAGCTCCCGCTTGGTGAACTTGCGGATCGGCTTGTCCGGGTCGAAGAAGCCGCAGCCCTTGAAGATGCGTCCGTACCAGCCGTCGACGCTGTAGCCGGGGACCGTGAGCGCGCCCTCGCTCAGCGACTTGCTGTCGTCGTACAGCTGCGAGAGGTCGAAGTCGGTGACGGTGCCGCGTCCTTCGCAGTGCGGGCACATGCCGCCGGTGATGCTGAAGCTCCGCCGCTCCTTCACCGTCCTCCCCGCGCGCTCCAGGGTGACCGCGCCCGCTCCGCTGACGGAGGCGACGTTGAAGGAGAACGCCTGGGGTGAGCCGATGTGCGGCTTCCCGAGCCGGCTGAAAAGGATCCTCAGCATCGCGTTGGCGTCGGTGGCGGTGCCGACGGTGGAGCGGGAGTCGGTTCCCATCCGCTGCTGGTCGACGATGATCGCGGTCGTCAGTCCTTCGAGGACGTCGACGTCGGGCCGGGCGAGCGTGGGCATGAAGCCCTGCACGAAGGCGCTGTAGGTCTCGTTGATCATCCGCTGCGACTCCGCGGCGATCGTGCCGAAGACGAGCGAGCTCTTGCCGGAGCCGGAGACGCCCGTGAACACCGTCAGCCGCCGCTTCGGGATCTCGATGCTGACGTCCTTGAGGTTGTTCACGCGCGCGCCGTGCACGCGGATCATGTCGTGGCTGTCCGCGGCGTGCGGCGCAGGCGACTGCGTGTCCGTCCTCGTGGCCCTGCTCATCGCGTCTCCATCTCCTGGTGGGACCGCTCGCGCGGTCTCCGTCGTCCCCGCCCGGCCCGCCCTCGCCCCGGCGAGCCGCACGGCTCCGGCTTCCTGGCAGTCACGGTAGGCGGAACACCCTGGCCGGCGCTTCTCGAATCCTGATCCGTCCGGTGCTCCGCCCCACCTTCGGGGACATCTCCGGACATCCGTCGTGCGGATCTGACCGGTGTACGGGGCGAGCCGCCGTGCGTCCGCGGCGCACCGCCACCTCGCTTCGACCCGGGCCGGGCGGCATGAGACCGTCCTGTGTGAACGCACGCTTCGTCACGTGCTCAGGAGAGCCGGCCGCCGCCGGACCGGGAAGGGTCACATCATGATCATTTTTGGCACCAAGGGATATCTGTACCAGCTGGCGATACTCACCCTCGTGTGCGGCCGGTGCGGGAACCCCTCCGCGCACACGCTCCGCAAGCGCGTCACGAAGTTCACCCTGTTCTTCGTACCGCTGTTCCCCTTCTCCACGAAGTACCAGACGCAGTGCACCTTCTGCGGCGCGGAGCAGAAGGTGACGAAGGAGCAGGCGGCGCAGTTGGAGGGGCAGGCGGCCGCCGCCGGCACCGGTCAGCCCTACGGACAGCCTCAGCAGCAGCCCTACCAGTCGTGATCCCCGGTGGGGCCGCCGGTGTCCGGCGGCCCCACCCCTCGTCCCGCGGTGGATGTCATCCCTCCGCGGCCTCCGAGACCGGCACGGCCGCCCCCTCGTCCCCGGCCTCCGCCTCGTAGCGCAGCACGTCCCCCGGCTGGCACTCCAGTGCCTCGCAGAGCGCGGCCAGGGTCGCGAAACGCACCGCCTTGGCCCGGCCGTTCTTGAGCACCGCGAGATTGGCGGGCGTGATCCCCACACGTTCGGCGAGTTCGCCCACGGACATCTTCCGCCGGGCCATCATCACGTCGATGTCGACGGTGATCGGCATCAGATCACCTCGTTGAGCTCGGCCCGCATCCGTGCCGCCTCCATGTCGCGTGCGACGGCCTGGGCGAGCAGCATCCGCAGGACGAGCACGATGAGGGCGACGCCGAGGACCGCCACGCCGACTCCGCCCAGGAGCAGGACCACTCCGGGGGCGACGGCCTCACCGGGCGCCAGGAGGACCCCGAGCAGGAACACCAGGAGCGCGGCGGCCACGACCGCCCCCATCACGACGTCCACGTACCGGAAGGCGCCGTCCGAGAACACCGTGCCGCGGCGCACCATCGTCACCAGTCGCCATACGCAGACCAGGACGACCTGGACCGCCACGATGCCCAGGACCGTGATCACGAGGAACGGCGCGCGAGGGAAGTCGAGGTCCTCGTCCACCCCGCGCAGGTCGGCGGCGAGCAGGGGCACCATCACCGCCTGGACGAACACCGAGCCCGCCATCAGCATCACGAGCACGGCGCGCAGCGCGCGCACAGTCATCACTCCCATATCTCTCCCTCGATCGACCAGCGATGGAAATCTATCGAAACTCGATAGGTGAGAGCAAGCGCTGCGCCTCATCGTGTTCGGTGGACCCTCACCCGTGAGCCGGGCTCGCGCACACGGCCACACGCCCCCTCCGGAACCGGTGCACCTTCCGCCCCGGTGATAATCGAGCGGTGACGGAGACAGGCTTGGGAGACGCACTGCGTACCTCCACCAGCAGTGCCGCGCGCCGGCAGAGTTTCGTGCGGACGGAGACCGGCAGCGCCGCACTGCTGCTGGCCGCCGTGGTCGCGGCCCTGCTCTGGGCCAACATCGCACCCGGCGCGTACAAGGCGGTCTGGCGTACGCAGCTCTCCGTCAGCCTCGGCTCGCACCAGCTCTCGCTCGACCTGCACGAATGGATCAACGCGGGACTGATGAGCCTGTTCTTCTTCCTCGTGGGTCTGGAGGCCCGCCGGGAGTTCGACATGGGCGAGCTGCGCGACCGGCGCTGGATGGTGCTGAGCGCCATCGCCGGACTGACCGGCATGGTCGTCCCGGCCGTCGTCTACGTGGCCCTCAACGCCGGGCACACCTCCGTGCACGGCTGGGGTGTGGCCATGTCGACGGACACCGCCTTCGCGCTCGGCATCCTCGCTCTCTTCGGCTCCAGACTCCCGGCGTCGCTGCGGGCTTTCATGCTGTCGATCTCCGTGGTCGACGACCTGGTCGCCCTGCTCGTGATCGCCTTCTTCTACAGCGAGGACATCCGGCTCCCGGCGCTGCTGGTGGCGATCGTGGCGCTGCTCCTGATCGTCGGCCTGCGGGTGCTCGGCGTACGCCGCGGCGTGTACTGCGCGGTGCTCTCGGTCGTGGCGTGGGTGGCACTGTACGAGGCGGGGGTGGACCCCGTCGTGACGGGACTGGCCGTGGGCGCGCTGGTCATCGCCTATCCCGCCGACCGGGTCGATCTGGAGCGGGCCAGCGGCCTGTTCCGGCTGTTCCGTGAGCAGCCGACGCCGGAACTCCAGCGCTCGGCGGTCCAGGGGCTCGCCGCCGCGCTCTCCCCCAACGACCGGCTGGAGCAGCTGTTCCTGCCCTGGGTGAGCCTGGTGATCGTGCCGCTGTTCGCCCTCGCCAACGCGGGCATCCCGCTCAGCATGGACACCCTCGCCGACGCGTTCACCTCCCGCATCACCCTGGGCATCCTGTGCGGGTACGCGGCGGGAAAGGTGCTCGGCGTGGTGGGCTCCATGGCCGCCGCGCGCTGGCTGAGCCGCGGCCGGCTGCGCCCCGGCGTCGGGTGGGGCTCGGTCACGGCCGGCGGCGCCATCGCCGGTGCCGCGTTCACGGTGTCGCTGCTGATCGCGTCACTGGCGTTCGAGGGGCGGGCACTGGAGCAGGCCCGGATCGGCATCCTCTCCACGCTGGTGGCGGCCTTCCTGATCAGCTGGGCGGTGACCGGCGTGATCTCCCTGCTCCCCCCGGCACGCCGGGCCCGCGCGCTGCTCGGCACCAACGAACCCCTGACCGATCTGGCGGTCGCCGTCGACCCGCGACACGACCGCGTACGGGGACCCGAGCACGCGCTGGTCACGCTGGTGGAGTACGGCGACTTCGAGTGCCCGTACTGCGGCCAGGCGGAAGCGGCGGTACGCGAACTCCTCGGCACGGAGACCGACGTGCGCTACGTGTGGCGGCACCTGCCCCTCAACGACGTACACCCCCGCGCGCAGCTGGCCGCGGAGGCGTCGGAGGCGGCGGCCGCCCAGGGCGAGTTCTGGGCGATGCACGATCTGCTGATGGACCGCCAGCACGCGCTCACCAAGACCGACTTGCTCCGGTACGCGGCCGAACTGGGCCTGGACGTCGCGCTGTTCCGCAAGGACCTGGAGCGGCGTTCGGGGGCGCGCCGGATCGCCGAGGACGTGGACTCCGCGGACCTGAGCGGCGTCTCGGGCACGCCGACGTTCTTCGTCAACGGACGCCGCTACCACGGCGCCTACGACATCACCGCCCTGCACGACGCCGTGGTGCAGGCACGGCAGCGGGCACTCGCCGCAGGCGTCTGACGGGTTCACCCGCCGGACCCCACATGGGCCGCCGCCGCGCTGAGCGGCGGCCCACAGCGCCCTCGCCGACGACTCTCAGCGGCGGACGTGGGCGTCGCCTCCCGGTACCCGCGGGCGCCGGGAGGCGACACTTCCCCACGCCTTCGGGCGCGGGGAGTGGTACTTCACCGGGTGCGCCCGGACGGTTCCTCCTCGGCGGTGTCGTGCGCCCGGTCCGCGGGTGCCGGGGCGGGTTCGGCGACACCCGCGCCGGGTCCCGCTGCCGCGCCCACCGCTCGGTCCCCGTGCCCCGGCCACCAGGCCGCGTGGCCGATCAGCGCGGTGAGGCTCGGCGTGAAGAACATGGACATCACGAAGGCCGCGACCGCGATCCCGAACGACACCGCGAAGCCCATCTCGGTCAGGAGCGCGTTGCCCGCGAGCATCATCGTGGCGAAGGTCGCCGCCAGGATGAACCCGGCCGCCGCCACGGTCGGACCGGCGTACCGGAGCGCCATACCGGCCGCCTCGCGCGGATCTCGGCCCTCGCGCGCCTCCTCGCGGAGCCGGGCGATCATGAGGATGTTGTAGTCGGTGCCGATGGCGACCACGAAGAGATACATGATCACCGGGAGCATGAACATCAGCCCCGAGTGCCCCTGGCCGTCCTGGAAGATCCAGACGGTGGCACCGAGAGTGGCGCCGAACCCGAGACCCACCGAGGCCATCAGATACAGCGGGGCCACCACACTGCGCAGCAGCAGCCCGAGGATCACCATGATCAGGACGGCGGCGACCGGGAAGACCGTGCGGTAGTCGTGGTTGACCGCGGTGCCGATGTCCTTGTAGATCGATGACATGCCGCCGACGAGGGCTTCGGTTCCGTCGGGGGCGGCTGAGTGCGCGACGTCGCGCACCTCGCCCACGGCGTCGATCGCCCGGTCCGTGGACGCCTCGTACTCGAGGGTCACGGTGAAGTCGGCGGTGGTGCCGTCCTTGTTCAGCTGGGTCAGGCGGGCGCTCGCCACACCGTCCACGGCACCGAGCTTGTCCGCGTATCCGTCGAAGGCGGCCTTGTCGAGCGGCTCACCCCCGGTGCTGGAGAGGTAGACGTCGGTGGGGGCGGCGGCGCCGGCCGAGTACGCCTTCTGCATCTCGTCCTGGACGACCATGGACTCCTTGGTGTCGGGCATGGACCCCGACGCCAGGTCGAACGTGGCCTTGTAGCCGAACATGCCGAGCGAGAGCGCGACCAGGACGAGGCCGGACAGCGCGGCGGTGAGGGCCGGGCGGCGCCGCACACCGCGGCCGAGGGCGGCGAAGCGGGCGTTCTCCGGCTCCTGCCGCCAGGACTTGGACGGCCAGAAGACCTTCGGGCCGATGAGCGAGACGACCGCCGGGATGAGGGTCAGTCCGGCGACCAGTGTGGCGGCGACCGCGATGGCGAGCGCCGGGCCCATCTGCTTCAGGAAGCCGAGCGTGGACAGGACCAGCGCGAGGAAGGCGATGATGACCGCGCCGGCGGCGGAGGCGATGGCCTCGCCGACCCGGCCGACCGCGTTGACCATGGCCTCCTTCGGTTCGTCACCGGCGCGCAGACGTTCCCGGTAACGGAACATGAGGAAGAGGAAGTAGTCCGTGCCCACGCCGAACAGCACGACGATGAGGATCGACGAGATCGAGCTGTTCGCCTGGAGGTCGAACAGCTTGGTGGCGTACGCGATCAGCCCGTTGGCGATGGCGGACACCAGTCCGATCAGGACCAGTGGCAGTACGGCGAGGATCGGCGCCCGGAAGATGATCAGCAGGGTGACCAGGATGATCACGAAAGTGCCGATGCCGATCAGTGCCTGACCGCGGCTGGAGGACTCCTGCTGGTCGAGGGCCTGCGCGGCGGAACCGCCCAGCTTCACGTCGAGGTCGGTGCCCTTGGTCAGCTCCTTGACGTCCGTACGCAGGGTCTCGGCCGCGTCGGCCTGTTTGGGCTGGCCGGCGTTCTTGCTGTCCATCTGGACCAGGGTCATGGTGTAGCGGCCGTCCTTGGACGGCCGGCCGGCGACGACCTTCTGCACCTGGTCGATGTGCTTCTCGCCCAGCTCGCGGGTGATGCGGGCGACGTCCTTCTTGTCGGCGGCGGTCAGCTTGCCGCCGTCGCCGCGCTGGTAGAGGGCGATGGCGGACGGGGTGAAGGCGCTGGGGAACGCCTTCTCCTGAAGGTCGGCCGCCCTGATCGATTCATAGCTGCTGGGCAGAAAGCTGCTCTCGTCACTGCTCGAGGGCAGACTCGGGGCGGTGGCGACGATCGCCACCGCCGCGATCAGCCATGCCACGATCGTCCACACGGGATGTCGGACGACGGCGTTCCCGATACTTCGGAACATGCGGAAGGTCCTCCTACGCAGGAAGATCACCACAGCCCGGGGAGCGGACCCTGGCATCGGCGACCCCGACCGGCGCCCTCCACCGGCACCGGCCGATCGGTTGTCTTGGGCTCCGATCGTAGTGACCGCAACAACAATCCTCAGGCAGAGCGCCGGACTTGACGCGATGATCACTTCGGTGGCCGGTTTTGGAGCAACGCGAACACGACGGAGCCGGTCGGGGCCATGGGCGGCCCCGCGTGGCCGGGCCCGGTCCGGGCCTCAGAACTTGCCTTCGTGATTCACCCATACGAGGAATCCTGGGCCTGGGATAGGACGTGGGGGTCCGCCACGAGATCCGTGCACGCCCCCCCGGAGACATCGCGGTGCCCCGGGGTGCGTGCTTCCCCGGGGCACCGGTCGTTACGTTGTGTCGGGCTGTGGCGTGTCAGCCGATGGTGAGCGTTTCGCGTGGGGCCGCCGTGGTCAGCGCGGCTCCGAAGTTCCCCTCCACCTCCGCCTTTTCGGCGGTGTTGGGATAGGGGTTCGTGCACGAGACGCCCGCGCTGGAGCCGGACATCAGGCTGGAGCAGGGGCCGGGCTTGCGGTCGGGCAGGCCGAGGATGTGCCCCAGCTCGTGGGACGAGATGCGGACGGTGTTGTACCCCTGGTTGACGGCCTCCCGTCCGATGTAGACGGTTCCGTTGCCGAGCGAGGTGGTCAGCGCGCGGGGCCATCCGTTGTCCGCGAGGACCCGGATGTTGGCGCGCTGTCCGGAGGCGACGGGGCGCAGTTCGACGCCGTCGACGCTCTCGTTCCAGATCGCGGCACCCCGGTCCACCGCACTCCGGAACTCGGCGGAGCCGCTCGCGTCGTACGTGACGACACGGGCGGCCGAGACGGATCCGGCGCTCGGGGTGGGGGCGGCCGTGGCTTGGCCGCCCATCAGGGGCAGGGACAGCAGCAGCGTGGCGGCGAGACCGCCGGTCGTGGTCCGGACGTGCATGGTCGACCTCCTTGTGGGGGCAGGCAGTCGTGCACATGACATTCGCTGACTCCCTCCCCCACCGGAACGAAGACCAATCCGTCATTCCGGAGCGCGACTTGGCGGACCGCCGCCCGACCGCCCGGCCCCCGTCACGAGGAGCGCGGGGGCACGCACCCGAACTCGCGCCGCTGTCAGCGCTGTTCACGCTCGACGGGGAGCCACAGTTCCGCGTCGGCCTCCGTCCCGTCCGGCGACAGGCTCGTCCGCAGGATCTCCGGGCCGGGCCTGCTGCGGTACGGATTGGAGGGGAACCATTCGGTGAACACGTCCCGCCACAGATTCTGGATCGCCTCCGGCACGGGCCCCGAGACATTGAAGACCGCCCAGGTACCGGCCGCGACCGGAAGCCTGACCGTGCCCTCGGGAGCGGCCGCGGACGTGATCACCCCTTGGTAGTAGTCGAGTTCGGTGCCCTCGGCACGGCTCGGGTCCAGGTCGTCGCAGACCGCGACGACGCCCAGTGGTTCCTGGTCCGACATCCCCTTCAGCCGCTCCAGCGTCCCCGGGTCGATGCCGCGGACGAAGTCGATGATCGCCTGGTTCGGACCGCTGTGCACCAGTGGCACCCGGGCCTTGAGTCCCACGACGCTGAAGTCCGGCCTGTACACGACGCGGTAGCGCATGCTGCTTGTCCCTTCGACGGTGAGGCGGAAGGACAGCCGGGGCTGGGACACCAACGAGGCACCGGTGCGCCGCGCCTCGCCCGGACCGACACCGTGCACGGCCCGGAACGCCCGGGCGAACGCCTCACCCGATCCGTAGCCGTAGCGCACCGCGATCCCCAGCAGCGGCTCGCCTCCCGCGAGTACCTCGGCACCCGCGACGGTGAGCCGCCGGCGCCGGACGTACTCCGACAGCGGCATGCCCGCCAGCGCGGAGAACATCCGGCGCAGGTGGTACTCCGACGTGGCCGCGATGCGCGCCAGCTCCGCCACGTCGAGGGACCGGTCCAGGTGGCCCTCGATGTGCTCCATGGCCTGGTTGAGCCGCTCCAGCACGTCCGGCCTCCTTCCTGTCTGTCGATCACCACGCTAGGCAGTGCACCCCGCCCCGGACCCGACATCCTGTGCCCGATCCAGTCGGGTCCCCGCGGCGCTCGCACACCGATCCTCAGTACGACCCCGTCCGCACCCCGACGGGGCACGGCTCAGTCCGACAGCCGCAGCGACAGGTGGTCCTCCAGCTCGCGATAACCGAGCCTGCGGTAAAGGGCGTTGCTGGTCGGGTTGGCGTGGTCGGCGAAGAGCATCACCTGCGCGGCCCCGCGCTCCTGGGCGAGCCGGGTCGCCGCGGCCGTGGCACCGGCGGCGTACCCTCGGCCGCGTCGCGAGGGCGGGGTGTAGACGGGGCCGATCCGGGCGTGGGCGGCCAGTACGTCGGAGGTGGCCGCCAGAGACACCGGGCCCTGGCCGTCGACCTCCCACACGACCAGCTGACCGGCGGCGACCCGACGCCTCGCGAGCGCTTCGATGTACGGGTCCGCGGGAAGCCCCACCTCCGTGAGGAAGGCCTCCAGCCAGGACGTCAGCAGCGCCAGATCCGCCGCCTCGGCGAGCCTCGCCCTGCCCGGGACCGACGCCGGAGCGACCAGCTCGGTCAGCGCGAACAGCCGCTCCGCGCGCTCCACTTCGTACGGACCCCAGGCCCCGCCGAACGCCGACACGACGGTATCGGCCCCTCGCACGCCCACCAGCCCGGTGCCCCGCAGCACCCCCGCGAGCCCACGGGCCGCCTCCTGGGGCATGGGGCCGAGGACCGCCGGGTGCGGCGGTGTACGGAGGTAGGCCCCGGTGACCATGTCACCCTCGGTCCACCAGCCGAAGCGGGCGTCCGGCCACACTCCGGCACGGACCCCCTCGGACACGGTGAGGAGTACGGACGCGCGGGCGAGGTCACCCGCCAGCAACTCCCCTGTGGCCGCACGGAACTTGTGGACGTCTTCGCTCAGTTGCCAGGTCATGGCTCATCGTGACGCGCGGCGCAGCGGAGCGCATGTGTATTTGGGGGCGCAGCGTGCGGCACCCCGCCGTGCCCCGGTCCAGGCCGCTTCCCGGCTCCCGCGCAGGCGCCGTGCGCCGGCTCCGACGGCCTGATTGACCTTCACCTTGGGGAAGGTCGCACGTGGTGCAGTCCATGGTGGACGAGGGACGCATCACCCCGGACGAGGCCGTCTCCCACCCCCAGCGGTCGCTGCTCGTGCGGGCACTGGGCCAGGAAGCCGTCGCACCGGACATGCGCCTGCACGACGTCGGGGCCGGGGACCGGTATCTGCTCTGCTCCGACGGCCTGTCCGCCGTCGTACCGCCCGACGACGTACGGCAGGTCGTCGCGGCGGCCGACAGCCCGGAGCGGGCGGTACGCGAACTCGTCGCCCTGGCCAACGACGCGGGCGGCCCCGACAACGTCAGCTGCGTGGTCGCCGACGTGGTCGCGGCTCGGCGGTAGGTCCGTGCGGGTGAAGACCGGGCCGTAGGGGCGGCGCGCACCACCCACCCGGTCGACTCGACGTGCGACGGACCGTGGGCTGGTTAAGAGTCGTCACAGTCCCCCTCTCGAAGGAGAAACCCATGCTTCGGCGTATTTCCCTGGTGCTGGTCGGTCTGACCGCTGCCGGCTTCATGGCCGCGTCCCCCGCCGCCGCTCACGACTCCGACATCGACGGCGGTTACATCGAGGGCAGCCACGTCCGCGTGGACGGCATCGAGATCGAGACGTTCGAGGCCGGCGCGTTCCACGTCGACTGACCGACGACGCACCGAGAGAAGGGCCGATGGGCTCCCCCGTGGCGCACATCGGCCTTTCTCCATGCCCTCAGAGGCTTCCCGGCGGCCTTGATCGCGCCGAGCAGTCATCAGATTGGCCATCGCAGGGACACGGAGGTGAGTCAATCCTCGCCTCGGACACCGCTTCCGCCCAGGCCGACGGTCGGGCGCCCGGACACCGGCGAGTTCCGCGATTCCTCACCCGGCGACGACGTGAGACGGGGACGGTCGAACCACTCCCTCGTGTCGCGTCCCGTGGTGAGTACGGCAAGCAGCGCGCCCGTCGCCACTCCGGCACCCCAGACGCCCCGGCCGCTCAGCACCGCGACGGCACTCCCGACGGCGACCAGCCAGCCCACGGCGAGCGCGCCGACGCGCACCTTGTCGCCGCCGTCGGCGAACCTCGCCGCGATGACGAGACAGGACCCGGCCAGCGACGCGCAGGCGAGAGCCGCGGCGAGCAGCATGCCCAGCACGAACGCGCCCATCGCACCTGTCTCGAACCTCACCGCGCTCACCGTCAGCCGCACCGCGGGGACGACACCGCACGCGCCCACGACCACGAGCAGGGCGCGCGCCCATCGGGCGGTACCGGGCATCCGGGTCATGCGCGTTCCTCCGATGGACGGGTGGTGCTGGACAGCGCCGGGGTCGCCCCGGGCTGCGCAGGGTCACCGTAACCGTCCGGACCGGTCCACGGGGGTGCCGAGCAGCACCTTTCCCAAGACCTCGTCCCGCGACAGTGCTCGCAGGAAGGGCGTACCTTTCCCGGGGAGGTGGGTCGATGATCGACGGACAGAGCGGTGTGCGCCGTAGGGGCGGGATCGGTATGTCCGTACTCAGCCCGGCCGGCGAGGACGTTTCCACACGGCACGGCTCTCGCACGGCCACCGGCCAAGGACTTGGCGCCGAAACGAACACCCTTGACGGTACTGGGCAGATACTTCGCCCCGAAGTCGCTTACGGGACAGCCCAGTTGGCCAGGTACACCGCCTCGCCATCCGGCGACGTGTCCCGCCCGCACGCACCCGCACACGCCGGAGTCCACCTCGGGCACCGCCACTTCGACGCATCCCACGAGGTGGTGGTGGCATGACCGTCATGGTGGCCGAGACCATCAGGACCGCGCGGCTGGACCTGCTGCCGCTGCTGGTCGAGCACGCCGACGAGATGGCCACGGTGCTGTCCGACCCGGCTCTGCACACCTTCATCGGCGGCACACCGGACACCGTGGAGGGCCTCCGCTCGCGCTACGCACGTATGACCGCGGGTTCTCCCGACCCGGCCGTCTCCTGGCTGAACTGGGTCGTGAGGCTGCGCGACGAGGGGTGCCTGACCGGCACGGTCCAGGCGACGGTCGGCCCCGCCGAGCACGGCCCGGTCGCCGAGGTGGCCTGGGTCGTGGGCTCGGCGTGGCAAGGACGGGGCATCGCCTCGGAAGCGGCCGGGGGACTCGTGGACTGGCTCGGCCGCCGGTCCGTTGGGCGCGTCATCGCACACGTGCACCCCGACCACCACGCGTCCGCCGCGGTCGCCAGAGCCGCCGGCCTGACTCCGACCGACACCGTGCACGACGGTGAGATCCGGTGGCAGCGGGACTGGTGATGCCGGGCGCGAGGGCGGGAGCGTACCGGCGAACCGGGGGCCACGCCCCCGGCTGACCGGCAACTGCCCGACGACGAACGGCAGAGACGGACTCGTACCGTCTCTGCCGTGTCGTGCCGTCGTGCGGTGAAGGTCAAACAGGGCGGTCAGGCCTTGAGGACGACCTTCTCGCAGTTCTCCTGCTTGTTCTTGAAGATGTCGTAACCGTGCGGCGCGTCGCTCAGCGGCATGGTGTGCGTGATGATGCGGGTCGGGTCGATCTCCCCGCGCTCGATGCGTTCGAGCAGCGGCTTCATGTACCGCTGGGCGTGGCACTGCCCGGTGCGCAGGGTCAGCGACCTGTTCATCCAGGCACCCGCCGGGAACTTGTCGACGAAGCCGCCGTAGACGCCGATCACCGAGACCACGCCGCCACTGCGGCACGACGTGATCGCCTGGCGCAGGGCGTGCGGGCGGTCGGTCTCGGAGCGTACGGCCTGCTTGGCCTTGTCGTAGAAGTGCACGTGACCGGCGCCGTGGGACGCCTCCAGGCCCACCGCGTCGATGCACTTGTCCGGGCCGCGCCCGCCGGTCAGGTCCAGCAGGGCCGAACGGACGTCGACTTCCTCGAAGTTGATGGTCGTGTAGCCCTCGGAGGCGGCCATGTCGAGCCGGTAGCCCTCCTTGTCGATCGCGATGACCTGCGCCGCGCCCAGCACCCGGGCGCTGTCCATGGCGAACTGGCCCACCGGGCCCGCGCCCCACACCGCGACGACGTCCCCGTCCTGGATGTCGCACATCTCGGCGCCCATGTATCCGGTGGGGAGGATGTCGGAGAGGAAGAGGACCTGCTCGTCGGTGAGGTCGGACTCGATCTTGAGGGGGTTGAAGTCGGCGAACGGCACGCGCGCGTACTCCGCCTGGCCTCCGGCGTAGCCGCCGGTGAGGTGGGAGTAGCCGAAGATCCCGGCCGTCGGATGACCGAAGAGCTTCTCCGCCATGCCGGCGTTGGGGTTGGAGTTCTCGCAGCAGGAGTACAGCTCGGCCTGGCAGGCGGCACAGGACCCGCAGGCGATCGGGAAGGGCACCACGACCCGGTCCCCGACGCGGAGTTTGTCGGAGTCGACGCCGGGCCCGACCTCGACGACCTCGCCCATGAACTCGTGGCCCAGGATGTCCCCCTTCTGCATGCTGGGGACGTACCCGTCGAGGAGGTGCAGGTCGGAGCCGCAGATCGCCGTCGAGGTGACCTTGATGATGGCATCACGCCGGTTCAGGATCGACGGGTCGGGGACCTTCTTGACCTTGACCTTGTTCTTGCCCATCCAGCAGTTGGCCTTCACGACAGCACCTCCTTGAGCTCGCGCTTGGTCAGTGGCCGGGCGGGGTGCTGGGGGAACTCCTCGCGGGCCTGCTTGCCGCCGGGTGCCCCCTCCGAGCGGACGACCTCCCCGGTCTCCACGACCTGCTTGAAGCGGCGCAGGTCGTCGTCGAGCTGCTGGGACGGTTCCTCGCCGAAGTAGCGGGCCACCGCCTTGCCGAGCGAGCCGGCGGGGAGGTCGTAGCGGAGGGTGACGTGCACCTCGGTGCCCCGGTCCCCGGGGGCTGGCGCGAACCGCACCTCGCCGGAGTTGGCGATGTCGGCGCCTTCGAGTGACCGCCAGGCCAGGATCCGGCCGGGTACGTCCTCGACGATCTCGGCGTCCCACTCCACGGTCTTGCCGAACGGCGCGGACGCCTTCCAGTGGCTGGTGCCTCCTCCGGTGGACCGCACCTCGTCCAGGTGGGCCATGAAGTCCGGCAGCCTGTCGAGCTGCTGCCAGTGGGCGTACACCTCGTCCGGGGATCGCATGAGGGTGGTGCTGGCGGTGAGTTCCATGGGCGTGCTCCTGCTCGAACGGCTCACGGCCGCGTAGACGTCGGTGACCGCGATCGCCGCCACGGCCGCCGTGACGAACGCCGTGCGGCGGATGCCGCGGCCGTCGTGGTTCCTCAGTGCTCTGGTCAGCAGCGCCAGGTCGATGGCGTCCCCGCCGACGCGGGCCCACAGCCAGGCGGGGTGCGGCTTCGCGAGGAGGCCGGCCGCCGCCGTCAGCTCGCGTGCTCCCACCGCCACGGTGGCCAGCCGGTGGCGCGGCTCGCCCGCCACCCCGAGGCCCAGCGCGACCGGCCCGGGCTTGACCACCTGCGGCACCCCGAGCAGCGCACTGGCCCAGCCGAGACCGCGGACCAGCGGATCGTGCCGCAGGGCGGCGGGCGAACTCCGCGGCCGGTCCGAGGCGGGTGGTGTCCCGCCGGGCGGGCTCTCGGTTCGCGTACGTGGTTCCAGTCCGGTCGTCATGGTTCACTCCTGAACGAGTCGGGCGTGAAGGCGGGCATGTCGTCGCTTCAGCGCTCTGCGGCCACTGTGACGAGCACCCGGATCCGGGCGATCCAAACAAACAACGCCGGATCACCCGCCGGACCGGGTCCCACCTGTCCGGGACGGGGGTACGGCGGCCAGGGCGCGCGAGCGCCCCCGTAGCGGCGACCAGGCACGTTTGCCGTACGCCCTCACGGAGACCCGCCGGCGTGACAACAGCCCTTCAGGAGTGGGAGGTGCGACGATCATGCCCGATCCCCAGCAGCCCGAGCTGCGGCGCAGCGACAAGGGAGCGGCGACGCCGGAGGACAGCCAGTCGCTGAAGGCATCGCAGCCCGCCGAGGGAGGCGGGCGCGCCAAGGGCACGGACCGTGGTGACAAGGGCGGCGGCGAGGGCGGCGGCACGCCGCCGGACCAGCAGCCGGACCACCCCGCCTGAGCGACCGCCAGGGCGGCCGGCCCCGACAGGCACAGGGCCCAGGACGGCGAGCGGCCACCGGCGGCTCGCCGTCCGCGCATGTCCTTGCCCCGGAAACAGTTGAAGTTTCCCCGGCACGAGTCTTGACGCTCCGTACCTACTGGTCAGTACGCTCACGCCACCCCTCGACGAACACCGGTGTTCTCCCCCGCCGCGTCCCACCAACGCGCCCGCGGCACGCCCCCACGTGCCCAGGGCCCTCGGCTCTCCCGTGACCCGGGAACCGTTCCCCCGTGCCCCGGGCTGTCCTCGTCCCATGGCCGGGGAACCACGCGACGCCCTCCTGTTCCGTCCGAAGCGCCGTCGCGCGCTGTACGACCCCACCCCTGGGAGATTCCCCGATGAAGAGATCCCTCGTGATCTCGGCCGTCGCCACGGCCACCGCTCTGTTCGCCGCGCAGGCGTCGGTCCCCGCCGAAGCGTCGAGCGCCTCCGCATTCCGCTCCTCCAGCAACCCGATCCTGTTCGTACACGGCTACACCGGCGACGGAGGCAACTGGAACACGATGGCGGCCCGGTTCGCGAACGACGGCTGGCCGTCGACGCACCTGGACCAGTGGTCGTACAACTGGCGCCAGTCGAACGCCGTCACCGCACAGCAACTGGCCGCGGAGGTGGACCGGTTGCTCGCCGCCACCGGCGCCACCAAGGTCGACATCGTCAGCCACTCGATGGGCGGCCTCTCCTCGCGCTACTTCCTGAAGAACCTCGGCGGCACGTCCGAGGTGGACGCCTGGGTGTCGCTGGGCGGCCCGAACCACGGGACCGACAGCGCCAACTCCTGCTTCGACACGTCATGTACGGAGATGCGCGTCGGCTCCTCCTTCCTCGGGGCGCTCAACTCCGGTGACGAGAGCCCCGGTTCGCCCCGGTACGCGACCTGGTGGTCGCCCTGCGACACGGTGATCAACCCGGACAGTTCCGTGGCGGTGTCCGGCGCCGTCAACACCAGGACCGCCTGCCTGAGCCACACCGGCCTGTTCGACGACGCGACGGTGTACGCCCAGTCCCGGGACATGATCAACAGCTAGGAAGTCCGGGGCGGTACGGCGTGCGCTCCGTCCGGGACCGCACGCCGTACCGCCCGCCGGCTCAGCCGATCCGGGCCTCTCCGTAGGGCACCAGGCGCACCGGCCCCACCAGCCCGTACGCCGCGCGCGCCAGGCCCCCGTAGACCGCCGGGTCGCTGACCCGCAGCCGGTTGGCGAGTGGTGTGGCGACCTCCACCTCGATGACGTTGCGGCCTTGCCGCAGCAGCCCGCCGAGGTCCACCACCGGGCGGATCTGGTCGACCGGGTCCAGGCGGTGTCCGTTGACGGTGACGCGGCACGTGTCGGTGACCGTGCCGAGCTGGAGGTACGCGCCGTGGCCGCCGCTCCAGCCCTCGCCGAGGGTGACCGTGGTGCGGTAGCGGCCGATGCCCGAGACGTCGGCGAGTGCGGGGATCTGCGACCAGGGCAGCAGGGCGTCCAGGTCGAGGTCGTGTTCGACGACCGTGGTGCGGGTGGCCGTGGGGCCGGGCCGCCAGTCCTCGACGTGCAGCTGCCACGCCGTCAGTTCGGTGACCGACGGGACGTCCTTCAGGGTCGTGCGGACGGTGCGCCCCTGGGACAGGACCGTGCGGTAGGTGCCCGACTGCGAGGCACGGACGGTGAGGCCGTCCTCGGTGAAGCGCACCTGCTCCGCCTCGCTGTCGACGGCGTGCGGGCGGTTGCCGTGGCGGTCCCCGAACAGGCCGGGCCTGCCGATGGCCACGATCTGCATCTGCGCCTGCTGGAGGGCGACGCGCACGGTGACCGTGTCCTCGTCCTCGGTGTAGCGGGCGATCCGCTCGACCCGCCCGGACCACGGGTCGAGGAGGTACGGCACCCCGTCTCCGCTGGTGCGGGACAGGGTCACCTCGTGATCGATGGCGGCCACGGGCGGCTTGACGGTCTCGGCGTGCTTGCCGTTGCAGAGGTAGTAGTAGTCCACCCCGTCGGCCACCCGGTGGAAGTTCAGCAACGTGGAGGAGGTCGCGTACCGCACGTCGGGCCGCACCCCCAGCTCGGCGAGCGCGGTCGGCACCGCCGTCTTGTCGCCGACCCGCCTGACCAGCGGCTCGGCGAGCAAACTCGCGACGACGGACCGCAGTTCGTCGGTCTCCCCGCTGTCGGGCACGCCGGACGGCACGACGGTGTCCCAGGCTCCGAGGAGCACGATGGGCAGGCCGGCCCGGGTGAGCCGGAGCAGGGCGCGCGCGTCGGAGAGGGCCAGCGTGATGCTGGAGCCGTAGAAGAAGTCCCCCTCGACGAACAGCGCCTTGTACGCGGGGCCGTCGGGGGCGAGCCGGCCGCGGCGCACGGTGGCGGAGGGCAGATCGAGCAGTGGCCCGCTGAGGAACTGGTGGGTCCAGCCGGAGGTGATGCCGCTCGCGGTGAACCAGGAGGCGCCGATGCCCGTCGCCGAGTAGCCGGTCTGCCGGAAGACCGCCACGTCCGCCCGCGCCCGGCCGGTCTGCAGCACCCGGTGGACGCGGCTGAGGCAGCCCGCGATGTCCGGGACGTGCTTCCAGGTCGCGTGCCGGGGGCCCCATGACTCGCCGTAGCCCGCGGTCCCCTTGTACGGGGTGAAGGCCGCGTAGCCCGGCCAGTCGACGCCCGGCAGCTCGGCGTAGGAGAAGCCGTGGACGACCGTCTGGTTGACTCCGGCGGCGTAGGCGCCGCCCATGGTGCGCAGGAACTTCTGCCAGGTGGTGCTGTATGCCCCTCCCGCGTAGGCACCCGCCTCGCACGACAGCACGGTGTGGCCGGCCATGTCACGGCCGCCGGCCAGACACCGGTAGTCGTCCAGGTTCTTGAAGCCCAGGGACT
Source organism: Streptomyces sp. NPDC028308 (assembly GCF_055565855.1). Classification (NCBI taxonomy): domain Bacteria; kingdom Bacillati; phylum Actinomycetota; class Actinomycetes; order Kitasatosporales; family Streptomycetaceae; genus Streptomyces; species Streptomyces sp. NPDC028308. Next base: position 457,332 of record NZ_JBVHTO010000002.1, read on the forward strand.
CCCCCTCGGGGATGTCCAGGAGCGCGGCGGAGGCGATGGAGTCGGTCTGCAGGCCGTACGGCTGTGCGCGCAGTTCCAGGCCGAGGCCGTGGGCCCAGGTACGCAGTGCCGTGACGTGGTGCTTGTTGTAGAGGGCGCTGACGGTCTCCCAGAAGTCGTGCCTGATCTGCCGGGTGGCGGCGGCCTCGAAGGCGAAGACCTGGTTGCTGTTGCCGAGGACGACAGCCGGCAGGAGGGGCAGCAGGGAGCGTCCGGTGTGCTTCTCGAAGGCCTCAGGCAGTCCCGGCGTCCACTGAAGACCGTCGGTCTCCAGCTCGATGGAGTCCTCGAACAGGGCCCCGCCGGAGACCTTCAGGAGCCGGCGGACGGCGGGCGTGAGGATGTGGGCTTCCCAGAAGTCGGTCACCGCGCGCGTGCCGGCCGCGCTGAAGTGGTCCACCACGTAGGCCGCGGGAGCGGTGTGCGGGCCGGCCTCGGGGGTCTGGCCCGACCCGCGTACCCAGTACGAGATGAGGACGTAGGTGCCGTCGACCGGCGCGGTCCAGTCGAGGGTGCCGTCCTTGACGGCTGGAGTGAGGTCTCGTACCGAGTCCTGGGCAAGGCCGGTCTCCTTGCGGGTGGAGTTGGCGGTGTCGACCCGTGCCGCCTGCACCAGCAGCAGTTCCTGCTTGGTCACGCCTGCCTCCGCCGTGTACACGGGGGCCGGCACGGGTCCCGAGTGGCTGCCGCCGGGGGCCAGCGTGACCGTGCCGTAGGCGAGTTCCTTGACGGCCGCGTCGCTGTCGGGGGTGATGCCGGGCACCGCGGCGGGCCAGCTCGGGCCGATGGTGAGGTCCACGGTGATGCCACGTCGGGCCGCCTGGCTCAGTGCGGCCTCCACACCGGCGACCCAGGCGGCGCCGCCCCAGCCGTGCCGCTCGGTGTCCAGCACCGAGGTGTCGCTGACGCTGTGGTGCACGGCGGCGATCTCCGCACCGCCGAACCCGGCGTCGGCGATCTGGTCGATCTCCCGCCGGATCTCGTCCGGTTGGACCAGCCCGTCCGGCCACCACCAGCGGAACTTCGGTGCCACGGCCCGCCCCGGCCGGGCGAAGAAGTCGGCATTGAAACGTTCAATGACCGCGTCCGCGGACGCGTCGGCCGCCGCGACGGCGGGCGTCCCCCAGTCGAGGGCCCCTGCGGCTGCCGTGGCAACGGCGGCACCCAGCAGCGTACGGCGGCGAAACCCGGGGCTCGGGTGAGTGGCGGAGTGGTCGTTCATGTTCTGGTTCACTTCCCGGAGGGCAGCACGAGGAGACCCCCTAAGGGCCTGCGGTTTTGAATCGTTTAAATCGTGTCGAAGCTAGATCCGTTGCTCTGAGAGCGTCAAGGCTCGTGCACGCGCGAATTCGCGGGACGCGGCATGAAGCCCGGGTGGCCCCTGTCGCAGCCGGTGACCTCACTGGCCCCAAGGACCGGGGTCACCACTCGGATGCCACGCTTGCGAAAACTTCGCGTACGTTCCCAAACCGACGCGTACGGCTGCGTGGGCGTGGCCTGCTTGACCCGCCGGTCGGCCACCAGCAAAGTCGGGCATGCGGCACGGTGGAAGCGCCGCATCCGTCTGCCGACTGTTCCCTGATCATGGGTGACGGACGGCCCTGACGCTCAGGAGCGGCTGGTCCGATGGTCCTCGACCTGGTGGTGATCGGTACGGCCATCAGTCTGGGGCCTTTGCACAACAGCGCCTTCATCCTTCTGCTTTCCGCGCGGAGCGGCGTTCGTCTGGGTCTGGCCTTCCTGTTGTCGTGGCTGGCCAACCTGGTCGCCGTGATCGCCGTCGTGGTGCTGCTGACGGGCGGTCAGCCGCCGGCCCGCCACAGCACGCCTTCGACTGCCGCGATCGCCGCGAAACTCGCCATCGGTCTGGGCCTTGTGCTGTACGGCGCGCACCGGCGGCGCAGGCCGCCCCGCCCGCACGGCCCACCGCGCTGGGCCGCCCGGATCGACAACGCCTCCTGGGTCACGGCAGCCGGTGTGGCGTGGCTGCTGCAGCCTTGGGGCTTGGTTGGCGCCGGTGCCGCGACGGCCCTGAAGGCCAACCTCTCCACTGCCGGCGACTGGTTCGCACTGACGGGGTACTGCCTGCTGGCCACCCTGAGCCTCATCGTCATGGAGATGTACGCGGTCTGGGCACCTGCGGCCGCGAAGAGCCGGCTGAACGCACTGCGGAACTGGCTGGGCCGGCACCAAGAGCAGCTGATCATCACGCTCTCTCTGCTCGCCGGCCTGTGGCTGATGGCCGTGAGCATCTACCAGTTGATCACCTGACGCAGGGGGCGCGAGTTGCGATCACACTCTCTCCCGGTCCGAAGGTGACCGACAAGGAACTACGCCTCCCAGGCCAACCTGCTTGATTCGCAAGGCATCGGGCCAGGGGACGAGGTCGCGCTCCCCTGTCCGAGCATGTCGTGGTTCCCGGTCGTCCACTACGGGGCCCTAGGCATGTCAACCGCCGACGAGGTGGACGCGACTTGGGGCGCAGGCTTACCCGCGTGTGCCTCGACGGTCCGGTCTCCTACCCTGGCCGAGGTCGCAGAACAGGGGAATCGGATGAGCATGTACTTCGACGCCGGTGACGAGACGTTGTGGAACCCGTCGACCGGTTCCGGACGCCTGTTCCTGCGACAGCTCCAGGTCTTCGAGGCGGAGCTGGGGCTTCCCTCGGGAATCGGCCAGGGCGCGCACTGGGGCGACCCGGACACCCTTGAGGTCGATCCCGCGGCGTACGGGGAGTTCACCCGCGCCTTGGTCAGCCGGCACTGCGGGACGAGCAACTCCGTGACCCTCGCCCTCTCCGAGGGGTTCGTGGCGATCGCACTGGCCCTCGCCCGGCGCGCGGGAATCGAAGTGGAGGTGCCCGGCGCGGCTCCCGTCACGGGCGACGAGGATGACCGGCGTGGCGTACACGTCGGCGGTCCTCGGCCCGTGCCGGCTGTCGCCCACGCGCTGGAGGCGCGGGCGCGGGAGTTGGACCGCTCGATCACCGCCTGAGCCGACCCGCCGCGACGACCGCCCTCGGGCCTTCCGCGGCCTGCTCGTCACCCGGATATGTCGATCAGGATGCTGCCCCGCCCTCGGCGTCCACGCGGTCGTGTGCGGCAGCGAACGTGCCCAGTGGGAAACGCGCACCGACATCGGCAGTGAGGGCGCACATGGCCGCGCCGGCGGTGAGGTCTGCCTCTGGGCATCGGCCTTGGCACCTTCCGCTGGGTCGTGGAGCGCACGCTCGCATGACCGGCGGCCGGACGTCGAGGGAACTCATCGGGGGCGAAGGGCGAAGTAGAGATGAAAGCCCAAGCCTTCGAAGCGTTCCCCAGAACGAGAGGAGCCCCGATGACCGTCGAACCAGGCGTCCGCACGGGGGTGGACAGCGATGCCTCGGTCATTGCGCGGTCCCGGGATGAGCCCGAGGCATTCGCCGTGCTCTTCGACCGGCACGCGGATGCGGTACACCGTTATCTGGCCCGTAGGCTCGGCGGCGAGTCGGCCGACGACCTCATGGCAGAGACCTTCACCACTGCTTTCCAGCAGCGGCACCGGTACGACCCCGCGCGGGTCACCGGCGACGGCGCCAGGCCCTGGCTGCTCGGCATTGCGACCAACCTGGTCAGCCGGCACCGGCGGGCCGAGGCCCGCCGCTTCAAGGCCCTGGCGCGCATCCCGGCTCCCGCCGACCACGAGGAGCCGCTGGCCGATCGTGTCGCGGCCACGGTGGGGGCACGGGCCGTACGCCGCGAGCTGGCGGCGGCACTGGCCGCGCTGCCCGCTCGGCACCGGGACGTGCTGCTGCTGGTGGCGTGGGGCGGCCTCGGCTACGAGGAGGCGGCCCAGGCCCTCGGTGTCCCCATCGGCACGGTCAGATCACGGCTGCATCGGGCTCGCAGCAAGCTACGCGAAGCGTTGGGCGGATCCGATCCGACGACACTGCGAGAGGCATCCGGCCATGAGTGACGAACTCGAACTTCTGCGGGACTGGGACACTGACGCCGGCCCGCTCACCGAACCGGCCCGGGCACAGGCCCGGTACCGACTGCTCAACACGATGGCGCGCACGGAGCGGCACTCCGACACCGGTCTCAGCCGTCGCCGCGCGCTGCGCCTCGCGACGGCCGGGATGGTCGCCATGGCGATCACCGGGACGGCGGTGCTTATCACCAGCGAAGGCGAAGGCCCGGATCGCGCGGGCACGGTCGCCCCGCAGATGGAGAACGCCGCCGCTGCGAAGGTGCTGAACGGGGCGGCTGTGTACGCGGGCAATCAGGAGACGGCCGTAGCGCCGCGCGACGACCAGTTCATCTATTCGAAGCGAATCATCAAGGAGACGGACCGGAAGACCGGCAAGGTAAAGACCTTTGTGGACGTGAACTGGGACTCGGTGGACGGCTCCAAGCGCTCCCTGACCATGGAGCGCGGCAACGTGATCTGGGAGGAGCCGATGGAGGAGGGCAGCTTCGTGTGGCCTCCCCGGGAGTGGAGCAAGCTCAAGAAGCTCCCGACCGATCCGAAGAAGCTCGTTCCGGCCCTCGTCTCCGCCCGCGGCACGACCGACCGGTCGATCGACGACCTCGCCGGCTTCGACTGGTTCCACGCCTACTTCATGCTCGGCGAGCTCCTGAAATGGCCGGTGCTGCCCGAGGGACTGCGCCCCGCCGCTTACGAGGCGCTGGCCCTGGTGCCCGGGGTCAAAGCGATTCCGGGAGTGAAGGATTCTGCCGGTCGCACGGGAGTGGGGATCGCTTACACCGGGGAGGGTTCCCAGAAGGGCAGCTACCTCATCTTTGATGCGGAGTCCTATGAATTCCTGGGCTTCCGCAGTGAGGGGTCCACCGCTTCCGGCAGGACATATGTCCAGCTGTCGCACACGGTGGAATGGGCGATCGTCGACCGTCTGAGGCAGCGCCCCTAGGACCCCTTGGCCTCGGGTTTCGTGACGGTTGTGCTGGCTGACCGTCACGGAACTCGGGGCTGGTTTCAGCCCCGGCCTACCGCCGCAGTGTTCGATCGGCGAGTGGCGGCACCGATCCGAGCCCACTGTGCGTGAGCCACCACCCAACCTTGATCAGAGGCCGCGGGTCCCAGCATTCCCCGGGAGGGCCGGCCCGTGGACAAGATCACGCCGCCGGACCCGGCCGACGCGGCGCTCGTGACGACAGCCTGACGGTTCCTGGGCCCCACCAACATCGGTCGGCTGCTTCTGCGGTCGAGCAGCCAAACCCCATCGGCCTTGTGACTCTTCATGTTGTGGCCTCGCCTCGGCAGCATCCAGCTCGAGGCTGCAATCAGAAGCCCGGCGGACGGTTGCATCGGCCCGCACGACTGCGTCATGGCCGCGCAAGCCCGAAGGGACCTGACGTGGGACTCTCGTTCCCGCGGCGAAGCCACCGCCACCCTTCAGACGCCTGAGGGATCCGCGTGATCCCTGCTTCGGCGGAGCGGCAGCTGGCTGCAGGCGATGAGGAGCAGCCCAGCGAACAGGAGGGCATTGCCGGCGAAGAAGCGGGTCTCCCAGGAAACGCGCGGCACGACTCGGAAGTAGAGGAGGCTCTGCAGAAGGACGGAGGCGCCCGTGAACACGGCACCGAATCCATGTAGTTGGGGCCTGGTGACGTGGCAGCGCGCCATGGGCGGGATCCACCCTTTCTGGAGGGTGACGATTCCCGACGCGATCGCCAGCAGCCCCAACAACGCGCCCGTTCCTACTACCCAAGCCATGGTGTCGATCCGATCCAACAGCAAGAGACCGGAACGCGAGTGACGCCCGGCCCGAAGACGTCCACATCCTCGCTGGCCTCGGTGTCGCCTGACTACGCCGGAGCCCGGACATCTTTGGCCCTTCGCTGCCATCCCTACCCAGGAGCCCAAGGTCTCACGTCGTCCAGTGCCCGCCGCGTCAGGTACGTGTGCACCGCGGTGAACGGCGTATCCTCGGCGACCCGCGGCCCGCTCCAGGTCGGCCTCCACGGGCTCGCGGGTGGCGAGCTCTTCCAACAGCTCGGTGACCGAGGACCAGCGTGACCGCTCCCCCAGGCCGCCGTTGACTGATCATGACTCCTCGACCTGTACGCACCGTCGTGCGTCGCGCCGTGCCCTTGATCCTTGCTACGGCCGCCGTGCTGACCCCGCCGTTGCTCCTCCCCCGCCCGGGCGTGGCGGCGGCCGCGAGCGTGGCGCCGACGAGCAGGCCCGCGTCGGCCGGATCGTCCGACGCCGCGCGGACGGGGTCGGCAGCCGACCCCCGCTCGCGAGGGCAGCTGGCCCCAGCCTCGCCACCCTCACCTACACCCGAGCCGACCGCGCGACCCCGGCCACCCAAGACGCTCCTCGGCGCGGAGGTCCGGCGCATCCCCACCACCCACCGAGTGGTCGCCCTCACCTTCAACGCCGCCTGGGACGACTCCGGGATCGACACAGCCCTGGCCGAGCTGCGCCGGCGTGCGGTTCCCGCCACGTTCTTCCTGACAGGGCGGTTCGCCGAGCGTCATCCCGGCGCGGCGCGGACGATCGCGGCCGAGCACGGCGTCGGCAACCACTCCTACGGTCACCCCCGGTTCGACGACTTGACGAGTCGTCAGGTGTCCGGGGAGGTACTGCGGGCCGACCGGGCGATCCGGCGGGCGAGCGGCGCGGAGCCGCTGCCGTTCTTCAGGTTCCCGTACAGCGCCACCACGCCTCGGGGCATCTCCGACGTCAACGCGCTCGGGTACGCCGACATCGAGTTCACCGTCGACACCAACGGTTACCTCGGCACGGCGCGCGGGATGACGGTCCAGAAGGTCGTCGACCGGGTCCTGGACGGGCTGTCACCGGGCGAGATCGTGCAGATGCACGTCGGTACGTCCGACGGCCGCGGAGCACCCCTGGACGTGCAGGCCCTCCCCCGGATCATCGACGCCGTCCAGTCCCGCGGCTACCGGGTCACCGACCTCAGGAGCCTGCTGCACTCCTGACGCCGGCGACGGACTTCAGGCACTCGTGGCGTACAACTCCCGCAAGGGCTGGGCGGAGTCCGCTCCGGAGTGGCCGAAGGGGGCGTCGAAGCTCCACACCATGAACAGCAGCAGGACCACCAGGGCGCTGAAGGTGGTCGCCAGCAGCAGTTCCCGCGGCGAGTGGCGGATCTGGAGGGTGTAGAGCAGGCCGAGGGTGACGGCTCCCCCGGCGAGGAGGCCGAACCAGACCACGCCGGGAAGGGTGGTGCCGGCGCTGTCGAGGCGCTGGTGCCGGGCGTCGTCGGCGGCGGCCACCTGGTCCAGCAGGGGCTGGTAGGCCTGCGCCTGGAGTTCGTCGGCGGGCGTGTGGCGGGCGATGTCGGCCCGGATGCGGCTCATCAGCCGGGCGCCCTCGGCTCCGGGCTCCTCGTCGTTCTGGATGGCCGGCCACTCCGCCGTGACGGCGTGGCGAGCGTAGGTGTCGATGTGGTCGCCCACCCGGCTGCGGAAGGCGGCGGGGTAGACGTCCAGGCGCTGGTCGATCTCGTAGAGGGCCTGGGCCTCGCGCTGGACGGTGTCCTCGGCGGCGCTGCGGGCCTCCCAGACGCCGGCGATGGCCAGGCCCAGGACGATGGCGTAGACGACGCCCACCATCATCACCATGTATTCCAGGACGTCGGGTGTCTGCGTCGTGTCCTCGTCGGCGAGGCGGCGGTGGCGCATCACGGTGACCGAGACGACCAGGGCGCAGACCACGACGGAGGCCAGGGTGTAGATCAACCATTCCGGCACGGGAGAACTCCAGGACTACGGGTGAGGGGGTGGAGGGCGGTCAGCCGCGGCTGCGGCGCCGGGAACCGGGGCGCAGGGCGGCGGCGGCCAGGACGGCCGGTGTGGTGACGGCGGTCGTGGTCATGACCGTCGACATGCCTACGGGGACAGGGCGCCGTGTTCCGCCGGTGTAGTGGCGGCGCGGCACCCAGTGGAAGGGGGCCGCTCCCGGCGGGGCCGGTCTGGCCGGCCGGACGCGCTGGACCGGCGGTGGCGCGGGGGCGGGCGCAGGTGTCTCCGGCGCGGTGGCGCCGGGTGCGGCCGCTGGAATCGGTGAGCGGTGGCGTACCGGTGGTTCCGGAGCGGCGGGCCGCGGGGGCAGCTCTTTCGGTGGCGCGGTGTGTGCCGGAGGCGGGGAGGGGGGTGGGGTCGGCGGCGTCACGGGGTCGGCCGGTGGACCGGCTCCGATCTCGACCCACGCGTCCGGGGCGCAGACCACGATATGGCCGTGCCCGGCGGTGTGGTCGATGTCGACGGCGGCGGCCGTGCCGGTGACACCGGGCAGCGGACACAAGGCGGCGACTCCGAGACCCACAGTGACCCACCCGCTCACCTGGACGCACCTCTGTTCCGTGCGGAAGACGCTCCGTAGGTCGGTAGCGCGCTACTAGAACGACGAGGTGGAACGTGCGGTAACGGCGATGCCGATCTTCGCCGTCGAACGGGTGGGGGCTCGCGGGCGACTGTCCTCCCCAGGCCCGGCCCCGGATTATCACCTCGCCCAGCGCCCGCCCCGCACGTAGGGTCGTTCGGCGCCGAGGGCGATGGAGGGCGAGCGTGGTGCGGGAGGTCGGGGACCGGTGAGCGGACGGCGTTATGTCGCGCGGGGTGTGCCGGGCGGTTACCGCATCTGGGACAACCGGGGACGCCGGTGGTGGGGCGATCACTACGAGCTCTGCCCGGACGACCTCCTGACGGAACTCAACGGGCGGGCGGACAACGAGCGGATCACCGCGCTCCTCAAGCGGTACCGGGCACAGAAGCGGTAGACGCTTCTGCCCGCGCCCGCGCCCGCGTCACGGCCGGGCGGCTCCCCGTTCCGCCTCTCGGAGCCTGTGCGGCCGGGGAGTTGGGGCGGAAGGCGAGCGCGCGAAAATCGCAGGTCCGAGTTGATGTTGCCATGTCATCATGACGGCGTTCCGGGTCCCGATCGGGGGAGAGAGACCATGACCGCCGTCGACGCCTACGACAGGCCGCCCTACCGTCCTGCCGTGGCGGCGCGGCCCGAACGGCCAGGCGCCTGGGTACTCGACGTCTTCCTCCCCTGGCGACTGGCCCGGCGCGTCTACGGGCCCTTCCGCGTGTTCCGGTTCTCGGCGGCCGACGTCGTGGGGCTGGCCGGGCCCGGCGTCGTGCCGGGGCGGTACGGACAGCCGGTCGCCACGACGGTGGCCGGACAGGCCGCCGATCCGCTCATCGAACGGCTGCTGCTGCCACGCGCGTTGATGGGCCTCGGCGCCCTCATGATCCTGATCCGGCTGGTGACCGGGACAGGCGGGAACGACCTGTTCGAAGAGGCGTTCGGCGACAGTCTCCTGATGCTCGCCACCGGACCGGTGTCGCTGCTCCTGGCCTGCGGTCCGCTCGTCGCCCTGGCCCGCCCCGGCACCCGGCGGACCGTCGTCCGGCTGGTCACCAGGCCCCTGGTGACCGCGCTGATCACCGCTGCGTTCTGCGGCCTCTTCGTGTACTGGGCCAGTCACGGCGGAGCCAACTACAACCCGCGGTCCACGACCACGCTGTTCCTCACGCTGGTGTTCGGTCCCTGGCTGGTGGTGTTCTTCGGCTCCGTGCTCTACCTGATCCAGCGCAACGCGTTCGCCGTGGGCGGCCATCCCCTCGTACGGCCACTCACCAGCGTCCCGCTCGTCTGGCTCACCGCCGTGGGTCACGCCCTGCTCATCGACTACGTCTTCACCTTCACCGATCCGACCCGGGCCTACTACGTGGCCCTGTTCGCCGGTCCTGTCGGGGTCACCGTCACGGCGGTGATCGAGATCGTCCTGCTGCGACGCCGTCACGGTGTGGGTTTCCGGGGGCCGCTGCCGGGCTGGACGCCACCGCCGCCGAGGATCACCTCGCTCCCCGCGGATCTGATCGAGCGTCTGCGGACCGACATGATGCGCGGCCACGCCTCGCTCTGGCCCCACTTCACCGACCGGAACGGTGTCGTGTGGGCGGCCACGCCCGCGACACGGGCCCGGCAGACGGTCATGTGGCCGTACGTCCCCGTCTTCACGGAACGGCTGCGGCCCATGCTGCGCTCGGAGGCCGAGGCAGTCGCCGGACCGCTGACCCCGCGCTGAGCAGGCCCGGACGGCAGTGCCCGGCGCACCCTCGTCCCGAGCACGTCAGCGACGCCCGGCGCGTTCGCGTACGTGCTCGTCCCGGTGGCCGGACAGGCTGAGGAGCTCGACGGGTCGCAGGCCGGTGCTGCCGAACCAGTGCGGCATCCGCGTGTCGAAGTGCGCCGTCTCTCCCGAGGCGAGCACGAGGTCTTCGGAGCCCAGGACGAGACGCAGCCGTCCGGAGAGGACGTGCAGCCACACGTGCCCCGCGTGGACGCGCAGGTCCGGCTCGTTCAGGGTCATCGGGATGATCACCTTCCAGGCCGCCGGGGCGCCGGGCCGGCTGGTCAGCGGGAGTGCCGTACGGCGGCCGACCCGGCGTGGGTCGAGCGCCGTCAGCGGCTCGGCGGGCTCACGCGTGCCGACCAGTTCGTCGAGTGGCACCCGGTGGAACCGGGCGAGGGGAAGCAGGAGTTCCAGGTCGGGGCGGCGTCCGCCGGTCTCCAGGCGCGACAGCGTGCTTCGGGAGATGCCGGTGCCCTCGGCCAGCCCGGCCAGCGTCATGCCCCGCCGGACACGCAGGCGTCTGAGCCGGGGTCCGAGCGCGGCCAGGAGGGCGTCGGCGGGCGGGTGTTCCACGTGGCGATTGCACCGCGCCGTTCGCGGGAACAGCAACCTCTTCCCGGAAACGGCAACAAATCAGGTCGGCGGGCCCGCCCGGATCGCAGTCTGGCGCCATGACAGCAACCGCATACGCCGTCCTGACGGCGTTCGCCGCACTCGGTACGGCCCTTCTGTCGGCGCCGACCCGTCACCTGGCGGCGACGGAGCGCCCGTACGCCCGTGCCCTACCCGGCCCCCTCTTCCGCGAGGTCCAGCAGGCGCCGAATCCGTTCCCCGGCGGGCGGAGTCAGCCCGATGACGCGACCTCCGTCGCCGCCGAACCCGCAGCGGACGAGCGGGCCACCGCCGAGCCATGGGCCGAACACCGCGCCTTCTCACCGGAGATCGAGCGGCAGGTCACCGAAGCAGTCCTCGGCGACCGCCGGCACGGCCTGTGAACACCCACCCCTTCTCCCCCACGTCTCCCTTCACCCAGTGAGGACCGACCGACATGACCGAGTACTCCGCCACCCGTCCCGCCCCGCGCGTCGGGCCACCGCCCAGACATCACATGGCCCTGATGATCTGGCTGGCCGTCTTCCCCACCCTCACCGTGCTCCAACTGGTGCTGCGCGGCCTGCTCGACGGGGCACCGATGGTCCTGCGCACGCTGGTGCTGGCCACCATCGCCGTCCCCATCGTCATCTACGGCCTCATGCCACCGCTGCAGAGGCTGCGCACACGCCTCATCGGCCGTCGGAGCGGGGCGTGACTGCGCCCGGGACCGCGCGGAGGTCGTTCCACTGACCCGGGTCGGGCCCGCCGGAGCGGCGGGCCCGGACCTCGCGGCGGGAGGGGCGACCGACGATCTTTTTGCACGACGGGTTTCGGTCACGACTCTGTTGCGTGGCCGGATCCGGTGCGATGCTGAGCCGGCGGTGATCCTCGCACTGCGAGACGGAAACCGCCTGGTCTCGTCCGTGCGCAGTCGTACGGACGGGCCCGCGCCGTCCCTCCCGCGCCCTCCCCACGGGAGGGCCGACGCGTGTCCGCGCCACGACCGGAAATGCCCCTTCCCGCGCGAGACGCGGAAGGCCCCGTCGTCTCGGCCGGACGCCGGGCTCACCTGCGTCCTAGTCGGACAGAGCCAGGCGGGCGGTGATGCGTTTGCCCACGGGCTCCCGCTCGACCTCGAAGCCCAGGGCGACGGCCATGACGATCTCCAGGCCGTGCTGTCCGATCCGGCCCGGGTCGGTTTCCTTGGCGACGGGGAGCAGCGGATCGCTGTCCCACACGGTCACCTCCACCGCGTCCCCGGTGATGCGCAGTTCGAGCAGCACGGGTCCGGGCGCGTACTTGCGGGCGTTGGTGACCAGCTCGCTCACCACGAGCTGCGTGAGGTCCATCGCCCGCGCCGACACGAGCAGGCCGTGCTCGGCCTGGACCCGGGTCAGGAAACCCGCCGCCAGATGCCGGGCCTCGGCGATGCAGGCACCGCCGCCCTCGAGCGCGACGACGGTCTTCATCGGATCGGAAGCCGGCACCCCGTCGCCGCCTTCCTCACCGCCGGAAACTGACTGCACCAATTCCACCTTCGTTCCCCCGTTCACGCGCGCGCCTACCCCGCCCTCGGCCGCTCATGCGTCCCGGGCTTCCGATCGCTCGCCGGGAGGCATTTCCGGGCACCGGCGGGGCAGCCTCTTCCCACACGCCGTCGCTCATGGGGCCGACCAGCAAGTGCGAACGAGGGACCGGTGACAGACGCTCACGAAGCAGCGCGGCCCGGCCGGTTGTCGATCGGCACCACCGCCTTCGACGACGTCCGGGTCGTCGCCCTGCACGGGGAGATCGACCACAGCATCCGTGACCACCTCCGCCGGGCCCTGCTCACCCACGACTCCGAAGCGCCCTTGCGCATCGTGGTCGACCTCAGCGGGGTGACGTTCATGGACTCCACCGGCGTCAACGTACTGATCGCCGCTCATCGCGCCGCCGTCGGGGCCGGGGGCTGGATCCGGCTGGCCGCCCCGCAGGAGTCGGTGCTGCGCGTCATACGCATCGTCGGGCTCGACGCCGTCATCCCCTGCTATCCCGCACTCCGCCTGGCCGTCGGGGGGTGACGGCGTGGCACGGGGGTCTTCCGGCGCCCAAGCCCGCGCCGGCACCCTTTCTACCCGGCCGGTCCGGTTCTGTCCGGTCCGGTCCGGTCCGGTTAGAAGAGGTGTTCCTGCTCGGCGGTCGCGGACCGGCGGCGCGCGCGGGGGCCGGTCCGCCGGGCCGGGGTCTCGTTGCCGAACAGCGGTTCGGTGCCGTACTCGTCGGGCTCGGCCGGTACGGCGGTGGGCCCCGTGCCGACGCTCAGGCGCAGCGGGGCGTCCCGGTCGAAGTCTCCCGGCGTCATAGCCGTCCAGTCGCGGTCCTGACGCTGTTCACTCACCGGCACTCCTCTGTTCCCGCCAACCGTGCGCGATCCGGGCGCCGTCCGCCCCCGTCGCACTCCCAGCGCTGGACGGCCCCCGGCCACCCTCCGAGGGACTCACCGCCTTCACCCTTCCCGGATACCCTCGCTCCGCACCGCCCGCACCCAGCAATGATCAACGCTTCCACGCGGCCCGCACCCGCCGCAACCACTCGACGCGGCCGGCCGGCGGGTCAGGGGCCGCCGGCCGGACCGGAGCACCGTCAGCGCTGTGACGTGACCACCGGCGGTGCGTGGGTGGCGGGTGCCGGTGCGGGGCGGCGGCCGGGGACGAACAGCGCTGCCAGCGCTCCGGCGAGCGACAGCGCGCCGCTGACGGCGATCGCCGCCGTGAACCCGTCGGTGAAGGCGGCGGTGTCCGCGTAGCCGCCGGCCTTGCTGAACACCAGCGCCAGGACGGCCACTCCGAAGACCCCGCCCAGTTGACGGCCGGTGTTGAACACCCCGGAGGCCTTGCCGATCTGCTCCGGCTGGACGGCGTTCAGTACGGCGGTCTGGGCGGCCGGCATCGCCATGCTCACGCCCGTCCCGGCGACGAGCATCGGGGCGATGAGCTGCTCGTACGGCACGGAGGGGGTGCAGACGAGCGCGAGCCATCCCATCCCGGCCGCCTGGAGTGCCAGCCCGAGTGCGGCCGGTGGACGCGCGCCGATCCGCTGCGTCAGCCTGCCCGCCAGCGGTGCCACGACCGTGACCGCCCCGGTCCACGCCAGCAGATGCAGTCCGGCGCCGAGCGGCGTGTCCCCGCGGCCGGTCTGGAAGTACTGCGCCGTGAAGAACAGGGATCCGTACAACGAGGCGTAGAGGAACACCCCGGCGGCGTTGCCCGCGGCGAAGCCGGGGAGCCGGAACAGCGCCAGGGGCACCATCGGGTGCCGGGCGGCCCGCTGCCAGGCCACGAAGGCGACCGCGCAGAGCACGCCCGCGGCCAGCGCTCCGGTCACCTCGGCGCTCGCCCACCCCGCGCCGTGCGAGCGGACGAGCCCCCACACCAGCCCGAGCGCGGCACCGGTGACCAGCACCAGACCGCCCGTGTCCACCGCCGCCGCCCCGCCCCGGCTCTCCGGGACCCGCCGAAGCACGAGCGGGACGACGGCCAGGCCGATGGGCAGGTTGAGCCAGAAGATCCACTGCCAGGCGAGTCCCTGGGTGACCGCGCCGCCCACGACCGGCCCCGCGACCACCGCGAGCCCGGTCAGCCCGGCGAAGAGACCCAGGGCCTTCGGCCGCTCCGGCGGCGGGTAGGCGGCACTGAGCAGGGCCATCGCCAGCGGCATGACCAGGGCGGCACCGGCGCCCTGCACCGCGCGTGCCGCGATCAGCCAGCCCACGCCCGGTGCGAGCGCGCAGGCGACCGAGGCCGCCGTGAAGAGTGCCAGTCCCGTCATGAAGACCAGCCGCCGCCCGAAGCGATCGCCAAGCACCGCGCCGGTCATCAGCAGGACCGCGAAGCTCAGGCTGTAGGCGTTCACCGTCCATTCGAGTTGCTCGATCGAGGTGCCGAGATCCAGCCGGATCCGGCTCAGTGCCGTGGTCACCACGGTGGCGTCGAGCGCCACCATCACCGAGGCCGCGGAAGTGAGCCCCAGTACCCATTTTCTGTTCATGCCCGTACCGACCCGCGGCGCCGCCGGGATCGGCCGGGCCGCACCCGATGAATTCGGGCGGCCCCGGGTGTCTGTACAAGAAAAGGAGGAGTGCAGGGTGACCTCGACAGACCAGCCGCACGACGAGTTCGTCCGACTGACCGGGCCGTTCCGGCGGGAACTGCTGACCCACTGCTACCGCATGCTGGGCTCGGCGCAGGACGCGGAGGACCTGGTGCAGGAGACATATCTGCGGGCCTGGCGGTCGTACGAGGACTTCCAGGGGCGTGCGTCGCTGCGTACCTGGCTCTACCGGATCGCCACCAACGCCTGCCTCAACGCGCTGCGCCACG
The DNA here is from genome assembly GCF_055565855.1 of Streptomyces sp. NPDC028308. Lineage (NCBI taxonomy): Bacteria > Bacillati > Actinomycetota > Actinomycetes > Kitasatosporales > Streptomycetaceae > Streptomyces > Streptomyces sp. NPDC028308. Next base: position 472,443 of record NZ_JBVHTO010000002.1, read on the forward strand.
GCAGCCGCCGGGTGCTGCCCGCCGGTCTCGGCGGCCCGGCCACCGACCCGACGGCGCTGGATCCGCGCAGACCGGAGATCCCGTGGCTGGAGCCCCTTCCCGACGAGCTGGCCGATCCGGCGGCCGTCGTGGCCGGGCGCACCGGACTGCGGCTGGCCCTGATCGCCGCCCTGCAGCATCTGCCGGCGCGGCAGCGCACGGTGCTGATCCTGCGGGACGTGCTCTCCTGGTCCGCCGAGGAGACCGCCGAGGTCCTCGCGATCACCCCGGCGGCGGTGCACAGCGCCCTCCAGCGCGCCCGGGCCCGCCTCGACCGGCTGGAGCCGGCCATCGACGAGATCACCGAGCCTCCCGAGCGGGACCGGCGCGAACTGCTCGACCGTTACGTCGACGCCTTCGAGCGCGCCGACGTCGCGGCACTGACCCGGCTGCTGACCGAGGACGCGGTCTGGCAGATGCCGCCCAACCCGTCCTGGTTCTCCGGCCGTGACAGCGTGGCCGCGCTGCTCGCCGCCAAACTGCGCGGCAAAGATGCCCGGTTGGTGCCGGTGCGGGCCAACGGGCAGCCCGGGTTCGCCGTCTACCACTCCGGGGACGCCTTCTCCGTCCAGGTCCTCACCCTGCGCGGTCCGGCCGTCGCCGCCGTCACCGCCTTCCACGACCCCGCGCACGTACGGCGGTTCGGCCTGCCCACCCGCATCTGAACTGCGTGTCTGGCTTCTTGAGGTGGCCGATCCCGAACCGCACCGATTTTTCCTCGGTGTTGTAGGTTTCGTCGTGGGGGGTCCGCTCATCCGGTGCGGGTGCCCGAAACGGCCGTATCGCGGAGGAGAACAGCGTGGGAGTTTCCCTGTCCAAAGGTGGCAACGTCTCGCTCAGCAAGGAGGCGCCCGGTCTGACCGCGGTCCTCGTGGGCCTGGGCTGGGACGTACGGACCACCACGGGAGCAGACTTTGACCTCGACGCCTCCGCGCTGCTGGTGGACGCCTCGGGCAAGGTCCTCTCCGACCAGCACTTCGTCTTCTACAACAACCTGAAGAGCCCCGACGGTTCGGTCGAGCACACCGGTGACAACCTCACCGGTGAGGGCGAGGGTGACGACGAGTCCATCAAGGTGAACCTCGCCGCCGTACCCGCCGACGTCGACAAGATCGTGTTCCCGGTCTCGATCCACGACGCGGACAGCCGCGGCCAGAGCTTCGGCCAGATCCGCAACGCGTTCATCCGCGTCGTGAACCAGGCGGGCGGTCAGGAACTCGCGCGCTACGACCTGTCCGAGGACGCCTCCACCGAGACCGCGATGGTCTTCGGGGAGCTGTACCGGCACGGCTCCGACTGGAAGTTCCGCGCGGTCGGGCAGGGTTATGCGTCCGGTCTGTCCGGCATCGCCTCCGACTTCGGTGTCAACGTCTGACCAGGCTCTCGTTCGTCACCGCCGCCCGCCGTCCCGTTTCCCGGGGCCGGGCGGCGGTCTCGTTTCCCGGGGAGCCGACGAGACCGGGCCCGTGGGACGGGAGCCGGGCCGCCCCACGGGTGTGGTTTCGTCAGCCGCCGACGTGGATGCCGGGACGGCGGTCGGGCTCCGGCTCGTTGCTGCGGATGATCTCGCGGGTGACGGGAGCGGTGTCGCCGCGGCCGAGCAGGAAGTAACGGAACATGTGGATCAGCGGACTTCCCTCCGCCCACGCGAAGTAGCAGTGCGGAAGAACGCCGGTGGCGTTGCGCAGCGCCAGCAGGATCGCCGCGATGGCGTTGGGTGCCGCCGGGGCCTCGGCGCGCAGGACCCGGTAGCCGTCGACCTCCACACCGCGTACGGAGAGGGTCTCGCTGAAGTCGGACGGGTCCACCACGTCGATCTCCAGGAACAGCACGTCGGCCGGGCCGGGCACCGGGTTGTTGCCCCGCTGCTCACGCTCCTTGTGGGCGTACTCGGCGCTGGCGCCGGTCTCCCGCCGGTTGGCGATGATGTTGATGGAGTTGTCGTGGGCGAGCGTGTCGTCGATGAAGCGGCGCGCCTCGGCGTCGAACACGATCCGGTCGGCCCGCAGTTCGGTGGTGCGCGAGACCCGGGACACGAGTGAGACGACGATGATGCCGGCGATGAACGCCCCCGAGATGGCGATGCCGTCGGGCTTGTCGATGATGTTGGCGATCAGGGCGTAGAGCAGGACCGCGGTGAGCAGGCCGAAGCCGATGCCGTGCACACGCTTGCCGCCGCGGACGACGGAGACCGTGACGGCGAACGCTCCGGAGACCATCATGGCCAGGATGCCGGTGGCGTAGGCCCCGGCCTGCGCGTCGACGTCGGCGTCGAAGGCGATGGTGATGGCGACGCACAGGATGGTGTAGACGATGACGACGGGGCGTACCGCGCGTCCCCACTCGGGGGCCATGCCGTAGTCCGGGAGGTACCTGGGCACGATGTTGATGAGTCCGGCCATCGCGGACGCCCCGGCGAACCACAGGATCAGGATGGTGCTGATGTCGTAGGCGGTGCCGAAGGCCTCGCCGACCTTCTCGTGCGCGAGCCAGGCCAGTGCGCGGCCGTTGGCCTCGCCACCGGACTCGAACTCCTTGTGCGGGATGAGGACGGTGGTCACGAAGCTCGCGGCCAGCAGGTACACGCTCATGATGAGGGCGGCGGTCGTGAGCAGGCGGCGCGTGTTGCGGATCCGGGAACGGAGCTGCTGCTCGGGGTCGCTGCCCTTCGCGGCGACCAGGGGCATCATGCTGACGCCGGTCTCGAATCCGGACAGACCGAGGACGAGCAGCGGGAAAGCGAGCAGGGCCGGTTCGGCCAGGTCGCCGAAGCCGCCCCCGGTGTCGCCGAGGGCGTCCGTCCATGCCGAGAGGGCGCCGGACGTGGTGAAGACGTCCACCAGGCCGACGCCGACCACGACCGCGTTGAGCGCCAGGAAGACGCCCACCAGCGGGATGGCCACCTTGACCGCCTCGCTGAACCCGAGGAGGAACACCCCGCCGAGGAGCAAGAGCAGGGTCACGGTGAGGCCGACCTCGTGGCCGTGCAGGGCGTGCGGGAAGAACGGGTTCTCCACCACGTGCACGGAAGCGTCCGCCGTGGACAGGGTGATCGTGATGATCCACGAGGTGGCCACGAACCCGAGCAGGACCAGCACGAAGAGCTTGCCCCACCAGAACGGCAGCAGGTCCTCCAGCATCGCCACCGAGCCGGCTCCGTGCGGGCTCTCTCGGGCCACGCGCCGGTACATCGGCAGCATGCCGACCAGGGTCAGGGCGACGATGAGCAGGGTCGCCAGCGGTGACACCGCTCCCGCCGCGAGCGCGGCGATCGCCGGGACGTAGGCCAGGCTGGAGAAGTAGTCGACACCGGTCAGGCACATCACCTTCCACCAGGACTGCGGCTTGGTGTGTCCCTCCCCCGCCGCGGGCCCCACTGGCTGCACCCGGTGGCGGAGCAGCCACCTCGCCAGTCCACCGGTGGGCTGCTCCCGCAGGGCGGGACTCTCCACCTCTTCCGGCATGGCCGGCTCGTTCGCTGCCTTCATGTCCCCGATCGATCCTTCCGATTGCTGCCGTCCGGCGCACCCGTCGCGGTGGCCGGCACGGGCAGACGATCATCGAGTATGCGACCTGCCGAAGTCGTCGCCCGCACCGGGGCGGTCGCCGCCCCGCCGTGCCGGCCGCACCCCTTCTTCCCGCTCGTCCGGCTCTCACCCGGGCGGGCCCGCGACGCCCGGTGCGCAGGCTCGCGCCCGGGCGGCGGGTCGGCCGTGGCGGGACGGCGATCGCATCGTCGGCGGCGAACGGTGACGGGGTCAGGAGCGGGTGACATGAGCGCGCTCGGGACGGCCGCGGTCCCCGGCGACCCGGCCGGGATGACGGCGTACGGACTCGTCCCGCCGTGTACCCGAAGCGCCGGATGGCGAGGGCGGCCGGACGCGGCGCGGGAGGCTGCGGGCGGACGCCGCGGGTGAGGCGTGCGGTCATGCCGTCGGGCCGGTCCCGCCCACGGCGATCTCCGTCCAGACCGTCTTGTCCGTGTCCGAGTACCGCACGCCCCAGCTCTCCGTGACGCTCGCGCAGATGTGCAGTCCTCGTCCGCCCTCCTCGTTCGCCTTGGCGTGCCGCAGGTACGGGGCGGTCAGCGCGGCGTCGCTCACCTCGCAGATCAGGCTGTCCTCACCCCTGAGCAGGCGCAGGGTGATCGGCGCCTCCCCGTAGCGGACGGCATTGGTGACGAGTTCGCTGACGACCAGCTGCACGGAGAACGGGTCGACGTCCACGCCCCACTCCTCCAGTCGCTGTTCGACGTCCCGGCGGGTCTGCCGCACCGCCGAGGGCTCGGCCGGTACGTGCCATTCCGCGAGTTCGTCGGCAGGCAGGTGGCGGGTGCGCGCGATGAGCACCACCGCGTCCTCCGCGACGATCTTCTCCACCTCGTCGGCCATGGACCGGGGGCTCTGACCGGGGTGCGCGAGGGCTTCGACCAGCCGCTCCGTCGACGCGACCCCGCGGGAGGAGAGCGGCTGCGAGGCCACGCAGAGGGTGCTTCCGGCGGGAAGGACCTCCGACCCGCAGGGGAACGGCGGTCCCTCGGCGCCGAGGAGCGGCCCGGCCGGCACCGGTGCGGGGTCCACGGAACCGTCCGGGCGGACGAGGCACAGCAGCGACATCCCCGCACGTGCGATGTCGAGCCGCCCGGCCACCGGGTCGTGGACGGCGAACGCACAGCTCGCGGTCGGCGCGTCGGCGACGGAGGCTTCCCCCTGCTCGGCGGCCAGCCTGAGGGTCGTGGCGTGCAGGCGGGCGAGCAGCTCGTGGGGTTCGAGGTCGAGGCCGGCGAGGCTGTGCACGGCGGTCCGCAGCTGGCTCATCGTCGCCACGCCGCTGATGCCTGGCTGCTGGACCTGTCCGACGACCAGGGCGACCCGCGCGCCGGACAGCGGGATCACGTCGCACCAGGCCCCCGCTCCGCCGCCGTCGGCGCGGTGTCCCTGGGCGATCTCGACGGCGCGGTGGGTCGCGGCCTCCTGCCGTTGCGGCCTGCCCTGCAGCGCCGTCATGACGATGTGCTCGCGGGTGAAGCGCAGCGCGTTCTCCAGGCAGGTCGCCGTACGGGCGGCGATGCCGTCGGCGAGGGTCAGGTCGTCCGGCTCGAACGGCTCCGCACCCGCGGCCCTGCGGAAGGCGACGACACCGAAGATCTGGCCGCGTGCCGTGAGCGGTACGACGAGGGACACCTGCCCGGACAGGCCGTCGCCGTCACTCGCGTCCGGGGACGGCGACGGCACCAGGGCGGGCTTGGCGGGCAGCTCGCCGCCGAAGAGGCCCGGAAGCAGGATCGCGCCGGGCTCGGGCGGCTGCCAATGGGCGCCCGCGACGGCTGCGCAGCGCAGCAGCGGGGAGATCTCCCTCGGCAGCGTCTCCGGCGCTTTGCCGCGCAGGACCGAGTCGGTGAGCGCCACCAGGATCCCGTCGGCGAACGCGGGCACGGTCACGTCGACCAGTTCCTGGGCGGTGTGCAGCACGTCCAGACTGCGGCCGATCGTCTCGTGCGCGGTGCGCAGGAGCCGCAGGCGGGCCTGGGCGCGCTCGCGCTCGGTGACGTCCACGGCGGTGGCCACCACGCCGAGCGGACGGCCCGTCCTGTCCTGGAGGCGGAAGGCCGAGGTCGAGAAGACGTGCTCGCGGCCCGGGTCCACACGCGGGTACGCACGCACCAGCACGTCACGGCTCGGGCGCCCCGTCTCCAGCACCTCGCGCACGGTGCTCTCCACGACGTCGTCGCTCAGCCCCGCGTAGGCCTCGGTGACGGACCGCCCCACGATGCTGTCCTCGGGCACGCCGCGCATGCCGACGGCCACGGTGTTGACGCGGACGACCCGCAGGTCCGTGTCGAGCACGTGCAGGCCCACCGCCGACTGCGTGAAGACCGCGTCGAGTACGGCGTCGTCCAGTCCGTCGGGTTCGGCCGGTCCGGCGGGCCACACCCCCCATTCCTGTCCCGCGGAGTCGCCGGGTACCCGGCGGACGTACCAGCCGTCGCCCCGGTCGCCTGGGGACGGCGCCACGTCGTCCGGCTCCGCGGACAGCACCTGCAGGGCGGGTGTACCCACCGCGTCCTCGGCCGGCCGGCCGAGAAGTCGCCGGGCCCACTCGCTCCAGCTCAGCACCCTCGCCCGTCCGTCCATGACGAACAGAGGCGCCTGTGGTCGCGGCATGGGGCACCTGCCTGTGCTCACGAGGTTCGCGGACAGTCGTAACGACTCTCGCACCTCCCCCAGGGGCCCGCCACCGCCAGGGCCGCCGCGGCCACCTCACGCGACACGGCCGTCACGGTGCGTCACGCGTTGCGGCTGGACATCATGCCGCAAACGGTGAGACGAGAGTGACAGCTCCGCGGAATCGGTCGGTTCCACGCCACGATGGTGTGATCATGGTGGGTATGACCACTGACAACGTGTTCTTCGACATCGAGATCGGCAATGAGCCGGCCGGCCGCATCGTCTTCAAGCTGTACGACGACGTCGTGCCCGAGACCGCTCGCAACTTCCGGGAGCTCGCCACCGGCGAGCACGGCTTCGGCTACGAGGGCTCGCGGTTCCACCGCATCATCCCCGAGTTCATGCTCCAGGGCGGTGACTTCACCCGGGGTGACGGCACGGGCGGCAAGAGCATCTACGGCGAGAAGTTCAAGGACGAGAACTTCCAGCTCAAGCACACCAAGCCGGGCCTGCTGAGCATGGCCAACGCCGGCCCGAACACCAACGGCTCGCAGTTCTTCATCACCACCATCGTCACCAGCTGGCTCGACGGCAAGCACGTCGTGTTCGGCGAGGTCGTCGAGGGCTTCGACCTCGTGAAGAAGATCGAGGCGCAGGGCTCCTCCAGCGGCACCCCCAAGACGTCCGTCAAGATCGTCAAGTCCGGGACTGTCTGAGTCCCCCTCCGGCCCCCTTCCCCGACGGGGGCCGACCGGGCTCGCCTCCGAGCCCGCGCAGTCCGCGCAAGCCGCCCCCTGCCGGTCGTCACGACCGGCGGGGGGCGCGCTGCGTCACGGGTAAGGCCGAGCCGCCCGGCAGTTGACGACCCGTCAGCCGCCGGAGGTCCCGCCGTCCCTGCGGCACCCGAGAAGGGCGTGTCGGCGGTACCCATAAGGTGACCCCCATGTCTGCCACGCTGAGTTCCACGAAATCGCGCGCCGCGCTGCGCAACACGGCACGGGTCTCCGTCGATCTGCTGCTGGTCCTCGTGCTGGCCGCGGTGGCCCTCTGGCTGCTGGGCCGCATGTGGTCGGTCGTCTGGCCCCTCATAGTGGGCCTCTTCATCACGACCCTGACCTGGCCGCTGGCCCGGTTCCTGCGCGGCCGCGGGTGGCGCCCCGCCCTGGCGGCCTCGGTCGTGACCGTGCTGTTCCTCCTCGTCACCGCCGGGATCGTCGCGCTCATCGCGGTGCCGGTGGCGTCCCAGTCCGGCGAACTCACCGACGGGGTCGTGGACGGCATCCACAAGCTGCGGGAGTGGGCGGCCGGGCCGCCGCTGAACATCGGCGACGACCAGATCAGCGGGGCCTCCGACGCCGCCGCCGACCGGATCAGGAACAGCGCGGGCAGCTGGGTCACCGCCGTCTTCACCGGGGTGAACACCGTGATCGACGGTGTCGTCACCGCCGTGCTGGCCGTCTTCCTGATGTTCTTCTTCCTCAAGGACGGCCCGCGGTTCCTGCCGTGGCTGACCCGTCAGCTGCCCGGCCGTCTGGCGACCGACATCCCGACCGTGGCCGAGCGCGGCTGGGACACGCTCGGCGCGTTCGTGCGCTCCCAGGCATTCGTGGGCCTGCTCGACGCCGTCTTCATCGGCATCGGGCTGTGGGTGCTGGGAGTGCCGCTGGTGCTTCCGCTGGCCGTGCTGACCTTCGTGTCCGCGTTCGTGCCGATCGTGGGCGCCCTGTTCGCGGGCTTCGTGGCCGTGCTCATCGCGCTGGTGTCGAACGGCCTGACGGACGCCCTCCTCGTGCTGGCGATCATCATCGTGGTGCAGCAGCTCGAAGGGAACGTGTTCCAGCCGATCATCCAGAGCCGCGGCCTCGGCCTGCACGCGGCGGTGGTCCTGCTCGCGGTCACGCTGGGCGGCAGCCTGGCCGGCATCGTGGGCAGCCTGCTGGCAGTCCCGGTCGCCGCGCTGATCGCCGTCGTCTGGAACTACGTACGCGAACAGCTCAGCGATCCGCCGCAGGAACCGGAGGCGGACGACTCGCTCGACGGTGCCGCCGTCCCGTCGTAGGACCGCCCCGCCCGGCCGGACGCCGGGTCAGAGGGCCGGACGCAGGCAGTGCAGGAAGAGATGCGGTTCGGGGGCGGCGTCCGGGTGAGCGGGGGTGAACATCGCGCTCTCCTCCGCCAGCACCTCCAGACCGGCCCCCTTCACCATCGCGGTGAAGTCCGCGGCCGAGTAGCTCGTCACCCGCACGGGCTGCCCCATGAAGACGGCGTCGACGCCCTCGACGTCCACGGGCACGGTGGCGAGCACCAGGTCCCCGCCGGGCCTCACCGTCCGCGCCAGCCGCGCCACCAGGGCCGACTGCTCCTCGCGGGACAGCTGGAGCAACGAGAAGTACACGCAGACCGCGTCGAACGAGCCTTCCTCCAGGGGGACTTCACGGATGTCCGCGCAGCGGAAGGCGGCTTCGGGCACCTGGCGGGCGGCGAGTTCGACCATGACCGGCGAGACGTCGACGCCGAGCACGTCGTGGCCCGCCGCGGCGAGCGTCGAGGCGGTGGGCCGCCCCGTGCCGCTCCCCACGTCGAGCACTCTGCTGCCGGGGCGCAGCCGGGCGAGCAGCCCCTCCAGTGACCGCCGGTGCGGCTCCGATCCGGCGAACGCCTTCTCGTAGTCGGCCCCCAGCGCGTCGAACACCACGGCCGCCTCCGGCTCCCGCTGCGCGTCGCTCACTCTTCGCCCCCCGGTCGTCATGTGCTGGCGTCGTGCATCCTCGCACTCACGGTGGCGGGCCCACAACGGAGCGTCGAGCCCCCGACCCTCGCGCCGTTCACCTGGAGCGCGGGGACGAGACCCCGGGACTGCTGGTCCCGGACAGTTCAGAGGGAACACTTGAAGACATCTTCATACGTTCCGTTATGGTGGAGGCTTCCGTCCCTGTCCCCGCACGACCCACGAGGTGTCCTCCGATGGCTTCTGCGCTGGTCGACGACCGGCCGTCCCCGGTCTCCGGCCGCCCGGCACCCCCTCGGCCCCGCCGCACCCGCCTGTCGGCGCTTCCCGAGGTCCGGTGGGCGGCGCTGTCCCTGGTGGCCTTCCTGTCGGCGTTCCCGCTAGATCTCGCGGGCGCGCCCGCCTGGACCTGGGGCCCGCTCTACGCCCTCTGCTACGCGGCGGGCGGCTGGGAGCCCGGCCGGGCGGGCGTCCAGGCGTTGCGCGAGCGCAGTCTCGACGTCGACCTGCTGATGGTGGTGGCCGCTCTGGGCGCCGCGGCCATCGGGCAGTTCCTCGACGGCGGACTGCTGATCGTGATCTTCGCGGTGTCCGGCGCGCTGGAGGCCCTGGCGACCCGGCGTACCGAGGACTCCGTGCGCGGGCTCCTCGACCTGGCCCCCGCCACGGCGGTGCGGCTGACCCCGGAGGGCGGCGAGGAGAGCGTCGAGGCGTCCGCCCTGCGGACCGGCGACACCGTGCTCGTACGGCCCGGTGAGCGGCTGCCCGCGGACGGGACCGTGCTGGAGGGGGCCAGTGACGTGGACCAGGCCACCATCACGGGTGAGCCCCTCCCGGTGCCCAGGACGGTCGGGGACGGAGTGTTCGCCGGGACGCTGAACGGCACCGGGGCACTGCGCGTGCGCGTGACCGAGGACCCCTCCCGGTCGGTCATCGCGCGGATCGTCGCCATGGTCGAGGAGGCGAGCGCCACCAAGGCGCCGACCCAGCTGTTCATCGAGAGGATCGAGCAGCGCTACTCGGTCGGCGTGGTGGTCGCGACGCTCGCCCTGTTCGCCGTGCCGACCGCCTTCGGCGCCGACGTCACCGAGACCCTGCTGCGGGCGATGACGTTCATGATCGTGGCCTCGCCCTGTGCGGTGGTGCTGGCCACCATGCCCCCGCTGCTGTCCGCGATCGCCAACTCCGGACGGCACGGCGTCCTCGTCAAGTCGGCCGTGGTGATGGAGCGGTTGGGGAGCGTGACCCGGGTCGCCCTGGACAAGACCGGCACGCTCACCGAAGGCGCCCCCGAGGTCGTCGAGGTACGGGCACTGCCCGGTGCGGGCATGGACGCGCGGCGGGCGCTCGCCCTCGCCGCCGGCGCCGAACACCCCAGCGAGCACCCGCTCGCCCGCGCGGTGGTCGCCGCCGCCGGCGAGGCCGGTGTGCGCCCGGCGCCGGCGGAGGACTTCTCGGCGGAGCCGGGCCGGGGCGTGCGGGCCGTGGTCGAGGGCCACGAGGTGCGGGTCGGCAGCCCGGCCCACCTGCCCGACGCCGACGCCACGGCCCGGGCGGCCGTGGCGGAGGCGGAGGCCGAGGGGCGAACGGCAGTCGTCGTCCTGGTCGACGGCACGCCGGTCGCGGTCCTCGGCGTGAGCGACCGGCTGCGTCCGGGCGCGGCGGACGCCGTCGCCGCGCTCGGCCGTCTCACCGGCTCGGCCCCGGCACTGCTCACGGGCGACAACGCGCGGGCCGCGAGCCGCCTGGCGAGCGAGGCCGGGATCACCGACGTACGGTCCGCGCTGCTGCCCCAGGACAAGGTGGCGGCCGTACGGGAATGGGGGCGGGCCGGCGAGCGGGTCCTGGTCGTCGGCGACGGGGTGAACGACGCTCCCGCGCTGGCCGCCGCGCACTGCGGCATCGCCATGGGCCGGGCGGGGTTCGGACCTGGCCCTGGAGAGCGCGGACGCCGTCGTCGTGCGTGACGAACTGGCCACCGTGCCCGCCGTCGTCGCCCTCTCGCGCCGGGCCCGGCGACTGGTGGTGCAGAACCTCGTCATCGCCTCCGTGTGCATCGGGGCCCTGGTGGTGTGGGACCTGGCCGGGCATCTCCCTTTGCCCTTGGGCGTGGCCGGTCACGAGGGTTCCACCGTGCTCGTCGGGCTCAACGGGCTGCGGCTGCTGCGGTCTTCCGCGTGGCGGTCGTCGGCGGCCGGCTGACCGGGGCTGCACCGGAAAAACAGGTGGCACCTCGTCCGGCGCGCTGCTGTGATGGCGCGATGGCGTACGAGGTGGCGGTCGTGGACCGGGGGCGGTACCAGGACGCGGTGACTCCCTGGGAGCGGGAGGCGTGGCGGCAGGCGGCTCTGGGCTGGGTGCGGGAGCGACTGTCCGGTCATGGCCTGCGCGTCGAGGGGCCGTCGACGGTACGGGTGCGGCCGTGGTCCGTCCTGGTGCGCTTCCCCGTCGGCGCGGACGGCGCCGTGTGGTTCAAGGCGAGTCCGCCGGCCGGTGCCTTCGAGGGCGCTCTGACGGAGTCGCTGGCGCGCTGGGTGCCGGGGCAGGTTCTGGAGCCGCTGGCGGTCGACGCCGATCGGGGCTGGTCGCTGCTGCCCGACGGCGGTGAACTCTTCAGGGACGTACTCGACCGGGAGACGGCGGGCCCGCGGGCGTGGGAGGAGTTCCTGGGCCGGTACGCGGCGATGCAGCGCACGCTGGTGGGTCACACCCGGCAGATGGAGACGCTGGGTGTCCCGAGCGCCCGCACCTCCGCCCTGCCCGACGTCTTCGACCGGCTCCTCGCCGGCAACTCCGCGCTGGAGCCGGACGAGCGGGCGAGGCTGGAGAAGCTCCGCCCGCGTCTGGAGGAGTGGTGCGCGGAGCTCGCGGCCCTCGGGATCGCCGACTCCCTCGACCACTCGGACCTGCACGACGGGCAGTTGTTCCGTCCGGAGCCCGGACGGTTCGTCTTCTTCGACTGGGGCGACGCGGCCGTCTCGCACCCTTTCTGCAGCCTGCCGGTCGCCGCCCGGAGCGCCGCCGAACGGTACCGGCCGCAGGTGCTGCCGCGGCTCCGGGACGCCTACCTCGAACCGTGGACGGAGCCGGGGCGGACGACGGCTGACCTGCGACGGGCCGTGGACCTGGCGTGGCGGCTGAGCGCCCTCGGCCGGGCCGCGTCCTGGATGCGGCTGTTCCCCGCGCCGGCCCCGGTGGCCGAGGGCGCCGCCGACACCGACGGGGCGGAGGAGAGCGCGTACTGGCTGCTGCGGCTCCTCGCCGACCCGCCGCCGGAGGTGACGGCGGTGTCCACCGGGTGAGGCGGCGGTGCCCGTGTGAGCACGGCGGCGGCGGGTAGCCGAGGCCTCACGGACCCGTACGACCGCAGTCGAGAAAGAGGTGCCGCATGTCCGCCTCCCTGGTGGAGACCGTCGACATCGAAGCCCCGGTGGCCGTCACCTGGGCGCTGTGGAGCGACGTGACCCGATGGCCGTCGTTCCTCAGCCACGTACGCATCGTGGAGCCGCTCGACGAACGGCGTTTCGCCTGGCAGCTGTCCCTGCCGGGCGCGGACAAGAACTTCGTCGCGGAACTCACCGAGGTGATCCCCGAGGAGCGGATCGCCTGGCGGACCACCGAGGGCGTCCACCACGCCGGTGTCGTCACCTTCCACCGGCTCAGTGAGACGTCGAGCAGGGTGGCCCTGCAGATCGAGTACGACCCGAAGGGCTTCGTGGAGCACATCGGCGCGCTGACCAACCTGGACTCGGCGCTGGCCAACTACGACCTCGGTGAGTTCCAGAAGCTCGCCGAGACCGCGGCGGCGAGCTGACTCACCCCTTCGCTGTCAACGCCCGCAGCGCGACGTTGAGTTCGAGGACGTTGACGCGCGGTTCACCCATGAAGCCGAGGGTGCGGCCCTCGGTGTGCTCGTCGACGAGCCGCTGCACCCGGGCGACCGGCAGGGCGTTCCGCTCGGCCACGCGGTGCACCTGGAGGTCGGCGTACTCCGGGGAGATGTCCGGGTCCAGGCCCGATCCGGAGGACGTCACCGCGTCGGGGGGCACATCGGAGGGCCTGACCGTGTAGCCGTTCACCGAGTTGTCCTCGACGACGGCCTTCTTCGCGGCCGTCACCCAGGCGATGAGGTCCTTGTCGTCGGCGGCACGGTTGGTGGCGCCGGACAGGATCAGGTCGTACCGCGTGTTGACGGTGTTGGTGCCGAGCCCGTTCCGCGGGCGGCCCTGGAACCACTTCAGGTCGGGCTCGGGCGTCTGCCGGCCCTTCGCCGAGGGCAGGTCGTAGGACTGGCCGATGAGCGAGGAGCCCACGACCCTGCCGTCGGCCGATGTCCGCGAGCCGTTCGCCTTGTCGGGGAACAGTGCCTGGGCGACACCGGTGACCGCGAGCGGATACAGGATCCCCGTCACGACGGTGAGCACCAGGAGGGCCCGCAGGCCGGCCCAGAGCAGCCGGGCGGAGTTGGTGACCGAGTTGTTCATGGCGTTCAGCCGATTCCTGGGATGAGGGAGATGAGCAGGTCGATGAGCTTGATCCCGGCGAACGGCGCGATCAGGCCGCCCAGTCCGTAGACGCCGAGGTTGCGCCGCAGCAGCCGGTCCGCGCTCATCGGCCGGTACCGCACACCCCGCAGGGCGAGCGGGACCAGCGCGATGATGATCAGTGCGTTGAAGACGACGGCGGACAGGATCGCGGAGTCCGGCGAGGACAGCCGCATGATGTTCAGCCGGTCCAGGCCCGGGTAGACCGCGGCGAACAGGGCGGGGATGATCGCGAAGTACTTCGCGACGTCGTTGGCGATCGAGAACGTCGTCAACGCGCCCCGAGTGATGAGGAGTTGCTTGCCGATCTCGACGATCTCGATGAGCTTGGTCGGATCGGAGTCCAGATCGACCATGTTCCCGGCCTCCTTGGCGGCCGAGGTTCCGGTGTTCATGGCCACGCCGACGTCGGCCTGGGCGAGGGCCGGCGCGTCGTTCGTGCCGTCGCCGGTCATCGCGACGAGCCTGCCGCCCGACTGCTCCTGCCTGATGAGCGCCATCTTGTCCTCGGGTGTCGCCTCCGCGAGGAAGTCGTCGACACCCGCCTCGTCCGCGATCGCCTTGGCCGTCAGCGGGTTGTCACCCGTGATCATGACGGTCCTGATGCCCATGCGGCGCAGCTCGCCGAACCGCTCCCGCATGCCCTCCTTGACGACGTCCTTGAGGTGGATCACGCCCAGCACCCGGGCGCCCCGCTCGTCCTCGACGGCCACGAGCAGCGGTGTGCCGCCCGCTTCGGCGATCCGGTCGGCCAGCGCGCCCGCGTCCGCGGACACCGCTCCCCCGCGGTCCCGGACCCAGGCGATGACCGAGCCCGCGGCGCCCTTGCGGATGCTGCGCCCGTCCACGTCCACGCCCGACATGCGGGTCTGCGCGGTGAACCCGATCCACTCGGCGTGCGCCGGGACCACCGGATCGGCCTCGCGCAGCCCGTACGCCTCCCTCGCCAGGACGACGACGGAGCGGCCCTCGGGCGTCTCGTCCGCCAGCGAGGAGAGCCGGGCGGCCTCGGCGACCTCGGCCTCGGTGGCGCCGGTCACCGGCACGAACTCCGAGGCGCGGCGGTTGCCGAGGGTGATGGTGCCCGTCTTGTCGAGCAGCAGCGTCGATACGTCACCGGCCGCCTCGACGGCGCGGCCCGACATCGCGAGGACGTTGCGCTGGACCAGCCTGTCCATGCCGGCGATGCCGATCGCCGACAGCAGCGCGCCGATGGTGGTGGGGATCAGGCAGACCAGCAGCGCCACCAGGACGACCATGGTCAGGTGCGTACCCGCGTACCCGGCGAACGGGGGCAGGGTGGCGACCGCGAGCAGGAAGGCGACGGTGAGCGAGGCGAGCAGGATGTTCAGCGCGATCTCGTTGGGCGTCTTCTGCCGTGCCGCCCCCTCGACCAGGCTGATCATCCGGTCGATGAAGGTCTCCCCCGGCTTCGTCGTGATCCGGACGACGATCCGGTCGGACAGGACCCTGGTCCCGCCGGTGACGGCGCTGCGGTCGCCTCCGGACTCGCGGATGACCGGTGCCGACTCGCCCGTGATCGCCGACTCGTCCACGGACGCCACGCCCTCGACGACGTCACCGTCGCCGGGGACGATGTCGCCCGCCTCGCACACCACCAGGTCGCCGACGCGCAGTTCGGTGCCGGGCACCCGCTCCTCCGAGGGACCGTCGAGGCGCCGGGCGACCGTGCCGGTCTTCGCCCTGCGCAGGGTGTCCGCCTGCGCCTTGCCGCGTCCCTCGGCGACCGCCTCCGCGAGGTTGGCGAAGATCACGGTCAGCCAGAGCCACGCGCTGATCGTCCAGCCGAACCAGTCTTCCGGGTCCTTGAACGCGAACGCCGTGGTCAGCACCGAGCCGACGAGGACGACGAACATCACGGGCGAGGTGACCATCACGCGCGGGTCGAGCTTGCGGAGGGCGTCCGGCAGCGCCTTGAGCAGCTGCCGGGGACCGAACACGCCGGCGCCCGCGCGCTGTCGGTCCTGGTGAACGGCCGGTACATCGCCGTGCGGCGCCCGGGTCGGGGTGGCTGTGGACATCGCGTCCTCTTGGTTCTCGGTACGGTTCTTGTCGCTTCGGGCCCCGTCCGCGGGGGACTTGCCGGCGCCGGTTCCACGGGTGCGGGTGCTCATGTCGCCAGCCCCTCGGCCAGCGGTCCCAGTGCGAGGGCCGGGAAGTAGGTCAGGCCGGTGATGACGATGATCGCGCCCACCAGGAGGCCCGCGAACAGCGGCTTCTCGGTGCGCAGGGTGCCCGCGGTCGCCGGGACCGGCCGCTGTCCGGCGAGCGAACCGGCCAGGGCCAGGACGAACACCATCGGCAGGAAGCGTCCGAGGAGCATGGCCAGCCCGAGCGTGGTGTTGAACCACTGCGTGTCGGCGTTCAGGCCGGCGAAGGCGGAGCCGTTGTTGTTGGCGGCCGAGGTGTAGGCGTACAGGATCTCGGAGAAGCCGTGCGCGCCCGCGTTGGTCATCGAGTGCCCGGGCGTCGACAGGGCCATGGCGGCGGCGGTCAGGACGAGCACCAGGGCCGGGGTGATGAGGATGTACAGGGCCGCGAACTTGATCTGGCGGACGCCGATCCTCTTGCCCAGGTACTCGGGGGTGCGGCCGACCATCAGGCCGGCGACGAACACCGCGATCACCGCCATGACGAGCATCCCGTACAGCCCGGAGCCGGTGCCGCCGGGCGCGATCTCGCCGAGCTGCATGCCCAGCAGCGTGATCCCGCCGCCGAGGCCGGTGAACGAGGAGTGGAAGGAGTCCACGGCGCCCGTCGAGGTAAGCGTCGTGGACACCGCGAAGATCGACGAGGCCCCGACCCCGATGCGGGTCTCCTTGCCCTCCATCGCACCGCCGGCGATGTCGAGCGCCGGTCCGTGGTGCTGGAACTCGGTCCACATCATCAGGGCGACGAAGCCGACCCAGATGGCCGCCATCGTCGCGAGGATCGCGTATCCCTGCCTGACGGAGCCGACCATGACGCCGAAGGTGCGGGTCAGGGCGACCGGGATCACCAACATCAGGAAGATCTCGAACAGGTTGGTGAAGGGCGTGGGGTTCTCGAAAGGGTGCGCGGAGTTGGCGTTGAAGTAGCCGCCGCCGTTCGTGCCCAGTTCCTTGACGGCCTCCTGTGAGGCGACCGCGCCGCCGTTCCACTGCTGTGAGCCGCCCAGGAACTGGCCGACCTCGTGGATGCCGGAGAAGTTCTGGACGGCACCGCAGGCCACGAGCACGATCGCGGCGATCACCGCGCCCGGTAGCAGGACGCGGACGACACCGCGCACCAGATCGGACCAGAAGTTGCCGAGTTCACCGGTGCGGGAGCGTGCGAAGCCCCGCACCAGGGCCACGGCGACCGCCATGCCGACGGCCGCGGAGACGAAGTTCTGCACCGCCAGACCGGCGGTCTGCACGACGTGTCCCATGGCCTGTTCGCCGTAGTAGGACTGCCAGTTGGTGTTCGTGACGAACGACGCCGCGGTGTTGAAGGCCTGGTCGGGGTCGATGGACCGGAAGCCGAGCGAGCCGGGCAGGTGGCCCTGCAGCCGCTGAAGCGCGTACAGGAAGAAGACGCCGGCCGCGGAGAAGGCCAGCACGCCGCGCAGGTACGCGGGCCAGCGCATCCCGGCGTTCGGGTCGGCGCCGATCGCCTTGTAGATCCACTTCTCGGCACGCAGATGCCTGCCGGAGGAGTAGACCCTGGCCAGGTGGTTGCCGAGGGGGACGTAGGCGAGTGCCAGAGCCGCTATGAGCGCGAGCAGTTGGAGCACGCCTGCGAGGACGGGGCTCATGGTGCTTCTCAGAACCTCTCCGGGTAGATCAGGGCGAGGACGAGATAGCCCAGCAGGGCGACGGCCACGACGAGGCCGACGATGTTCTCGGCGGTCACAGCTTCGTCACCCCCTTGGCGACGAGAGCCACCAGCGCGAACACCGCGAGCGTGACGACGACGAAGGCCAGGTCGGCCATCGCGAGCTCCTAGAAGAGATTCGGATCGAACGGACGACCTCAGCAAACCCCCGGGATGATCGAGCCAGCTCGCTCTTGACGCCTCCCTGACGACGTCCGGTTCGTCCTTGACGGATCTCATACGCAAACCTGCGGCATGGGGACGCCGCGGACGGGCACCCGCATCGCCGAGGACGAACCGTTGGACTGACTGAACCGGGAGGTCGTGTTGCTGTCCCACACCATTGAGCGCGGCGTCCTGATGATCACGCCGGACGCCGCGACGGACACCGGGGAGCGAACGGCGCTCGCCGCGCACATCAGCGACCTCGTGCACACCTATCAGCCGTTCCCGGTGGTGATAGTGCTGGAGGGACCGGCGACCGGCAGTGCCACCGTCGACGCCGTCGTGGAGGCCCACCGCGCGTGCGCCCACCTCGGCGTACTGGTGTCCGTCGCCTCCCACAGCGCTCCCGCCCGGCGCCGCCTGGAGGCCTCCGCCGAACCCGAGGGCACCCCGCTCGTCGTCCACGCACGTGTGGACACGGCCGTCGCGGCGGCGTACGCGGCGGCTGCCTGACCGTAACGCCCTTGCTCCAGCGGGACTTGACGCCCTGCCCCGGCACACCGCCGAGCCGCTAGGCGAATCGGAGCGTACGGGGGGCATGGGCATCGATCCGCTGGGTGGCCCGCCCGACTCGGGCGCCGGCAGCCTGGCGGCCCAGGGCGCCGAACGGGAACGTGCCGCCAACGCCCGCGAGGACGTCGCGAACCGTCGCGAGGACACCGCCGTGCATCTGTGTCACGCCGAGCGGGCGCGGCGGGCGGGCCGGGGCCGCCGCACGACGCCGCCGCCTGTGTGCCCCCGTGGAGCCGGCCGCGCCCGCTCTGATGGCAACCTCTTGGTCAGTCCTTCAGCCACACCGCCGTGTCGGAGGGAAGGCGGCCCTCGTGGAGGGGGCCGCTGGCCAGCAGGACGGTGCCGTGTTCGGGGAGCGCGGCCGGCTCCTCGGAGAAGTTGACGACGCAGCGGAAGCCGGGGGCGCGGCGGAAGACGAGCAGCGTGGAGTCGGGGTCGCTCTCCCAGGCCAGCGTGCCGTCGCCGAGGGCCGGCTCGGCGCGGCGGACGCGCAGCGCCTCGCGGTAGAGCTCCAGCATCGAGGACGGGTCCCCCTCCTCGGCCGCCACCGTCAGCGACTTCCACGCCTCCGGCTGCGGCAGCCACGTCCGCGCCCTGCTGCCCTCGGGGCTGAAGCCGAAAGGCGGGGTGTCCCCCTGCCACGGCAGAGGGACACGGCAGCCGTCGCGGCCCCGGTCGGTGCGCCCGGAGCGGAGCCACGTGGGGTCCTGGAGCAGGTCCTCGGGAAGGTCCTCAACCTCCCACAGGCCCAGTTCCTCACCCTGGTACAGGTACGCGCTGCCGGGCAGGGCGAGGGTGAGCAGCGCGGCGGCGCGGGCCCTCCGTGTGCCCAGGTCCAGGTCCGCGGGGCCCTTGAGGTCGGACAGGGAGCGCAGCGGTTCGTCCGGCTGGGGTCGCGCGTAGCGGGAGACGTGCCGGGCCACGTCGTGGTTGGAGAGCACCCAGGTGGCGGGGGCGGCCACCTGACCGAGGGCGCTCAGGGACGAGTCGATCACCCGCCGCAGCCGGTCCGGGCGCCACGGTGTCATCAGGTAGTCGAAGTTGAAGGCGGTGTGGAGCTCGTCGGGGCGCACGTAACGCGCGAGCCGTTCCGGGGCGCCCGTCCACGCCTCGGCGACGAAGACCCGGGGCTCGTCGTAGGTGTCGGCCACGGCCCGCCAGCCCTGGAAGATCTCGTGGACCTCCTCGCGGTCCCAGTGCGGGTGGTCCTCGCGGTGGGCGCCCTCCAGCAGCTTGCCGTCCAGTGAGCCGAGGTCGGGCAGCCCGGGGGCCTTGACCAGACCGTGCGCGACGTCGATGCGGACCCCGTCCACACCGCGGTCGAACCAGAACCGCAGGACCGACTCGAACTCGGCGCGCACCTGCGGGTCGTCCCAGTTCAGGTCGGGCTGCTCGGGGGCGAACAGGTGCAGGTACCAGGGGCCGGGCGAGCCGTCGGGTTCGGTGATCCGCGTCCAGGCGGAGCCGCCGAAGACACTGCGCCAGTCGTTCGGCGGCTCGGCGCCCCGGGGGCCGCGTCCCGGACGGAAGATGTACCGCTCCCGGGCGGCGGACCCCGGCCCCTCGGCCAGTGCCCGGCGGAACCAGGCGTGGGCGGTCGAGGTGTGGTTCGGCACGATGTCGATGATCAGTCGCATGCCGTGCCCGTGCACCTCGTCGAGCAGGGCCTGTGCGTCGTCCAGCGTGCCGAACAGCGGGTCGATGTTCCGGTAGTCCGCGACGTCGTATCCGCCGTCGGCCATCGGTGAGGGATACCAGGGGGTGATCCACAGCGCGTCCACGCCCAGCCCGGCGAGGTGGGGCAGGCGCCGGCGCAGTCCGGCGATGTCACCGGTCCCGTCGCCGTTCCCGTCGGCGAAGCTGCGCAGGTACACCTGGTAGATGACGGCGTCACGCCACCAGGAGGTGCGGGTACGGGCTGAGTCCACCGGCTTCTCCTTGCGATGAGCTGAGCGTATGAGCGGGTCGTGCCGTGCTCGCGGACCGACGGCGCCGGACCGGCCGGCCGCCGGGGTCCTCGATCACCTCAGATGACTTTCCCGGCGGGCGCGGTGTCAGTCGGAAGCGACCCTTTCGGGGTCGTCCGCCGGAGTACCGACGCGCAGCCACCGGTACCCGTAGGCGGGCAGTTCCACGCGGAGCAGGCCGTCGTCGCCCACGGTGAGACCGTCGTGCCCGTCGTCGAGGAGATCCGTCAGGCGTGCACCGGGGCCGACCTCGGGCAGCCTGAGGCGTACGGTGACCTGGCGGCCCGCGAAGTTGTGCACGGCCAGGACCCTGCCGTCGGTGGTGCACCCCAGGTGGGCCAGGACGGCGGGCTCCCCCGTCTCCACGAGCTCGTAGTCGCCCCAGGCCAGTTCGGGCGCCTCCCGGTAGCGCTCGGTGAACAGCCGGATGCGGCTCAGCAGGGAGCCGGGGTCGCGGCTCTGCTCGTACACGTTGACCTTCTGCGGCCCGAACTCGCCCTCGGCCAGCGGGTTGGGGAACGCCTCCGGTTCGGCGGTGGAGAAGCCGGCGCCGGCCTCCGGAGTCCACTGCATGGGTGTCCGTACGGCCTGACGCCCCTCGACGGCCAGGTTCTCCCCCATGCCGATCTCCTCGCCGTAGAAGAGCACCGGGGTGCCCGGCAGGGTGAACAGCAGGCTGTAGGCGAGTTCGACGCGGCGCCGGTCGCCGCCCACCATCGGCGGCAGCCTGCGGCGCAGGCCCCGGTCGTACAGCTGCATGTCCTTGTCCGGGCCGAAGCAGGCGAAGACCTCGGCGCGCTCGTCGTCGCTGAGCTTGTCGAGAGTGAGCTCGTCGTGGTTGCGCACGAACGTGGCCCAGTGGGCGTCCCGCGGGGCGGCCGGGCGGTCCCGCAGCGCGGCGGCCAGCGGACCGGCGTCCTCGCGCGCCATGGACAGGTACATCTGCTGCATGCCGACGAAGTCGAAGCACATGGTGAGCTCGTCGCCGCGGTCGGATGCGGGGTCGCCGAAGAAGCGGGCGAGACCGTCGTAGGGCAGGTTGACCTCGCCGAGCAGCACCGACTCGCCGTTGCGGCGGCCGAGGAAGGCGCGCAGGTCGGCGAGGTACTCGTGCGGGTCCGGCAGGTTCCCGGCGTCGTCCTGCCCGTCCGTCTCCAGCAGGAACGGCACGGCGTCGACCCGGAACCCCGAGAGCCCCAGCTCCGTCCAGAACCCCATGACGCGGGCTATCTCGTCGCGCACCGCGGGGTTGGCGACGTTCAGGTCGGGCTGCTGCTTGTAGAAGCGGTGCAGGTAGTACTGGCCGCTGCCCTCGTCGTACTCCCACAGGCTGTCCTCCGCGTCGGGGAAGACCACGCCCTTGGGTCCGTCCTCGGGGGGCTCGTCCGCCCACACGTACCAGTCGCGGTGGGCCGAGTCCCGGCTGGACCGGGCGTCCTTGAACCAGGGGTGGTCCTCGGAGGTGTGGTTCACGACGAGGTCCGCGATCACGCGGATGCCGCGGTCCTTGGCGGTGCGGACGAACTCGGTGAAGTCTCCTAGGGTGCCCAGCCGGGGGTCCACCCCGTAGAAGTCGGTGATGTCGTACCCGTCGTCGCGTTCCCGCGTCGGGTAGAAGGGCATCAGCCAGACGCACGTCACGCCCAGCCGCACGAGGTGGTCGATGCGCTGGGTGAGTCCCGCGAAGTCGCCGATCCCGTCGCCGTTGCCGTCCTGGTAGGTCTCGACGTCCAGGCAGTACACCACCGCGTTCTTCCACCACAGGTCGGATGTCCGGGTCAGACGCATCGGTACTCCTTGGCGGTGGCGGGCAGCGGACGGGTGACGTCGAGTCGCGGCAGTACTTCCGCGGCGAACGCGTCGATGAACGGGGCCTGTTCGCGGCCCACGTGGTGCAGCATCACCGCGTCGAAGCCGAGTTCGGCGTACTCCTGGAGCCAGGCGGTGTGCCGGCCGAGGTCCGACGAGACGTTGACCGTGCCGGCCACCTGCTCGGGCGTGACGTGCTCGCTGACGATGTCGAAGAGTTCCGGGGAGTCGAGGTCCCAACTGGCCGGGGGCGCGTGGACGTTGGTGCGCCACTGGTCGTGTGCCAGCGCGAGGGCCTCGTCCTCGTCGGGCGCCCAGCTCAGGTGCACCTGGAGATGCAGGGGTCCGCGGCCTCCGGCGTCCCGGTAGGCGCCGACGATCTCGCGCAGGCGCTCGCGCGGGGCGTTGACCGTGATGAGGCCGTCGGCCCATTCGGCGCACCAGGCGGCGGTGGCCGTGCTGCACGCGGCCCCGATCAGCGGCGGCACGGCGGGCGGCAGGGTCCACAGCCGGGCCCGGTCCACGGTGACCAGTCCGTCGTGGCTCACCTCCTCCCCGTGCAGCATCGCCCGGATGACGTCGACGCACTCGCGCAGACGGGCGTTGCGGATGTCCTTGCGCGGCCAACCCGCGCCTGTGATGTGCTCGTTGGAGGCCTCGCCGCTGCCGAGCGCCACCCAGAACCTGCCCGGGTACATGGACGCCAGACTGCCGACGGCCTGGGCGATGATCGCCGGGTGGTAGCGCTGGCCGGGCGCGTTCACCACGCCGAAGGGGATCTGCTCGGTGGCCTGCAGGGCGGCTCCGAGCCACGACCAGGCGAAGCCGGACTCGCCCTGGCGGACGCTCCACGGCGAGAAGTGGTCGGAGCACATGGCGGCGGTGAATCCCGCGCTCTCCGCGTGGACCACGGCGTCGAGCAGATCCGCGGGCGGTATCTGTTCGTGCGAGGCGTGCAATCCGTAAACAGTCATGCCGAGCGGTTACCCCCGGGATCGCCCCTCAGTGGCGGTCCGGGGGCGGTCAGGTGCAACCGCGGGCTACGGCACGGGCGTTGAAGGCCCGATCGCCTGTCCTGCGAGGTGCGTGTTCTCCACGGGGCCGGTGGGTACCCCGGTGCAGGTCACGTGATGCGGAACTCCAGCTCAGGCCGGTCCCAGGCCACCGCGGGCGGGTTCGCGGGCGCGGTCCCGGTGCGCAGCGCGCCCACGCTGCGGTAGAAACCCTCGGCCGGGGGGTGGGACACCACGTGCACGCGGTCGAGTCCGGCGGCGCGCGCCTGCGACTTCATGTGCTCGACGAGCATCCTCCCGATGCCGCGCCCCTGGGTGCCGTCCGCGACGAACAGCAGGTCCAGCTCCGGCGGGACGACGACGAGCGAGTAGAACCCGAGGACGGGACCGGCGGGACCGGCGGGGTCGTCGGTGTCGACGGCCACGAAGACGCGGTGCGCCTCGATGTAGTCGGGTCCGACGCGGTAGCCCGCGACCATCGCCGCGTACTGCCCCTCGTAGGCGCGCGACCCGCGTACGAGCTTCGTGAGCCGCTTGGCGTCCCGGGCGACGGCCCGCCGGATCACGGTCGCGCCGTTCCTGGACGTAATGCTCGGGTTCATACGTCGAGTATTACGCACCGGCGGGTCCACACGCGCCAGGGGCCGAACGGGGCGCAGTGGCGGACCTCCGCGCCCGCGGACGCCGCCCCCGGTGAGGGACCAGGCCGTCGCGGGCGGACTTCATGGGCGGACGGCCCCTCTTCCATGATCAGGTGTGGCAGAGTCGAGCGCGTGGGCGAGCTGCGACCGCAGGACCCCGCGCGCGCAGGCGCCTGGCGGACACTCGCCCGGCTCGGGGCGGGCGGCATGGGGCAGCCGTAACTGGGGCGGTGGCCCGGCGGGCGCCTGCTGGCCGTCAAGGTGATCCGCGACGAGATGAGCGATCCCCCCGAGACACTCGCCAGGTGCCGCCGGGAGGCGACCGTAGCGGCCCCACGAAGTACACCTCGACCACGGACCATGGCCCTGAACTGCCCGCCCCACGCCCGGATTTCCGCTCGGCCTCGCCGTCAGTGGCCGTCCGCCGTGAGGACTCCCCCGGCTCCGAAGGCGAGAGCGGCGAAGCGTTCACCCATACGGCGATGGGTGGCCGCGTCGGGGTGGAGCTCGTCGGGCAGCGGCAGTTCGGCGACGTCCTCCGCTCCGTAGAGCTCGCGGCCGTCCAGGTAGTGCAGGTGCGGGTCCTCGGCCGCCCGCTGCTTCACGATGCGTGCCAGTTCGTCCCGGATGACGGTGAGGGTCAGCTTCCCGGCCGCCCGTTCCGCGGGGTCGCCCGCTGCCCGGAACCGCAGTTGTCCCTTGTCGAGGCCGCTGAAGTCCGGCGCGCTGGGTCCGGGGGTGTCCTCGTGGATCGGGCACAGGATGGGCGAGACGACGAGCAGCGGGGTGGTGGGGTGTCCCTCGCGGACGGTGTCGAGGAAGCCGTGCACGGCCGGGGTGAAGGCGCGCAGTCGCATCACGTCGGTGTTGACGAGGTTGATCCCGATCTTGACGCTGATGACGTCCGCCGGGGTGTCCCGCAGGGCGCGGGCCGTGAAGGGATCGAGCAGGGCGCTGCCGCCCAGACCGAGGTTGATCAGCTCCACGCCACCGAGTGAGGCGGCGAGCGCGGGCCAGGTCGAGGTCGGGCCGGCCGCGTTGGAGCCGTGGCTGATCGAGCTGCCGTGGTGCAGCCACACGGGGCGCCCGTCCCCCGGTACCGCCTCGACGGGAGCGTCCGTGCGCAGGGCGACCAGCTCCGTGATCTCGTTGTACGGCAGCCAGATCTCCACGTCCTTCGTACGGTCCGGCAGGCCGGTGAACCGCACGGTGCCGACGGGGCCGGGCAGGGTTTCCGCGGCCCCGGTGGCCATGTCCATCAGGAGGACCTTGCCGCCGGTCACACTGGTCTGCCCCGCGAACCGGCCGTCCACGACCAGGTCGTACAGGCCGTCCGGGCGCGGCGGTGCGCCTTGGTAGGCCATCTTGGTGCGCAGCGTGTCCAGCTCCACGACGGTGGCTCGGGTGCGGAACACCAGTCGTACGCCCGACGGCTGGGCCTCCGCGAGGGCCAGCTGCCCGTCGGTGTACTGGGCCCGGGCCCGGGCGGGCAACCGGTGCGGCAGCACGCCGTGTTCGGTGCGCTCCAGATCGAGGGCGCCGCGCACCAGGTCGTCGGTGACGGGCGTGGTGATGGGTGCGATGGCGGATGCGGTGCCGGTCATGATGGCGGGGTCGTGCTCGGAGTTCATGGCTTCAACCTGTTGCTGGGTGCGTTGCGCCGGTCCGGTCCGGCATGGCGATGGCGCGCTTGCTCTCCGGCTCCCCGGCCGGTGCGCCAGGGACGGATCAGGGGGCGGTCCAGTTACGGAGCAGGGTGTCGAGGGATTCGAGGATGCGCGACCAGGACTCCTGCGAGTCGGGAGCGCTGTGACTGAACCCGCCGCCGGCCTCCAGCGTGACGAACCCGTGGAAGACACTGCCGAGCAGCCGGACGGCGTGGGTCTGGTCGGTCTCCGTGAGGTCGTATCCGCGCAGGATCGCCCGCATCATCTGGGCGTGCCTGACACCGGCGCTCGCGGCGGCCGTCTCGGGGTCGAGCCGCAGCTGCGCCGCCGCGTAACGGCCGGGGTGCTCGCGTGCGTAGTCGCGGTACACGTTCGCGAAGGCGCTCAGGGCGTCCCTGCCCGCACGGCCTGCCAGGGCGGCGGCGCCCCTGTCGGCGAGTTCCTCCAGGGCGAGCAGGGCGATCCTGGTCTTGAGGTCCTGGGAGTTCCTGACGTGCGAGTACAGGCTCGCGACCTTCACGTCGAACCGTCTGGCGAGCTCGGAGACGGTCACCTGCTCGAAGCCGACCTCGTCGGCCAGTTCGGCCCCTGCCCGGGTCAGGCGTTCCGTCGTCAGTCCTGCGCGCACCATGGCGGTCCTCTCAGCTCGTCGAAACCTATTATGCATTTCCCTAAGACCTTTAGGCAAATGCAAGCTGGACTTAGGAGCGCCTACGGGGACAGGCCCGCGGCCGTCACCACCCTGTCCTCCCCGGTGACACCTCCGGGCGCTCGCCTCGCCGTGGCGGCGGGAGGGACACGGATCCGGTCAACGCGGCTGTCGGTGACAGCGGGTTGGCGGTTCCCGGTTTGCCGATGGAAGGGCCGGATAACCGAGCGGTATGGCTGGAACAAGCAACAAGACGACGAACGGACAGTCGCCGACGGCGAACGCGCGAGCGGCGAAGAAGGCCGTGACCGACAACGCCTCGGCACCGGCGAAGGAGGCACAGCAGTCCGCCACCGAAGCGGCGAAGAGCGCCGGCGAGGCAGCCGGCGCCGCGGGCCGCGGCAGCAAGGAAGTCCTGGCGGGCATCGGCGGTGCGGCTTCGGAGAAGGCCCGGGTGGCGGCCAAGACGGTGCAGGGCACCGTCACGTCGGCCGCTCAGCAGACGGTCGGCAAGGCCGGGTTGGCCCTGACCCTCCTGAAGGCCAGGAAGGTCGTGGCCGCCGCCGCGGGCGCGGGTACCGCGACCGTGGTCCTCTGCTCCTACACCCTCGGCCGTCGTGCCGGACTGAGGCAGCGCGGACCGCTCTCGCGTCTCAGTGGCGGCCGTCTCTGACCGACAGGACACCACTCAGGTAGTGCTGTTGCCGGGCCCGCCGGAGCTTTTCGCTCCGGCGGGCCCGGCCGCTTGAGCACCCCCGGCAACCGGCCCGTTTCCCCAACTCCCCCTGCTCAGGCCACGATGCACGCCCCACAGGACCCACCTGCGCCGAGCCCGCCACCGGGCGCTGCGGCGCCCTTCGGCGATCGCCCGCAAAAGACGTGCATGTGTTGCGAGGCCCGGGGTAATCGCGGGTCGTCGGCCCACAGGGGGCGAGTGAGGGGCCGATCTATCTGGGAGGGCATGAGAATGACGGTATTGACGGCCAGCAGGGTCGACGCGGGTATAGCTGGGCTGCCGGAGGTCGCGGACCCGCAGAAAGTGGCGCCGAAGGACGCGAGAGAGCTCTCACGGCAGTTCTTCGACCAACTGGCGGTCCTCGAGGAAGGCACCGCCGACTACCAGTACGTGCGCAACACGCTGATCGAGATGAACATGTCTCTCGTCCGCTACGCGGCCGGCCGCTTCCGCAGCCGCGGCGAACAGGAGATGGAGGACATCGTCCAGGTCGGCATGATCGGTCTGATCAAGGCCATCGACCGGTTCGAGCTCACGCGCGAGGTCGAGTTCACCTCCTTCGCCGTCCCCTACATCGTCGGGGAGATGAAGCGCTTCTTCCGTGACACCAGCTGGGCCGTGCACGTGCCACGGCGCCTTCAGGAGGCTCGCGTCCAGCTGGCCAAGGCCACCGAGGAGCTGCGCAGCCGCCTGGGCCGTACGCCCACGGTCAAGGAGCTCTCCGAGCTGATGTGCCTCCCGGAGGAGGAGGTCATCGAGGCCAGGTTGGCGGCCAACGGCTACAACTCCGCCTCCCTGGACGCCGCCATCAGCGGCAACGAGGACGGCGAGACCGCCCTCGCGGACTTCATCGGCACCCAGGACGCCTCCCTGGAGCTGGTGGAGGACTTCCACGCGCTCGCGCCGATGATCGCCGAGCTCGATGAGCGGGACCGGCAGATCATCCACATGCGGTTCGTCGAGGAACTGACCCAGTCCCAGATCGGTGAGCGGCTCGGGGTGTCGCAGATGCACGTCTCGCGTCTGCTCTCCCGCACGCTGGCCCACCTGCGTGAGGGCATGCTCACCACTCAGTGAGTCACCCGACCTGCTCCGGTCAGGACGAAGGAGCGGCGCCGGTCGAGCGCCGCGGGAGCCCGCCACCGTACGCCGGTGGCGGGCTCCCGGCCGTTGTGCCGCCCCGCCCACGGCCCAGCGGCTGTACGCGGCCTGCCCGCCGGCCTCACGGGCACGTGCCCGCGCCGTTCTGGAGGTGCAGCGAGCGCAGCGCCGCTTCCAGCGCGAAGCGGTGGTCCGGGTCGGTGAGGCGTTCGCCGAGGCGGGCGTCGAGGCTGCGCAGGCGGTAGCGGACCGTCTGGGCGTGCACCCCGAGCATGTCACCGACCTGATCGGCCGGCGCCCGGGTCGAGATGTGCACCCGGAGCGTCTCCACCAGCCGCTCGCGCCGACTGGCCGGCAGACCGGCCAGCGGGGCCAGTTCGCGGGCGGCGACCTGGCACACCAACGGCGGGTCCGAGAGCAGCCAGAGGGTGGTGAGGTGGTCCTCGCAGCGGACGACGGGGGCGTCGGGGACGATGCCGTCGTCGATGAGCTGGAGAACTCGGCGGGCCCAGCGGAGGGAGTCGGCTGCCTGTGCCGTCGGCAGCGTCAGACCGATGACGGCGTGGGTGCCGTTCAGGGCCCGGCCGAGCATGGCCTGGCGTTCGGCGGTCAGGGGTCCCGGGACCAGGAGGTGGGGGTAGGGGGCGTCGGGCTCGGTGAGCACGTCCCCGGCCAGGTCCGCCATCTCCACGGTGTCGGGCACGCCCGGGCGGAACACGACCAGGGTGCATTCGGTCGGCAGGGGCCACCCCGTGGCCTCGCACAGGTCCGTGACGATCGGCTGCGGCAACGGCGGCGCCGCGAGAATGAGATGGAGCAACTGCCGTCTCAGCATGGCCACTTCGGAGGTACCGCGGGCCTGCACCTCGTTGTACCCCTCGCGGGACACCTCCGCCAGCTCCTCCACGTAGGCGAAGAGGGCGTCGGCGAAGGCCAGGATGAGGGTGGGCGAGAGGCTGTACTGGCGGCCCACCGACTGCGCGCGCCGCAGGGCGATGCGGGCTCCCAGCCGGTACGCGCCCTGGAGGGACTCCAGGTCGCGCCCCTCGTACGCCTCTACGCGGCCGAACCGGCGCAGCAGCGCGTCGCGGAGCGTGGAGGGCTTGCCGGGCTCGGCGACCCGGTCGACGAACGCCGTGAGGGCCTGCTCCACGCCCTGCCGGATGGTGTCCGCGTTCGGTCCCTCCAGGAGGCGGCCGTACACGGGGTAGGCACGGGTGACCTCGGCCCGGATCTCCTTGATGAGCCCGGGTAACTCCGGTCTCATGAAGGCGGCGAACTCGGTGGGCAGTGGATCGAGCGGCTCACCGACTTCCGGTGTACGTGCGGGTGAAGGCATCCGTGGTCCCTCGCTCTTCTACGTGCCCAGGGGAGATCGCCGGCGCGGACACCGGGGCCCCGACGAGCGGGTTCGGCGTCCGGGCCGGACGAAGGACGTATGACGTCCATGGCAGTTGAAAGTAGTTCAACTTCCTTAGCACGTACACACTTTGGGCACCAAATGGTCTGCTGAGGCGACTGTGCGCTGCCGAGGTGGCCGAGAACAGTCGCTCGGCGGCCGTTACCTGACGGCGCTGTGCCAGTTCTCCGACAGCTCCTTGCCCGCGTTCGGTGCGACGGTGCCCGGCGCTCCGAGGGCGGCGAGTGACGTGGTGGTGTTGTTCAGCGTCAGGCTGTTGTTGCCCGCGGCAGAGGGCAGGCCCGTCTTCAGGTTCACCGCGGCGTCGATCAGGCCGAGCAGGCCGAGGCCGCAGCCGCCGGCGCCGGGAACGGCGAACGTGCTGTCCTTCTGGGTGGCGCCCACGAGGTTGACGCGGCTCATCTCGCCCTCGTCGTTCAGGTTGCCGGCGCCGTCGAAGAACGTCAGTGAGAAGTCGGGGTAGTTGACGTTGCTCGGGCGGAGCAGGATCGGCTTGGACGTGCTGCCGATGTAGCACCTGCTGCCGAGAAGGGGATTCTCCAGGTGGATGCGGACCGGGATCGACACGATGGGCAGGTCCGTCAGGGCGCCGGCGCTCTGGTCGAAGGCGAAGGGCGTCCCCGCGGATTCCACGGTCGCCGTGATCTTGTTGAGGGTGGAGTTGGTGATCTGGTTGCAGATCGCCGTGACCGCGGGCACGTTGCTGGGGCACATCAGGCCGAGCAGGCCGCCGGGCACGGTGGCCGAGTCGGCGACGAGCGCGCCGCCGGGCGGCGCCACCACTGTGCTGCTGCCGTCGGAGTTCTGGACGACGCCCATCTGCAGATTGGTGCGCCCGGTGGTCACGGTGGTGTTGCCCAGCTTGATGGATCCGCTGGCGGACGAGGACACCACGCACTGCGGGGTCCGCTCCAGTCCGTCGGCGGCGAGGAGCGCGGGCGCGTCGACGGGGCATCGGGTGAACGGTGCCCACTCCCCGTTCAGCTGAACGGTGGCCGCGGTCGCCGTGCCGACCGAGACGAAGGCGCCGAGCGCGGTGGTCAGCGCCGTGGCGACGGTGGCGGATCGGGCGGAGAGGCGCAGGCGGGTCATGGGGTGCCTTTCGTGACGGGAGGGAGGGTGCGGGGGAGCCTCGAACGGCCGGGTACGGTTCAGCGTTCGGGGACGGGAACCTTCAGGGGCTGTCGGTCCTCGGTGCACTCGTCGGGGTTGGGCACCTCGGCGGCGGCGTAGCAGGTCTGGCCCTGTATCTGCTTGATGTAGTTGCCGGGTCCGGAGACGGCCGCCGTGAACAGCCGGTCGAGGTTCTCGCCGGCGTTGTCGCATCCGCGGAAGGCGGGGATGGTGACCTCGCCGGTCAGCGGTCCGCCGGAGAGCAGCTGGTAGCCGGTCGCCGGCTCGCCGGAGTTCTGCTCGCCACGCCCGTGCAGGACGAGATGGTCCCCGGGGAACGCGGCGCTGTCGGGCTCGGGTGACTTCAGCGGGCCGCTGGTGCGGCACGCCGGGCCGACGTCCAGCGGTGTGCCGTCGACCACGAGTTTGACCACACGCAGGACCAGCGGCACCCGGATGTAGGTGTCGGTGCTGGTGAACACGAAGTCGGTGGCGCCGAGCGAGTCGACCGTCAGCGGTCCGGCCTGCTCCAGCACCATGGTCGCCTCGGCCGGCATGAAGCGGAAGGTCAGGAACGTCGCCTTGAACGGCATGCTCTCCTTGCGGCCGTTGTTGTAGAGGTCGCCGGTGGAGTGCTGGCGGATGACGCCGCCGCTCCAGTCCGGGTAGGGCTCGAACTCGGGCGATCCCTGTTCGAGCAGGGTGCAGAACGGCGTGATGAGCGCCGCGGCGTTCTGCTTGCGCACGTTGGAGTACCCGGTGACGTAGGCGTTCAGCGACATCGGGCCGGCCGGGTAGCCCTCGTCGTACTTGCACGGGGGCGCGGCCGGACGGTCGTCGGCCCCTGCGGACGGCCGGTCCCCGACCTTCGGGGCGCGATGGTCCTTGCCGCCGCCCGGTGTCGCGGTTCCCCGGTCCGGCGCTTTGGAGGGAGCGACGGAGGACGAGGCGGTCGGGGAGCCGCCCGGTGCGCCCGTGCCGTTTCCGACCGAGACGGTGGCGAGCAGGGTGGCGGCGTCCTCGCCGGGCTCGCACTGCAGGGTGAGGGACGCCGGTTCGCTGTCCGGTGCGGTCCCCGTCGGCGCCAGGTCCAGGCCGAGGGCCCCCGCCGTGAAGGTCAGGTCGCCGTCGCTCTGCCCGGTGACCGTGGGGACGTCCCCCGTGGTCGTCAGCGTCAGCGGTCCGGCGGCCGGGACCGGTTGGGGTTCGGCGGAGCCGCGCCACAGCGCTCGGGCGGTGGAGTCGCCCTGCGCCACGTCGACCGTGAGACGGGTGGCGACCGAGACGGCGCCGGCCTCGCTCCCGAGGAGTTCCTTCACCGCCTCCTCGGGCAGTTCGACGGCGGTCTCGACGTCCGTCGCCCGGATGGCTCGCCCCACACCGGCCCGGGCCGGCAGCGACGCGGAGACTCGCACGGCCGCGTCGACCTTCCCGGACGGCAGGGTGCAGGTGTAGGGCAGTGAGACGTCGACCGTCTGGCCGGCGGCGACGACGGCTCCGGCGGGCACCATGGCGGCGAGGACGACGAACGTGGCGACCGTGGCACGGCGTCCACGGGTGCCCGCCCGGGTGGCACCCACCGTCGAGTGCAGTCTCATCACGCGGCTCCGCTCGGTTGGATCAGGGGTGTGCGGTCGTACGGGGTCGGGCACGCCGACGACTCGGATGCGCCCGACCGATGGTCACGGCCGGGCGCATCCGAGCAGGGAACGGCCTACGGGTTCGAACCCTTGATGGTCGGGATGGTGGTCGTGTTCGCCACCTTCACGGCGTAGTTGCCCTTGAAGGTGGGCTTGGTCGAGGTGGTGACGACCGATCCGCAACCGGTCGCCGAGGCGACGGTCAGGTCACCGGAGACGCTGGCGACCGCGAGGATGCCGGTCGAGTTGGTGTAGGTGGCGGACGCCTTGCCGACGACCTTGAACACGCAGGCGCCGACGGTGACGGTGGCGTTGACGTTGCCGATGTAGCCCTTGGTCACGCCGGTTGCGGCGGTGTAGTCCTGGGCGACGACGGTCCACGGGGTGGTGGCGACGGTCGTCACGTTGCCGAGGACGCTGGTGCAGGGCGAGGCGCTGGTGCCGAAGTTGATGGCGGAGATGCTCGCGACCGTCGCCGGGTTGCCGGTGGCGCTCGCCATCGTGCCGGAGGCGGAGGACGTCGTACACGTCATCGGGATGTTTGCCGTCAGCACGATGTTGCCGCTGTTGGTGGCCGTGAAGCTGGACGGCGTCGGGTTGACGGTCCAGACGGTGGACGGCACGGCCGACGACGGGCTGATGGCCATGCCGAAGGCGGCTGCGGCCGTACCCGCGACGACTGCGGTTCTCTTGAGAGACTTCTTCATAACTCTCAAACGCTCCTTGTGGATTGACCGGCAGAGGGTGCACGTCACCCGACAGTGAATTACGGGCGTCTGACTCCTGCGGCTCTGGATTCCTCGACCGCGCCTCGACGTTACTCGCCGGAAACATCGCAGAACAATGGCGCAGACCATGATTCTTTCGGCTCTTTCCGGGACTGTTTCCCAGGTGAGCGGTCCACTGCCGGCGTTAGTCATCCGATGCCAAATCCCTGCCGCTTCACACGAGTCCGCCGACGGCTCCGCAATCCGCCGTCACCGGCCGCCAGAGAGGCCCGACCCGGTGAATTGCGCACCGAGTGACAAAGTCTCGGCCGTCTTTTGTCTCCTGGCACACACATGGGGCGCGACCGCGATCGGCCGTTCCAAAAACTCGGCGACCGGTATTGCCCGCCCAGGTTACTCAGCCGTAATGTTCCGATGCGCAGCAACGGTCCAGGTCGGCGCACCCTGCCGGCCGGACCCGTGACGGGCGGTTCCGACCCCGCCTTCCATCAGGGCCGGATCCCCGTCAGCAGGGCCTCGTACAGCCGGCCCCCCGGAGGTG
Organism: Streptomyces sp. NPDC028308; assembly: GCF_055565855.1. Classification (NCBI taxonomy): domain Bacteria; kingdom Bacillati; phylum Actinomycetota; class Actinomycetes; order Kitasatosporales; family Streptomycetaceae; genus Streptomyces; species Streptomyces sp. NPDC028308. The sequence goes on from NZ_JBVHTO010000002.1 coordinate 505,539, forward strand.
CGAGGCCCAGCTGTCTCCGCACAGACAAGTTCCGATCCGGTTTTTGTCTCCGCGGTGACAAATTCGAGGAGCACTCCCGAGAGCGGGCTCCCTACCCATTGTCAACGAACGACAGAACCACCTAGCGTGCGCCACACGGTGCACACGCGACCTGCGCCTGCTGGAGGTGAAATGGGCATCGAAGTCGTGGTCGAGGGACTGACCAAGTCCTTCGGTCGGCAGAACATCTGGCAGGACGTGACACTGACTTTGCCTGCGGGGGAAGTGAGTGTCATGCTCGGTCCGTCCGGCACCGGAAAGACCGTTTTCCTGAAGTCGCTCATAGGGCTGCTCAAACCGGATAGCGGCCGTGTCCTCATCGACGGAGTGGACATGGCGAACAGTCCCGAACACGAGATTTACGAAACCCGGAAAATGTTCGGGCTCATGTTCCAGGACGGCGCCCTGTTCGGCTCCATGTCATTGTTCGACAACATTGCCTTTCCGCTGCGCGAACACACGCGCAAGAAGGAGGCGGAGATCCGCCGCATCGTCATGGAGCGGATCGAGGTGGTGGGCCTGCTGGGTGCCGAGGGCAAGCTGCCCGGCGAGATCAGCGGCGGCATGCGCAAGCGCGCGGGACTCGCCCGTGCCCTGGTGCTCGACCCGCAGATCATCCTGTGCGACGAACCCGACTCCGGCCTCGACCCGGTCCGCACCGCCTATCTGTCGCAGCTGCTGATCGACCTGAACGCGCAGATCGACGCGACGATGCTGATCGTCACCCACAACCTCGACATCGCCGCGACCGTGCCCGACAACATGGGGATGCTCTTCCGGCGCGAGCTGGTCACGTTCGGCCCCCGCGAAGTGCTGCTCACCAGCGAGGAACCGGTGGTGGCGCAGTTCCTGCGCGGACGCCGCGAGGGCCCGATCGGCATGTCCGAGGAGAAGGACGCTGCCACGCTCGCCGCCGAGGCCGCAGCCACCCGCGGTCCGGAGCAACCCCGGGAGATCGTGCCCCAGTTGGAGCCCTCCCCCGGCCTCCCCCAGCGCCGTGCCGTCGCCCGGCGGCGGGAACGGGTGCTGGGCATGCTGGACCAGCTGCCGCCGGCCGCCCGGGCCGCCATCGAGCGCACCTACGCGACGAGCGGCGCCACCGCCCCCACCGTGCCGGTCCCCGTCTCCGGGAGCGGCGCGTGAACGCAGCACTGCGCCAGACCGGACTGATGTTCGCGCTGGCCGCCGAGGTGTGCCGGGCCGTGTTCCGACGCCCCTTCCAGTTCCGGGAGTTCGTCGAGCAGTTCTGGTTCGTCGCGAGCGTCACCATCCTGCCCTCCGCGCTGGTCGCCATCCCGTTCGGCGCGGTGATCGCCCTCCAGGTCGGTTCGCTGACCGAGCAGCTCGGCGCCCAGTCCTTCACCGGCGGCGCCAGTGTGCTGGCCGTCGTCCAGCAGGCGAGCCCGCTGATCGTCGCACTGCTCATCGCCGGCGCGGGCGGCTCCGCGATCTGCGCCGACCTGGGTTCACGCAAGATCCGCGAGGAGCTCGACGCCATGGAGGTCATGGGTGTCTCGCCCGTCCAGCGGCTGGTCGTGCCCCGCGTGCTCGCCACCATGGGCGTCGCCGTGCTGCTCAACGGGCTGGTCTCGGTGGTCGGCACCCTCGGCGGCTACTTCTTCAACATCGTCCTTCAGGACGGCACCCCGGGCGCCTACCTCTCGAGCTTCTCCGCGCTGGCCCAGCTGCCCGACCTGTACATCAGCGAATTCAAGGCCCTCGTCTTCGGCTTCATCGCCGGCATCGTCGCCGCGCAGCGGGGCCTGAACCCGCGCGGCGGCCCCAAGGGCGTCGGTGACGCCGTGAACCAGTCGGTGGTCATCACCTTCATGCTGCTGTTCTTCGTGAACATGGTGATGACGGGCCTGTACCTGCAGATCGTCCCCCCGAAGGGAGGCTGAGCGCCCGTGGCCTCCCCGCTCGTCTGGCTCGACCGCTCCGGCGACCAACTCATCTTCTACACCAAGACCCTGCTGTGGATTCCGCGCACTCTGCGCCGGTACTCCCGAGAGATCCAGCGGCTGCTCGCGGAGGTCGCCTTCGGCTCCGGCGGACTCGGTGTCATCGGCGGCACCGTCGGCGTGATGATCGCGATGACCGCGTTCACCGGCACCGTCGTCGGCCTCCAGGGGTACGCCGCCCTGGACCAGATCGGCACCGCCGCGTTCACCGGATTCGTCTCCGCTTACTTCAACACCCGGGAGATCGCCCCCCTCGTCGCGGGACTCGCCCTGTCCGCCACCGTCGGCGCCGGCTTCACGGCGCAGCTCGGCGCGATGCGCATCAACGAAGAGGTCGACGCGTTGGAGGGCATGGGCATCCGCTCCAAGCCCTACCTGGTCAGCACCCGTGTCGTCGCCGGCGTGATCGCCATCATCCCGCTCTACGCGGTCGGGCTGCTCACCTCCTACGTGGCCTCCCGGTACGTCACCGTGCTGTTCAACGGCCAGTCCCGGGGCACCTACGACCACTACTTCAACCTGTTCCTCTCCCCCACGGACGTGCTGCTGTCCGTGCTCAAGGTGCTGCTCTTCAGCGTGATGGTGATCCTGGCGCACTGCTACTACGGCTACCGGGCCGCCGGGGGCCCCGCCGGCGTCGGTGTCGCCGTCGGACGGTCGGTGCGCCACGCCATCGTGCTGATCAGCGTGACTGACTTCTTCCTGTCACTGGCGCTGTGGGGCGCCACCACGACCGTGAAGGTGGCGGGCTGAGATGAACGCGGTTCTGCTCCCCGAGGAGCGGCGCGAGACCCGGCAGCCGCCGAAGCGGCGCCGACGGAGCTCGTCCACCGTGGTGCGCCGGTCGGCCGGCCTCGCGTTCCCGCTGGTAACGGCCCTGCTGATCTACGGCACGATCGCCGTCTACGACAAGGAGTTCACCGACTACGACCCGATCACGGTGGAGACCGGCAGCGTCGGCAACGAGATGCACCGGGGCGCCGAGGTCAAACTGCGCGGCGTGGTCGTCGGCGAGGTCCGCGAGATCAGCTCCGCGGGCGACGGGGCCCGGCTCGGCATCGCTCTGCGGCCCGGCGTCCTCGCCGACATCCCGTCCGACGTGCGCGCGCAGATGCTGCCGACCACGTTGTTCGGCGAACGCTACGTCGCCCTCGTACCGCCGGCCGCGCCCTCGCCGACCCGTCTGGCCAGGGGTGCCGTCATCCGGCAGGACCGCTCCTCCAGCGCCGTCGAGCTCCAGCAGGTGCTCGACGACGTCCTGCCGATGCTCACGGCGGTACGACCGGCCGAACTGTCCCAGACCCTGTCGGCCGTCTCCCAGGCGTTGGAGGGGCGCGGCGAGCAGCTCGGCGACACCCTCTCCCACCTCGGCCGGCACCTGGCCCGCTTCAACCCCCAGCTCCCCGCCCTCAACAGGGATCTGCAGGAACTCGTGAAAGTGAGCCACGTGTACGCCGACGCGGCGCCCGACATCATCACGGCGCTCACCGACTTCACCACCACGAGCGGCACACTCGCCGAGAAGGAAGGCGACCTGTCCCGGACCTTCGGCGCGACGACGCGCACCGCCGAGGACGTGACCACCTTCCTGCGGCAGAACAAGGACAACATCATCCGGCTCTCCGCGACGTCCCGTCCCACGCTGCGCCTGCTGGCCCAGTACTCCTCGGAGTTCCCCTGCACGCTGCGCACGCTCGCCGAGTTCGTCCCGGAGATGGACAAGGCGCTGGGCAAGGGGACCGACCGGCCGGGGCTGCACGTGGACGTGACCACCGACACGAGCCGCGGCGCGTACACCGCGGGCCGCGACACGCCCGTCTACGACTCCGGCGGCGGTCCGAAGTGCTACCCGGTGCCGTATCTCGGCGCGGCCGCCCGTCCCGCGGCCACGGCGTCCGCCGACGTCGCACAGGATCTCGGCCCGGCCAACTCCCCCCAGGAGAACGCGCTGGTGAACGAACTCATCGCGCCGGCCACCGGGAAGAAGGCCGGCGACCTGCCCGACTGGAGCAGCCTGCTGGTCGGCCCCGTACTGCGCGGAACGGAGGTGACACTGAAATGACCCGCCCTTCGGACGCGCACATCAGGCGCCGCCCCCTGACCGGGCCGCTCCTGAAATCGCTGATCTTCATCGTGGTCACCGCGCTGGCCACGACCATCCTCGGATACAGCGTCGCCGGCACCGGCGCCGGCTCCTCCGGCCGCACGTACCGGGCACTGTTCAGTGACGTGACCGGGCTGGTCGACGGCGACAGCGTGCGCATCTCCGGCGTCAAGGTCGGCGAGGTCACGGACGTCCGTGTCGTCGACCGCCGCACCGCCCGGGTCACGTTCACCGTGAGCGAGGACCGGACGCTGCCCCGCTCGACGACCGCGGCCGTGAAGTACCTGAACATGGTCGGCCAGCGGTACGTGTCCCTCGACCGCGGCACCGGCCGTCTGTCCGGGACACTCGCGGCCGACTCCACCATCCCGCTGGACCGCACCACGCCCGCGCTCGACCTGACCCTGCTCTTCAACGGGTTCAAGCCGCTGTTCGAGGGGCTGTCGCCCAAGGACGTCAACGAACTGGCCGGTTCCATCGTCCAGGTGCTCCAGGGCGAGGGCGGCACCGTCGAGAGCCTGATGCGGCACATCGGCTCACTGAGCAGCACCGTCGCCGCCAAGGACAAGGTGATCGGCGCGGTCGTCACCAACCTCAACACCGTCCTGAAGACCCTCAACGACCGCGAGACCTCCTTCGACGACCTCGTCGTGACGCTGAAGGAGCTCGTCTCCGGCTTCAACGCCGACCGCAAGCCGCTGGGCCGGGCCGTGACCGCCGTGGGTTCGCTGACCACGGTCACCGCGGACCTGCTCCAGGACGGCCGCGCACCGCTCAAACAGGACATCAAGCAGCTCGGCCGGCTCTCGGACAACCTCGCCGACGGCACCCCCCAGATCGAGAACTTCCTCGACCGGACCCCGGCGAAGCTCACCACGCTGTCGCGGCTGTCGTCGTACGGGTCCTGGTTCAACCTCTACCTGTGCGAGGCGAAGGTGACCGGCGTGCGGACCTCCGACGGCTCCAGGCCGCCCACAGGGATCTCCGTCACGGAATCGAGGTGCGGCGCATGACCGCTCAGGTCCAGGGCCGCCGGCCCGCGCGACGCGCGCCCCGGATCAAGCCCGTGAGGGAACGCAACCCGGTGGCCGTGGCCTTCGCCGGTCTGGCCGCGCTGAGCGTCCTCGGCCTGCTCGCCTACAACGTGCGGGACCTGCCGTTCATCGGGTCCGGCACCACGTACAGCGCCGACTTCAGCGAGGCGGCCGGTCTCAGGGACGGTGACGAGGTGCGGATCGCCGGGGTGAAGGTCGGCGAGGTCACCGGCGTCTCCCTCGACGGCGCGAAGGTCAAGGTGACCTTCGACGTGAAGGACGCCTGGATCGGGGACCGCACGACCGCCGCCATCGCCATCAAGACGCTGCTGGGCGACAAGTACGTGGCGCTCGACCCGCTCGGCGGGTCCCGCCAGAGCCCCGACGTGCCGATCCCGCTGTCCCGCACCACCTCCCCGTACGACGTCACCCAGGCGTTCCAGGACCTCGGCGGAACCATCGACGACATCGACACGAAGCAGCTCGCCGCCGGCTTCGAGACGATCTCGGAGACGTTCGCCGACTCGCCCGCGCACGTCCGCAAGGCCGCGACCGGCCTCTCGGCGCTGTCCAGGACGGTGTCCGAGCGGGACCAGCAGCTGGCGGACCTGCTCAAGGGGAGCAGCAAGTTCACCAAGACGCTCAAGGACCAGAAGTCGAGCTTCGAGAGGCTCATCGACGACGGCGGCCCGCTGCTCGGTGAACTGACCGACCGGCGCGACGCCATCAAGGCGCTGCTGACCGGCAGCCGCAACCTCGGCAAGGAGCTGCGCGGTCTCGTCGACGACAACGACAAGCAGCTCGGCCCCACCCTCAAGGCGCTCGGCCGGGTGACCGGCGTGCTGGAGGCCAACAGCGACCAGCTCGACCGGACCCTGGCTCTCGTCGGCCCCTACTACCGGCTCGTCGGCAACACCCTGGGCAGCGGCCGCTGGTTCGACAGCTACCTGTGCGGGGTCGTCCCGCCGGAGTACCTGCCCGAGCCCTCCCGGCCGAGGTCCGGCTGCGTGCCGCCGCGGATGACGGGCGCCGGGCAGTCGCCCGCGTCCACGAAGGGGGGCCGGTCATGACCAGGCGCAGAACTCTCCTCGCGGCGGGGGCCGCCATGGTGGTGCTGGCCGGCGGCCTGACCGTCACCACGCTGGCCGACGACTCCGGCGGCATCCGGCTCACCGCCTACTTCGACCGGGCCGTCGGCGTGTACCCCGGTTCGGACCTGCGCATCCTCGGGGTCCGCGTCGGTGAGGTGGAGTCCGTGCGTCCGCAGGGCACCAAGGTCCGGGTACGGCTCGAACTCGACGAGGGCGTACAGGTGCCCGTCGGCGCGCACGCCGTCGTCGTCGCGCCCAGCGTCGTCGCCGACCGGTACGTCCAGCTGACCCCGGCCTACCGCTCCGGACCCCGCCTCGATGACGACGCCGTGCTCGACGCGGCCGGCAACCGCACTCCGATGGAGATCGACCAGCTCTACGACCAGATCACCGAGCTGAGCAGGACGCTCGGCCCGGAGGGTGTGAACTCCGAGGGGGCCCTGAACAAGCTGCTCGCCACCGGCGCCGCCAACCTCGACGGCAACGGCGCCGCGATCGGTGACACCGTCGAGCAGTTCGGCAAGGCGGCCAAGACCCTGGACGGCAGCAGCGACGACCTGTTCACCACCCTCAGCCGGCTCCAGTCGTTCACGACCATGCTGAAGAAGAAGGACACCGGCGTCCGTACCGCTCAGGAACGCCTCGACGAGATCGTCGGCTTCTTCGCCGACAACAAGGACGACCTGACCGACGCGCTGAAGGAACTCGGCATCGCCCTCGGTCAGGTCAAGACCTTCATCAAGGACAACCGGGGCGAGCTGAAGAAGAACGTGGACAAGCTCGTGCCCGTCACCCAGGCGCTCGTGAGGCAGCGGGCGTCCCTGGCGGAGGCCATGGACGTGGCGCCGCTCGCCGCGGGCAACCTGGTGGCCGCCTACGACCCGGACACGCGCCGGCTCAACGGGCGCGCCGACCTCAACGAGATCAGCGTGCTGCCGCTGCCGGTCGCGGGTGGCGGCGCCGCGTCCTCGTCGGGGGGAGCGGGCCGATGATGCGCAGAAAGACACGTGAGGACTCGGCGGAGGTCAGCCGCGGCGCGACCAGCGCGGGCGTGGTCACCGGCTCCAGCCTGCGCGGCCTCATCGCCGTCGGAATCGGCCTCGTGCTGACCGTCGGGGCCGCGGTGGTGGTGCTGCCCGGCTTCGACGGCATCGAGAACGTGCCACTGCCCGGAGGCGCCGACCTGGGCTCCCACCCGTACCGCGTCACCGCGGACCTGGACGACGTACTGAGCCTGGTCCCCCAGGCCGCGGTGAAGGTCGACGACGTCGCCGTCGGCCGCGTCACCCGGATCGAACTGAACGACGACTGGTCGGCGCGCGTCACCCTGGAGATCAACGGGTCGGTACGACTGCCCGAGAACGCGGGCGCCCGGCTGGAGCAGTCCAGCCTGCTCGGCGAGAAGTACATCCAGCTCGTGGCGCCGACGAAGTCGGACGCCACGGGACGGCTCGCCGACGGAAGTGTCATCCCCGCCTCGCGCACCAACCGCAACACCGAGGTCGAGGAGGTGTTCGGCGCCCTGTCGCTGCTGCTCAACGGCGGCGGCGTCAACCAGCTGAAGACGATCACCACCGAGCTGAACTCCGCGCTCGGGGGCCGCGAACCGCAGATCCGGTCGACCCTGAGACGGGTCGACGAGCTGGTCACCGAACTGGACCGGCACCGGGGCGACATCACCGGCGCACTCGACGGCGTCAACCGGCTGGCATCGACCCTCGCCACACGCAAGAAGGACGTCAGCACCGTCCTGACCGACCTCTCCCCCGGGCTCAAGACGCTGGAGCACCAGCGCGGCTCCCTGCTGACCATGCTGCGCTCACTCGACACGCTGTCCGACACCGCCGTCTCCACCGTCAACGCGAGCAAGGACGACATGATCGCCGATCTCAAGGCCATCGCCCCCAGCCTGAAGGCACTGGCCGACGCGGGGACCGACCTGCCCGACTCGCTGGAGGTCCTGCTGACGTACCCGTTCACCGACGAGGTGCTCAGCGGGGTGAAGGGCGATTACCTGAACGTCTATCTGACGATGACCGCGCCCAGGGACACGGTCGTCATCCCGCCGCTGATCCCCGCACCGTCGTCGCCCTCGCCCACCCCGTCCCCCACGGCCGACCCGCCCGACGCGCCGTCGGAGCCGTCCGCCCGCAGGGCGTCACCGCTGCCGCTGCCGTCGGTCAGCACCGTGCCGGCGGGCCCAGGCCGGGCCACGGCCACCGCGGGAGGTGAGGACCGGTGATCACTCGGGCCGTCTGGCTGAAGAACATCGCCTTCCTCGCCCTGTCCGTCACCGTGCTCGGATTCCTCGGTGTCCGGTACGCCGACCTCGGCCGGTACGTCGGAGTCGCCGACTACTACACGGTCGACGTCGAACTCCCCTCCACCGGCGGCCTGTTCACGCACTCCGACGTCACGTACCGCGGCGTGTCGGTGGGCAGGGTCGGGCCGTTGGAGCTGACCGACGACGGAGTGGTGGCACAGCTGCGCATCAAGAAGTCGGCGCCCCGTATCCCCGCGGACACCCAGGCCGTGGTGGCGAGCCTGTCGGCGGTCGGCGAACAGTACATCGATCTGCGGCCGGCCGCAGACACCGGTCCGTATCTCGTGGACGGCTCCCACGTGGACCGCGCGGACACCCGGGTTCCGGCACCCGTGACGGACGTCCTCACCAGCGTCGACGACCTCGTAAGGTCGGTACCGCTGGACGATCTGCGCACGGTGGTCGACGAGTTCGGCAAGGCATTCGAGGGCCGGGGCGACGACCTGGAGGTGCTGCTGGACAGCAGCACCTCGTTCGTCGACGCGGCCGACGACGCGCTGCCGGCCACGACGCGGCTCATCACCGACGCGGAGACGGTCCTGCGGACCCAGGCCGAAGAGGGCGAGGCGATCAGGGACTTCGGATCCGGGGCGGTCGAACTGGCCCGCGCCCTCAAGGGCTCGGACACCGACCTGCGTCGGCTGCTGGCCACCGCTCCGGACGCGACGGCCCAGGTCAGCGGACTGCTGCGGGACGTCGATCCGAGCCTCGGCGTGGTCCTGGCCAATCTCCTGACCACCTCGCAGGTCGCGGTCACCCGGCAGCGCGGCGTCGAGGAACTCCTGGTGAAGTACCCGGCCGCGGTCGCCGCCGGCGCCACCGCTGTCGACGGGGGGAAGCTCAACCTCGGTCTGGCGCTGACGTTCTTCAAGCCGCTGCCCTGCACCGAGGGCTACGGCGCCACCCGCTACCGCAACGGGCTCGACCTCGGGACGGCGCCCGCGCTCAACACCGGCGCCTCCTGCACCGCTTCCCCGTCGAGCGCGGTCAACGTGCGCGGCTCGGCGAACGCTCCGAGCAGGGGCGGCGTACCGGCACCGGCCCGGCCCGGTTCTCTGCCGTCGGGTTCCGCGGCGCCCTCGGTAACGGCGCCGGGCACATCGCAGCACGCCTCCGCCGCACTGCCCGGCGCCCTGGCCCTGCCCGACACGGGTGACACCTCACCGAGCGGCATGGCCGGTCTCCTGGGCCTCGGCACCGGGGGTGACCGATGAGGCGGGCCCGCGCGCTGGCCGGCGCGGGGCTGGCCGTGGCCCTCGCTTTCTGCGCCACGGGGGCCTGGACGTACGCCCAGGCCCGGAGCGACGACACCCTCGCCTACGGGCGGGCACGGGACACCGCGCTGGACGACGGACGGCACGCTCTCGCCGTACTGAACACCCTCGACGCCTCGACGCAGAAACGCGCCGAGGTCGGCGTACGCGCATGGCGGACCGTCGCCACGGGACCCCTGCGCGACGAACTGGGCACCACCCGCGCGCGGCAGGGGCCCTCGGCGCGCGGCACCGTCACGGAAGCCGCCGTCACCGCGCTCGACACCCGGGCGGGCACGGCGAAGCTGATCGCGACGGTGCGGGTCGACGTCACGCCCGTCGGGTCGAGGACCGCCACCCCACAACGCAAGCGGCTGGAGGCCGTCCTGGCGCGTGACGGCGACGGGCGGTGGCGGGTGCGGGCCCTCGGCGCCATCCCACAGGCGGGTGACGGCGCGAGCGAGTCACCCGCCCCGAGGAAGAGCAAGGGGGGTACGCGGTGAACCGGCTGTGGGGCGGAGCCCGCACCGCGTCGCGGGAGAACGCCGAGGACGCGGCGGCCCCCCTCACGAACGAACCCTCGGACACCACGCCCGCGGCGGACACCCCGAAGCCCACGTCCGAGACGGACACCCCGGGGGCCACGCCGGCGGCGGACACGGCCGGGTCCACGTCCGACGCGGCGGAACACCAGGAGAGCGACGACGGGAATGACACGCCCGGGGAACCCGACGACGCCCGGCGTACCGGTCTCGCGGCCGGCCGTCGCGGGATCGCCCTCATCGCGCTGGCCGTCGTCCTGCTCGTGACCGGCGGCGGGTTCCTGTACGAGGCCCACCGGCTCCGGTCCACGCCGTCCGCCGAGAACCATGCCCTCACGGACGCCGAGGCCACCAACCGCGTCGCCGGCGATGTCGACGACGCCCTGGCACGGATCTTCTCGTACACCCCGAAGGGCACCGACGCAACCGAGGAATCGGCACGTTCGGTGCTCACGGGACGGGCCGCCAGGCAGTACGGGGAGCTGTTCGACCGGGTCCGGTCGGACCTGGCCGAGCAGAAGGTCAGCCTGACCACGGCCGCGGTCCGCACCGGCGTGGTCGACCTGCGCGACGGAACGGCGAAGCTGCTCGTCTTCCTCGACCAGACCTCACGACGCGGCGACGCGAAGGAGAGTCACGCGGCCGCCCAACTGACCGTCACGGCCCGCTTCGTGAACGACCGCTGGCGCATCGCCGACATCCAGACCCGCTGACCCCAGCGCGAGACGGGAGCACCTGATGAGAAACCCGGTACGGGCCCTGACGGGACGGCGGGCCGTACCCGCCGCGGCCCTCGCCCTCGCCCTGGCGGCCGGAGGCACCGCCGTGTGGGCCGGCACCGACTGGTACCGGGCCGCGCACGACGACTCCGCCGCCTACGCGGTCCAGCGCGACCGGGCACTGGCGGCGGGCGAACAGGCCGTGCAGAACCTCAACACCCTCGACCACCGCAAGGTGGACGACGGCCTGGACCTGTGGGAATCCTCGACCACCGGTGACCTGCACGAGCAACTCGTCGACGGGCGTGCCGCGTTCGCCAAGCAGGTGAAGGCGGCCGGGACGATCACCACCGCACGCGTGCTGTCCGGCGCCGTGACCGAACTCGACGAACGTGCGGGCCGCGCCCGTGTCCTGGTCGCCCTGCGCGTCACCGTCAGGGCCTCGTCCGGCAGCACCGACAAGGACAGCCGGATGCTCGGTGAACTCACCCGCACGGGCGGCCGGTGGAAACTCAGCGACCTCGGCCAGGCACCCGTGGGTTCGGCGGCGAGCGACTGAGCCCCGCACGCCCCGTCACCCGGCCGCACCGAGAGGACCCGCGCACCATGTCCAGCACCCGGCACCACATCAACCACCAGCGCCGCCGCCAGGCCCGCGCCGACCGGCCCCGTACCGCCGCGGAATCCCGCCCCACGGCGGGCACCGTCACGCAGGACCCGCCGAGGCCGGCGAACGAGGGGGCGCGCCGGTTCATCCGGGTCCCCCTCATCTCACCCCCCACGGTCGGCACCGCACCACGCCGGGACACCGGGCCGGATGCCGATGACGCCCCGGACAAGCCCGCGGGCGCCATGAGCCGTCCGCGCCGCACCCCCTACGTCGTGGGCGCCTTGTGCGTACTGACGCTGCTGCTCGGCGGTTTCGCGGGGTGGGCCCACTCCCGGGCCGAGACGCTGCGGGAACAGCCCGAACGCCGGAACACGGCACTCACCGACAGCGCCGCCACCAGTGAGATCAAGGGCCAGACCTCGCGCGCGGTGGCCGCGCTCTTCTCGTACGACCACGCCGACCCGGCCGCCTTCGACGAGGCCGCCCGCAAGCTGCTCACCGGAAGGGCCGTCGCGCAGCACCGTGACCTCTTCGCGAAGGTGCGCGACCGCGCGGCCGAGCAGAAGGCCGTCATCACGACGACGGTCACCGACAGCGGTGTGGAGCGGATCGACGGTGACCGTGCCCGGGTCCTCGTCTACGCCGACCAGAGCAGCGTCAGCACCGCCGCCAAGAGCGCCAAGACCGACGACCAGGGCACGTACGCGGGCGCCGTGCTCGCCGTGGACGTGGTGCGCCGTGACGGACGGTGGCTGGTCTCCGGCATCGACACGTTCGGCCGCTGACGCCGCCGGCCGGTCGGTACTCCCCCATCGACAGGAGTTTGAGATGTCCGCACTGCGTCTGCCACGTCCGTCCGTCCGTACCCGCAAGGGTGTGCGGACGACCGCGATCGCCGTCGCGGCACTGGCGGTCCTCACCGCTTCCCGCGCTCCCGAGACCGTGAGCGGCGGCACGGAGCACCGCGCCGCGCCCGCCGCCGATCAGGACGGCCCCGCCTGGACGGGGTCCGCGACTCCCGGGGCCGAGACGCCGGGCGACGGTTCCTACCACACGGAACTCCCCCCGCTGGTCAGCCCGGACCTGCCCGCGTCGGTCCGGCTCCCGGCCGCGTACGCCGCCCAGTCGGGCATCCCGGCGACGGTGTTACGTGCCTACCGGGCGGCTGAGACCGCGGTGGCCCGTACGGACCCGCGCTGCCGGCTGCCCTGGGAACTGCTCGCCGCGATCGGCAAGGTGGAGTCGGGACACGCCGGGGGCGGTGCCGTCACGGCCGACGGCACCACGCGCGGGCGGATCACCGGACCGGCGCTCGACGGCCACGGGTTCGCGCTGATCCGTGACAGCGACGGCGGATCCCTGGACGGGGACACGGTGTACGACCGGGCGGTGGGTCCGATGCAGTTCCTGCCATCGACCTGGCACCACTGGGGTGCCGACGGCAACCGGGACGGCGTCCGCGACCCGAGCAACGTCTTCGACGCGGCACTGGCCGCCGGGCACTACCTGTGCGCCGGAAGCCGCGACCTCTCGCGCGCCGGGGACCTCGACGCCGCCGTACTCGGCTACAACCACTCCGACGCGTATCTGCGGACCGTGCGGCAGTGGTTCGCCTTCTACCGCACGGGCGCGCACACGGTGCCCGACGGCAAGGGGGTCGTGCCGCACAGCCCGGGCGCGGGCGGCAGGACACCCGCCACCAAGCCGGTCGACGACGGTCCGGACGGCGGTGGCGTCGTCGTCGGTCCCGACCCGTCGGAGTCCGGCGGTCCGAGCGCCACGCCCAAGCCGACACCGTCGCCGAGCGCGACGCACGGCCCGACGGCCACGCCGACGCCGCCCGCCGGGTCCCCCTCACCCACGCCCGGTCCGACGGACACGGGCACGCCCACGGATCCGGGGGAGACGACCCCGCCGACAAACTGCCCGACGGCCACGACGGCCCCGAGCCCCGGCCCCTCGGCTCCCGAACCCGCCCCGACCTGCCCCGGCACCACCCCGTCCCCCACGCAGTCTCCGTCGCCGAGCGCGACAGCCGCGGCGGAGACGGGAGCCGCGCGCTGACGCCGCCGCCCGGATTCCGGCGGACCGCACGGGCCGGCTCCGTGCCGCCGGCCGCGGGCCGGCCCTTCAAGTCGGTTGAGTCGTGAGGCTGAGTGGGACAGAGTCCGGGGCATGGAGTTCTTCTGCTTCCACCGCGACCGTCCCGACTCCGCAGCCCTGCGCGACAAGCTGCTGGAAGCGCACTGGTCCTACATGGACCAGTACGCGGCGGAGATGATCGCCCGTGGCCCCACCCTCACCGACGACGGTGCCGCCGCGACCGGCAGCGTGCACATCGTGGACCTGCCGGATGCCGCCGCCGCCCGCGCGTTCGCCTTCGAGGAGCCCAACTACCAGGCGGGCGTGTACCGGGACGTGCTGCTGTTCCGGTGGCGCAACACGCTGGGGCGCACGATGTGGGACTTCCCCGGCGGTCGGACCGGCGGCAAGCGGTACTTGGTGCTCGGCCTCGGTTCGGGGCACGACGCCGCCGACCTCGCCCTTCCCACCGGTCCGGCCGAGCCGATCGCGTACGGGCCGCTGCTGTCCGACACGGGCACCACCTGGCTGGGCACGGCCGCACTCGTCCGGGCACCCGATCCAGCCTCGGCACGCTCCGTCCTGACCGCCGACCGGTACGCCGAAGTAGAGGTGCACGACTGGCAGTTCGGTGGACGACCCACATGAAGCGGCGACCGTCACGAGCCAGTGGCCTCGCGAACCAGTGACCGTCCCGAGCAAGTGACGGTCACGAGCCGGTGACCGGCACCTGCCTACGCCCGAACTACCGGGGTCTCAAAGGCCCGCCGGGCGTGGTGCGGACGCGAGGCGCCGGTAGAGCGCGTCGGAGGCGAGCAGTTGGGCGTGGGTCCCGGCGGCACGGACCCGGCCGGAGTCCAGGACGAGGATGTGGTCCGCCGTGGTGACCGTCGACAACCGGTGGGCGATCACCAGGACCGTGGTCGTACGGCTGACCTCCGCGAGGGTCTCGTGCAGCGCGGCCTCGTTGGCCGCGTCGAGCTGCGACGTCGCCTCGTCCAGGAGCAGCAGCCCCGGACGGCGCAGCAGCGCGCGGGCGACGGCCACGCGCTGACGTTCACCGCCCGACAGGGTGCCGCCGCGGTGACCGATGGGCGTGTCGAGGCCGTACGGCAGCCGTGCCACCAGCGTCTCCAGACGCGTCCGGCGCAGGACCTCCGCGATGTCGGGGTCACCCGCGTCGGGCGCGCTGAGCAACAGGTTCTCCCGCAGGGTGCCGGACAGGATCGGGGCGTCCTGCTCGACGTAGCCGATGAGCGCCCGCAACTCCGCCAGCGGCCGTTCCCCGATGTCCTCACCGTCGATGAGGATGCGCCCGCCGTCCGGCCGGTGGAACCGCTCGATGAGTGAGAAGACGGTGGTCTTGCCCGCTCCCGAGGGCCCCACCAGGGCGGTGGTCGCGCGGGCCGGCACGGTGAAGCTCAACTCGCGGTGCACAGGGTGGATTTCGGGCCCGTAGGTGAAGGTGACCTTGTCGAAAGCGACCTGGACCGGCTCATGGCCCGCCTGCCCGGTCCTCGGAGAGGTTGGCGGTCCAACCGGTTCGGTCTCCATGTCGTAGACCTCGCCGATGCGGACCGCGGCGGCACTCCCGGCCTGGAACAGGCCGAGTGCTTCCACCAGTTGGCCGATCCGGGGTGCGAGGGCGAAGACGTACAGCAGGAAGGCGACCAGGGTCGACACGGTGATGGCTCCCGTCGCCACCCGCGCTCCTCCGACGCCGAGCACGACGAGGAAGGACAATTGCACCGCGACCGTCGAGGCGGTGGCCGACAGTGCCTGCCACCAGGCTGCCCTGGTGCCCGCCGCCCGGGCGCCCTCGGCCGCCTCGTGCAGCCGAGCGGTCTCACGTACCTCCGCACCCGAGGCCTTGACGGTCCGCAGGGCGCCCAGGGTGCGTTCCAGTTGGGCCGCCATGTGCCCCACCGCTTCCTGCGCCTGCCGTGAGGCACGTGCGATACGCGGCGCCACGGCCGCGACCGCGACGCCGATCACGGCGATGGTGGCCAGGGTGATCCCGAGGAGCAACGGGTCGAGAAGCGCCATCAGTACGAGCGTGGCCACCATCACCAGGAATCCGCTGCCCGCGGAGGCGAGCGAGCGGGTGGCGACCTGCCGAAGGAGCGTGGTGTCCGAGGTCACCCGCGAGATGAGCTGACCGGGATCGGTGCGGTTGAACTCGGTCACGCACAGGCGCAGCAGGCGCTCGGACAGCCGTCGGCGGGCCGTGCAGGCCACGGACTCCGCCGTGCGCTCCAGTACGTAGTGGCCCAGGGCCGCGACGACCGCGCCCGCCACGACCAGGGCGCTGAGCAGCGTCAGGGTTCCGAGTGCCGGGTACCCCCGGTCGAGTGCCTCCACCATCTGCTTGGCGACCATCGGCTGGGCCAGCGCCAGCACACTGCCGACGAGGGACAGCAGGCTCCCGGCCACGATCCCGGTGCGGTGGGGCCGCAGATGGGCGGTGAGCTTCCACGGACGCGCGGGAGCCTCCGCCACCCCTCCGTGCGCGGCCTCGGCACCTCCAGGAGCACCCTCGGTCCGTTCAGGACCGTCCTTGGGCTGTGCGGGCCTGTCCGGACGCGGCGAGGTGACGGGCTGGTGTGGCTCCGAGGACCGGTGCCGGGACTGGGGTTGCGGCTGGCGCGGGGGCTGGGGCTGGGGCTGGGAAGAGGCGGCCACGCCCGCTCAGTCCACCGTGAGGAAGCGCTGGAAGTACTCGGCCGGCGCGCCCTCGCCGACCAGTTCGCCCTCCGCCTCCACCCACGCGTGCGCGGCGAACGGCGGATGGGTGCGCACGCCGACACACCACGTGGGCCACTGACCACGTGAACGGCACAGCAGCACGGTGGCCAACGACCGGGCGAGACACCCTTGTTGGCCTCCCGCGGCCAGGCTCACGGCGAGCACGGTCGCACGCGCCCGGGCGGCTTCCTCAAGCGTCGCCGGGCGCGCTCCTCGACGTAGCCGCACAAGTACCGCGCGGATGCGCACCGGTGGCTGCCTGGCCAGCAGGTGTGCGAGAGCGACGGCCAGCCGGGTCATGAACCGCGGACCGGGTGGAACGGAACGAGGGTCGTGGGGAACGACCTGCGAGGTGGACACGTATGCCTTCCCTCCGGGGGACACGGTCTCAGGACAGGAGCCTTATGGACAAAGGGATTTGGAGACACGAGCACTGAGTGAGCGAGGCGCCGCGGCTCTCCTGAGACCGCAGCGCCGCTAGCCGGGTCCCCGAGGCGGCGGCCTCCGAGGGGCTTCGTCCGTCAGGCGCCCAGGAGTTGGGCCATGCGGAGCTCGTCCAGGATGCGGTCG
Organism: Streptomyces sp. NPDC028308; assembly: GCF_055565855.1. NCBI lineage: Bacteria > Bacillati > Actinomycetota > Actinomycetes > Kitasatosporales > Streptomycetaceae > Streptomyces > Streptomyces sp. NPDC028308. Next base: position 522,612 of record NZ_JBVHTO010000002.1, read on the forward strand.
ATGTCCTCCTCGACCTGCTCGGCGCTCACCGCGTACTTCTCGGTGAGCGTCGACACCGCCTGCTCCCTCGTCATGCCTTCGAGCAGCGTGCGGACTATGAGGGCCGCGGTCGGATTGAGTGTGAAGTACTCCCCGCTGTTCTGGTCGAGCAGTGCCATGCCGTACTCGGTGTCGGCGGTCACCACTCCGGGGCGCAGTGTCATCGTCATGCCGTAGGACCTCCTGCGTCGGTTTCCGCGGCCCCCAGCGGGCCGTGGGAGCTTTCACCCGCGCGGCCGCCGTCCCCCGGGCGCCCGGTGTGTCCGGGGCGCCCGACATCGGCCGGGGCGGTGTCGTCGCCGGAGCGCGGGGCCTCGCCCGGGCGCCGGCTCTCGCGTGAACGCAGCCACACCTCGCAGCCGACCGTCGGATGCAAAAGCGCGCTCTCGAGGTCGGCCGCGAGTGGCCGGAGGCACCAGGCGCGCAGCGCGTCGACGTCGACGAGTCCGAGCCGGTCGAGTCGCGAGTCCTCCCAGAGGGCGAGCAGCGAGGCTCGGTGGCGGCGCAGCCCGGTCTCCTCCTCGAACGCGGCGTGGGCCTTGGTGGTGCGGTGACGGCTGGTCTCGGGGACGACCCCGCGCATCGCCTCCTCGATGAGGGGCTTGTAACGCCAGGGGGTGACCCGTTCCTCCGGCCGTACGGCGAGTGCGGCCTCGACGAGCGCGTCGTCGTAGTAGGGCGAGGCGAAGGTGGTGCCGAGGGGTTCGGACATCTGGTCGACGTGCCGCGAGAAGCGGGCGAGGGTGCGCAGGGTGGCGAGCTCGCGGTGCCCGCCGTGCCCGGTGTCCAGCGGTTTCGCGGTCCCGGCCTCTTCGAGGACGAGGTCGCGGACGGCGTCCACCGCTCGGGCCGTGGCCCAGGGCGGCAGCCTCGGCGGGATGCCCCACTCGAACATGGGCGCCGACATGTCGGGCTGCGGGCAGGCGAGGTCCCGGGCCACGAGCCGCAGCCAACTCCCGTAATCCTGCCGGTCGAACAGCTGGCGCAGTGCCGCGCGCCGGGACCAGCGGTGCTTCGAGGTGAAGCCGCGGGTGTGCCGCCAGGCCGTACGCGGGTGGCGGGCCAGGAGGCCGTGGACGTGCGCGGAGGCGCCGCTGAACAGCTCGTCGCCGCCCATCCCGCTCAGGTGCAGGGGTGAACCGTGCCGGGCGGCCTGCTCGACGATGTACATGCGCCGGTGCCGGTTGACGGTGTAGAGCGACGGCGTGTCCAGGATGTCGTCGAGGGTGTCCACACCGTCGAAGGTCAGGGGTACCAACTGGGCGGGCACCACATGGTGTTCGACTCCCCCGAGTGCCTCGACCGTGCGTCGCGCACAGGTGACGTCGTCGCCCAGCACGTCGTGGACCGCGGCGGTGTACGCGACGAGCTTCACCTCGGCCCGTACGGCGGTGCAGACCACGGCGGTGGAGTCGACACCGCCGAGGTCGGCGCTGATCAGGTCGTGGCCACCGGTCCTGGCCGCCACGGCGGCGGCCAGCCGGTCGCGGACCAGCCGGGCGCCCTCGGTCAGCGGCAGTTCGGGTGAGGGCGGGGACCAGCACCGGCCGGTACGGGCATTCCCGTCCCGGTCGAGCCGCAGACGCCGGTCACCGGGCAGGACATCGACGCCGTGCCAGACGCTCTGAGCCGTCAAGGGGTGCAGGATGCCGGGGCTGAGGAGCTGGACGGCCAGCCGGCGTTCGTCCAGGTCCGCGCCGACGAGGTCGGCGAGGACGTCGGCGCGGTCGGAGGCGAGGTGGGCACGGGACGGACGCGCCGCGGCGAAGAAGACGGTGCGTGCGCCGCTGACGGGGCCGCGCACGAGGACCTGCCCGTCGAGGCTCGCGAGCAGGTGGTGACTGCCGGGCCACCGGGCGGCAATGCGCTCGACGCCCGCCGACGAGCCGGTACGCGCGGCGCGTTCGGCTTCCTCGGCCGTCACGGCGTGCTGCCCGATCACGGCGACGCGGCTGCCTCCGCACCGTGCCGTCGTCAAGGTCCGCGCGGACCACCGGCCGATCAGCCAGGGCCGGCCGGAGGCGTGCGGGAGCTCCTGCGACGCGCAGGACCGCAGCCGCGCCGCCTGACCGGCGACGGCGTCGGTGTCCGGGAGCACCACGAACCAGCTGGACGTGGTGGGAAATGAGGTACCAATCGCCATGGGCGGGCCCCTCCGCTCGGTGCGTGTCCGTGATGTACGGGCGAGTCGACACATGCCCGCGGACACGGGAGGTCGACGTGCTCCGCAGTACACGGGGAGTCGACGCGTGCCCGTGATGTACGGGCGAGTTGACGCGTGTCCGTGGTGGTGCACGGGCGAGCGTGGGCGGCACGAGGCCGCCCACGCTCATGACCGTCCGCCCGTCCCACGCCACCCGCTCACGCCGGCGACGAGGGAGGACGGTGCGGCCGGTTCGGGTCAGAGCAGGCTGTGGCCGCCCAGCAGGTCGGGGCTGCCCTTACCGGCGAGGCCGGTCGTCTTGTGGAAGCTGCCGGCCTTGATGAGGGTGGGACGCTCGTACGCCATCGTCGTATCCCTTCGTCGGTGAATTCGGCGCTGATTCCGTTGAACACAGCGTCGCTTTCCGCGAATCGACGGGCCGCCTTTTCTCGATCGGCCGGTCGACGCAAGGCATAAAGCTAGGCGCGATTCTCGCCGACCACAACGGCGCACGCGATTCGACCGGAGCACACCCGGAGTTACGGCATGCCTCCTGCCGCTCTCCGTGCTGCACGCGCACCCGGCATCCGCCGTCATGAATGAAGAATCGGGGGGTAAAGGCATTCACCCCGCCGAATCAGCTCTCCACTTTCGGTCATATGAGCGAGAGAAAGAATGAGCGGAATCGCAGGTACCGAGCCGATGGAGCGGGAACGCGCGGGATTCCCCCTGGCGAGAGCCCGTCATTCGTGACCGCTGTCCGGATTACGGCTCGGCGCGGTCACCGTTTCTCCACAGACCTTCCCGTGACGGCACGGGGATTCCCTCACAGTCACTCGGATCACAACTCTGTGATGGAATAACACATTCCCCGTCGAGGGGTCATCGAATTGCCCGCTCGTTCCCATCACAGGTTGTCCGAGGCAAACATTGCCTGTCCGCCCTAGCGAGCCGCCTTCACCGAAACTCCACGGAATTCGGTCGCGGCGCCTGGTCTTCATGGATCGAGCGGGCGTCTTTCGCGGGCAATTCCGGTTGCGCGTACACAGGTTCGGGTCACACGTACGCGAGTTCGAGGCTCTGCAGTTCGTCAAGTCCGGAGCGGAACGGCGGCGGTGCCGGGCACGGCCACTCCACCGGGGATGAATTGTCGCGCCAGGGTCGGCACGTCCCCGCCGGGGCGGGTGCAGCTGAGCTCCGTCCGGCCGTGCAGGCAATGGGAGTTGATGCAGCGGCCCAGCGCCCCGGGCGGGCACCCCGGGCACGCGTCGACTGCGACGCCAAGCACGGCCGGCCCGGTGCGAGGGGCGCACAGCATGAGGTGATGAGCCCTGTACGCGCCCCCGCGTACGTAGGCAGAATGCGCCACGTCGGCGTCATTCGGCCGGGTCTCCGCCGCCTCAACTTCCCAGGAAAGAAGGTCGGTTGCCGTGCAGTTGCGTCTTCCCACGTCCGTGTCCGAAGCGCAGCAATGCCTGGCCGAGGGAGCAGTGCCGGTAGGCGGGGCCACACTGGTGTGGGCGACCTGGCAGCGGGACGGTTTCCCCGAGCAGGCGATGTCCCTGCGCGGCCTGCCGGAGGCCAACGTGGTCGAGCGCGACGCGCTGGGCGGGGCCGTGGTGCTGCACCGCGTCGACGACCGCGTGCCCGAGGTGCTGCAACTGGCCGCCTCCTCGGTGGGGACCGGAGCGGTCCGCCGTACGGCCACCGTCGGCGGCAACGTCGTCGGCAGCACCCTGCGCTGTCTGCTCCCGGCGGCCCTGGTCCTGGACGCCCGCGCGCGCGTCCTGACGCCGGACGGCGCCTACGAGACCGATCTGGTCGAGCTGGTCGCCAAGCGCCCGCTGCTGCTGAGCCTCCACTGGCGCGAGCCGGTGGCCAGCTCGTACCTCAAGCTTGAGGGTGACGCGGGCGGCCCACCCCCTCTGGTCGTCGCCGCCGCGGTGCACACCGACGCCGACGGGAGCAACCGGATGCGCGTCGCCGTCCGTGACGGCTACGAGGTGCTAGCCGACAGCGCCGCGTACGACCCCGGCACCGGGGCGGAGCAGGTCGTGCAGGCCCTGGCCCGTACGGACGTCGGCGCGCTGCACCCCATGGCCTGGGATGTGGTCCGCCGGCACGTCACCGACCTCCTGGACCGGCCCACCGTCCGCTGAGACCGAGGGCCAGCCCTCACCGGCGGGGAGAGGTCCGGCGGGTAGAGGACACCCCCTGTCCTCCAGGAGGACTCAGACCTTCCACGCCCGTAGCTGGTCGGCGACAGGCAGGATGCCGAGACGCGTGTCACGGATCTTGCGGACCAGGTCCGACAGGCCGCCGTAGGGCGGGTCGATGCCCTCACCGGACTGATCCATGTACTGTGCGGCGACGAACGCCGCGAAGAGGCTGTTGCGGTGCGGGAGCGGTTCCAGGCGCACGATGGTGTGCATCAGCGCTGCCGCCCGCCACGCCGCGTCGGGGTCGGCGGCGGCGAGCGTGGGCAGCTTGGTCCGGTGCCGGGCGACGGCGGCCACGAGCGCGGAGTAGTCCGCGACCGACATGTCCTCGCTGAGCAGGGCGGTCTCCTGGACGTCGAGCAGCCAGGCGACGTCAACGTAGAAGTGCATCAGGCAGCCGCAGCGCCGTCACGTCGCTCGGAGGGCGGCACCTCGTCCGGGAACGCGTCGTCGAACTCACCGCGCAGCCGCTCGGCCCACACACCCGCGCCGTCCACGAACTGCTTGCGCTGCATCTCGCGCACCCCGAGGTCGTGGAGGTACTGCTTGAGGCTCTTGCCGGCGGCGGCGGCGGCCGCGCGGACACCCTCGAGTTCCTCGTCGGTGAAGGACACGTTGAGCGATGGCATACGACAATGGTACCTACTTGGTGCCGACGAGCGGAAGCCCAGCGCGAGACGCCCTGAGCGGGCGGGCAGGGCGCCGCTGCGACACCCCGCCCGCCCGCGTGCCGTCAGCGGTGACCGCCGCGCCGGTCCAGACGTGCCAGCACCGCTCCCGCCATGGCTTCCATGCCCGTCGCGTTCGGGTGCGCGGGTGCGGCGGGCGCGGCCGGACGGAGGGGCTCGATCCAGCGGTCGGCGGGCGCCTTGCACATGTCGTGGCCGATGGTCGGCTTGTACGTGTCGACGTACTCGGCCCGGTTCAGCAGCGCGACCGTGCGCAGCATCAGGTTGAGCCGCTTGCCGGTGTCACGCAGGTACGGGAAGTCCTTCGCCGCGAACGGAACCGACGGATAGCAGCCGCTCCCGTCCTCCGGAAGGAGGTCGGGGTAGCCGACGAGGACGACGCGGGCGTGCGGCGCCTTGGCGTGCACGGCGCGCAGCACGCGGGCCACCTTCGGTGCCGTCTCCAGGATGTTGAGCGTGAGCTGGTCGGCGCCGGACGAACCGTAGTACTGCTGACAGGGGTTGCCCGTCAGGTCCTTCGAACTGAGGGCGGCGCAGGTGCCGATGATGGAGCCGAAGCCCATGTCGTTGCCACCGATCTGCACGGTCACCAGGTCGGTGTCACGGCGTACGGCGTCCAGTTGGGGGCCGTTGGTCCCCTGCGCCTTCCACATCTCCGCGGTCGTCGCGCCACCGCAGCTGACGTCGGTGAAGGTGGCGACCTTGCGGGCGGCGGCAACGAGCGACGGGTAATTGTGGTCGGAGCGGGCGCAGTTGGCGTCGACCTGACGTGGGATCAGCGGACCTGAGGTGTACGAGTCGCCGAGCGCCACGTAGTCCGTACGATGCCCGGAGTGCCCCGTGCCGTCCGTGGCCGTGGCCGCGGGAGCGAAGCCCGCCACCAGGGCGCAGCTGCCGAGAGCGGCCCCCAGTGCGACGGCGCGCCGCCGTCTCGGCACAGCGCCGCCCTCGCGCGATTCGTGGTCCATCGTGCCCTCCCCTGTAACCGTGACCGTGTGCGGGACATGCCGGACTCCCGAGGGAGCGCACGCGGACATGCGCCACCGTGGTGACGTGACGTGGTGAACTGCTGCCCCGCAAGACCTACGCGCTTGTATACCGGCAGGTAGGTTCCTGAACCAGGTTTTGGACAACGTCGTCTCGGCCACGCCCGTTATTGCATCCGCCCGGCCCAGAGAGTCCCGGGCGAAGGTGCCCGGCGGGACGCGGGCGCGCGGAGCCCATGAGCCGCACCGCGGGCCCAGCCCGCCGCAGCAACGGCCGGTCACCTCCTGCCCCCGGCGCGAATTCAACAGATGCGCGACTTGGCGGGGAACGCGGTGACCACGGCACGGGAGCGCACACGTGGGGTGCGGGGCCGCACGGCAGCGTCCGGTCGTCTCACCAGCGACGATCCGCCGACAGTCGCAGAATCCGCCGCCCGGGCGCGGCCTGTCCCAAATCCACGGAACCCGCCTCGCCTAATTCATCAACGTGGAAATCGATGGGCGGGCGGCCGAGTGTTGAGCCAGGACACCGGGATCCCCCGGACCCCTCGACGAAGGAAGAGCGACATGTCGCCCACGCGCGCCAACGCCGCCGGCCCCGCTCCGGTCGTACGCCACAACCTGATTCTGGTGGTCACGTGCCTCGCTCTGGGCACGGTGGTCGCCGCGATGGCATCACTGAACGTCGCTCTGCCCGATCTCGCCCGGGAGACGCACGCGACGCAGACCCAACTGTCCTGGATCATCGACTCGTACAGCCTCGTCTTCGCCTCGCTCCTGCTGCCCGCGGGCGCCCTCGGTGACCGCTTCGGCCGTCGGCGGGCACTGCTCGCGGGGCTGGCCCTCTTCGGCGGAGGTTCGGCCGCCGCCGCGCTGACGACCGATCCCTCCCTGCTCATCGGTCTGCGCGCCGTACTGGGCGCCGGGGCGGCGCTGGTCATGCCGGCCACCCTGTCGACGATCACCAGCACGTTCCCGCGGGCGGAGCGGACGCGTGCGGTCAGTGTCTGGGCGGCCGTCGCGGGAGCGAGCGCCCTGGTCGGCCTGTTCGCCACCGGCGCGCTCCTGGAGGGCTGGTCGTGGCGCTCGGTGTTCCTGCTGAACGTCGCCCTCGCGCTGATCGCCCTGATCGGCACGCTGCTCTTCGTGCCGGAGTCGGCCGCGGCCGACCAGCCGCGTCTCGACATCGGAGGCGCGCTCCTCGCGGTGGCCGGTCTCGTCGCCCTCGTCTACTCCGTGATCGAAGCTCCGACCCGCGGCTGGGACAGCGCGGCGACCCTCGGCGGCATCGCCCTCGGCCTGGCCGTCCTGACGGGCTTCGTGTTCTTCGAACTGCGTCAGAAGCACCCTCTGCTGGACCCCAGGCTGTTCCTGAACCGCCACTTCACCGCGGGCTCGCTGTCGATCACCCTCCAGTTCTTCGTCTTCTTCGGCTTCATCTTCGTGATGATGCAGTACCTCCAGCTGGTGCGCGGGGACAGTGCGCTCATGGCGGCGGTCGCGATGCTGCCGATGGCCGCCGGCATGATTCCGCTCGCCCGTGCCACCCCGCACCTGGTGGCACGGTTCGGTATCCGTGGTCCCTGGACGGCCGGTCTGGTGGGCGTGGCGACCGGGATGCTCGTGCTGTCGCGGCTGGACGCGTCGAGCTCGTACTGGCTCATCGCCGCCGGACTCCTGCCACTGGGCGCCGGCATGGGCCTGGCCATGACGCCCGCCACCACCTGCATCACGGACGCGCTGCCGAACGCGCTGCAGAACATCGGGTCCGCCATGAACGACCTCTCGCGCGAACTCGGCGGAGCGCTGGGCATCGCCGTCCTCGGCAGCCTGCTCAGCGCGACCTACCGTGAGCGGCTGGACCTGCCCGGCCTGCCGCACCACGCGGCCGAGGCCGCCCGGTCCTCCCTCGCCGCCGCGCACGCCATGGGTGACCCGGTCGCCGGCCACGCCACCACGGCGTTCGTCGACGGCATGCACCTCGCGCTGCTGGGCGCCGCCGTGGCAGCCGGGCTCGCCGCCCTGGCCGTCACCGTCCTGCTGCGTTCCGCCGCCCACTCCCCCACGTCCGCCGGCGACGACAACTCCCGTACCGACGCGGCGGGTTCACGCCCCTCCACGGCTACGGCTCAGGAGCAGCACTCGTACCGGTGAGTCCAGGTGACCGGTTAATCCAGGCGACCGGCGTCTCCCTCGCACGACGGGAGGCGCCGGTTCCGCGTCGCGGACCTCCGCGACGGTGGCGTCGACATCGACATAGGCAGCGGCACCGGGGGTCACCGCGGACGGCGAGGAGCCGTCGGCGGGCGTGCCGGGCCGCGCAGGGCCAGCCGCACCTGCGGAGCCAGGTAGCGGACGGCCTCCTCGGGGCTCATGGAGGCGACCGGTTCGAGCCGCAGGAGGTAGCGGGAGGTGATCAGACCCGCGACCACGGTGGTGAACGCGCCGGCGAACTGCCGCGCGTTCCTCCCCGGCAGGAGGGCCGCGACCCGTTCGACGATCTCGCGCTCCACGGCTTCCTTGACCAGCTCCCCGAACGCCTCGTCGCCGGCGGCACCCTTGAGCATGGCCAGCAGCGGCGGCCCGGAGACGGGGTCGTCCCAGACGGCGACGACCTGCCGCACGACACGTTCCGGAAGGGTGGCCAGGTCCCCCTCTTCGAGCAGCTCGGCCAGGACCTCGGCCGGGTTGGCGCCCAGCGCGAGGGCGGCACCGAACAGCCCCTTCTTGGAACGGAAGTAGTAGCTGATCAGCGCCAGGTCGACCTCCGCCTCGGCGGCGACCGACCGCAGGGTGACCGCGTGATAGCCCTCCTGGAGGAACCGGCGCCGGGCGACGGCAAGGATCGCGGCCCGGGTGTCGGGGCTCCCCGGCCTGCGGCCCCGCCGCGCTCCCGCCGTGTTCGTCACGGACGTCATTCTAGGAAGCTGGGGCTTCCGAACCGACCGAGGCACACGCTCGGGTCCAGGGGAGGCGGGCGGAGACGTCTGCCTCATGGCAGTAGCGGAAGCGGGCCAACGGCTCTCCAACGGTCACCGCTGGAGCCGGAACAGCACCGAGGACGTAGCCGCCGTCATCGGCCGGTGCAAGGCCGACCGGCTCATCTGTGTGCTGGAGGTCCACGACACCACCGGCTACGGCGAGGAGTCGGCCGCGTCCCTCGTCGACCAGGCCGCCGACTACTGGATCGGCCTCAAGGACGTGCTCACGGGCGAGGAGGACCACGTCGTCATCAACATCGGCAACGAGCCCTGGGGCAACACCGATCCGGCCGGCTGGACCGCACCCACCACCGCCGCGCTCCGCAAACTCCGCAGCGCCGGGTTCGAGCACACGATCATGGTCGACGCGCCCAACTGGGGCCAGGACCGGCAGGGCGTCATGCGCGCCCAGGCCCGGTCCGTCTACACGGCGGACCCGACCGGCAACCTCATCCTCTCGATCCACATGTACAGCGTCTACGACACCGCCCAGAAGGTCACCGACTACCCCCAGGCCTTCGTGGACGCCGGACTCCCCCTCCTGATCGGCGAGTTCGGCGGGCCGCCCGACCAGTACGGCGATCCGGACGAGGACACCATGATGGCCGCCGCCGAGGAACTCGGGCTGGGCTGCCTGGCCTGGTCCTGGAGCGGGAACACCGGCCCCGTGCTCGACCTGGCCATCGACTTCGACCCCGCCCGGCTCAGCTCCCGGGGACAACGCGTCTTCCACGGCGAGAACGGCATCCTCCAGACCTCCCGGGAAGCCACCGTCTACGGCGGCTCCCAGGGCGACACCCGCGCCCCGACCCCGCCGGCGCCCCGGCCGCGTCCGCCGTGACGGCCACCTCCGTGACCCTGACCTGGGCCGCTTCCGCGGACGACGTCGGTGTCACCGGCTACGACGTCGTCCGTGTCAGCGGCGACTCCGAGTCCCCCGTCGTCTCGGCCTCCACTCCGACCGCCTACGGGAGGCGGCCGCGGGCCCGTCGGGGCCGGTTCAGGACGTGGCGCAGGCGGCGCCGTCGAGGGTGAACGCGGTGGGCGCCGTGTTGGTGCTCCCCCTTGGCGGCGGTGAAGCCGACCGTGACCGAGCCCTTCGCGGGCACGGTGGAGGCGGCGGAGACGCGGCCCTTCCCACCGTCCTGGGAAGGGGTACCGCCCCACATGTTGGTGACTTTCTGGCCGTCGGCGAAGGCGAAGGCGAGCCTCCAGCCGTCGATGCCGGCGGTCCCGGTAGGCGCCGCGGGTCCTTCGTCCCGACGTGACGGTGTCAGGGTGTCCGTCCCGACGGGCGGTGACCGTCGAGGGCGGGAACGGGGCGGGCCGCGGGCTCAGGCGCTGTCGAGAAGCACCGCCAGTGCCTCGGCCGTCGCCGGGTGGCGGGCGGTCAGCGCCGCCCCCGCCGGGCCCTCGTCCGGGGTCTCCCAGACTCCGTCGCAGCCCAGTAGGTCCGCCACGGCGTCGCACGTCGCCGGGTGAGCGGTGAGGAGCGCGCAGCCGCCCTTCTCCGCTCCCGCCGGAGGCAGGCCGGCCGCGGGTTCCGGCTGGGCCCGCCACGGCGGAACCCACGCGTCCAGCGCCGCGAGCCGGCCGGGGAACATCCGCCCGGCCTCGCGGACCAGCAGCGGCGCCGACTCGGCACCGTCGGCCCGCAGCGTCGTGATCAGCGTCGGCAGCCATGGCAGGAGCACGGGGTCGGGCAACCGCCCGAAGGCGTTCGACACGGCCTCCACCACGAAGTCGGCGAGGCCGGGGACAGGCTCCAGCGCGTGCACGAATCCGCTGAGGTAACGCGGATAGGCCGGCACCACCAGGGGGTTGCCCAGCAGTTCGTCGCACCTCGCCCTGAGGTCCGCGCGGGACAACTGCCCGAGCTGCACCTGAGCCGCCCACAGCAGCGCCGTCTTGGACGGGTCATGCGGATGCGACTGGACGACGGCCAGCTCCAGCTGGGTCCGGTCGCAGCCCAGTGACAGGGCCAGTCCCTCCATGCTGAACAGGAAGCCAAGCATGGCCCCGACCTGGCGGACGGTGGCGTCCTCGTCGGTGAACGCCGTCGGCAGCAGGGTGCAGTAGTGCGCGTAGCCCGCCTTGACGAAGGACTCGATCCATGGCGGGAGCACGGGCCGGCTGGTCCGGTAGTACGCCAGCAACCGCCGTATCCTGCGCAGCACTTCGGGCGCGCCCTCGACGCCGCGCTCGGCGGACAGCACTTCCAGGGCGCGGGTGCCCAGTTCGTCGGCGAGGCGGTGGCTGCGCAGATACAGCGTCGCGTCCTCGACCGCCTCCAGGACCGTCGCCGTGGTGGCCTGCGCGCTGTACGCGGTACGGCGCAGCCGCTGTTCGAGGACCTGCTCGATGCTGACGCCCTCGTAGCCGAGTTCGATCAGCGCACGCTGGTGTGTGCCGAGCGCCAGGTCCCACGACTCCTGGATGGGCCGCTCCCCCAGCTTCCGCTCCCCCATGATCGGGCGGGCGGCGCCCTGCGGCATCAGGTACCGCAGCATCCACAGCACGTCGGAGCAGCGCTCCAGCCGCGGCTCGGACGCGATGTCCAGCAACGCCCGCTGCACGCCCCGCTGTTGGAGTCCGAGGCCGAGCGGGGCGAGCCTGTCGTGCACGTCGCGGGCCAGGGGCGGCAGCGCGTCGTAGCCGACCTGGCCGACCCGGTCGCCGCCCATCATGATCTCGACGAGGCGGCGCACGTCGCGCCGGCCGGGCACGGAGTCCTTCTCGATGCAGGTGACCGCCGCGTCCTGGAAGTCGTACGGCGTGGGCTTGGCGCGGTCGCGCATCCCGGCCAGCAGGATCGACGTCTCGAACACCGCGATGGCGTCGGCGGTGGAGGCGAGGTAGCCGTTGCGGCGGGCGGCACGCACGATGTCCACCGACCAGCCGAGCAGCTCGGTCTCGTCCAGGCGGTCGAGGACGGGCGGCCGCTGGAGGAAGCCGGTCAGTCTGTCGGAGGCCGGCGGCGCCGGTACGGAAGCGGTCGCCGCCACGGCCTTCCGCGGCTTCTTCGTGCCGGCCTGGCCCGCCAGCCGGTACGGCCGCACGCGCGTCCGGCGTACGTTCTTCGCCCAGACCGTCGCCGCGATGGACACGGACCCGGCGGCCAGGCCGAACTGCGCCTCTATCGCCGCGTGGCTGGACGGGATCAGGCCGTACCGCCACTCGGTTGCGCTACGAGGGCTGATCTCGAAGGTGTCGGTGCCGTGGACGCCGAACTCGGCGACGCGGCTGGCGGCGTGGTAGGCGCCGCAGACGTAGAGGCAGTCCTCCACGTCGGTGCCGGTGGCCGCCAGGTGTTCGCGCATCCGGGTCCACATGAACCGCTCGCGGTCCTCGTCGACACTTACCCGGTGAGGGTCCCCCGGCGCCAGGCGCCGGAAGAGGCTGCCGATCAGGAACATGACCTGGCGGTAGGTGTCGTGGTCGCTGTCGCCGAGCGGCAGTTCCACGTACTGGTGCCACCACTCCGACCAGTGCCGCACCTTGCCGTGCCGCAGCAGGTGCTCCTCCAGTTCGGCGAAGCGCGGCCGCAGGTCGCCGATCTCCACGCCGACCGCGTCGCCGTGCAGCGCCGCTTCCTCTTCGGCCGGCGGCGCGTCCGGGTCGGTCGGCTCGTCCGAGCCGGTCGCGCGGGCGTCCCACTGGAAGACGTGGTCCGAGGAGCGGTCGACGAGGACCAGTTCGACCCCGGGGGTGTCCAGGGCGTAGGCGATCGCCTGGTACTCGGCCGAGGCCTCCGTGATGGGGGCGACCACCGACAGCGGGGACCACTCGGCCGGGAAACCGTCGACCTCGCTGGCGAACGCCTGGATCGCCACCGGCAGCTTGCAGTTGCGCAGTTCCGTCAGCAGGGGCGTCATGTCCTCGCACAGCTCCAGGTACACGACCTTGGGCTGTTTCTCCCGCAGGCGCCTGGCCATGGCGATCGCCGAGGCGGGCGAGTGGTGGCAGACGGGGAAGATCTCCAGCGGTTCGCGCACCGCGCGGTCGACGTCGTCCACGATGCCGAGGAGGATGCCCTCCAGGGCGTCCGGCCCGCCGGCGAACGTCTGCGCCGCCTCGTGGAGTTGACCGCGCAGTGCGCTGAAGGTCTCCTCGGGGGCGCTCACGACAGCGTGGCGATCGCGTCGCGCCCGCCTTCGAGGAACTCGGGCCAGGAACCGCCCTCCTCCTTGCTGCGCGGCTCCACGACGCCGTGCAGGTACTTGTTCAGGATGGCCAGGTCCTCGGGCTCGCGCCTGGCCAGGGAGCCGACGAGCGAGGAGGCGAGCGTCCGGGCGGTCAGGGCGCGCTCGCCGAAGAAGTTGCTGTGCAGGATGGCGTCCTCCAGCACGCCGATCTGTTCGGCGGTGGACAGCGCGGACTCCAGCTTCTCGTCGTCGCTGCCGGCCGCGGCCGCCGAGGCGCGCAGGTCGGCGAAGCTCTGCAGCAGCACGTCGAGCAGCGTCGGCGGCACGTCCAGCTCCAGTTGGTGGCGGCGCAGCAGTTCCTCCGTGCGGAAGCGGACGATCTCCACCTCGCTCTTCTTGTTCGTCACCACGGGGATGCGGACGAAGTTGAAGCGGCGCTTGAGTGCCGAGGAGAGGTCGTTGACGCCCCGGTCGCGGCTGTTGGCGGTGGCGATGATGGAGAAGCCCGGCTTGGCGAAGACGATGCTGTCGCTGTCGAGTTCGGGGACCGAGATGTACTTCTCGGAGAGGATCGAGATCAGCGCGTCCTGGACGTCGCTGGTGGAGCGGGTGAGCTCCTCGAAGCGGCCGATCGCACCGGTCTCCATGGCGGTCATGATGGGTGAGGGGATCATGGACTCGCGTGACTGGCCTTTGGCGATGACCATGGACACGTTCCACGAGTACTTGATGTGGTCCTCGGTGGTGCCTGCCGTGCCCTGCACGACCAGCGTGGAGTTGCGGGAGATCGCGGCGGACAGCAGCTCGGCCAGCCAGCTCTTGCCGGTGCCGGGGTCGCCGATGAGCAGCAGTCCGCGGTCGGAGGCGAGCGTGACGATGGACCGCTCGACGAAGCTGCGGTCGCCGAACCACTTGGGCGCGATCTCCCGGTCGAGGCCGTCGGAGCGCTCGGAGCCCAGGACGAACAGGCGGACCATCTTCGGTGACAGGCGCCAGGAGAAGGGCTTGGGGTTGTCGTCGACGGACTCCAGCCAGTCCAGCTCCTCGGCGTACTTGATCTCGGCGGGGGCGCGCAGCAGGTCGGACATCTCGGGATCTCTTTCTAGGCGAGGAACGTCTTGAGTTCGTGGACGAGCTTGCGGATGTGGCCGGAGAGCACGGGGGTTCCGAGGTCCTTGAAGCGCTCCTTGAACCAGGGGTTGACGCTGCCGCGGCCTGCGCTGGTCACCGAGCCGACGGGGATGAACTTGGCTCCGGAGCGGTGGACGGCGGCCATGCTCTGGAACAGCGGCTCGCACTGCCACTCGTAGAAGTCGGAGATCCACACCACCGCCGTGTTGCGGGGCTCGGCGATCTTCGGCTGGGCCAGGGCCATGGCGACCGTGCCGTCGGTGCCGCCCCCGAGCTTGGTGCGCAGCAGCGTCTCGAAGGGGTCGTGCACCCAGGGCGTGAGATCGAGCGCCTGCGTGTCGTACGCGATCAGGTGGACGTCCACCTTGGGCAGCCCGGCGAAGATCGACGCGAGGATCGTGCAGTTCACCATCGAGTCGACCATCGAGCCCGACTGGTCCACGACGACGATGAGCCGCTGGGGTGTCGTCTTGCGGGCGGTGTGCCGGTAGTAGAGGCGGTCGACGTACAACCGCTCCTCCTCCGGGCTCCAGTTGGTGAGGTTCTTCCAGATCGTGCGGTCGAGGTCGAGGTTGCGGAACACCCGCTTGGGCGGGACGGAGCGGTCCAGGGCGCCCACCGTGGTCTTCTCGACCTGGGTGCGCAGCACTTCGGCGACCTCGTCGACGAAGCGGCGGATGAGCGCCTTGGCGTTGGCCAGCGCCACGCCCGAGAGGTTGTTCTTGTCCCTCAGCAGCTGCTCGATCAGCGACATGCTCGGGGTCAGCCGCGCGGCCAGCTTCGGGTCGGCCAGCACCTCGCGCAGCTTCATCCGCCGGACCAGGTCGGCCTCGATGCCGGCCAGTTCCGGACCGATCGCCGGGACGAGGTGGGTGAGGTCCGGTGTCGTACCCCCGCCTCCGGAGGCGTCCCGGCCCGCGCCCCGACCGGCGGCGCCCGTGCCCGCCCGGCCGCCACGCAGTTCGCCGGGCTCGCAGCCGAGGGCGCGCTCCAGCCAGCCGGCGTCGGACTGCCAGCGCGACAGCTGTCCCGCGGTGACCGCGCCGGAGCCGGTGGCGAAGGTGTTGAGGAGCACCTTGGACACCAGTGCCGCGCGTCGCACTTCGGCGGCCCGGTCGCGTCCGCCCTCGTCCGGCGCGGGCACCATCAGGGCGTCGAACTCGTCGGCCAGAGCGGGGTGGCGCTGCACGATCGCGTCGATGGACGCCTGCGGATCGAGGAGCGCGGGAGGCAGGCCGAGGTCCTCGACGACGCCGAGACCGGCCGACTCCAGGGTCGGCTGCTCCTCCGGGTCGAAGAGGCGGGCGAGCAGCAGCCAGTACAGGGCCTGGCGGCGGTTCTCGTCGGAGTCGGCCTCGGGTGCGGAGGCGGTGTCGGGACCGCTGTGCTCGGTCATTTGCGCAACAGCCTTCCCGCGCGCTCGCGCAGTGCCGTGACGGCGTCCATGGCGGCTTTCTCGGCCTTGACGGCCGCCTTGTCGGCGGTGCCGCCAGCCCAGGCTCCGGCGTGGACCGCCACCGCCTTCTTCCGCACGGTCGTCTCCACGGCCAGGGGCTGGACGCGGAAGGCTCCGGCGTCCCAGCGGAGCAGCCCGACGCAGGCACCGGACTTGGCGACGGCCTCGGGGGTGAGCGGTCCGGCGGCCGGGATGCGGTCGGTGTCCACGGGGAGCGGGTGTCCGGCGACGGTGAAGGTGACCATGTCGTCCTCCTGCCGGCTCTCGTAGCCCTCCAGGAAGACGGGGACGGCGATCGCGGCCGGGTGCCGGTCCAGGGGCGCCGTCGCGGGGTCGGTGGCCGTGGGCAGGGCGACGCGGGCGGTGGCGAGGGCGTCGGCGGGCTCGCCGGTGCGTGCGTGCCCGTCGTTCCACAGGAGGTCGCCCGCGGCGGTGGCCGGCATGTCGGTGAGCTCCATCGACCGGCCTTCGCTCACGGCGGCCAGCAGGGACATGTGGGGGCGCAGCAGCTGCCACAGACCGGCTCCCACGACCGTGTCGGGCTTCGGCGCCGACACGGCGGCGCGCACCAGGCGGGACGCGGAGCCGTCGGCGGGTTCGAACACCGCGTGGACCTGGGCCTGTACGGCGGTCGGGTGCTCCTGCAGGTCGATGCCCAGCGGCAGCAGCCGGCCGGTGAGCGTGCCGGTGGGCGGCAGGCCGGCCGCGCCGGGCAGCGTCAGGAGCAGCGCACGTGACCACAGGTCGGCCCAGCGGCGGGTGGGTACGCGCTCCAGGGTGGCACCCGGGCAGGAGGCGGCGAGTTCGGCGGAGAACCCGTCGAGCAGAGTCGCGAGGCGGCGCAGCCCGGGGTCCGGCAGCATCGCCGAGACGATCTGCGCCGAGCCGGACACCAGCTCGTGGTCGATGCCCTGCCACCCCGCGCGCACCAGGTCGCAGAGCCAGGAGCGGGCGGCGGCGAGCAGGTTCACCTCGGGCCGCTCGACGGCCACCGGTGCCGGCGCCTCGCCGCGGGTGCGGCCGGTCGCCTCGTCCACGCGGCTCACGAGGGCGTCGTGGACACAACCGAGCAGGGCCGTACGGGCGGCGGCGAGGGCGACGAAGTGGTCCTCGCCCGCGGCTCCGGCGGCGGTCTTGTCGGCGGCCTCGCCGACCCGGGCGGCAAGAGGTGTCCCGGAGACGGCCCGGGCGAGCGCGGCCAGTCCGGCCGCCTGGGCGGGCTGGGGGCGGAGCAGGCCCGCCACCAGGACCCGGTCGAAGGAGTCGACGGCGGTGAGGGCTTCGTCGAGCCCGTCGGGGGTCTCGCCTTCGGCGAGCAGGTCGGCGCGCATCACGCGGCCGTCCTGGTCGGCGGGAACCACTGCATCTCCGGCAACGGGGCGGTGCTCGCGTCCAGTTCCAGATAGGCGAGGTGGCGCAGGAACCGGCTGAAGACGGGCGCCGCGGCCTTGGTGTCTCCCTGCGCCGGGCCCGTGGCGGTCATGGCCGCGGTGAGGACCGGCGCGCTCGGTTCCTGGTCGCCGGTGTCGACTCTCAGGTAGCGGGCGACACGGGCAGCCCCGTACTGCAGGACCGCTTCGGTGACGAGGGCGCGGATGTGGTTGCAGAACGACCCTCGCGCGCCTCCGCACGGCCGGTTGTTGTTGGTGCTGCACGCGTACGCGTAGGTGCCCGACGCGACCGACGAGACGTAGACCCGCTCGATGTCGGATCCGCTGGACACCACGCCCTGCACACGTCCGTCGGCCAGCTCGACGAACGGGACCTTGGCGAGCTTGCGGGGCTGCGCGGGTGCCGCCACCCGTGCCGTGCTCGACCTCTCCCACTCCGACAACGCACCTTCTCCAATGCACCAGGGAGCCTTCCGCCACACCGGCGGGGACACGACTGAACATAGACGCGACCACTGACAACGCGATCACGTCCGCGCGTCCGCCCCCCTGAGCCCGAACACGGGGGCGCCCAGGCCCGAGTGGGCCCGGACGCCGAAGTGCCCGGGCCCAACTGGGCCCGGGCACTCGGTCGTCGGTGGCCCGGCGCGTCGTCGACGCGGGCCGGAAGAAGCGGCGTCAGCCCTGACGGGCCTTGAAACGCGGGTTCTTCTTGTTGATCACAAAGGTCACACCGCGGCGGCGGACCACCTGAGCCCCGGGAAGGGACTTCAGCGAGCGCAGGGACTTGCGTACCTTCATGGCTCTGCTCTCCTTCTGCTCGCCCGTGTCCGGGCGTGCGGTCAGCGGCCGACCGAGGGCGCGCGGCCG
The DNA here is from genome assembly GCF_055565855.1 of Streptomyces sp. NPDC028308. Taxonomy (NCBI): domain Bacteria; kingdom Bacillati; phylum Actinomycetota; class Actinomycetes; order Kitasatosporales; family Streptomycetaceae; genus Streptomyces; species Streptomyces sp. NPDC028308. The sequence continues at coordinate 540,662 of NZ_JBVHTO010000002.1, forward strand.
TAGCGGCGCTCGAAGCGCTCCACTCGGCCCGCGGTGTCCAGGACCCGCGAGGTCCCGGTGTAGAACGGGTGGCTCGCCGACGAGATCTCGACGTCGATCACCGGGTAGGTGTTGCCGTCCTCCCAGGCGACGGTCCTGGCGGACCGCGCGGTCGAACGGGTCAGGAAGGAGACGTTCGCGGCGCTGTCGCGGAAGACGACGGGCCGGGTCTCGGGGTGGATGCGGGGCTTCATGGGGCTGTCCCTCCTCGTGGCTGTTCGCCTGGTGACGCCGGACCGGTTCAGCGTTCCTCGCGGAAGTCGACGTGCTCGCCGACCACCGGGTCGTACTTGCGCAGGACGAGCCGGTCGGGGTCGTTCCGGCTGTTCTTGCGGGTCACGTAGGTGACTCCGGTCCCGGCCGTCGACCTCAGGGTGACGACGGGGCGTGCGCTGGTGCGTGCCATGAGGGTCCTCCTTCCGCCCACATACGCGATTCTTGACTCGCGCATGTCAGCTACGTGGGGTGTAACAGCGCCCCTCGCCTTCGCATTCCCGCCTCACGGAATCCTTTTCCGGCTCCCGCCCCGCCCGGCCGGAAGGCCGGAAGCCGTATCCCTCGGGAGGCGGAGACGTCGATTCCGCGCGCCGAGCACCTAGGGCCTGTCGTTTGGATCAGGTCGGCCGTGACAGACGGTTCGTCCCGGCCGACCCGAGCGGGGTCTGGTGCGTGCAGCTGCAAGGCGGAGGAGGGCGTCGACGCGATGGGGGTCCCCCCGCTCGATCGAGCGGAGCCGAGAGTGGGGGAGTCGGCGACCGACGACAACGCCGCAGATGTGCGTGCCAGACCCCACGACACCGGCCTGATCCAAACGACAGGCCCTAGACCTCACCGTGCCCGGGTCCACGTACTCGGAGGGGCTTCACGGAGAGGAACAGAACCCACGAGTCGGCCATTCCCGGAATGCGGCGTCCGGCCGAACTTCCCTCTAGAATCGGCTGGTTGAGCCATCCGCGCGTGTTGTACCCCGGCTCCGCCGTCCGGTCCCGAGGCTCACGGGGAGATGTCGTGATCGTCCGAGTTGGTTCCGTGCCCGTCCCACCCCGCCGCCCGCGGACCGACCGCGCCCGCGTGACGGCGGCCCGAGCAGCCCGGGGAGCGACGCCCCGGGCCCAGTGCGTCTCCACCGACCATGGAGAAGGAGCAGAACGATGAAGGATCGGCCCGACGACGTTCCGGCCCAGGCCGCCCACCAGCCGCAGGCGACACCGCCCGCGGGCTCCGGGAACCACGCCGACCCCACGCTGACCGCCATGCAGGCCGCACCCGCGGGGCAGCCAGGAGCCCAGCAGCCGGCGGCGCCACCCAGACCGGCCGCCGACCCGTACGCGACCGGCCAGCAACCGGGCGGTTACGGGCCTCCGCCCCCGTCCATCCCGGCACAGCAGCATCCGTACGCGCAGCCGGGCTACATCCAGCCCGCGCCGCCGCAGGCAGGGGGGAAGGGCACGGCGGGGCACGCCGTCGCGTGGGCGGCCGTGGGGGCGCTGATCGCCTCCGCCCTGTGGGCCGGCGGGGTGTTCCTGCTGGACCTGGGCGACGGCGACAAGGCGGACCTGGCCGGGTACCGGGCCAAGTCCAATCTCTGCTCCGCGGTCGACTACTCGTCGGTGCGGACCGAGTACACGGAGGAGGACTCGGCGCCCACCCACAACTCGCTGGAGCACGACGCCCTGGACCAGAGCTACTGCAGCATCTCCCTGAAGAAATCCTCCGCCTCCTCGTACTCGGACGCGTACCTGTCGGTGCAGATGGACCTCCACAAGGAGACGGACCCCGCCGCCGAGTTCACGGCCCTGTGGTCGGAGTACGACCAGCGGTACGACGACTACGAGGTGGACGAGGTCAACGGCTTCGGCGACGAGGCCTACCTGGTGACCCAGGACACCACGTCCGGCTCGGGGACCAGCGGCAGCAAGTCGGTCATCCTGGCCGTGCGCGACGGCTGGATGACGTACCAGATGAGCTGGAGCGCCTACGCCTCGTCCTACGGCAGCACACCGGCCGACGTCACCGACGTGTCCGGCTGGCTGAAGACCGACACGAAATCGACGCTGGAGAACCTCAGGTCCGACTGACCACCGGGCCGGCCCCCGGACACCCGGGGGCCGGCGGCGTCGGCCGCTCCTTCCCTGCCCCCGTGACACCTCCACGCGCCACACCTCCGTGGCCCTTAATTCGATGCACGTCGTAGTTTGACGTTCGTCGTAATTTGGGGTTTGGTGGACGTGCGCCCGCCGCACGACGCGGCCGGGCAGCGCCCAGTCACCACGGACGAAGGAACGGGAAACCCCATGGCCAAGGCAGTGAAGTTCGACAGGACCGGCGGCCCCGAGGTCCTGGAGGTGCGGGAGGTCGAGGTCGGCGAGCCCGGCACCGGCGAACTGCGCATCCGCGTCGACGCGATCGGGCTGAACCGGGCCGAGCTGATGTTCCGCGAGGGCTCGTACTTCTACCAGCCCGTCTTCCCCTCGGGGCTGGGCTACGAGGCCGCCGGAGTGGTCGAGGCCGTCGGCCCCGGCGTCACCGGCTTCGCCGTCGGGGACCCCGTCGGCGTCGTCCCGTCGTTCCTGCAGACCGACTACGGCACCTACGGCGATCATGTCCTGGTCCCCGCGTCCGCCACGGTCCCGCGCCCGGCCGGCGTCAGTGCCGAGAGCGCCGCCGCGGTGTGGATGGCCTACCTGACCGCCTACGGCGCGCTCGTCGAGGACGGCCACACCCGGCCCGGGGACCACGTCCTGATCACCGCCGCCTCCAGCAGCGTGGGACTCGCCGCGATCCAGACCGCCAACCACATCGGCGCGATCCCCGTCGCGACGACCCGCACCGCCGACAAGAAGCAGCGCCTGCTCGACGCCGGCGCCGCCCACGTCGTCGTCACCGACGAGGAGGACCTGCCCGCCCGGCTGAAGGAGATCACCGGCGGCACGGGCGTGCGCACCGCCTTCGACCCCGTCGCCGGACCCGGGGTCGAGACGATCGCCCTGGGCATCGCGCCGGGCGGCCGGCTCATCGTGTACGGCACCCTCGACCCGCGGACCACCCCGCTGCCCAACGCCCGGAGCTACCCCGCACTGAGCACCCGTACCTACACCCTCTTCGAGGTCACCTCCGACCCCGAGCGCCTGGCGCGCGCCGTCGCCTTCGTCAACGCCGGGCTGTCCACCGGATCGTTCACCCCGGTCGTCGACAGGACCTTCGACCTGGAGGACATCTCCGAGGCGCACCGCTACATGGAGTCCAACGCCCAGGTGGGCAAGATCGTGGTCACCGTCCGGCACTGACCGCCGCGCGCGCCGGTCCGGTTCAGCGGGCCGCCCGCGCGTCCGGCTCGCTCTCCTCCGCCGACAGCAGGGCGGACACGAGGCCGGGGAACCGCGCCTCCAGTTCCTCGGCGCGCAGGGCGTTCATCTTCGTCGTCCCCACGTAGTACTGGCGGATCACGCCGGCCTCCCGCAGCACGTTGAAGTGGTGCGTGGAGGTCGACGGCGCGACCGGCATCTCGAAGCTCCCGCAGCTGAGGTCCTGGCCGGCCCGCGCCAGCCGGCGCACGGCCGCGCGCCGCACCGGGTCGGCCAGTGCCTCCAGCAGCCGCTGCAGCGTGAACTCCTCCGGAGCGGGGTGCGCCACGGAGCGTGGCGTGCTTCGCGGACGGGACACGGCGGACTCCACGGGACGGGACCTGCGGGGCGGATCTGCGGACGGGGACCCTTGCGGGTGGACGGCGATTCTACGTCCCTCACCGCCGGGGCCCGGCCCGGGCGGCACCCCTGCCTCCCGGGCCGGCCGTCCTCAGGACGTCAGGGCGAGGTCCAGCGTCGGGTACAGCGGGAGCACCTCGTCGAGTCCCACGATGTGCAGGACGTCGTGGACTCCGGCGGGCAGGCACGCCAGCCGGATCCAGCCGCCGCCCTCGGCGGCGTCCCGGTTCGCGGCCACCAGGACGTTGATCCCGCTGGAGTCCATGAACGTGACGCGGCTGAAGTCCACCACCGTGCGATGCCCCTCGGCGCCCTCGCGGTCCGCCAGTGCCGCGCGGAAGTCGCCGACGGTGTTGAAATCGATCTCCCCCACCATCCCCAGCACGCTCACACCCTCTGGGGTGACGTGGCGGGAGATGACCAGACGGGCGGCGTTCATGCCATCTCCCTCATCGTCTTCAGCGGCCTTTCCGCTGATGCTGCGTCCACGCAAACGGAACAATCACTCTGGTGTCAACCGGCCGCCTGTTAATGTCACCATCAGCCTGGACCGATCCGCGGCCTTGCGGCCGAGGCGAAAGACCGGCCAGACAGTCACGTGGAGGCACGCTTCAGGGGTACGCGTCCAACGGGGCCATGTGACCGAGGCAACGCGAGGCGACCGTATGGACCAGACCGCGCACGACAGCGAGCAGAAGGCTCCCGGCGCACGTTCCGCTCCGGCGGCGTGCGCCGCCTACGACGGGGACACCCGCTGCATCGGCGCCGCACGCCGATTCGCCACCGCCTATCTGACGCGCGTGCAGGCCGATCACGGCGTCCCGGTCTCCGCCCGGGCGCTGGGCATGACTCAACTGGTCGTGAGCGAACTCGTCACCAACGCCTGCCGCTACGCTCCCGGGCCCTGCCGGCTCGACCTGCGCGTCGTGGACGGCAGCGTGGAGATCACCGTGTGGGACGGCGACCCGACCCTGCCGACCCCCCGCGGGCCCGACCCCGCCCGCATCGGCCAGCACGGTCTGGAGATAGTCCTTGCGGTCTGCCAGGAGTACGACGTGCGCCCCGGCCTGTCGGGCAAACGCACCACGGCCCTCCTCCCCCTCACGGACAACCTCACCGGCCGGTCGTCGAAGTAGGTCCGTCGATCGCGGGCCCGCCCGGCCCCGGTCCGTCGGGCACGCCGCCGTCACGGCCTCCCGGCGAAGTTCCACACGGCGCGGGCGCCCGGGCCCACGACGAGGGTCGAGCGGCCGATCCGCTCCTCGTGCCGGTCGGACACGGGCCGGTTCAACGCGAACGTGACCTCGCGCAGTCCCACCTCGCCGACGGGAACGGCGTCGAACCGGATGGTGGTGCCGCCGCGCCGGGCGACCGTACCGCCTCCGCCCGGCGCCGGACGGACGACGAACCCGCCCGCCCGCAGCAGCGTCACCGTGGCGGCGAGGTCGCGCTCGGAGACCGCGAGGCGGATGGAGGCCACGTCACGCATGAGGTGGTCGCGGTAGGCGTCCGACAGGTAGCGCTCCCGCCCCACGTCGCCGGGGTGGTCGGCGGGCTCGGTGTTGCCGCGCGGGTCGGCGAAGTACTCGGGCAGGTACTCCATCGCCCAGGCCCCGAAGGTGTCGTACTGGGCCGTGGTGAAAACGGCGTCGAACCACGGCACCGGGACCCCGTCGCCGAAGTCGCGGGTCTGGCGGAACTCGACCGGGTCGGTGACGCCCGCCTCGCGCAGACGCGCCGTCACCGTCCTCAGGTCGCCGGAGCGCTCGGTCGAGACCCCCATGCCCCCGGCGCCGAAGGTGCCGTCCTGGCCGGGGAGGTCTCCGACCCCGAACAGTTCGAGGTAGGTCTCACGGCCCGTCAGGTAACGGCCGGTCCAGGTCTGACCGCCAGCTCCGGTGGTCGTGCGGACCTGGAAGTTCGCGAAGTAGCGCAGGTAACCGGAGTGCTCGATGGCGTCGGCGGTCTCCCGGTCGAGCACGCCGTAGGCATGGTTGAAGAACAGCAACTGCCGCCCCGGGAAGGGCTTTTCCCCGTCGGCCCGAGCCGTGTGGGTGCCCCCGTCGGCCACCCCGGTCAGGGCGGCCACAAGCGCTAAGACCAGAACCAGGACCATCCGCGACATCCGGCGAAGCAGCATGCCAGGGAGAGTAGGACGGGGACGATCGCGGTCGCGGTCGAACCGTCCAGGACGGCGGGAAACCGCCGGCCCGCGGACGGCGCCGCTCCGGGTCCACCGCGGGTACGCACAGAAGAAAGCCCCACCCCGGAGAACCGGGATGGGGCTTCGTCGAGCGCCGAGCAGGCCTTGCACCTGCATCTCCCCGCAGGAAGCGGGGCGCCTTTCCTTGGACCATCGACGCGAGACGCGGCTCCGATGAACTCGGCGGCACGCTCAAGATCGAGCATACATCAGCCACGGTGCCGTCGCGCAACTCGACATGAGGGAGGGTCAGGCACCGGCGTGTCGGGCGGCGGTGCCGAGCGGGACACGGGCCGCCCGGGCAGCACACGGATGGGTGCATCCCGAGAGAAGCGCACGGCGGGACTCCACGAGGGGAAGGGCCGCCGCGTCCACGACGGCTCGGGCATGTGCCCGGAGTCCCCCGGCGTGAGACCCACCTCAATTCCTTTGCGCCCTGGTTGCGGCTGCCTCAGACTGTGCCGGTGCTGATCCGACGCGAGGTACCCGCCGACATCGCTGCCGTGCGTGCCGTCACCGCCGCCGCCTTCGTCGCACCGGACACCCCTGTTCCCGTCGAGGTGACCCTGCTCGACTCCCTCCGCGACTGCGCCGGCTGGCTGCCCTCGCTGTCCCTCGTGGCGCTGGACGACGACGGCCAGATCGTCGGACATGTGGTGTGCACGCGCGCGCATGTCGGCACGGCACCCGTCGTGGGCCTCGGCCCACTCAGCGTCCACCCAGGCCACCAGCGGCGGGGTGTCGGCCTCGCGCTCATGCATGCCGTGCTCGGGGCGGCGGACGCCCTCGGCGAGCCCTTGGTCGGCCTCCTCGGCAGCCCCGCTTATTACGGCCGCTACGGCTTCCGCACCAGCACGGACCACGGCATCGACCCGCCGGAGCCCGCCTGGGGCAAGTACTTCCAGGTCCGCACCCTGACCGCGTACGACCCCGCCACGCGGGGCACCTTCGAGTACGCCGAGCCCTTCAGCCGCCTGTGACGCCTCGGCCGGTCGGGGGCCCACGGGCTCGCCGCGAACGACCGGTGAGCGCCGTGTCACGCCCGTTCCTGATGCGCGTGGAGGACATCTTCCCGCTCCATCAGGGCAGGACGGTCATGGTGACGGGCGGCACGGAGCGCGGCAGCGTCCGCGGCGGCGACGAGGTGGAGATCGTCGGATTCGGTACCGCCCGCATCGTCCGCGTCATCGGCATCCGACTCGGCGCACGGCACGTCGAGGAGGCCCGCGCGGGCTCGAACCCGGGACTGCTGCTCCCGGGCCCGGTCGCGTCGGCCCTGGAGCGGGGGCAGGTACTGGCCACGCCGGGCTCGATCGGCGCGCACGCGGCCTTCACCGCCGAGATCGCCTTGCTGCCCGAGGCGCAGGGCGGTACGGACCTGTCCACGGGCGGCGTCCTGTGGTGCCATCTGGGCGCCGCATCGCTGCCCGGCACGGTGCCCCTGCCCGCCGGTCTCGACACGCTTAGCCCGCTGCACCTGGCTCCCGTGACGGTCAGGCTGGAGCGCGCCGTCCCCCTGGAGGCGGGGCAGCGTTTCGCGTTCCGTCTGCGGGGGCGTGCCGCCGGGGCGGGGACCGTGACCGGACTGCTGGGCGACGCGAGCGGTCCGGCGGCGTGCGTCACCGCGCGGACCGCTTCCCGCTCACGCCGAGCGTGAGCGGACGGCCTGTTCCAGGTCGGGGTGGACGTCCAGGACCTGGTCGAGGCCGACGATCCCCAGGGTCCGGGTGATCATGGCGGGCACGGCGACGAGTGCCATGCGGGCCTGCGTGGCCACGACCTGGCGGTGCGCGGCCACGAAGACCGAGATGCCGCTGGAGTCGCAGAAGGTCAGACTCCCCAGGTCCAGGGCGAGGAGCTGCCCCGGTTGCAGCGTCAGGCCGCGGATGGTCTCGCGCAGCCTCCCGGCGCTGTAGTGGTCGAGTTCGCCCTCGACGGTGATCACGGGTCCGGTCGGGGTGTTCCGGATGGTGGTGGTCAGCTCTGTCACGTCTGTTCTTCGTGGGATGTGGTGGGTGCGGGAATGCCGATCGCCAGGACGGCGGTGTCGTCGTCCAGTCCGTCGCCGAAGCTCTCGAGCAGGGTGGTGACGGCGGAGACGGCTTTGTCGGCGCCGGCGGGCGCCAGGTCGGTGGTGAAGTCGAGCAGGGCGTCGTCACCGTAGCGGGTGCCCTCGGGGCCGATACGGGCCTCGGTCAGGCCGTCGGAGTAGAGCAGCAGGGTGTCCCCCGCCCTCAGCTCCCGCGTGACGTCCTTGAACGGGGCGTCCGGCAGGATACCCACGAGCAGGCCGCCCGGTGTCGGCAGGTACTCGGCGGCGCCGTCGGCCCGCATCAGGACGGCCGGCGGGTGACCGCCGCTGGCGAGACGCATGGTCACGCCGGACGCGTGCGGGGTGAGGGTGCCGAAGACGGCCGTGCAGTAGCGGGGGTCGCCCCGGATGTAGTGCTGGTGGAGGACGGTGTTGAGGGTGGTGAGCACCGTGATCGGGTCCGCGTCGTGCATCGCCGCCGCGCGCAGCGTGTAGCGGGTCAGCGAGGTCACCGCGGCCGCCTCGGGGCCCTTGCCGCACACGTCGCCGAGGAAGAAGCCCCAACGGCCGTCACCCAGGGCGAAGACGTCGTAGAAGTCGCCGCCGAGCTGGTCCGCGGAAGCCGTGTGGTAGTAGGCGGCCGCCTCCATCCCGGGGGCCTGGGGCAAGGACGGCGGGACCAGACTGCGCTGAAGGACGGCCAGCACGCTCTGCAGACGCTCCTTGTCGCGCTCCGCCTCCCGCCGTGCCCGTTCCGTCTCCTCGCGGGCCTCCTCCGCCTCCCGCCGCCGTCGCAGCAGCTCGTTCTCGTAGGCGCGGCGGTCCCGGGCGTCGATGATCGTCGTGCGGATCAGCAGGGGCTGTCCGTCGCTGCCCTTCTTCACCTTGGAGGAGATCAGCACGGGCAGGCGGGTGCCGTCGGCCCCCTTGAGCTCCAGGGCGATGCCGTTCACCTCGCCCTGCATGCGCAGCAGCGGCGCGAAGTGGGTCTCGTGGTAGAGCTTGCCGCCGACGGTGAGCAGGTCGGCGAAGTACAGGCGGCCGACCGTCTCCTCGCGGTCGCGGCCCAGCCAGCTCAGCAGGGTCGTGTTCGCCTTGGCTATCTGCCCGTCGAGGAGCGTGGACAGATAGCCGCACGGCGCGTTCTCGTACAGGTCTTCCACGTCGTCCTCCAGCAGCGCGCTGAACGCCGCGTCGGACGGGCGATCCTCATCGGTTCGTGTGGTGCTCTCCGGGTGCTTCTCGGCGGGCCTGGATGATTCCGGATCCTGGTCCGTGCGGCACGTCATCGGGGCGGCGCCGCGAAGGTCACGATCGCCTCGGCGGTGGCCTCGGGTGCGCTCAGCTGGGGGCAGTGGCCGGTCGCGTCCAGCGTGACCAGGCGGCTGCCGGGGATGGAGGCGTGCACGTAGGCGCCGACGCCCTGCGGGGCGATGACGTCCTGGGCGCACTCCAGGACCAGCGTCGGCAGCCGCACCGAGGCCAGCTCCGCGCGGCTGTCGGTCAGGAACGTGGTGCGGGCGAAGACCCGGGCGATGTCGGGGTCGGTACGGCAGAAGCTGTTGGTCAGCTCCTCCCCCAGCTCCGGCCGCTCGGGGTTGCCCATGATGATCGGCGCCATGGTCGCCGACCAGCCCAGGTAGTTCGAGTCCAGCGACTCCAGCAGTTCGTCGATGTCCTCGGCCGTGAAGCCGCCCTTGTAGTCACCGTCGTCGATGTAGCGGGGTGAGGGCACCAGCAGGACCAGCCTGGCGAACCGCTCCTCGGCGCGCGCCGCGGCCAGGACGCCGGCCATGGCGCTCACGGAGTGACCCACGAACGTCACGTCCCGCAGGTCCAGCTCTTCGCAGATGTCGATCACGTCCTGGGCGTAGCCGTCCAGGGAGCCGTAGCGCTCCTCGCTCCAGGCGGACACGTCCGACGAGCCGGAGCCGACGTAGTCGAAGAGGACCACTCGGAAACGCTCGGCCAGAGCCGGTACGACCAGGCGCCACATGTTCTGGTCGCAGCCGAAGCCGTGCGCGAGCACGATCACCGGCCCGTCCTCGCGGCCGGTGACCACGACATTGTTCCTGCTCGCTACATCCATACCGTCCATGGTGCCACCAGCGGGGTTTTACGTGTGACCTCGCTCGTGATCAGCGTTTCTTCTCACACGATGATCGGGTTGCCGCTCTTCTGGGCCGGTCGGATCCCGTCCGGGCCGTCGCTTGCAGTCCCGGGGGGAAAGCCCGAAGGGCGAGCGGAACCGTCGTGCGGTTCCGCTCGCCCTTCTGCTTGCTTCCGGCCCTACCTCTGGTTGACGCGCCGCAGCAGTACGAAGCCGAAGATCAGCAGCACCGCTCCGGCGGCCGCCGGCCACAGCTGGGCTCCGGTGTCGGCGAGCCCGCCGGTGTCGGCCTGCGCCTCGGCCTGCGAACCGCCCGACTGCTCGCCCTGCGCGACCGTGGTCGGCTCGGGTCCGGGGACGGCGCTCTCCTGGCCGCCGACCTCGTCCGACGTGGTGACCGGATCGCGGTGGACGGCCGAGGGCGACGTGTCGGCCTTCGGCGACGCGTCGTCACCGTCCGACCCGCCCGCCGGTTCCTCGGCGGGCTCGTCGGTGGCGGGGTCGCCACCGGTGTCCGCCGAGTCGTCCTCGTCGTCGCCGCCGGACGGAGCCTGGGTGGAGGCCGTCGCGGTGGGTTCCGGCTTCTCGGTCGGCTCCGGCTTCTGCGTCGGGTCCGGCTTCTCGGTCGGGTCCGGCTTCTGGGTCGGGTCCGGCTTGTCGGTCGGCTTCGGCGTCGGCTTGGGCTCCTCGCCGCCGCCACCGCCGCCGCCTCCTGCGCCCGCGCCGCACTTACGGCCGTCGTTGATGCAGTCCACCATCTCCCGCATCAGGTCCTCGTCGAAGACGTTGATGAAGTCGCCGTGGTCGGTGACCGGCTTGTGCAGCTGCTCGGGGAAGGAGTCCACCCCGAAGAGCGGGGTCGTCTTGCCACCGTCCTCCAGGCTGGGCGCGTCCACGTCGTAGACGATGCGCTGCACGAGCTGGGGGATGGCCCGGAAGCCGCCCGCGCAGTTACCCTCGGCGTCCGCGAACGCCACGTGCGTACGGTGGTTGGCGCTGTCGATGTTGCGGCCGTCCCAGCAGCTCTGGAACTTGAAGGTGCGCACCACGTCGCTGCCGTCCGGGCACAGCGGGTACTTGTCCTTCAACTGCCGGTCCTCGAAGCCGGTGCAGCTCCACGACGCGTTGGCGTTGGCGGTGCCGTTGACGAACGCCTTGGCGTCGCCGGTGATGATGCGCAGGAGCTTCGGCATGGCCGTGACCTCGCCGCGCGGGTTGCCCACGAACGTCATCGTGACCTGCTTCGGCGTGACGATCTCGCCCGCGTTGCCCTCGACTCCGCCGCCGGGCGCGTTCGCGTCCTTCTCCTGGTTGCCGTTCTGCACGCGCAGCACGGGCCAGAAGTAGGAGGACTTGTCGCCCTCGTCCTCACAGGTCGTCTCGCCGCCGGCGAGGTCGTCGTCGCTCGCGAAGGCGCTGTTGGCCTGGTTGCCGACGTAGTCGTGGAAGTGGTGGGCGCCGTTGGAGACACCCGGCGCCACGATGACGTTGTCGGAGTTGAACAGGCCGTTGGCGTTCACGCCGCAGCTGGTGCTGAAGGTGCCGCGCGAGGCGTCGCCCTGGGGGTTCGGGGTGCGCACGTTCGGCTGGACGGTGGTGATGTCCTGGAAGTCGGCGGCGACGGGGCCGTTGCCCGCCTGGCCCCCGTTGCCGCCGTCGCCCTCGTCTTGACCGTCCTGGCCCTGACCGTCCTGCTGGCCGGCGTCGTCCTGGCCCTCCGAACCGGGCTCGTCCGACTCCCCGTTGCCCTGCTGGTCCTGGTTTCCGGAGGCGCGGAGCGTACACGGCGCGAAGGCGTCGAGGCCCTGCGGCCGGTCGCCCACCCGGTCGATGGCGACCGCGATGCGCTCGATCGTCGCGGCCCGCTTGTCCTTCAGCGGCGTCATGATCGCGTTGTCGGCGAAGGAGGCGTCCTGCCCGCCGTCCCGCGTCGCGTCCTGCAGCTGCTGGTACGCCTCGGTGATCTGCTTGTCCAGCAGGGCGAGTTCCTTGTCCACCTCCGCCCTGGCACCGTCCGGCGTCTCCGTCAGCTGACTGCCGACGTCCGGGCAGTCGATCGTGGCGCCTCCGGCGGCCAGGACCTGCGCGGTCCGGCTCTGACCCGGCTGCGCCGCGTCCCCTTCGGAGGCCGTGGCGTACACGTTCACCGCCATCAGTCCGCCTCCGCCCAACATCAGCGCGACCGCCGCAAAGCTGGCGCGCCGTGCACCTGTCGGACGTCTCCGCGTGTTGCGTCCCAAGGAAGTACTCCTACCGCTTCGTTGCCGGGCCGGCATGGCCACCTTCTGTACGGAGGGGAACCCCGGCGTGTTCAACCGCCCCTGGAATTCACAGAAATCCCTCGCCGCACCCACAGGCACACCCGAGATCCGGCCCGCCCCAAATCGACGGAGCGCCGGGCGGTCCGATGCCCGTCGCTCCGTCCGGACCTGCGCGGGCGAAGTGTCGCGCCTGATCCACCGACGGACACGACCCTCTGGACGTAACACCCTAGGGGCGCCTACGCTTATTACATGTCACTGGTGCGGCAGGCAGCCGCGGAGGATGTCGCCGAGCTCGTGCGCCTGCGGGCCCTGCTCTTCGAGACGCTCGGCGGTGACTTCTTCAACTCCCCCTCGGAGGACGGGGACTGGCAGGTCGCCCTCGCCGCCGTGCTCCGGGAGCAGATCTCGTCGAAGGACGTGCGCATCCTCGTCGTGCGCGGTGACGACGGCCTCGCCGCCTGCGGGATCGGCACGATCGAGCAGCGCCTGCCGGGACCGCATCTGCGCAACGGCCGGATCGGGCACGTGATCGGCGTCGTCACCGACCCCGGGCACCGGCGGCGCGGCCACAGCCGGGCGATCATGCGCGGTCTGCTCGACTGGTTCCGCGAACGGGATGTCGCCCGCGTGGACCTCTACGCCTCCCAGGACGGCGAACCCCTCTACCGCGCCCTCGGTTTCACCGACCACCCGGACCCGTCGCTGTACTGGCGTCCGTGACGCCCCCCCCCCCCCCGCAACGGTCGACCTCTGAGCCGAACTGCCCTCTCGACTGTCCGCGCCACCCGTCCCGGCGACCCCTCAGGCACCCGCTCGCCGGCCGTCCGCGGACGTCGGTCGCGAGGGGGTCGGCGGCCCCGTCAGGCGCATGAACCTCAGCCTTCACAGGGACAACATGCGAGGTCAGCGGGCTGCGGGCGGTCCGACCAGCCAGTTCGCGGAAAGTCCGGCGAGCCACGCATTTCCCCGAATAGCGTGCGGGGACTCGAACTTGAAATCGAAACCGCTCCCCCCACCTCCCGCGGTCCGTACCCACCGGACCCGAGCCGTGCTAGGAGAACCGGGATGTCCTACGACCCGTCCGAGTCGTACCCAGCCCGACCGCACAGCGCCCGGCATTCCGCCTCGTCCGTCCCCCGCGCCGAACCGCCCTCCGGCGAGCCCTTACGCGGCTGGTCCTCGCTCCGCTCGCCGATCGGTCACCACAGGGACCTGCGCGTCCTCCGGCGCGCCTACCGCTGGCAGCGCCGGGTGGCGACCTTCGCGGCACTCGGCTACTTCACCCTCTTCCTGTGCCTCTCCGCCTTCGCCCCCTCGGTCATGACCGAACCTGTCACCGGCGGCCTGACCACCGGCATGCTGGTCGGGCTGATCCAACTCCCCGTCACCTGGCTGGCCGTCGTCCTCTACGAGCTCACGGCGCGCCGGTACGTCGATCCGCTCGCGCGCCGCCTGCGCCGCAGGAGAGGGCACCTCGGCCGGCCGGAGCCGGGCCGATGACGGACTTCAGCGGCTCCGCGCAGTCCTGGTCGCTCGTGGCCTTCTTCGCCGTCGTGACCGTGACGCTCCTGCTGTGCGTGATGACGGGCCCGGACCACGACGACCTGGACGAGTTCTACACGGGCTACCGCTCACTGCCGCCGATGCGCAACGGCCTCGCCATCGCCGGCGACTACATCTCCGCGGCCACGGTCCTCACCATCGGCGGGGTCATCGCCTTGTGCGGCTACGACGGCATCGTGCTCGCCCTGAGCACACTGCTGTCCCTGGTGCTGCTGATGTTCCTGCTCGCCGAACCCCTGCGCAACACCGGGCGGTTCACCATGGGTGACGCGCTGGCCCGGCGGATGCCGGGGCGTGCCGTGCGCATCACCACGTGTGCGGTCACCATCGCCTCGCTGATGCCCATGATGCTGGTGCAACTCGCCAGCACCGGGCAGCTGTTGGCGTACATCCTCGGATTCTCCGGCAGCACGATGGAGACCGGGTGCGTCATCGGGGTGGGCGCGTTGATGATCAGCTACGCGGCCATCGGCGGGATGAAGGGCACCGCACTGGTCCAGATCCTGAAGATGGTCATGCTCCTGGGCTCGGGCGCCGTGGTCACCGTGTTGATCCTGCGGAGCTTCGGGTGGGACCTGGGGGCACTGTTCGGTGCCGCGTCGGCCGGCAGCGGAGGCGGCTCGGCGTTCCTGCGGTCCGGGCTCCAGTTCGCGGGCGGTCCCCACCCCGAACTGGACATGATCAGTTCGCAGTTCGCCATCGTGCTGGGCGGCGCGTGTCTGCCGCACGTCACGATGCGCATGTTCACGGCGGACAGCGCCGGACAGGTCCGTCGCGCGATGTCGTGGGCGGTGTCGTCCGTCGCGCTGTTCGTGGCGATCATCACCGTCGTGGCCGTCGGCGCGGCGGCGCTTGTGGGCCGGGCCGGTCTCACTTCTGCCGACCCGAGGGGCCACACCGCGTATCTGCTGGGGTCACGGGCGGCACTCGGACCGCACCTGTCGAGAGCCGAGACGCTTCTGTTCACCACCGTCACCACGGCGATCTTCCTGACCCTGCTCGCCTCGGTGGCGGGGATGATCCTCGCCTGCGCCAACTCGCTGGCGCACGACGTCTTCGGCAGCCGTGACAAGCCGCTCGCTCCCCGGCGCGAGATGGGGCTCGCCCGGGTGTGCGCGGTCGTCGTCGGTCTGCCGGCGATCCTGCTGGCGAGTCTGGTCCAGGACCGCAGTCTTCAGCCGCTGGCGACCGTCTCCTTCTGCCTGGGCGCCTCGGCCATCGCCCCCGCCCTCGTCTACAGCCTCTTCTGGCGCCGCTACACGCGAACGGGCCTGCTGTGCACGCTGATCGGGGGCTCGGTCACGGTGCTGCTGCTCATGCCGGGCACGAGGCTGGTGTCGGGGACGCCGATGGCCGCCTTCCCGGACGTCGACTTCAACTGGTTCCCGTTCACGACGACGGGTCTGGTGTCCATCCCGGTCGGCTTCGCGTTCGGCTGGCTCGGCACGATGCTGTCGGGTCGCCGCAGCCTGGATCGGCAGCGCAAGGAGTACGAGGCGCTGGAGGGCCGGATCCTGGCGGGGCCGGAGCGCAGGATCAAGTGATGCCGTCCTCCGGAGACGGATCCGGGGCCCGCCGCGGGTGCGGCGGGCCCCGGAAGGCCGGTCAGCCGGTGAGTCCGTCAGCCGGCCGGCCGGTCACCTGGTGTCACGGGAACAGGGTGATCTTGGAAGGCACCGTGTCCGTTCCCGAGGTCGGCGCTCCCGTGTTGTTGATGACGTGGGCGTACTGGCCCTTTCCGCCGAGGGAGACGACCTGGATGTCGTGCATCTTGACGCCCGCCTTCACCGGCACCTGGAACCCGTGCTGCTGCACGATGCTCGGGTCCGACGTGAAGTTGCAGTAACTGCCCAGGCCCCAGGCCTCGTGGGTGTCGACACTGTCCGCGACCTTGTAGGCGGCGTACCCGACGATCCCGTCGTGGGTGACGGCGGCCGCGTTGGGCACGTCGTATGCCTTCTCGTTCTGGAAGAAGATGGTCCGGCCGCGTTCGCCGTTCCAGAGCACGTCGTACTTGTTGAAGTGCTCGACGAACAGGCCCGTGGTCAGGACGTCGTCGCCGTTGACCACGAGGCCGTAGTCGGCGCGGTTGGTCTCCCAGCCGACGCCCTCACCGTGGTCGGCACGCCAGATCCAGGTGTGGTCGACGATGACGTCGTCGCTGTTGACCACGACCGAGTTGGTGGCGAGACCGGGACCCGCGCCGCCGATGCGGATGAACACGTCCTGCATGGTGGTCGGGTTGGCGGCGTGGTCGGCCGAGGCGCCGGCACCGCCGATCTGCAGGAGCGTGTCGGACTTCGTGCGTCCGGCGTCGATGAGGAAGCCGGCCAGCCGTACGCCGTCGACGTCGGCGACGTGCATGGCGTCGACGCCGTTGTCGGGGACGATGGTCGCCAGTCCGAGGCCGAGGACCACGGTGTTGGCGCGGGTGACGTTGATGGTCTGGTCGAGGTGGTAGACCCCGGGGGTGAACAGCAGGTTGAGGCCCTGGGCGAGCGCCGCGTTGATGGTCGAGGCCGTAGCACCGGGCTTGACGACGTAGAACTGGCTGAGCGGAAGCGACGTACCGCCCGCGTTGGCCGGCCACGACACACCACGGGAGTTGGTGCGCTTGCCCGGGACGAACACCTTGTAGTCGTTGCCGTCGAGGTAGAGGAACGGCTTCTCGCGGGAGACCGGCGTGGTGTCCAGCGTGGTGTACGGACCGGTGTCGAAGTTGGTCGCCGGCGCGCCCTGCACGCCCGAGAAGGTCATGTTCCACACGCCGTTGGTCCAGCCGCCCACGGAGCTGTCGCGGGTGTACCACTGCTGCTGCGAGTACGGGCCCACCGTGCCGTCGATCTTCGAGTCGGCGATGTAGCCGCCGGACGCCCAGCCGTAGCCGTTGGGCGCGAGGTTGAGGCCGCCCTCGACGTGGATGCGGCGGAACGGCGCGGCCTGCGCCACGGCCCAGCGGTCGGTGCCGTTGACCGGCTTGATGGACAGGTTCTCGGCCGAACGCCAGAAGTTCTGGGTGGCGTTGCCGTTGAACCAGCCGGCGTCGACGGTGATGTCACCGTTGATCTTCGTGTCGTCGGGGTTCAGGCCGAGTCCGGAGATCGAGGTGTAGAAGCCGAGCTGGGCGTTGATGCCGTTGTAGGTGCCGGGCTTGAGGAGGAACTGGTAGCGGTCCGAGCCGAACTGGTTCGACTCCTGCTTGCTGAAGACCTGGTCGAACTTGGCCTGCAGGCCGCTGGTGTTCGGGTCCACGACGATGACGTTCGGGCCGAGGTCACCGCCACCCTGGATGGGCCCGGTGCCCCCGGAGCCGGTGTGCACGGCGACCTCCCACAGCGAGTAGCCGTACACGGTGCCGCGTGTCGTCCCGAGGACGCGGAGGTAGCGTCCCGAGCCGCTCACGTCGTAGGAGGCGGTGCCGCCGGTGCCGTTGGTGACGTCCTTCAGCGTCGTCCAGTCCTGGCCGTTGGCGGAGGCCTGGATCTTGAACGCCTTGGCGTACGCGGCCTCCCAGTTCAGGTCGACCTTGCAGATGTCCTGGGACGAGCCGAGGTCCACCTGGACCCACTGCGGGTCGGAGGACTGGCTCGACCAGCGGGTTCCGTTGTCACCGTCGAAGGCGTTGGAGGCGGGTGTGCCGGCGTTCTCGGTGGAGGAGGCGGTGGCCGTCTTGCCCTTGGCGGCGTTGGTGGTGTCACACGCGGTGGGCGTCGTGCCGCCCGCGTCGCCGAAGACCTGGAACTCCCAGAGGGAGTAGCCGTACTGCGTGGCACGGGAGACGCCGTAGAGACGCACGTAGCGGCCCTGGCCGGAGACGTCGAGGGTGTCGGTCCCGCCGTCGCCGTTGGTGACCGTCTTGATGTCCGTCCAGGTGCTGCCGTTGCCGGAGACCTGGATCCGGTAGTCCTTGCCGTAGGCGGTCTCCCAGTTGAGGACGACCTTCGTGATGGTGGCCGTCGCCCCGAGGTCGACCTGGAGCCACTGGGTGTCGGTGCCGGCCGACGACCAGCGGGTTCCGGTGTTGCCGTCGACGGCGTACGAGGCGGCGGTGCCGGCGCTCTCGTCCGAGGAGGACGTGGCGGTCTTGCCCTGCGAGAGCAGGGACTCCGCCGCGCTCGCCGGGGTCGTCTGGGCGGGGATGGTCACCAGCGCTGCCGCTGTGGCGAGCGCGATCCCCCAGGATCTGAATCTCATGTGGTCCACTCCGTGCGGATGAAGGAGAGCGGGTTCCGGTGCCGCACCATGATCGAGGCATGACAAACACCTCGCCCGGGGTGTGCACCGCAGGGCGTTCCCGGACCGGGCCCGTGGACCCGGACGGCATGAACGGTCGTACGCAGCTACTTAGTTCAGGGTTTGATTTAAGTAATGAGGCAACGCGACGGCAACCCCTGCGACACGACTTATTTGCACCGGCCCCGTCCAGGGGCCCCTGACGAGGGACGACTCGGGCCATATGACCTGCGAGGAGCCCACCACCCGCCCCGGCACGCCGACTTCACGGCTTGAACACCGACGGAGCGCGCCCTGCCCGCGGCTTCCATGTATCGGCGCGGACCGGACAGCGACTATGTTTTCCCGATGCCGGGACCACACCCACGTGGCCGCTCACCACGGCGCGCCGGTCCTGCTCCACCGCGTCGATCCGCGGCTCGGGCTCACCGACGCGGACTACCGCGTTCTGGGCGACTGGCTGCGCGGCCTGTGAAGGGTGAGCGGCAACCCGCGTGCGGTACACGCGAGTTGCCGCTCACCCCTGGCCTCCCGGAGCGGCCGCGGCCGCCCCGGTCCGGGCTCACTTGGGCGAGGTCTCGGGCGGGCAGGCGCGGAGGCGCGTGACGTGATTGAGCTGGGGGCCGTAGCCGGGGAACGTCGCCAGGTCGCCGGGCAGCAGGGTCCGGCACGGGACTTCCTGGCCGTCGGTGTACACCACGGTGAGCGTCACCTGCTCCGTGCAGGCGTTGTCGACGGTGGTGTACCGCCAACTCGGGTAGAAGCGGACGCAGTCGGGGACGGACGGGCTCCCGTCCTGGCCGTCGGCCGCGTCGGCGGAGTGAGCCGGCGCCAGGCTCGCGAGGAGCGCCGCGAGGACGGTCAGCAGGCCGGCGACGAGAGGGAGGCGGCGCGGGAAGGACATGTCTCGACTCTCCAGAGGGACGGTGTTTGCAGCAGCGCCAAAAGCGGTGCTGACATGGGGTGTTGAGGCCGGCAACTCTGACAGTCCTTGCAAGTCTTGCGCAAAGTCATGGATGTTCTTTCAGTCGTGGTGTTGCGGTCAACCATTTCGTGAGGGGAACGGAGGACCGGCAGCTCAAAGCCGTACCGGGGTACCAGGTGTGGCACGCCGTCAGGTGAGGGCGTCCACGACCGCACCCTCATATTTCCCGGCCTGCGACACGGTTGCCGGGACAGCACGTCGTACCGCTGGTATGGCAGCGTGGAACGGCGTCCTGTCGATCACCCCGTGCGGTCGGTCGCCAGGGCGCGCAGGCACCACGCGAAGAAGAGGAGACGCCATGTCGAAGCCGCCGCCGCCCGAGGCCACGGTCGCCATGCTGAGCAAGCCGCATCCCGCCGTGATCACCACTCTGCGCCCGGACGGGCAGCCGGTCTCGACGGCGACCTGGTACCTCTGGGAGGAGGGCCGGGTACTGGTGAACATGGACGAGGGCCGCAAACGGCTCGGCCACCTGCGCGACGACCCCAGGGTCACGCTGACGGTGCTCGACGGCGACGACTGGTACACCCACGTCACGCTGATCGGGCGCGTCACCGAGCTGCGGGACGACGCGGATCTGGCCGACATCGACCGGTTGTCCCGGCACTACCTCGGCCGGCCGTACACACAGCGCGACCGCGCCCGGGTCAGCGGCTGGATCGAGATCGACCGCTGGCACGGCTGGGGCGGCCACAAGGACAACGACCAGGCAGCCGGCTGACCGGCCGGCGCCCCTCGGCGGACAGGGGCCCCACAGAGCATGGAACAGACAACGCACCACTCGGAGCAGGAAGTTGACGTCATGACCGACAAGCTCACCGTAAGTGTCCTGGGCACCGGCATCATGGGCGCGGCGATGGCCCGCAACCTCGCCCGGGCCGGACACACCGTCCGGGCCTGGAACCGCACCCGCGACAAGGCCGAGCCCCTGGCCGACGACGGCGCGTGGGTCGCCGACACCCCCGCGGACGCCGTGCGCGGCGCGGACGTCGTCCTGACCATGCTGTACGACGGGGAGGCCGTCCTCGACGTGATGCGGCAGGCGGCGCCCGCCCTCGCCGAGGGCACGGCCTGGGTGCAGTCGACCACCGCGGGCGTCGACGCGATCTCCGGCCTGGCCGCCCTGGCGAGCGAGCACGGGCTCGTCTTCTACGACGCCCCCGTGCTCGGCACACGCCAGCCCGCGGAGGCGGGGCAACTGCTGGTCCTGGCGGCGGGCCCGCAGGCCGGCCGGGACACGGTGACGCCCGTCTTCGACGCCGTCGGCGCCCGTACGGTGTGGACCGGCGAGGACGGCGCGCAGGGCAGCGCGACCCGGCTCAAGCTCGTGGCCAACAGCTGGGTCCTCGCGGCCACCAACGCGACCGGTGAGGTCCTCGCCCTGGCGCAGGCGCTCGGCGTGGATCCGCAGGGCTTCTTCGACGCCATCGCCGGCGGGCCGCTCGACATGGGCTACCTGCACGCAAAGGCGGGCCTCATCCTCGACGGGCGGCTGACCCCGCCCGCGTTCGCCGTGTCCACCGCCGCGAAGGACGCCCGCCTGATCGTCGAGGCCGGCCGACGCGCCGGCATCCGTCTCGACGTCGCCGAGGCGGGCGCCGCACGACTGGCCCGCGCCGCCGCACAGGGGCACGGCGAGGAGGACATGGCCGCCGCCTACTACGCCAGCTTCGACGAGGACGCCGACGCCTGACCCCGGCGGGCCGCAATGGCCCGGCATGCGCGAGGGCCCGGCAGCCTAGGCTGCCGGGCCCTCGTCTTCGAGTAGCGGGGACAGGATTTGAACCTGCGACCTCTGGGTTATGAGCCCAGCGAGCTACCGAGCTGCTCCACCCCGCGTCGTTGACTCCACCCTACGCCACGGAAAGACGGCCGATGACCACGCCGGACGTCGGCCGGCACCGACGGCCGCCGCCGAGTCCCCTTCGCTCACGGAAAGTGATCAGTCATCACGAAGTGTGCCCGGCTCGGTGGGCTTCTCTTCGGCCCCCGACCGGGCCTCCGGCTCTGAGATGCGGGACGCCTTCTCCAGGTACAGATTGGAATGAGCCCGTTCGGCGTAGAGGACTCGCGCTTCGGGCCCTCATATCCACTGAAGGAGCGCACCATGACGAGTCATGCGAGCCAAGCCCGTCCCCACACGGGACAGAGGTCGGAGACACGCGCGTTCGTCGGCGGGTGGACCGTCTTCGCCGCGGTGCTGATGATCTTCGGCGGTCTCATGGCCATCTTCGCGGGCATCTCCGCCATCGCCAACGACGACGTCTTCGTCAACACACGGAACTATGTCTTCCAGTTCGACCTGACCGGCTGGGGCTGGGTACACCTGATCCTGGGCGTCGTCGTGTTCCTCGCGGGGCTCGCCCTCTTCCAGGGCTCCACCTGGGCCAGGGTCGTCGGCGTCGCCCTCGCAGGCCTGAGCATGTTGTCGAACTTCCTGTGGCTGCCGTACGCGCCGTTCTGGGCGCTGGCCCTCATCACCATCAACGGGTTCATCATCTGGGCCCTGTGCGCACCCCGTAACAGGGAGGCATGACCGCGCCGTCACCTCTCCCACACCCGGGACCGGCCCGGGACCGCGAGCAACTGCTCCCGGTCCCGGGCCGATTGCCGTGCGGGCCAGGATCACTCGACACCATCGACCGCCGGTGAGCGGAGCGGCTACTCTCGCGTCGAACGCAAGTTTCAACGACACGACCTGCGGTGGAGAGCTCCCGGTGGCAGCAGACGCGACGTCCGACGCACCGCACCCCTCGCGCGCCCCGTCCGCGCGGGCCGGCCGCCCCGCCGCCACACCCGTGCCCCCGCCAACGGCAGCCCTTCCCGCGATGCTGATACAGCGTCAGACAGCCGTCATCAAGCGGCTGTTGGCGCACGACGGCCTCCTCGACCACGAGCCGTACGCGCGGACCCACTTGGCCTCCCCGTGCGCCGCCGGAGACGTCCGGCGGGCGCGGCTCTCACCACGAGGTCGCCGACGTGATCCTGTGATGCGGGCCCCGGGATTTCTGAGGCGTTCACACGTCGTCACCACGGAACGCCGACGGACCGGTGGCGGCATCTCATGACGGATTCGAGGAGCCCCATGCGTAGAGCTGTCGTCATCGGAGCCGGACTCGGCGGTGTGCTGGCGGCGGCGGCACTGTCCCGGGCCGTCGACCAGGTGGTCGTACTGGACCGCGACGAGCTGCCCGACGGCCCGGAACACCGCAAGGGCGTCCCCCAGGGGCGTCACGCGCACCTCCTGATGCCCGGCGGCCTGGCCGCCATGGAGGACCTGCTGCCGGCAGCGGACCTGCGCAAGCACCTGCTGGCCGCGGGTGCCCACGAGATCTCCCTCAGCACCGGCATGCTGGTCCTGACCCCGGAGGGCTTCTTCCGCCGCTGGCGCCACGAGCGCCACCACATGATCACCTGCAGCCGGGCGCTGCTCGACTGGGTCGTGCGCAAGGCCGTCCTCGACCACACCTCCGGCATCGAGATCCGCCAGGGGCAGGCCCTCGGCCTCACCGGCAGTGCCGCGAGGGTCGACGGCGTCCGCGTACGGACCGCCTCGGGCGAGACGGAGCTGAGCGCCGACATCGTCGTCGACGCGAGCGGGCGCGGCTCACGCGTCGTGAGCTGGCTGACCGGCCTCGGCATCACCGGCGTCGAGGAGCGGAACGTGGACTCCGGTCTGGTGAACGCCACCCGGATCTACCGCACCCCGCCGGGCGCCGAGCGGTTCCCGCTCACCGTGGTGCAGGCCAACCCGTACGTGTCCCGGCCGGGCCGCAGCGCGGTGATCGTGCCCATCGAGGGCAACCGCTGGATGGTCAGCCTCGCCGGTTCCCGGGGCGGCGAACCCCCGGCCGAACCCGAGGGCTTCCTCAAGTACACGCTGGACCTCCCGCACCCGATCGTGGGCCGGCTCATCTCCGGAGCCGAACCGCTCACCGGCGTGTCCGTCAGCCGCAGCACCAGCAACTCCCGCCGGTACCTGGAGAAGGCCCGCCGGTGGCCGGACGGTCTCGTGGTCCTCGGCGACGCGCTGGCGACGTTCAACCCGGCCTACGGGCAGGGCATGTCCGTGGCCGCGCTCGGCGCCCTCGCCCTGAGCCGCGAGGTGCGGCGCACCGAGCTGGCCGCTCCCGGACTCGCCCGCACCGTGCAGCGCGCCGCCGCCCGCCACGTGGAGGCCGCGTGGAGCCTCGCGGTCGGCCAGGACGTCCTGTTCCCGGACGTGCGCGGCGCCACGGCCACCTTCGCCGACCGGCTCGCCGCCGGGTACAGCCGACGCGTCACCCGGGCGGCCACCGGTTCGTACGACGTGGCGGCCGCGCTGTGGGACGTGACGGGCCTGGAGGCCGGGCCCACCCGACTGCTCCGCCCCGGGGTCCTGTTGACCGCGCTCGGCGGTCCCCCGCTGCCGGCCCTGGCCGAGCCGCCGCTGACCGCGCGCGAGCGGGAGATCCTCCACCGGCTCGACCGCACCTCGGACTCGTGACGGGCTGAGCCCGCCTTCCCCGTCCCGGTGGTTCGCGGTCAGTCGAGTTCCGCGAGGCCCTCGCTCCAGCGGGCTCGGCGTTGCGCGTCGCTCTGCTCCCACCAGGGGGTGCCGCGCTCCCCCAGGGCGACCTTGGCCAGGTGGACGCGGGCGCGGGCGGCTCGCTCGGCTTCGGGGTCCTCGGCACGCCGGGCGGCTCCGACCGCCCGCCGGGCCGCCATCAGGTGGGAGCGCAGCCGGGCGGCGGCGTCCTCGGGGATGTCCGGGTCCGTCGCCCGCCAGCGCCGTCCGTCCACGATGATGAACCGCCCGTCAGGGGTGCGGTCCGGTCGCGCTTTCGCTGTCACCGGCACGAGTCTGCCAGCGAGCGGGCCGGGCGCCACCCGACAGCGGCGCCGGCCCGTCGCGCGTAGTCAGTACGCCCGCCCAGCACTCAGTCCGCCGCCCGTACTCACTCCACCGCCCCGTACTCACTCCGCCGCCGGTTCACCGGGCCCGGGGGGCCTCGCGGTGCCGAAGGGCCACGCCTCGATGTCGCGGTACCGGACGGGGCCGTGACCTCGGCCGTGGTTGCTGCCGACCAGGTGCAGGCGTTCGGCTCGCCAGGGGCGGCCGGCGAATCCGGCGATCCCGTCGGCGATCTCGCCCGCCGAGGCCGCGTCTCCCCTGCGGGCGCGGGCCAGCGTGAGGTGGGGGCGCAGGGGTCGCTCCGCGAAGGTGATGCCGCAGTTCCGGACGAGCGTACGCACGTCGGCAGCGAGTGCGTGCAGTCCGTCGAGGTCCCCGTCGATCCCGCTCCACAGCACCCGGTCGTCGAAGCTGCCGCTGCCGCGCAGCGCGAGGGAGAGCGGGGCGCGGTCCGCGGCGAGGCCGGCGAGGGGCGGGCGCAGCAGCGGAACCGTCCGCGGGGGCAGCTCCCCGAGGAAGGCCAGGGTGATGTGCCAGTCCTCGACGCGGTTCCACCGCACGTGGGGGTGGGTGTCGTAGGCGGACCGCAGCTCCCGGGCCAGCTCCTCCTTCGCGTCGTCGGGTGGGGCGAGGGCGATGAACACGCGCACTGTGGCCGGCCGGGTCTGATCGTTCATACGGAACTTGGTACCGCACGCGGGCGGGGGTGCCGTCGGCGCCCCAGGCGCCGCACCCTTGCGGAATGTCCCGCGTCTGCGGTCACCGTCGGCCCGGGTCCGTCCGCCGTGCCGCGGGCCGGTCCCCTCAGGGACGGTGCCCGGTGACGTCCCCGTCCGGGTCGTCCGCGAGCACGACCGCCGCGACGGTCCGCTTGCCCACGGGCGCCCGATGCACCTCGAAGCTCTGGCTGACGGCCATGACGATCTCAAGACCGTGCTGCCCGACGCGGCCCGGATCGGCGGCCCGCGCCACCGGCAGGACCGGGGCGCTGTCCCAGACGGTGACCTCCACACGGCCCCCCACCAGTTCCAGATCGAGCAGGCACGGACCTGGGGCGTACTTGCAGGCGTTCGTCAGCAGTTCGCTGACCACCAGCTGGACGATGTCCATGGCGCGGTCGGACACGGGAAACCCGTGGTCGGACTGCACCTCCTTCATGAAGACACGTGCCGTCTCGCGCGCCCGGGCGATGTCGCCGGCTCTGCCCTCGTATGCCTCGGAGGCTCTGACCAGTCGGTCTGCCCCTGGCTGAGCCCTTTCCCGGGCAGCCTCATCCACGCGATCCGCCCGCTTCCTGAGCCATGACCGTTTCCGTCCAGCCTCTACCCCCGATGCCGAAGAACACCGGAATCCTCGACATCGATCTTCGGCCGGCCGGAGGCGCCGCCTCCGGCCTGCCCACGGGAACGTAACAGGAGGGCGTGGCGGTCCATCGCCGAGGTCAAGGTACTCGGGTCGGCCGCGGACCCGCCTCACGATCTTCCCAGCCGTGCGGGGCCGGGCCGGCACCGTCGGACCGCCGGGCCCGATCCCTCATGTCCCATAATCGTTCTCGTGATCACCATTCATCTGAAGTACGAGATCGACCCGGACAGGATCGAGGACTTCGAGGAGTACGGCCGCCGCTGGGTCGGGCTCGTCAACCGCTTCGGCGGGACCCACCACGGCTACTTCCTGCCCAGTGAAGGCGACAGCGACATCGCGTACGCCCTCTTCTCCTTCCCCGGCCTCGCGGCGTACGAGCGGTACCGGACGGACAGCGCGACCGACGCGGAGTGCCAGGAGGCCCTGGAGCTGGCACGGAGGACCGGCTGCATCAAGCGCTACGAGCGGCGCTTCCTGCGTCCGCTGGACGCTCCGCAGTAGGCGGGCGGGCCCCGGCCCCCGGCGCGCCGACGGGGTGACGGGGGCGCCGCCGTACGATCATCTGCCTGGCGGGGTGCACCCCGGCCTCCCCCGGAACGAAGGGTCTGCCAGATGGCCACCACCGATGTCACGTACGCCGTCACCGGCGCGTCCGGACGCCTGGGCGGACGCGTCGCCCGACGGCTGGCGGACGCCGGGATCCCGCAGACATTGCTGGCCCGGACTCCCGAGCGGGCTCCCTCGCTGCCCGGCGCCACCGTCGTCCCCGGCGCCTTCGGGGACCGTGACGCCGTCGTACGGGGGCTGCGCGGCGTCGACCGGGTCCTGATGGTCTCCGCCGCCGAGTCCCCCGACCGGCTGGAGCAGCACCGGGCGTTCGTCGACGCCGCCGCCGAGGCCGGTGTCGGGCACCTGGTGTACATCTCCTTCTACGGG
Organism: Streptomyces sp. NPDC028308; assembly: GCF_055565855.1. Classification (NCBI taxonomy): domain Bacteria; kingdom Bacillati; phylum Actinomycetota; class Actinomycetes; order Kitasatosporales; family Streptomycetaceae; genus Streptomyces; species Streptomyces sp. NPDC028308. The sequence goes on from NZ_JBVHTO010000002.1 coordinate 566,990, forward strand.
GCGGCTCCGGAGGCGACCTTCACCCTCGCGCGCGACCACTGGCGCACGGAGCAGCACATCCGGTCGAGCGGTCTGGAGTTCACGTTCTTGCGGGACAACCTCTACGCCGACTTCGTGCCCGCACTCGTCGGTGAGGACGGCGTCATCCGCGGCCCCGGCGGGACGGGGCGAGCCGCCGTCGTGGCCCAGGACGACATCGCCGAGGCCGCCACCGCCGTCCTCACCCACGCCGACGAGCACGCCGGCGCCGGCTACGACCTCACCGGGCCGCAGTCCCTGACGTTCGCGGAGATCGCCGCCGTGGTGACGGAGGCGACCGGCCGCGCCGTCCGCTACGAGCCCGAGACGCTCGACGAGGCCTACCGCTCCCGTGCCCGCTACGGCGCACCCGACTGGCAGCTCGACGCCTGGGTGTCGACGTACACGGCCGTCGCCGCCGGGGAGCTCGACGGGGTCACCGACGACATCCCGCGCCTCACCGGCCGCCCCGCGACGTCCCTCGCCGAACTCCTGCGCCGGGACGCCGCGGCCTACTGAACGGCCTGCCGACCGGCGGGGTCAGCGGACGCGGCGGATGCGGATCGGGCCGCGCGCGGTCTCGGGGTCGACGGGGCGGCCCGCCTGGGTGATCTCCACCTCGCCGGCCTCGACCAGCCGCCGGGCCGCACGGCGCGCCGGCTCCATCAGCTCGCGCCAGCCGTCGTCTTCGCCCTCGTACACCGTCCGCGCGGCGTCGGAGGGGCAGATCGTCGCGGTCGGGCGGCGTCGTTCCAGCAGGTCCAGGATCGCCCGCTCCAGGCGCCGCTCGGTCTGCCGTTCCTTGTCGGTCACCCCACCAGTGTCGCAACGGCGACGCGAAGAAGCGGAGCGTCGACCTCCGAACCGTTGCCCGGGTCGCTCTCGCGGGCGCGGGGTGAGCTTCCCGGGACGAGGTCCCCGTCCGCGCATGGTGAACGTGTTCCGCCATGTCCCTTGCCGGACAGGGGAGATGTGGCAGCATCGGCTGGCATGTCACCGTCAGCCGTGAGGTCGTCCGGGTCCGCTCGTCGTCTGTACGCCGTCCTGCTCGTCCTGCTCGGCCTGCTCGTCTCGGCCGCCGGTGTGCAGGGTGCCGGCGCGGCCACGCCGGGGGTTTCCGGGGGCGCCGCGACTCCCGACCGCGCGCGGTACGACGTGGACCTGCGCTCCGACGCCGACGGCGGCCACTGGACCGGCCAGCAGCGGGTGTCGTTCCGGAACGCGTCGGAGCGGCCGCTCCGCGAGGTATACCTGCGGCTGTGGGGCAACGGCGAGGACGGGTGCGGCACGCCCGGCACGCCCTCTCCCGTCACGGTGTCGAGGGTCCGCGGGGGCAGACCGGCCCGTCCCGCCGTGGACTGCACGGCCCTGCGCATCGCCCTGCCCGAGCCGCTCACCCGCGGCGAACGGACGACCCTGACCTTCGCCGTGTCGGTCACCGTGCCCGACCGCGACGCGCGCTTCGGCCGCGAGGGCGCCTTCCGGTTCCTCGGCAACGCACTGCCCGTACTCGCCGTCCACGACGGGAAGGGCTGGCACCTCGCCCCGTACGTGGCGCTCGGCGAGAGCTTCTACGCCCTGACGAGTGATTTCCGGGTCCGCCTCGACCACCCCTCGGCCCTGAGGGTGCCCACCACCGGTCGCACCCGCAGCCTCCCGGGCGGTCCCGGCCGTACGGTCACGACCGGGACCGCCGACCGGGTGCGCGACTTTGCCTGGGCCGCGGGCCCGTTCCGTACGGCGACGGAGACCACACCCGGGGGTGTGGTCGTGAACGCGTACTGGGCGCCGGACACCCCGGAGGCGGGCGTGCGTGTCAACCGCGCGGACGCCGTCGCCGCCGTCGACGGGTTCGGCCGGCAGTTCGGCCGCTACCCGTACGGCGAGATCGACCTCGTGATGACCGGCCGGTTCGGCGGCGGCATGGAGTACCCCGGCCTCGTCCTTCTCGGCACCACCGAGGAGGGCGGCGCCGTCGTCCACGAGGTGGCGCACCAGTGGTGGTACGGCGTCGTCGGCAACGACGAGTACGCCTCGCCCTGGCTCGACGAGAGTTTCGCCCAGTACGCCAACGCCCGCTTCTACGGCTGGGAGACCCGCGACTGCTGGGCCGACGTGTACTGGCCGGACGACAGCACCGCCCTCACGAACGGTATGGACCACTGGTCCCGGCACCGCGGCGACTACCACCTCGTCTACACGGCCGGTTCCTGCGCACTGGCCGACCTGGAGCGCACCCTCGGCGCGGACACGATGGCGCGTCTGCTGAAGCGGTACGCCCGGCACCACTGGTACGGCGTCTCCACCACCGAGGACTTCAAAGAGGGCCGCGCAGTCCATGACGGACCAGGACCTCGGCCCCTTCTGGGAGACGCACCGCATCCGGTGACGGGGCGACACGGACCGCGCCGCACCGGAACCGAGGAACCGAGGCCCCGGGGGTGGGCCGCAGGGCCTAGCGAACCGGCCTTGGCCCGCGAGGAGGCCGGGCGCATACTCGTGCGATGCGTCCGCGCCCGCGCCTTCTCGCCCTGAGCTGCACCGTCGTCCTCCTTGCGGCAGGCGGCTACGGCTGCACCGGCGACGCCCCGCGTCACCGTGCCGACGGCAGGGCGCCCAAGGCGTGTGGCACGCGCGGCAACTGCGCCGGCGACGGCGGGGAGGTACGGCGTGACGGTGCCGACGACCAGGTGCCGCGGGAGTGCGTCACGCCGCCGACGGCCACCGGGGCGCAGACGAACTTCCGCGCGACGGCGACCGGCGCGGCCCCCCGCCCCGGCGACATCACCGGGGACGGCGTCACCGACCTCTTCGTGGACGGCTGGTACCGGCCGGTCGGCGGGGGCGGTTGGCGACGCAACCCCGCCTACCTTCCCGGGTCGAAGGGCGGCCGGCTCACATCGTCCCGCGGGGTCTCCCTCCGCGCCCGGGGTGACGCCCTCACGCAGGAGTTGCCCGGCAACCCCCGCACCGGGTCGGGCGGTGTGCTACCCGCGGCGGACCTGACCGGCGACGGCCGTGCGGACGTCGTCATCCACGGTCTGGAGAAGGGGCAGCGGGAACAGCGCGTCGTGCAGTACCTCGCTCGTGGCGGCGGGGACGGCATCGAGAGCGTCACCGAACTCTCGCGCACGCTACCGGAGTTCGACGCCGCCGGAGTCACCGACGTCCAAGGCGACGGCACCGCGGACGCGCTGGCGTTCCGGCCGCCGAGCAGTCCGTGGGACCTCTCGCGGGAACACCGCTGCGACACCTTCTTCGTGCTGCGCGGCCCGTTCGGCGCGGACGGCAACCCGGCCCGCGTGACGGCGGTGGACCTCTCGCTCGGCGGAACGGTGACAACGCGTCAGGTGGTCTGGGGTGACTTCACCGGTGACGGCCGAACGGACCTGCTCGCCGAGTCGGTCGTCGGCGACCCGGACCCGGCCGACGAGGCCGACGAGCCCGCGACGTCCGACCATGTGGAGCTCTACGTCGGCACGGCGGAGGGCTTCGCGCACGCCGGCTCCCCGCCGGGGATCGCACCCTGGGGCGGTCTGCTCGACGTCAGGCCCGTGTCGCTGGGGGACTTCGACGGGGACGGCGCGGACGACGTGCTCCAGGGGACGACAGTACGGTTCGGAGGCGCGGGCTTCCTGGACGCCACCGGCCGGACCGCGAAGGCCCCCGCACTGCGGGCCGCGGCCGTGGGCGACGTCAACGGCGACGGCCGGGACGACCTCGTCGAGGCGGCGTACGGCCGCCGCCACCCGGCCGGGAGGGTCACCGTCCATCTCGGAAGCGACCGGGGGCCGTCGGCCCGGGCGCAGAGCTCCTTCGACCGCCATGTCCTGGACCTGCCGGGCAGTCCCTCGCACGAGGCGGACAGTGACTTCTTCGGCTGGGACGTGGCGCCGGCCGACCTGGACGCCGACGGCCGGGATGAACTGGTCGTGGGTTACGTCGGCTACAACCGTCCGCGTGAGGAGAACGGGTACTGGGTCTTCCCTGGCACCTCGGAGGGGTCGTCGGCGAACGGTGCCTATTTTTTGCCCACGGGCCGGCTCGGCACTGGGTGATTGGACGACGGACGCCCGTGCCGCCGCCCGCTCACTTCGCCCGGGGCTCCGGGCCGGAGAGGCGAGGCTTGTTCGCCCGTACCCGCCCAGCCCGCGGCCCGCGTGACGGCGGACGCCGGCTCAGCGTCGCACCGGCTCGAACAGGGCGACCGTGTCCGTGTCGGCGAAGCGGGGTGTCTCCGCCTCCGCGACCATGAGGGCCGCGATCCCCGCACGCGGGGCCCTGGGCGGCACCCAACGGGGTTTGAAGCCCGCCGCGCCGACGAGGCTTCCGTCACCCCGGTAGGGCCCGTCGGTGAGCGGCCCGGCGTGGACGGTGGTCCCGCCGGCCTCGCGCACGGCGCGGCCCGCCACGCCCTTGGCCTCCCACTCGTGGCGCAGGACGCGTCTGAGAAGGGCTCCGTTGACGGCGCCGAGCGCGCCCGTGGTGGCGCCCATGCCGAGCGAGGTCAGCCAGATGACGCGGGGTCCGGCCGAGGCGATCTGGCGGGCGCCGTCGACGAGTACCGAGGGGTCCTGTCTCCTGGTGACACCGAGGCCGCTGACCACGACGTCCGCTCCCGCCAAGGCGGCGGCGACACTGCCGGGATCGGTCACGTCAGCGCGGACCACCCGTAGCTTTCCCGAGGCGGGCGCCCGGACCTGTTCGGGCGTGCGGGCCAGGGCCATGACGTCGTGGCCGCGCTCCAGGGCGCGTGCGACCACGAGACGGCCGGTCCTGCCGGTGGAACCGAGTACGGCGATCTTCACGAGGTCTCCAGTCGTGGTGCCGGTGGGAGGGGGCGGGCCGGGGCGGTGCGCCCCCGGCCCGGATCGGACGGGCGGGCCGGGTCAGTTCAGGGCGGACAGGACGGCGACCGCGGCGGCGTGCACGCCGGGCGCCGAGGCGAGGAAGTCCTCGTCGCCGAGGGTCCACGGCTCTCCCCTCGTGCCGGTGACCGAGCCGCCCGCCTCGGAGACCAGCAGCGCACCGGGCAGCAGGCCGGAGCGCACGTCCGAGAACTGCCAGAAGGTGTCCATGCGTCCGGACGCGACCTGGATGAGCTGCATCGTGGCGGGCACCGAGACCCGGACCACCAGGGCGTTCAGCAACATCGCCGTCACCGAGGCGCCCATGCGCCGCAGCGCTTCCTCCTCCTCCCCCGGCTTGGCCTGTCCGGTGCCCACCAGCGCGGCCTTCAGGTCGGTCTTGGTGGACGCGCGCAGCCGCTCGCCGTTGAGGAAGGCGCCCCGGCCGCGGAGCGCGGTGTAGGTGTCGCCGGTCAGCGGCAGGTGGACCACGGTCAGCACCGGGGCGTTGTCGCGCACCAGGGTGGCGGTCACCCCCCACTCGGTCATGCCGTGGATGTGGTTGATGTTGCCCTCGGCCGCGTCCACCACCCACCACTCGCCCTCGGGCAGCGGGCCGCCGGCCAGTTCGTCCTCGGCCCACCGCGACCCGGGCCGCGCGGCGAGCAGCGGCTGCTGGACGAGCGCCAGGACCGCCTCGTCGTTGGCGTCGATGGCGCGGACGATCTCGTCGAGGTCGCCGGGGCGGGCGGCCTCGTCGTGGCGGTCGCGCAGGAGCGCGCCCGCCGCCCGCACGGCGGTCTCGGCGTCCGCCAGGACCGCTTCGAGGTCGGCGTACTCGGCGGAGGCGGCGGTACGGGAGTCGGAAACGGCGTTCATGGAGGGCTCCAGACGAAGTGGGGTGCGGCCTCCCGGCCGCTCGCCTTCGACGTTAGGACCAGGCATCATTAACATCAAATGCAATCTAGTTACGACTGGATTTACCCATATGCAACTGGACCTGAATCTGCTCACCGCGCTCGACGCGCTGCTGGAGGAGGGCAGCGTGACGGACGCCGCCGCCCGCCTCCATGTCTCGACTCCCGCCATGAGCCGCACCCTGGGCCGCATCCGGCGGGCCACCGGGGACGAGATCCTCGTGCGCACCGGCCGGACGATGACCCCCACCCCACGTGCCCTCGCCCTGCGCGCGACCGTGCACGAGCTGGTGCAGCAGGCCCAGGCGGTCCTGTCCCCGCACACCGAGGTCGACCTGGCGGCGCTGCGGCGGACCTTCGTCCTGAAATGGCACGACGCCCTCGCCGCCGCGGCCGGTCCCGCCCTGCTCGGCGCCCTGCGTGCCGACGCCCCCGGTGCGCGACTGCGCTTCCTCGCCGAGGCCGCCACCGACACCCAGGACCCGCGGCGAGGGGACGTCGACCTGGAGGCCGGCGCCGGTGAACCCTCCTCGCCCGACGTCCGCCACGAGGCCGTGGGCCACGACCGGCTCGTCCTCGTCCTGCGCCCGGCGCACCCCCTGTGCCACGGACCGCTCACCCTCGAGGACTACGCGTCCGCCGAGCACATCACCGTCTCCCGGCGGGGACGGCTGCGCGACCCCCTCGACGACGCTCTGGAGGCCCGGGGCATGACCCGTCGGGTGGTGGCCGCCGCTCCCACCAACGCCACGGCGCTGCAGTTCGTCCGTCATCACGACCTCGTCGCGGCGGTCCCCGAACTCGTCAGCCGGCCCCTGCTGGACGGTCTCGGCCTCGTCGTCCGGCCGCTGCCGCTGCCCATGCCCCGCATCCCCGTCCACCTCGCCTGGCACCGGCGCTACGACAACGACCCGGCCCACGCCTGGCTGCGCGCGCATGCCCGCACGGCCCTGCGGGACGCGTGCTCTCCCGCCGACGAGGACGGCGAGGGACCCGAGGGGGCCTGAGCGTGTGCGTGCGGCACCTTGCCTCGACCGGGGACGCGCTTCCCGGGCAGCGGCGTTTCCTTCCCGCCACGCAGGCATGCAATCGCCGCGTCGGTGCAGGTGTGTGTCATGAGGTGTCTTATCTACCGCGAGTCGCAGGGCGCACCCGAGCAGGTCGACTGCGAGCAGACCGACGGCGGCCTGAAGGCCGTGCTGGAGAGCTTGAAGCGGGTCGGGGAGCAGGAGTTCTGCTGGGTCCAGATGGACGATCCGGACCCGTCCGACCTGACGGAACTGGCCGGTCCGCTGGGCCTGCACCCCCTGGCGGTGGAGGACGCCGTCCAGGCGCACCAGCGCCCGAAGCGGGAGCGTTACGGCGACGTGCTCGTGGTGGCGCTGAAGACGCTCTGGTACGTCGCGGACGGCTCCGACGTGGAGACGGGCGAGGTCATGGTCTTCACCGGGCCCCGGTTCGCGCTGACCGTCCGCCACGGCTCGGCCGATCCGGTCGCCGAGGCGTCCCGGCGGCTGGACGACACACCGGAGATGCTGCGGTTCGGCCCGGCCGCCGTGCTGCACGCGGTCCTGGACACCGTCGTCGACTCCTACCTCGACGCGTCCGTGCAGGTCCGCACCGACCTGACGACGCTGGAGCGCAGCGTCTTCGCGCCGGGCCGCGAGGACCTGACCGAGCAGATCTACTCGCTCAAGCGGGAGGTCCTGGAATTCCAGGACGCCGTGCGGCCGCTGGTGCCGGTGGTGCAGGACTTCGCCGGGCCCCGCGCGGAGTGGCCCGAGGAGATGCTGCCGTACTTCCGCGACGTGGCCGACCACATGCACCGCACCGACACCGAGGTGCGTTCCCTGGACGAGCTGCTGAACTCCGTCCTCGACGCCCATCTCGCCCGGGTGGGGACCTGGCAGAACGACGACATGCGCCGTATCTCGGCGTGGGCCGCGATCCTGGCCACCCCCACCCTCGTCGCCGGCATCTACGGCATGAACTTCGCGCACATGCCGGAACTGAGCTGGACGTACGGCTATCCGCTCGCCGTCGCCGTCATGGTGACCGCCGCCACCCTCCTGCACCGGACCTTCCGCCGCAACGGCTGGCTCTGAGTCCGGCGGGCGGGACGGCCGAGTCCGGCTTCCCCGGCCCACGCGCGTCCCGCCGCCGGTGCGGGCGAACGGCCCGGCGCCGTGCCCCTCGTAGGCTTCTCCCGTGCCAGCTTCCCGACTGAAACGCGTCGCCGTCCTCGTGCTGGAGGGTGCGAAACCGCTCGACGTGGGCATCCCCGCCCAGGTGTTCACGACCCGGGCGAGCATGCCGTACGAGGTACGGGTGTGCGGCGCGGCGCCGGGGCTCGTGACCGGCGGCGACGGCCTGTCGTACGCCGTCGCGCACGGCCTCGAAGCGCTCGCGTGGGCCGACATCGTGTTCGTCCCCGGGTACCGGTTCCCGGACCGGGACGACCCGCCGCGGGAGGTCCTGGACGCGCTGATCGCCGCCCACGCGCGGGGCGCGCGGCTCGCAGCGATCTCGACCGGTGCCTTCGCGCTCGCCGCCACGGGTCTGCTCGACGGCAGACGCGCTACCACGCACTGGCACTACACGCGGGCCCTCGCCATGAAGCGTCCGCTCGTCCGGGTCGACGAGAACGTGCTGTTCGTCGACGAGGGCAGCGTGCTCACCTCGGCGGGCGCCGCCTCCGGCATCGACCTGTGCCTGCACATCCTGCGCGGCGACCTCGGGGTGGCCGCGTCGAACCACGCGGCCCGGCGGCTGGTCGCGGCCCCCTACCGCAGCGGCGGGCAGGCGCAGTACGTGCCCCGGAGTGTGCCCGAGCCGCTCGGGGAGCGGTTCGCCGCAACCCGCGAGTGGGCGCTGCACCGGCTGGACGAGCCCCTGACCCTCACCGTGCTCGCCCGGCACGCGGGAGTGTCACCGCGCACGCTCTCGCGCCGCTTCGTGGAGGACACCGGCTACACGCCCATGCAGTGGGTGATGCGCGCCCGCATCGACATGGCCCGTGAGCTGCTGGAGCGTTCGCAGCGCGGTGTCGAGCAGATCGCCGCCGACGTCGGCCTGGGCACCGGGGTGAATCTGCGGCTGCACTTCCAGCGCGTCCTCGGCACCACTCCGAGCGAGTACCGGCGCACCTTCGCGCAGGACCGGTAGGGGCCCTGGCGCGATCCTTTCGGATCGTGGCATTCACGCCGCTGCCACGCCGGGCGGGCGCACGCGAACCTGGTGGGGAGACGAAGGGACACCACTCATGACTCGCATCGCCATCAACGGATTCGGCCGCATCGGACGCAACGTGCTGCGCGCCCTGCTCGAACGCGACAGCGACCTCACGGTCGTCGCCGTGAACGACCTCACCGAACCCGCAGCCCTCGCGCGGCTGCTCGCCTTCGACACGACCGCCGGGCGGCTCGGCCGGCCCGTGTCCGCCGACGGGGACACCCTCGTCGTGGACGGCCGTCGCATCAAGGTGCTCGCCGAACGGGAACCTGCGAAGCTGCCCTGGGCGGAGCTGGAGGTCGACATCGTGCTGGAGGCGACCGGCCGCTTCACCTCGGCCGAGGCGGCGCGGGCCCACCTGGACGCGGGCGCGAAGAAGGTGCTCGTCAGCGCGCCCTCCGACGGCGCGGACGTCACGCTCGCGTTCGGCGTCAACAACGACGCGTACGACCCCGCGACGCACACGATCGTCTCGAACGCCTCCTGCACGACCAACGCGCTCGCGCCGCTGGCCGCGGTGCTCGACGAGCTCGCCGGCATCGAGCACGGCTTCATGACGACGGTGCACGCCTACACGCAGGAGCAGAACCTCCAGGACGGCCCGCACCGCGACGCCCGCCGCGCGCGTGCCGCCGCGGCCAACATCGTGCCGACGACGACGGGTGCCGCCAAGGCGATCGGGCACGTGCTGCCCAACCTGGACGGCAAGCTGTCCGGCGACTCGATCCGGGTGCCGGTCCCCGTGGGCTCGATCGTGGAGCTCAACACGACCGTCGCCCGCGACGTGACGCGCGAGGAGGTGCTGGCCGCGTACCGCACCGCGGCGGAGGGCCCCCTCGCGGGCGTCCTGGAGTACTCGGAGGACGCGCTGGTGTCCTCGGACATCACGGGCAACCCGGCCTCCTCGATCTTCGACTCGGCTCTCACCCGTGTCGACGGCCGCCACATCAAGGTGGTCGCCTGGTACGACAACGAGTGGGGCTTCTCGAACCGTGTCATCGACACGCTCGAACTGCTCGCCGGCCACTGACGGCTGACGAGCGGTAGCACCGACCAGGGTCCGGCGCCGGAGCGCGGCAGGTCTCCGGCCGCCGGACAGCACGTACGGGCCGCCGGCGGGTCGCCGACATGACTGCCTCGTGACGGGGCAGCACAGAAGGTGGCCCGGGGCCGGTCACCGCCTCACCGCGATCCGGCCGACCCGCGCGTCGCTCCGCGACCTGCGCGCCACGACCTGGAGAGTGTGAGCCGTGACCATGACACCCCCGCCCTTCGACAGGGAACTCGCCGTCGCCCTCGCGGAGTTCGCGCCGTCCCCGCTCACGCCCGACCTGGTGCCCGACAGCCGCGAGGTCGGGGCCGCGCTCCGGCCCACGGACGAGGTGCTGAGCCGCGAGGGGACCTTCACCGTGGAGGACCGCGAGGTCCCGGGTCCCCCCGGCGCGCCCCCGGTCTCCCTGCTGGTCTGCCGCCCTGCCGCCGCCCGGGGCCCGCTGCCCGTCGTGTACTTCGTGCACGGCGGAGGCATGGTCACCGGTGACAACCGGGTCGGCGTCGACGGACCGCTCGACTGGGCGGAGGAGCTGGGGCTGGTCGTGGTCTCCGTCGAGTACCGCCTCGCGCCCGAGAACCCGCACCCCGCCCCAATCGACGACTGTTACGCGGGCCTGGAGTGGACCGCCGCCCACGCCTCCCTCGTCGGCGGGGACCCCGACCGGATCGTCGTGGCCGGGCAGAGTTCCGGCGGCGGGCTCGCCGCCGCCCTGGCCCTGCGCGCCCGCGACGAGAAGGGCCCCCGGCTGCTGGGGCAGCTCCTCATGTGTCCGATGCTCGACGACCGCAACGACACCTTCTCCGCCCGGCAGATGGCCGACCGGGGCATGTGGGACCGGGCGTCCAACGACACCGGCTGGACCGCGCTGCTGGGCGAGCGGCGGACTTCCGGCGACGTCTCCCCCTACGCCGCCCCGGCCAGGGCGGAGGATCTGAGCGGCCTGCCGCCCGCCTTCGTGGACGTGGGCTCCGCGGAGACCTTCCGCGACGAGGACATCGGCTACGCCGAGGCCATCTGGCGGGCCGGCGGGGAGGCGGAACTGCACGTGTGGCCGGGGGGCTTCCACGGTTTCGACGCGCTCGTACCGGAGGCGGCCCTGTCCCGGCAGGCCCGCGCGGCCCGGCTGGCGTGGCTGCGACGCCTGCTCGGCTCCTGAACCCCGGCGGGACGGTCAGCCCAGCGCGTCGAGCAGCTCCCGCTCGCGCCGCGCGCTGAGACCGGCCCGCCGGGGCCGGTCCAGGCCCCGCCCGCGTTCCCACGCCAGGGTGTCGGCGAGCAGGTCCGCCCGGGGCCGGTGGGTCAGACCCGCCGCCCGCGCCGCCGCCCCGCTCCGGGCCGACCACCCCTGCCAGTCCGGGTCGGCCACCCACATCGGCAGCGACTCCTCCCCCATGTACTCGGCCACGCCGTTGGCGAGCAGCCATGCCGGTTCGGCGGTGACGACGGGACCGGTGTGCCCGCCCAGGGACCGCGACAACTCGATCCACTCCCCCAGGGGTACGGCCGGGCCTACGGCGTCGTACGTGCCCGTGGTCCCGTCCCGCGCGCTGTCCAGCAGCCAGGCGGCGAGATCGCGTACGTCCACGGCCTGTGTCGGCAGGGCCGGCCTGCCGGGGACCAGCAGCGGCGCGTGCGGATCGCGTGCGGCGCGGGCCACCCAGTAACCCGATCGCCCGCTGTCGTCGCCCGGACCCCCGATGAGGCCGGCGCGGGCGACGAGGAGCCGGTCGCCGACGGCGGCGGCCGACGCCTGCTCGCAGGCGGCCTTCGCCTCCCCGTAGAGGGCACGGTCGGCCTCGGCGAGGTCGGTGGCGGCGAGCAGGGCCGCGGACTCGTCGGCGTCCGGCTCGGCGTGCGAGGCGTAGGCGCTGATGGAGGAGACGTACGTCCAGTGCCGCGCCCTGGCGCCCAGCGCGCCCAGCGCGTCGCGGACGAACCCCGGCTGCCAGGACACCTCGATCACCGCGTCCCAGATCCGGTCGAGCAGCGGCTCGTACGCCGAGGGCTCGCGCCGGTCGGCGGGCACCAGGACCGCTCCGTCCGCGACCGCGCCGCTCTCGCCCCGTGCGAGGCAGGTCACGTGGTGGCCGCGCTCGATCGCCTGACGCGACAGTTCGCGTCCCAGCCAGGCCGTACCGCCGAGTATCAGGATCTCCATGTCCACAGCCAAGCAGCGGCGGTGCCGGGCGCCCAGAGCAATCGGCTGACAGCAGATCGGGTGCCGCTCGGGAGGCGCGCATCCGAACGTGCAACTCTGGGGTTGCGCATGACGGTTCGACGTGCAACCGTGGAGTTGCACTCGATGACGACGACGAAGCAAGGAGTACGGCCATGAGCGAGGACCGGATCGAACGCGAGACGCTGATCGAGGCACCCCTGGAGCGCGTCTGGTCGCTGGTGGCGCAGCCCGGCTTCTGGGTGGCCGACAAGGCGAGCCTGCCCGGCACCGTGGCCCGGGAGGGCGAGACGATGGTGGCGCGGAACCCCGAGCACGGCGACTTCCCGGTGCGGGTCGAGAAGGTCCGGCCGCCGACGTATCTGTCGTACCGCTGGACCAGCGCGTTCCCCGGCGAGGAGCTGCGCGAGGACAACAGCACCCTCGTGGAGTTCACGCTGGCCCAGGAGGGCGACCGGACGCGGCTGCGGGTCGTCGAGAGCGGGTTCGCACAGCTGGCCGGCGCCGAGGACCTGCGCGTCCAGAACCACAAGGACCACAGCGAGGGCTGGCCGCTCGAGCTCGACGCCCTCAAGACGCGCGCGGAACGGTCGGTGTGACGGAGGAACGTGACGGTGCCGCCGCGGCGGTCGACGACGTCCTCGTCGCGCTCGCCGACACGACCCGGCGGCACCTGCTCGAACTGCTCGCCGCGCAGGGTGAGGCCACCGCCACGACCCTCGCCGAAGGCCTGCCGGTGTCCCGGCAGGCGGTGGTCAAGCACCTCGCCGTGCTGGACGCCGCCGGGCTGGTGACCGGCGGCCGGGTGGGCCGGGAGGTGCGGTACGCGGTGCGCCCCGCGGCCCTGGACGCGACGGCGCGGTGGATGGCCGCACTCGCGAGCGAGTGGGACCGCAGGCTGGCGAACATCAAACGCGTCGCCGAGGCGGCGGAGCGACAGGAGGCAGGTCATGACCGCTCACCGGACCGGAACCCGTGAGGAGTGGCTCTCCGCGCGGCTGGAACTGCTCGAAGCGGAGAAGGAGCTGACCCGGCGCAGCGACGAACTGGCGCGGCGGCGGCAGGAGTTGCCCTGGGTCCGGATCGACAAGGAGTACCGCTTCGAGTCGGACGAGGGCACCGTGTCCCTCCCGGACCTCTTCGCGGGACGTTCCCAACTGATCGTCTACCACTTCATGTTCGGACCCGAGTACACGGCGGGGTGCCCGTCCTGCTCGGCCGTCGCGGACGGCTTCGACGGCTCCGTCGTCCACCTCGCGCACCACGACGTCACGCTGTGCGCCGTCTCGCAGGCGCCGCTCGCCCGACTGAGCCGCTACAAGGAGCGGATGGGCTGGAGCTTCCCCTGGGTGTCCACCGCCGGAGGTGACTTCGCCTACGACTTCAAGACCTCGCACACCCGGGAGCAGTGGGAGTCGGGAGCCGTCGACTACAACTTCCGCACCGTGGACTTCCGGCCGCCGGAGGGCGTGGAGACCCCCTTCCTCGACGAGATCGCCGCGAGCGTGGGCACCGACTGGGCGACGTACCGGCAGGAAGGCCCGGGCGTCAGCGCCTTCGTACGCGACGGCGGGGAGGTGTACCACACCTACTCGGCGTACGAGCGGGGCGTGGACGCGCTGTGGGGCATGTACCAGTGGCTCGACCGCGCGCCGCTCGGCCGCAACGAGAACGGCTTCTGGTGGCGCCGCCACGACGAGTACGACAGCACGCCCGAACCCGCCGCGCCCGCGCGGCACAGCTGCTGCGGGTGACCTCCGCGCACGGTGGCCGGCGGCGCTCCACGGAGCGCCGCCGGCCACCCGGCGTGCCCGCACCTCACCGCGCCGGGTCGACCGCGGGAGCGGGCGCCCGGACGAAACCCGTTCCGGGTGCCCGCCGTGATGCGGGGTACACGAACGGCCACGCAACCGACAGAGTCTCGGGCGTCCCACGCCCGGCGCACCTCGGGAGGATCCGTTGGTCACCGTCATGCTGTGCGTGTTCCTGGTAGTGGGCCTGATACAGGTCGTCCGCCCGAGACTGCTGTGGAGAGCCAACCGTCCCCTGCAGCGGCCCTTCGTCCGGGACTACGACGCCACCGAGCCGACACGCAAGGGCTATCTGATGATGCGGATCTCCGGCGCGGTGTTTCTCGCGGGCGCCGCCTGGATGCTCGTCCAGAATCTCCAGGGACAGTGACGGCGGCCCACGGCAAGTTCGACGCCCCTGCCGCGGCGGGGGCGTACACGTAAGGAGTTCTTTGTGACCACCTTCATCATCACCGTCCCCGGTACCTTCGTGCACGGCGTCAGCGACACCGCGCGCGCCGACGTGGTGCGCCGGCTGCGCCCGCAGGACCCGAAGAACACGGACCTGGGCGAGAGCGAGGAGCTGAACCTGCTGACCGTCGAGGACGGCGGCATGTTCTCCGTGCGGGTCGAGGTGGACGCCGCGGACGCGTCGAGCGCGGAGACCGAGGCGGTGCGGCTCGTCTCCGGCGCGCTGCGGGACAGCGGGTTCACCGAGCAGGACGCACCGCTGGGCCCGGCCTCCGTGACGGGTATCGACCGCGAGTTCTAGGCCGCGGGACGGGTCAGCACCGGCTCGCGTGGGTGTGGCTGTGACCGCCCGCCCGGTCCGCCGGGCCGGTGCCCCCGTTCGGCCCCCGGTCGCGGCGCCAGTCGAGGACGGCGGCCGCGAGGGCGGCGAGCATGGCGAGGATCCCGGTGCCGACGGACACCGCCACGGCGGTGCGGTAGTCGTGGCCGTTCGCTCCGAGGACGAGGTAGAACAGTCCCGGGAGAGCCGCCGTGCCCACCGCCCCGCCCAGGCGCTGCCCCGTCTGCAGGGCGCCGCCCGCCGCTCCCGCCATCCGCACCGGGACGTCGCGCAGGGTCATGGTGACGTTCGGGGAGATGACGCAGCCGCTGCCGATCCCCCCGACGAACAGGGCGGGCGCCGCCCACCAGACGGCCGTCCCCGGCGGTACGAACTTCAGGATCAGGGCGGCCGCGCCCAGGCCGAGGACGACACCGGTGAGGCCGAGCACCGTCAGCAGCCTGCCCAGCCGCTCCACGAGCCGCCCCGCCACCACCGCCGCGGCCGCCGAGCCGACGGCGAACGGGGTCACGGAAAGACCCGAGCGGAGCGGTGAGTAGTCGAGCCCGTTCTGGAAGAAGAGCGCGAACACCAGCCACACCCCGCTGAACCCGACGAAGTACAGCGTGGCGATGCCCGCACCGGCCGCGTAGCCCGGTGTCTCGGTGAGCAGCCTGGGATCGAGCAGCGGTTCCCCGCCCCGGGCCGCGACCCGCCGCTCCCACCTCGCGAAAGCGGCCAGCAGCGCCAGCCCGGCGGGGAACAGCCACCAGAGCCGGCGGATACCGTCGGCCTCGGCGAGGACCAGCGGCAGCATGAGCGCCAGCACTCCGGCGCCCAGCAGGGCGACGCCCGGCAGATCCAGGTGTCCGCGGCGGCCGGGTGCCACCCGGGGCAGGAGACGGCTGCCGAGCAGGAGCGCGAGCGCGCCCACCGGGACGTTGACGTAGAAGATCCAGCGCCAGCCGTCGGCCAGGGCGAGGATGAGGCCGCCGGTCACGGGGCCGACGGCACTGGAGATCCCGACGGTGGCACCGAACAGGCCGAAGGCCCGGCCACGCTCCTCCCCCTCGAACATCTGCTGGATCAGGGCGGAGTTCTGCGGAGCGAGGCAGCCCGCGGCGACGCCCTGCGCGAGGCGGGCCACCACGAGCCACATGATCGAGGGGGCGGCGCCCGCGACGGCACTGCACACCACGAAAGCCGCCAGCGCCCACAGGAAGACACGACGCCGGCCGACGGCGTCACCGATGCGGCCCGCCGTCACCAGCGCGAGCGCGAACGCCAGGGCGTAGCCGGACACGACCCACTGCACGGACGCCGCCGACGCGCCGAGGTCGCGCTGCAGGGACGGCAGGGCGACCGCCACGATCGTGACGTCGAGCAGGCTCATGAACCCGGCGACCAGGGTGGCCCACAGGGCCCGCCACCGGTTCGGGTCAGGGCGCTCACCCGTCCGCCGTCCGTCCTGGGCCGGCTCACCCGCCCGCGCACCGCGCTTCACGCATGCCCCTTTCCACCGGACCGAGCCCGCACCCACCGGGAACCGGGCGTCACATCCATGTATGCGTCACCCGTACACAACGGCCCAAACAAACTCAAACGGCGGGCGGGACGACGCGGGGGCGCGCCGTCCCCGGCGCCGGGGACGGCGGGGCCGGCTCTCGCGGGGTCCCGGCGGAGGTACGGTTGCGGTACCGAGCGCACCTCGCACGCCGTCATCCGTATCGGCGTCGCCCTCGGGGAACGGCAATCGCCGGACACGTGTGGTCCGGCCGGAAATGAAGCCGCCCCATGCTCACCGGCTCGCACTCCCGCCCCGCCCTCCGCAGCCCGGCCCGCGCCCGCCAGTAGCGGACTTCCTGCCCGTGGCGGCCCTGCCCGCCCGCAGTGACCCCTCCGGACCGGTCGGGCCCCAGCCGTGCAATGCCCGCACGTCCGGCCCCGGCACCCGCGATCGCCCGAAGCCACGACCGCCGACCGCTCAGCCGCAGCGGGGACGCGCCGCCCCCGTACCGACGAATAAGTGAAAAGACGAGAACGCCATGAGCCTGATGAGTCTGGGAGTACTCGCCACCTCCCGCAAGGAGAACGAGTTCCGGCTGCCCCTGCACCCGCGTCACCTCGACAAGGTCGACGCCGACGTGCGCGAGAAGATCTTCCTCGAAGAGGGCTACGGCCTGCGGTTCGGCGTCGGCGACGACGCCCTGCGGCCGCTCGTGGGCGGTCTGCGCACCCGCGAGCAGCTCCTCGCCGAGTGCGACGTCCTGCTGCTGCCCAAGCCCGTGCACGAGGACATCGACGCGCTGCGCGAGGGCCAGGTCCTGTGGGGCTGGCCGCACTGCGTGCAGGACGAGAAGATGACGCAGATCGGCATCGACCGGCGACTGACCGTCATCGCCTGGGAGGCCATGAACCACTGGACCTCCACGGGCGCCTTCAGCGTCCACGTGTTCCACAAGAACAACGAGCTCGCCGGCTACTGCTCGGTGCTGCACGCCCTCCAGCTCGGCGGCCTGACCGGCAGCTACGGCCGCAGGCTGCGCGCGGTGGTCATCAGCTTCGGCGCCACGGCGCGCGGAGCGGTCACGGGCCTGGGCGCCATGGGCGTCTCGGACGTCACGGTGCTGACCCAGCGGGCCGCGGCGGCGGTGGCCTCGCCGATGCCGTCGGTCGTGATGGGGCACTTCGAGGAGCGCGACGGCGATCCCTCGCACCTCCAGGCGCTCACCCCGAACGGGCCCGTCCCGCTCGCGGAGTACCTCGCCGGGTTCGACATCATCGTCAACTGCATAAGGCAGGACACCGACGCGCCGCTGATGTTCGTCAACGAAGCGGAGCTCGACGCCTTCCGGCAGGGCACCTTCTTCGTCGACGTCTCCTGCGACGAGGGCATGGGCTTCGAGTGGGCGAGGCCGACCACCTTCGAGGACCCCATGCCGACGGTGGGCCCCGGCTGCCACTACTACGGCGTGGACCACAGCCCCTCACACCTGTGGAACTCCGCCACCTGGGAGATCAGCGAGGCGCTCATCCCCTATCTGCGCAAGGTGATGAGCGGCCCCGACGCCTGGGACGCCGACGTGACGGTCAGCAAGGCCATCGAGATCCGCGACGGCGTCGTGCAGAACCCGAAGATCCTCTCGTTCCAGCACCGGGCGGCCGCCTATCCGCACGCCACCGGGACCGCGGCACCCGCTGAGGCGCCGCGGTCCCCCGCGCGTCCGGCCTGACCGAGCCGGACCGGCTCCCGCCGGACGTGTCAGGAGGAGGAGGGGTACGGCAGCAGCCCCGCGTTCACCTTCTCCCACACGGCCCTCAACTCGGCCAGCAGCGCCGGGTGTTCGGCGGAGCGGTCGGCCTGCTCCCGCGCGTCCCGGGACAGGTCGAAGAGCTGGTCGGTGCCGCCCTTGCCCCGGTAGTACTTCCACGGGCCGCGGCGCACCGCCCGCTCGCCCCGCACCCGCCAGAACAGGTCCCGCTCCGGCACGCTCTCGCCGCGCAGCAGGTATCCGGCGAGGCTGACGCCGTCCAGCGGGTGGCCGGGATCCGGGCGGGCGCCGGCCAGTTCCAGCAGCGTCGCGGTCCAGTCGGGCGAGAAGACCGGCACGTGACTGACCTGTCCGCCCTTCAGACGTGCGGGCCAGCGCACGACGGACGGCACGCGGATGCCGCCCTCCTGGAGCGAGGACTTCTCGCCGGACAGCGGCCACTGGTAGGAGAAGCGCTCACCGCCGTTGTCCGAGCCGAAGAACACGAGCGTGTCCTCCTCCTGTCCCGACTCCTTCAGTGCCTTGAGGACGCGGCCCACCGAGCGGTCGAGGTCCTGGACCATCTCCGTGTACTTCTCCACCGATCCGCCGTCGGTGTGCAGCAACGCCCTCAGTCCCTGGCCCGACTTGATGCGGCGGACGATCTCGGCGCTCTCCTCCTCGTCGCCGTCGGCGATCCACGGCCAGTGCGGGGTGGTGAAGTTGAGGTTGAGCAGCCACGGCCGGTCGTGGTCGCGGCGCACGTACTCACTGGCCCGCTCGGTCAGGATCCGCGTGTAGTAGCGCAGGTCCTTGTACTCGGCGTCCCCCTCGTAGAGGTCGTACTCACCGCCGAGTCCGAGTTTGGAGTAGTACTCCAGCGCACCGCCGAAGTTGCCGAAGAACTCGTCCCAGCCCGACTTGGTGGGCGAGTAGTCCGGCAGGTAGCCGCAGTGCCACTTGCCGATCAGCGCGGTCGCGTAGCCGACGCCCTTGAGGAGCGAGGCCAGGGTCGGATGGGTCGGGTCGAGTCCGTCGGACCGGTCGGCGATCGGCTCGGCGAGGCCGCCCTTGGTCCGTCCCGGATAGCGTCCGGTGTAGAGGCTGAAGCGCGTCGGGGAGCAGGTCGCGGAGCCCGCGTAGGCGTCCGTGAACCGCACTCCTTGCCGGGCCAGTCGGTCCAGGTGCGGGGTCTTGATGTGGGGCGCGCCGTAGCTGGACAGGTCGGCCCAGCCCAGGTCGTCGCCGAGGATGAACAGGATGTTGGGCCGCCGCGCGTGCCGGCCGGTCTCGGCGCGGAAGGGCTGCTCGTGGTGCTGTCCGGCGTCGGCGGGCTGCGCGTGCGCCGGGGCAGCCGGCAGGCCCACCGCGGCGGTGGCGGCTCCGGCGCCTATCGCGCCGCCGAAGGCGCGTCGTGACAGGGCGGACCGGTCGGGTGAAGGGGAGGGCATGGCGAGGCAACTCCTCGGCGCGGGCAGCGGCGGACA
This sequence comes from Streptomyces sp. NPDC028308, assembly GCF_055565855.1. NCBI lineage: Bacteria > Bacillati > Actinomycetota > Actinomycetes > Kitasatosporales > Streptomycetaceae > Streptomyces > Streptomyces sp. NPDC028308. Next base: position 586,551 of record NZ_JBVHTO010000002.1, read on the forward strand.
CCCGGCAGGCGGGCGTGACGGCGGCCGTCCCGCACGGGTCGGCGGAACACAGGGGAGGAACCCGGGCGGGCGGCACGCGGCGGCCCGGAGCGGGTGACGAGAGTCGTGCGGCGGTCCTGGCGCGACGGCACAACTGGCCTACGTGGGCCGGATGCTGTCTAGGTGCGGCCCGGGCGGACGGAGCCTAGAGGGCGCAGCAACAGATGGCGCTCGCCATGCGACCGAGGTCGACGTGACGGCGCCGCACGAGCGTGACGCTGAGGCCACTGGCGAGCTGCATGATCGCGTAGCCTGCCGAAGCCCGGCAACACGTGTCAACGGGCGGTCCACAGTGCGGACCGCCGAGCCCCCGGCGCCGGCGGGCCGACGAGCGCCGCTCGTCCCCAACTCCCGTGACTGCGAAGCCGGTTGCCATCCACCCAGCGGCGAGGTGGAGCAACTGGCCTCGCCCTGAGGCCACATGGCCATCGCTACCGACCCGCACGCGCAGCGAGCCCGCTCCGCCCTCGCTCCCGGCAGGACGCTACGTGTCAGTGGTCGGCCGACAGTGAACCCGCAGCGTCACGGCACACGACATGGCGTATGCGGCTCCGTCAGAGCTGGGCGAGGTCACCGGGCGTCGGGCGGGACCTCAGACGCCGGAGCATGCGGGCGTCCTCGAAGCCGACCTCACGCGCGGCCGTCTCCAGCGTCGACCCGTGACCGATCAGGTACTCGGCCCGCTCCAGGCGCAGGGTCTGCTGGTAGCGCAGCGGGGTCAGTCCGTTCGTGGCGCGGCCGAACAGGCGGGTGAGGGTGCGTTCGCTGACGCCCGCCGACGCCGCGAGCGTACTCAGGGGCAGCGGTTCGGTGAACCGGTCGTCGATCAGGTCCTGGACGCGGTGGACGGTGTCGTCCAGGTGCGAGCGGTGCCGCAGCATGGCGCTCGCCTGGGGCTCGTGGCCGTTGCGGCGGGCGTACACCACCATGTCGCGGGCCACCTGTGCCGCGAGGCCGGGGCCATGCCGCACGGCCAGCAGGTGCAGGGCCAGGTCGATACCGCTGGCGATGCCCGCCGAGGTGACGACCCGGTCGTCCGTGGTGAACAGGACGTCCCGCACGACGAGGGCGCGGGGGTAACGGGCCGCCAGCTCCTCCTGCACGTCGTGGTGGGTCGTGCACCGGCGCCCGTCCAGCAGGCCGGCCCGGCCGAGCGCCTCGGCGCCCGCGCAGACACTGGCGACGGTGCCTCCGCGGGCGTGGTGCGCGCGCAGGTGCCCGAGGGTGGCCTCGTCCGGCGCGGGACCCCCGCGCAGTGTCGGCGCCCGCCAGCCCGGTACGACGACGAGGTCGTCCCGGGTCAGTTCGGGCCACCGGGTGCGGGCGGTCAGCGGCAGGCCCTGGGCGCTGACGACCTGCTCCTCCTCGGCCACGTAGTCGAGCACGTAGGAGCGCCCGAAGTCCGCGGCCGTGCTGAACACCTGGGCCGGCCCGGCGAGGTCGAGCAGGTGGACGCCGGGCAGGAGGACGAAGACGACGCGGCTCACGCAGCCGGCGCCTTCCGCTCGGCTTCGAGTTCCGCCACCGTGGCGATGCGGGCGAACCGGTCGCGGAGGACCGCTTCCGTCCGCTCCACGATCGCCGCGGCGGACAGGTCGCCGATGGCGTTCGTCGCCGTGGCGTCGGTGACGAACACCATGCCGTACCCGAGGTCGCTGCCCAGCCGGGTCGTCGTCTCCACGCACTGCTCCGTACGGATGCCGCACACCCACAGCTCCGTGACCCCCGCCTCGGTCAGCACCTGCTGGAGGTTGGTCGTGGTGAACGCGTTGTGCGACGTCTTGTGGAGGACCGGTTCGCCCTCCGCCGGCGCTCCCAGCTCCTCGAAGAGGCGTACGTGTCCCGACTCCGGGTCGAACACGTCACCGCTGCCCGGTTCGGTGTGCAGGACCCACACCACGAGGTCTCCGGCGGCGCGTGCCAGCGCGACCAGCCGGTTGACCCGCTCGGCGATCTCGGGGTTGGAGATCTGCGCCCACAGTGGGCGCGCTCGGAACGACTCCTGGACATCGACGACTATCAGCGCTCGGTTCATGTCACCCATTCTGACCTGGTCCGAGCCGTCGCCCCCAGGCTCGATCAGGGCCGCCACCGGAACGATCCGGTCACCGGACCCCGGCGGCGAGGTGGCGGAGACGCGCCGTCCACGTCTCCGCCACCCCGCCGACGACACGGCCGTCAGGCTCCGGCGGGCACCGCGCCCGCGCCGACCGGGCAGCCGACCGCACGCACGACGCTCGTTCCCGTGTCGGCCGGACGACCGTCCTCCGCACTCGCACTCGCACCCGCACCCGCGGCCCGGTCCGCCGGGTCGCCCAGTGACACGGGGAGTTCACGGTGCCCGTTGGAGATGAACGACTCCAGGGGCCGCAGCTCCTCGGCCGGCACGGCGAGCGTCATCTCCGGGAACCGGGTGAACAGCCCCTCCAGGGCCACCTGCGCCTCCAGCCGCGCGAGCGGAGCGCCGACGCAGAAGTGCGTGCCGAAGCCGAACGCCAGGTGCTCCCGGCGCGTCGGGCGCGTCACGTCGAAGACACCGGCGTCGGCGCCGTGGACGTCCGCGTCGCGTCCCGCCGACAGGAACGAGATGACGAGCGCGTCCCCCTTGCGGATCACGACGCCGCCGATCTCGATGTCCTCGACGGCGTAGCGCAGGATGCCGTTGGCTCCCGGGGTCTCGACCCGCAGCGCCTCCTCCACGACGTCCGCCCAGGAGGCGCGGCCGGCGCGCACCAGGTCCAGCTGGCCGGGGTTCTGGAGCAGCAGCGCCACGGCGTGGTCGAGCAGGTTCACCGTGGTCTCGTAGCCGGCGGTGTAGAGCAGGATCAGGTTGTCGACGAGTTCCTTCTCCGACAGCTGGTCCCCGTCCCCGTCCCGTACCGCGATCAGCGCGCTGGTCAGGTCGTCCCCGGGGCTCTGCCGCTTGAGCTCGATCAGCGCGCTCAGCGTCCGGTACAGGTCCACGCCGTTGCGCTGGGCCTGTTCGAGGGTGAGGCCGGTGTCGAAGAAGCCGGCGATGATCCGCGCGAGCGCGTCCTGGAACTGGCCCGGTATGCCGAACAGTTCGGCCAGGACGCGGACCGGGAGTTCCTGTGCGAACGTCCGCCGCACGTCCACGGGCCCGTGCGCCGCGCGCTCCGCCAGCTCGTCGAGGAGGCCCTCGGTCATCCCCTCGATCCGGCCCCGCAGGCCCTCGACCCGCCGTGCCGTGAACGCCGAGGCGACCAGCCTGCGCAGCCGGCGGTGGTCCTCCCCATAGGCCGTGACCATGTTCTGCACGGACACCCAGATCGCCAGCGGCCACTCGGCGCCGACCTCGCCCTGCTGCCAGGCGGGCCAGTGCCGGTAGGCGTCCTTGGACACGCGGGGGTCCCGCAGCAGCTCCTTGATGGTCTCCAGGCCGGTCACCGCCCAGGCCTCGACCCCTCCGGGCAGCGTCACCCGTACGACCGGGCCCGCCTCGGCCCAGCGTGCCGCCTCCCCCTGTACGTCCTGCCCCAATGCGTCCACCGCGAACGGACACCCGACGACACCAGACATCACAACCCCCTAGAACGGCGAAGAACCACCGAAGAACAGCGAAGAACCACGGACGGATCGAACGGCGCGCACACGGCGCGCCCTGGTGCGGTCGAACCAAGGACGATCACGAGCACCGGACGCGAGCCCCGCCAGAGCGGCAAGGGCTCACGGCACTCCGGGAAGCCACGGCGTTCGCGCCGGCCGGACGGGAGCAACCTCGTTCTCAAGGGCCCATGGGGCCGACCAGCAGCACGTGGAGAGCGATACGCGGAGATGCGCCCGCCGACCGGTCGATGCCCCGGCGGGACGAGCCGTGGAACTCCCAAAGAATAAAACCGGATAGCTGGTTTTTACAACGCCCCCTTACGCACGGATTCTGGCCCGTTCCACGGCGGTGGCGGGAGGGAGGGCGACGAGAGATCGAAACATTTGGACCAACCGGTTTCATTCGCGCGCCCTGGCACCTCAGCCGCACCCCCGAGAGCGGCCCCGGTACCCACGGAAATTGGGCTGCGCGCGCAGGTGGTTCCCCTGTTTCATGACCGCATGGTGTCTACCGACCGACTGCTGGCCTTCGCCGCCATGTCGTTCCTGCTGATCGTCGTCCCCGGCCCCAGCGTGCTGTTCGTGATCGGCCGGGCGCTGGCCCAGGGGCGCCGCGCGGCACTGACGACCGTGGTGGGCAACACCGTCGGCGCGTACGTCCTCGTGGTGGCCGTGGCGCTAGGGGTCGGCACCGTGGTGGAGCGTTCGGTCCTCGTCTTCACGCTGCTGAAGCTGGTGGGCGCGGCCTACCTGGTGTACCTGGGCGTCAAGGCGGTGCGGCAGCGCGGCTCGCTGCGCGCCTCGCTCACCGGTGACGGCCCCTCTCACGGCACCCTGCGCACACTGTGGGACGGCTTCGCGGTCGGGGTGGCCAACCCCAAGACCATCGTGTTCTTCGCCGCCGTACTGCCCCAGTTCGTCGACCGGGGCCAGGGACACGTCACGCTCCAGATGCTGGTGCTCGGCTTGGTCTTCAACGTCATCGCGCTGGCGTCCGACAGCGTCTGGGGACTGGTCGCGGCCACCACGCGTAACTGGTTCGCGGACTCCCCGCGGCGGCTCTCCATGATCGGCGGCGTCGGCGGGCTGACGATGATCGGCCTCGGCGTCACCGTCGCGGGGACCGGCCGCAAGGACTGAGTCCCGCACATCACAACGGCGGGCCGGAGGGGTTACCGGCCGAGACTCCCGTCCGGCGTCACGCGGTTGGCCGGGCCAGGCCGGCCGTGCCCGTCACCGCAGCCACGAGCCGGTCGAGGGCGCGAGCGTCCGCACCGCCCTCCGCGGCGCTGAACACATGGACCACCAGGCCCGTTTCCCCGGGCTCGGCCGGTACGTGCAGCGTCTCGTAGTCGAGGGTGAGCGGCCCCGTCACCGGATGGCACAGCCGCTTGCGGCCCGCACCGCACATCACGACCTCCCCGGAGTCCCAGATCCTGCGGAAGTCGGCGCTGCGCGAGGACAGTTCGGCGATGAGCGCGGTCAGTTCCGTGTCGTCGGGATAGCGGCCGGCCGCGACCCGCAACTGGCCGACGGCCTCTCCCGCCCGCGCCTCCCACTCCGGATGAACCGCCCGGGACACGGGGTCCAGGAACAGGTACCGGGCGTTGTTCGCGTGCCGGCGGCCCGGCTCCCCGAGACCGCCGATCAGCTCGGCCCCCAGCGCGTTCCAGGCGACCACGTCGAGCCGGTGGTCGGTGACGAAGGCGGGGAACCGCGCCATGCCGTCCAGGAGGCGCCGCAGCAGCGGGCTGACCCGGGCACGGGGCGCCGGGCCGCGCCGCGCCCCGGCGAGGGTGACCAGGTGCCGGCGCTCCGCCGCGTCGAGGGCGAGCGCGTCGGCCAGTCCGTCGAGCACCTCGGGGGACGGCTGGGTGGCCCGCCCCTGTTCGAGGCGTACGTAGTAGTCCACGCTGATGCCGGCCAGCTGGGCCAGCTCCTCGCGGCGCAGTCCCCGTACCCGGCGCCGGCGGCCGCCGGAGAGCCCCACACGCTCCGGCGCGATACGGCCTCGGCGCGCGCGCAGAAAACCGCCCAGCGCCTGCCCCGCGTCCCCGGGGCCGCCCCTCACGCCGGGGGTGCGGAGTTCGTCACCGTCCCCGGCACCGCTGTCCGTTCCGTCCGTTCGCCCGATGCGGTCCACCCCGTCCATGCCGTCCAGTATGCGTGGCCCTCCCGGTACCAGGATCACGGTTCCGACGTCGAAGGGGGTGCTGGTTGTCCGCGCGGGCCCGGGCGAACGTGGCGTCATGACAGAAGCCGTGCCGCAGCAGCGGAAGAAGATCCTCGTCGTCAGCGCCCACCCGGAGCCGCGCTCGCTCAACTCGGCCCTGGCCGCCTTCGCGGTCGGCCGGCTGCGGGACGCGGGGCACGAGGTGCGGGTGTCCGATCTGTACGCGATGAAGTGGAAGGCGACCGTGGACGCCGACGACTTCCCCGACCACTCCATGGACGGGCGGCTGTCCGTCATGACCGTCTCCGAGCGGGCCACGCTTGCCGGACGGCTGTCGGCGGACGTCGCCGCGGAGCAGGAGAAGGTGCGCTGGTCGGACGCCGTGATCCTGCAGTTCCCCATGTGGTGGTTCTCCGTTCCGGCGATCCTGAAGGGCTGGATCGACCGGGTGTTCACCGCCGGGTTCGGCTACGGCCCCGAAGTGCCGCCGCCGTACGGCGAGGGGGCGCTCGCGGGACGGCGGGCGCTGGTGTCGGTGACGGCCGGAGCGAGGGAGTCGGCGTTCTCCGACCGGGGCATCCACGGCCGGCTCGCGGACGTCCTGCACCCCTTGCAGCACGGCCTGTTCTGGTTCACCGGGATGGCGCCGCTCGAGCCCTTCGCGGTGTACGACGCGCACGACGTGAGCGCGCGGCGGTTCGCCGAGACGACGCGGGCGTACGCGCGGCGTCTCGACGGGCTCTTCACGGACGAGCCGGTCCCGTTCCGGTCCCTGGTCGGCGGGGACTACGACCACGACATGCGGTTGCTGCCCGGCGTGGAGGAGCCGGGGACGAGCGGGCCGGACCTCCACGTCCGTCCGGACGCCCGCGCGGGCGCGGACCACGAGAGCTGACCCCGGTACGCATCGCCGGTCAGGCCGCGTCGGTTCGCACCTCGCGGCGTGGAGCCCGACCGGCGCGGTGACGGGCCGGACGGTCGGCACCCCGGTCAGGACCGGTGGCCGTCACCCGTCGCGTCCGTCGGCACCTGCCTGGCGTTCCAGTTCGTCCGCCGCCTTCTGCGCCCGGGCCCGGGCGGTGCTCAGCCGCTTCCGGGCCGCGCGTTCCCGCTCGCGTGCCTCGCGTCCGGCGGCACGGGCCCGGCGCTGCTCGTCCTCCGTGCTCCCGAGCTCCTCGGTCAGCTCGCCGATGCGCCGCCGCAGCTCGCCGACGCGCTGTTGCAAGGTCTCGGCAAGCTCCGCGGCCTCCTGAGCCACGCGGGCGGCCTCCGCCGCCTCCGTCTCCCGGACCGACAGGTCGCGTCCGGCGTCCTCGGCGGCCCGGCGGGCCTCGGTGAGCTGCTTCTCGCGCCGCCGCCGGGCCGCGTCGTCCGCCCGGTCGGTCTCGCGCGGTTCGCTGGCCTTCGTCCGCGGTTGGCTTCTCCGTGGCGGCGCCTTCGGCTGTGCCGCCGGCGCCTGGGGTACGGCGGGGAAGCCCACGGCCGGGCTCAAAGCCTTGGTGAGCCGGCCCGCGGCCCATTCCCGGGCCGCGTCGGGATCGCTGAGGACCGCCTGGAGGGTGTCCCGGACCTCCTGCCGGGCGCCCTCACCGAGGGGGTGTCCGGCGTCCGCCGCGAGCCGTTCCGCCTGCTGGGCCAGTGCTCTGATCAGTGCCTGCTGCTGACCGGCGAGCCGGCGCAGCTGTTCGCCGTCCAGCTCCTGGTGCGCCTGCCGAAGTGCCTCGCCCAGCTGGACGAGGGGCTGGATCTCGTCGGACCGCTCCCGCACCAGGAGGTTGCAGGACCAGGCGGACAGGCTGGGGCGGCGCATCGCGCTGATCTTGTCGGCCAGCTCCCGGTCGCCTGCCGTGCGGGCCGCCGCGGCCCGCTGGGCTCGCGCGGCGGTGAACCGGTCCGGCCGCAGCCCGTAGAGCTCGTCGGCGACAGCGTCCACGTCCACCGGCGTCCTTTCTCCGGAACGGGCTGATTCCTACCGATAGTCTCAGCTTCGCCCCTGATGCGCGGATTCTGCTGCTGCCTCCGGGGAGGGCGCCGCCTGCTGGAAGCGGCACCTCCACCGGCACGGCACCGGCGGCCTGGCCGGATGGTGTCCGTCTGCCGTTCCCGGGCAGTCGGAACCCTGAAGGGCAGGCAGCCGCGCCGACCTCAAGGACGAGTAGTGAGCTTCGAACAGCAGCGTGAGAACACCGGCGACACCGCGCCCCCCGCGGACGGGCCGACCGGGGACGAGCGAGCCGCGTGGGAGGACGTACGCCGGCGGGCCACGGGCATGTCGCACCACGAGTCGAAGGCCGCGCGCGACGCCGCCCGGCACGCCGCCAGGTCCCACTCGCTCACCGGCGGCGAGGCCGTACGCGCGGAGGCCGAGGTGGAGGAGTGGGAGCGGGTGACCGACGCCCTGGCCGACCACGCCGGGACCTACGACCCGGAGATCGATCCGTTCGTGCAGGGCGAGAAGGCCGCCCGGACGCGTCACGTCCCAGGCCCGCGAAGGGCCGGCTAGCGCCCGGTGCTCCCCCTGCCGTCCTAAGCACCCCCCCGCAGAGAGAAAGGCCGCATCACGTGCGCACCGTCGGAGTCGAGGAAGAACTTCTCCTGGTCGATCCGGAGACGGGAGAACCGCAGGCTCTGTCCGCGGCCGTACTCGCCCGTGCCGCCAGGGACGACCCGGACGAGGAGACGTTCGAGAAGGAGCTGCACCAGCAGCAGCTCGAGTTCGCCACGCATCCGCAGTCGGACATGGGTGATCTCGCGGCGGAGATCGTGCGCTGCCGCAAGGAGGCGCAGCGGCTCGCCGAGGAGACCGGGGCGGCCGTGGTGGCGCTCGCCACGTCTCCGCTCCCGGTGAGTCCGTCGGTGAGCATGAACAGCAGGTACCAGTGGATGGCGCGCGAGTTCGGTCTGGCGACGCAGGAGACACTCGTGTGCGGGTGTCACGTCCACGTGTCCGTCGAGTCCGACGACGAGGGTGTCGCCGTCGTGGACCGGATCCGCCCGTGGCTGTCCGTCCTGACCGCGATCAGCGCCAACTCCCCCTTCTGGCAGGGCAGGAACAGCCAGTACAGCAGCTACCGGAGCCGGGTCTGGGGTCGCTGGCCGATGGCCGGCCCCACCGCGCTCTTCGGGTCGGCCGAGCGGTACCACCAGCGGGTCGCCGACATGGTCGCGACGGGCGTCGCCCTGGACAAGGCGATGGTCTACTTCGACGCCCGGCTCTCCGACCAGTACCCCACGGTCGAGCTGCGCGTCTCGGACGTCTGCCTGGAGGCGAGCACCGCCGCGCTCATCGCCACCCTCGCGCGCGGGCTCGTGGAGACGGCGGCACGTGAGTGGCGTGCGGGAGTCGAGCCGCTGGACCACAGCGTCGAGCTGCTGCGGCTGGCGGCGTGGCGGGCCGCCCGGTCCGGCCTCGACGGGGACCTGCTGCACCCGCTGACCATGAAGCCCGCGCCCGCGGCGGAGGTCGTACGGGCGCTTCTGGACCACGCCGGAGCCGCGCTCGACGACAGCGGTGACGCGGAGCGGGCGCGGCAGGCCGTCGCGGACCTGCTACGGCACGGCAACGGCGCCCGGGTGCAGCGCGAGCTGCTGGAGCAGACCGGAAGCCTGGGTGCCGTGGTCACGGAGTGCGTGCGCCGCACCCAGTCCTGAGGCTCCGCACACCCACCCGGTCCCGCGGGGCGCACGCGCACGGTACGGCCGGCGCGTGCGCCCCGCGCTCATGCCTCGCGGGCCCGGGCCCCCTCGCGGGTACGGCCCGCCGTCACGGCCCGGTCCGGGTTGCGCCGCATGTATTCGTCCTCCAGGGCCGCCGTCCTGTGGGTGTGCGCGGCGAGGGCGTCGTTCGAGCCGTGCAGAAACGTGTCGTGGCGGGTGCGGTGCACGCTCTCCAGTTCGCGCACAAGCTCCTGGTCGTCGAGCAGCGAGGGATCCAGTCCCTCGGCCGCCCCGCTGCCCTGCTTCGACGTGGACACAGTGAACTCCTCACGGGTCGGGTCCGCGGCGCACCTCCGGCCGGTACGTGCGCCCGGGCTGCCTCGGGTCACCCGATCACCGGGGAGCAAACACGCCGCGGGGCCGCCCGGGTGCCTCGCCGGGCGGAGCGGGACGGGTCGAGGGGCGATCGGATCCAGGCGGCGGGGAGATGGCGGGCCCGGTCCGCCGCGTACGGTCCGCGGCTCCGGTCAGAGGCGGCGCAGCACGCCGACGACCTTGCCCAGGATGACCGCCTGGTCGCCGGGGATCGGCTGGTACGCGGCGTTGCGGGGCATGAGGAGGACCTGGCCGTCGCGTCGGTGCAACTGCTTCACGGTGGCCTCGTCCTCGATCAGCGCCGCGACGATGTCGCCGTGGTCGGCGCTGTCCTGACGGCGGACGGTGACGATGTCGCCGTCGCAGATGGCCGCCTCGACCATGCTGTCGCCGGCCACGGTCAGGGCGAACAGGTCGCCCTCGCCGACGAGTTGGCGCGGCAGCAGGTAGACGTCCTCGATCGCCTCCTCGGCGAGGACGGGCACACCGGCGGCGATCCGCCCGATGAGGGGCACCTCGGCCGGCGGCCTGCCGGCGGCGGCACCGTTCAGGTCGGGCGCCCAGGTGGGCCGCACGCGGTAGGCCCGCGGCCGGTGCGGATCGCGGTAGAGGACGCCCTTGCGCTCCAGGACCATCAGCTGGTGGGCGACGGACGAGGTGCTGGCCAGGTCCACGGCCTTGCCGATCTCCCGCATCGAGGGCGGGTAGCCCTGGCGCGTGACCTCGTCCGCGATGAACTCGACGATGGCTGCCTGACGAGCCGTCAGCTCACCTTCGACGGAGCGGACGCCCGCCGGCCTGCCCCGGCGCGCTGTTGCCGTCTTCTCCATCAGGACCACCTCGACTCAAGATCTCACTGAGCGCGACCCTAACCCGCCATCCCACCCAAAGGGAACGCCCCTCCCGAATCATGGCATTCGCCCGCCGCGCGTCAGTCCCCCGGTCACGGTCACGTGGGCGACCAGACGGGGTGCGCCGTCCGCGAGGCCGTCGTGCCGCGCGGTCTCGCGCAGCAGGTCCCGCAGCAGGAGGGCCGCCGACAGCGGGTGGTCCGGCAGGGCGACATGGACGGTGCGGCGCGGGGCGAGGTCGCCGAGCCCGCGCAGGACGAGCTCGGCGGGGACCGCCCAGGAGGCCGGCGAGGGCACGAGGGCGACACCGAGTCCCGCGGCGACATGGCCGAACTTGCCTGTCCACTCGGCGATGCGGACGGTCCGCCTCGGGGTGAAGCCCGCGCGGGCGCACACCTGGGTGAGCGTGGTGTGGCCGTCCGGGGGCGCGTCCTGGATCCACGACTCGTCGCGCAGCTCACATAGGTCGACCGGATCACGGCCGGCCGAGGGGTGGTCGCGGTGCAGCGCCACCAGTAGTTCGTCCTCGCACAGGGGCGTCGTCGTGACGCCCTCGGCCGTGGGCAGTCCGGAGGGGTAGTCACTGACCACCGCGAGGTCGAGTGCGCCGTCCGCGAGGTGCCGTATCGAGGAGTGACTGCGGCCCTCGGCCGCGATGACCTCGACATCGGGCCGGGCGGCGGCCAACGCGCGCAGCGCGGCGGGGACGAGTGAGATGTTCGCGGTGGAGAACGCCCCGGTGCGCAGGGTGCCGCCTCGGCCCGCGTGGATCGCGGCCAGTTCGCGTTCCGCTCGCGCCAGGCGCTCCAGTACGCCGACCGCGTGGCCGTGCAGGGCGTGGCCCGCGGGGGTGAGCCGCACCCCGCGCGGGAGGCGGTCGAACAGCGGGCCGCCGGCCTGTCCCTCCAGCGAGGCGATCCGTCGGGACACCGCGGACTGGGTGTAGTCGAGTGCGTCGGCAGATGTTCCACGCCCTGGCCTCCCTGCCCACCCCGGGCGGTGTGTGCGTCCTGGTCAACGGCGATGAGGAGAGGGGCTCCCCCACCTCCCGCGAGCTGATCGAGCAGGCGGCCCGTCGCTGCGTGGCCGCCTTCGTACTGGACGCGTCCGCCGACGGGGAGGGCGCCCTCAAGACCGCCCTCAAGGGCACCTCACGGTACGAGGTCGTCGTGCACGGCAGGGCCGCCCACGCCGGACTCGATCCGGCGAAGGGGGTCAACGCCACGGTGGAGGCGGCACATCAGGTCCTCGCCCTCGCCGGACTCTCCGCCGCCCTGAGTCATGACACGTCACCGCTGGGCGCGCCGACCGTCACGCCGACGCTCGTGTCCGCCGGCAGCACCGTGAACACCGTGCCCGCGCCGGCACGCGTCTCCGTCGACGTCCGGGTGCCGACCCGCGCCGCACAGGACCGGATCGACAGCCTCGTAAGGCAGTTGAGGGTGAGGACCCACGGTGCGCGGCTCGAAGTGCTCGGCGGTGCTCGGCGGCCACCCATGGAACCGGAGTCGTCCGCCGCGCTCTTCGCCCTCGCGTCCCGGCTCAACTTCGAGGCGGGGTAGGGCCCTCTGCGCGGGCGCGCGGTCGGCGGAGCCTCGGACGGCAACTACACGGCGAGCGCCGGATGCCCCACGCTGGACGGCCTCGGAGCCGTGGGCAGCGGCGCCCACGCGGACACGGAGCACGTCCTGGTCTCACACATGGCGCCCCGGGCCCGGCTCCTCGCCGGCCTGATCGAGCGGTCCCGATCCTGAACTCCCCCGCCCGCCCCGGCATATCGAGCCGAGGCATGCCCGTTCCCGCCAAGCGAAGGATTCCCATGCCGTCCTCCCCTCCCCCGCCGTCAACCGCTCACCTGCCCCCGGCCGTGGCCGCACTCGCCGAGCAGAGTCAACTGGGGCGCCTGGAGCGCGAGTTCGCGCCCAAGCGCATGCACAGGCTTCTCCTCGCGCTCTACGTCGTCACCCTCCTCCAGCTGCTCTTCTTCGTGGTGCCGGGCCTGGCGTTCCTCTGGTGGCTGCGCCGCACCCCGGAGTTCAGCCGGAAACAGGCCGCGAAACGGCTGTACCTGTTCGAGCACGGCATGATCGTGCATCCGCGCCTCGGCGACACCGTGACCGCGATCCGCTGGGACTCCGTCCGGCTCTACCAGGAGATCGTCCTGAAGATCGTCAACGGCCTGCCGACCACCACGACCCACACCTACACGGCACTGTCCTCCGAAGTCGGTCACGCGGGCGCCGCCGTCACCGACTTCTATGCCGACCCCGAGGTGTGGGGCCCCTGGATGCAGGACGCCGTCGTACGCGCCCAGGGCCGTACCGTCCTGGAAGCGGTCCTCGCCGGTGAGACGGTCGCCTTCGGCCCTTCGGTGTCGCGCTCGCCTCGCTCGGCGCCCAGGGCGCCGGGCAGCTTCCGTGGACGAACATCCGCCCCTTCGAGGTCTCCGCGGGTGTGGTCCGGGTGCTGCGCCGGGACACCTCCACCCCGTGGGCCACCGTCCCCGTCAGCGACATCGCGAACGTCGGCCTCTTCCTGAACCTCGCCGAGAACCTCCGTCAGGAGTAGCGGCGCGGGCCGACGGCCGCCCGCGGGCCGCGCCGGCGGCCGGCCCCGCCGGGTCACGCCCCCGCGACGCTCTCCTCGTAGAACACCGCCACGAGGCGGTCGCTGAAGCGGCCGGGGGCCGAGAACCCGGCTTCGGCGGCCCGGTGCAGCCGTACCGTCTCGTCGGCGAGCGTCACCGCGACGACGGGGCAGTCCTCGATCCGGTTGCCCCCCGGGTCGCACCGGCCGACATCGGCGAGGGAGCGCCCCGGGCAGACCGCGCGTGCGGGCAGCTCGACTTCGAGGGCCAGGTCGCCGGTGCGCGCGAAGCGGTGGACACCCGACTCCGGCCGGGGCACGGGTTTGCCGGCCGGGCCCCGCACCACCCGTGCCGTCAGGCCGCGCGCGGAAGCGATACGGCCCTCGCCGCGCGGCCCCTGGATGTCGATGGTGGCCTGTCCCCTCGCGACCGTGCCCTTGCCCGTGTCGGGCAGGAACAGCGGCCGGGGGCCGGGATCGAGGCGCACCGTGACGGTGAAGGTCGACAACCCGTCGGCGTGCGGGCCCTTGCCCGAGTACTCGTAGGACCCGATGGACAGCGAGGGCACGGCGGCGGGCTCCTCGCCCTCCCCCCTCGGCACCGGCCGGGGAGAGCGGGTACTGCCGCACTCGGAGAGGGCGGCGGTCACCCCGCCGGGCAAGGACACGTCCTTCAGGGCCCCGCCCAGCGCGTGCAGGCGTCCGCTCCGCTCGTGCGACAGGGGGCCCTGGGCCGACAGGATCAGCAGGATGAGGGCGAGCGGCACCGCCAGCGCCGCCCACGCCCGGCCGGAGGGCCCGGAGATCCGGTTCATGTCAGACAGAGCCCCGTCCCGCGATCGTGCCCACCAGGCTCACGCCCCACCCGTCCCGTTGCCCGTCTCCTGCCTCTGTGTACTGCGTACCACGGCCGGAGAACGTCACTGCGGGCGGGCGTGCGGCGCACCGCGACTCCAGCGCCGTAGGCATCGCCAGTCACTCGCGTGACTGCGGACGGTGTCGCGCCGCGAGGTGACTGCTCGTCAGGTCGTGGGCAGGCGGAGCGCGAGGAGGGCCACGTCGTCGGTGGAGTCGGCGGCGAGCCCGGTGAGGAGTTCGTCGCACAGGGCGTCGAGCGGTCGGCTGTGCAGGGCCGCGGCGTGCTGGCGCAGCCGGGTGAGGCCGTCGTCGAGGTTCTCACCGCGCCGTTCGAGAAGACCGTCGGTGTAGAGCAGGATCGTGCTGCCGGGCTGGAGCGGGTGCTGGGCGTCCACACGTCCCTCGGCGGGACGGACGCCGAGCAGCAGGCCGTGGGCGTCTTCGAGATAGTGGGTGTCGCCCTGATCGGTGATCAGCAGCGGCGGCGGATGCCCGGCCGTGGCCCAGTGCAGTTGCCACGGCCCGCCGGAAGGTCCCTTGAGCAGGGCGTAGATGCAGGTCGCCGTCGTGTGCTCGTACAAGGTGCTCACCGCCATGTCGAAGCGGTGCAGGATCTTTGCGGGTGGCTCCTGCCGGTCGCACGCGATGCCACGCAGCATGTTGCGCAGCTGGCTCATGGTGACGGCCGCCCGCAGGTCGTGGCCGGTGACGTCGCCGATGATCAGGGTGGTGTCGCCCCGCGGCAGAAGGAAGCTGTCGTACCAGTCGCCTCCGACGTCCGCGCCGGTGGCGGCGGGCGCGTAACGGGCGGTGATCTCCAGCCCGGGGATGTCGGGCAGCTCGGGCAGGAGGGAGCGCTGCAGCCGCTCGGCGATCCTCTGCGTCTCCCTGTGCAGGCGGGCGTTGTCCAAAGCCAGCGCGATCCGGTGCGTGAGGTCCTCGACCAGCGCCAGGTCCGCCTCCCGCAGGGCCGGACGGCCGGTGTGGCGGACGATGGTGAACGCCCCGAGCACCCGGCGCCGGGCACGCAGCGGCGCGACGATGAGGTTGTCCCCGCCCAGCCGGGCGAAGAGTTCGAGATTCACCGCGTGCAGCGGATCGCTCGCCTGGTCGGCTGTCGGCACGTCCTCGGCCGACAGGAGAAGTGGTCCGGCACCCAGCAGGACCCGGGACAGCGGACCGGTCGCGACGGCCGGCACCTCGGGCAGCGCTCCGGTCGGATCGGCCAGGAGGACGGCCGGGTCGTGGTGGGTCAGGCAGATCCGCTCCAGCCGGCCCTCCTCGTCGAGCAGGTCCGCCATCACCCAGTCGGCCAGCCGCGGCACCACGATGCGGCACACCCGGCGCAGCCCCTCCACCGCGTCCAGCGTGCTCGACAGCGCGTCGGCGATGTCGTTCAGGAGGGTGAGACGGTCCAGCGCCTGCTGGAGCGCCACATCCACGTCGAAGTCGTCCACCCGCCCAGCCTTCCCGCCGGGTCCGCTTCCCTATCAGCCACCGTACGTCGCTCACCTCGCGCGGGCGTTCGAGTGCGTCGGCGGCCTCGTTCGTTGCATGCTGTACGCGCCCCTCTCGTCGCAGCGGGCAGGGCCGCGCCCGTCACGTGCCAGCCACGCCGATCGGGACGATCGCCCTCCCCGAGGCATGCGAGGCGTATTGCGGGGAAGGAGAGCCGCGGCTCCGCCGGCACGCCGGGAGGAGCCATGGCCGTTGGGAAAGCAGCGGCCGACTGCAGTCATGACCGGCACGGCCGGTCGGAAAGTGACGGGTGTGCGCCGGGAGACGGTACGGCGACTGCAGGTCCGCCAGGCCGAACAGGGGCCGGGCGGCATTCTGCTGCGCGTCTCCGGCGAACTCGACGTGCACACGGGCCCCCGGCTCCGGGAGGCCATCGGGCGGGCCGTTCCCGAGCTCACCGGCGGAGATCTCGAAGTCGACCTCTCGGATGTCGCCTTCTGCGACGCGGGCGGCCTCTACACGCTCCTCGGGGTCAGCGACGCCCTGCACATGATCGGCGTCAGCCTACTGATCACCCGCACCAGCCCCAGCGTCGAAGCGGTCCTGGACTCGACCGGCTCGCTCACCCGCCTGCCCCTGCGCGACACGGCCCGCGACCGGCCCGCCGGGCACGCACACGACACGCACGGACGAGGGCGCGACGCGCTCGGCCCCGGACACGGGCACAGCACGCGGGGGCACGACCCGCACGGGCACGACGGGCCGGATTCGCCCACCTCCTGAAGAAACCTTTCTGGCCTGGTCGCGGACGGGCGGAGTACTCACTCACCCGGCACCGGCGCGCGAGACGGCCACCCGTCGAGGCGATCGCCTCCGGCGGGGAGCGAAGCCGGTCCTCGGCGATCGCGACCTCGGACTCCGCGGTCGCCAGGTACGCCTAGGAAGCCTTGCCGAGCAGGGCGGCCGGTCCGATCGCGTCAGGACCGAACTTGTCGCGGATGCGGTCGCTGACCTCTTCCGCGACCAGCCGGGCCTCGCGCGCCCCGTCCAGGCTGATCTGCTCGGCGACCTGGCCGGCGTCGACGAGGTCCTCGGCCCTCAGCGCGACGCCCGTCAGACGGCCGCGCTGGAGTCCGGCGGCGTCGATCAGGCGGTAGGCGGTCATCCGCAGGTCCTCGTCGTGGGCCGAGGCGGCCGGCAGGCGACGGGTCCGCTCCCAGGACGTACCCCCGGCGAACCGGAGCGTCAGCGTCAGGCCGCGGGCCGCCTGGCCCCGTCGGCGCAGCCGGTGCCCGAGCTCGACGACGAGGTCCAGCAGGGCCGCGCGGACAGCGGCGCCGTCCAGGGTGTGCTGAGTGAAGGACCGCTGCACGCGGGCCGAGGCGGGGAGGGCGCGGGGCGCGACCGGGCGGGGATCGATGCCGCGGGCCCGGTCGGCGGCGAGCCGTCCCGCACGGCCGCCCAGGACGCGTTGCACGGTCGCCGGAGGGACCGAGGCCAGCAGGCCGACACAGTGCACGCCGTAATCCCGCAGCGCGGCCGCCTGGCGCGGCCCGATGCCGTGGAGGGCTTCGACGGGCAGGGGGCCCAGCCAGTCCGTCACCTGGTCGGGCGTCACCGCGAGGACGCCCCCGGGTGCGGCGACCTGGCCCGAGGCGGTGGCCGCGACGGTGATCGTCGGGCCGACGCCGACGCGGACGTCGACGCCCAGCCGGGAGATGGTCCGGATGCGCAGCACCTCCCCCAGCCTGCGGGCGTCCGTGCCGTGGTAGCGCAGGGCACCCTTCAGCTCCACCAGGGCGGCGGTCGGCGGCAGGGCCTGCACCACGGGAGAGAGTTCCGACAACTGCTCCAGGACCTGCCGGTAGACCTCCTCCGGCACGGCGTCCGGGCAGCGCACATGCATCACGCTCGCCACCCCCGACGTCCGGTGTGCCTCCGTACCTGCGGTCATGACACCCACCTCCTGCTCCCCAGACTATCGAACATAAATTCGAACACGCGAGGTGGCGAGGCCCCGCCGGTCTGGATCTAGAATCGGATACATGTTCGATGACCTGCCGCCCGACCTGGCACGCCTGCTGACCCTGCGGGTCTGGCACGCCATGTGGCTGGAGCGCATCGACCGGAAGATCGCGGCCGTCCGGAGCAGGGAGGCCGAGCGGGAACAGGGCCGCAGCAGCCGCCCCGCCGCGCCGGACTGGATCGTCGAGCTGGGCATCGGCGAGGGCCGCCTGCCCGTCGAACTCCACGCGGGCGACTGCTACGCGGCGGGCAAACGGCGCCGTCCCGTCAGCCGCGAGGAGGCGCGCAGCCTGCTCGCCTCGGGACTGCGGGCGTGCACCCACTGCGAACCGCAACTGGAGCTCGGCATCCTGGAGTAGGGCGCGTGCGGCGGGCCCGCTCTCCGCGGGATGGCGCCGTCACCCCTCGTCCGGGTGCGCTTCCGTCTTCAGTGCCCAGTACTCCCCCGCGCAGCCCGCGGGCAGCGGAGGGAACCGGTGACCGCGCACGTCCGTGCTCCAGTGGTGCTCACCACCGCAGTCGCACTCGTAGATGCCGCTGTCCGGCACGATCTGGCCGGGGTGGTACGTCTCACGCTCGCTCATGCCCTCTGTCTACGACGCCGCTCCCCCGCCCGCGACCCGGCCGCCGGTCCGGCGGCCTCAGTTCCGCAGCGCCTGCTGGAGCGAGCCGTGGCAGTCGATCACGGAGTCGACCCCGACGATCCGCAGGACCCGCAGGACCGACTGCGACGGAGCGGCCAGGCGCACCCAGCCCTGGGCGGCGACGGCGTTCCGGTGAGCGAGGATCAGGGCGTTGACGCCGGCCGAGTCCATGAAGGACACCTGACTCAGGTCCACCACGGTGCGCGGACTCGCGAGGTCGCGCGGCGCCCGGAAGGCGCGCCGGAACTCCCCGCCGGTGGTGTGGTCGACCTCACCGTCGAGCGCCAGCACCGTCACGCCGTCGGGAGTGGTGGAACGAGTGACCGACAGTCGTCCGGGCGGCACCGGGCTCATCCCACCCCTCCGCGGGCCGCCACGGGCACATGGACCTTGGCGACGGCCGTCATCAGCTGGCGCCGGACCCGCTC
The DNA here is from genome assembly GCF_055565855.1 of Streptomyces sp. NPDC028308. Lineage (NCBI taxonomy): Bacteria > Bacillati > Actinomycetota > Actinomycetes > Kitasatosporales > Streptomycetaceae > Streptomyces > Streptomyces sp. NPDC028308. Next base: position 605,212 of record NZ_JBVHTO010000002.1, read on the forward strand.
GGGGAGGGCGTCCGCCGTGATGGCGTCCACCAGATCGCCGGCCACGTCGTGCAGTTCGGTGTCGGTGTTCCGCGAGACCGACACCAGGACGCTCCAGGCGGCCTCGGCGCTCAGTCCGAAGGACGCCATGAGGATCCCGCGGGCCATGTCGATGACGGGCCGTGCCCGCATCGCCCGCCGCAACTGCCGGAGTTCGACGGACGGCTCCTGCCCGACGCCGCTCCCGGACTTCCTCACGTCACCGGATGCCGGGGCTGTGTCGGCGCGAGTGCCGGCGTCCCCGCCGCGGACGTCGGCATGCGCCACCGCGTCCGCCGCGGCAGGGCCGGGCATCGGCTTACCGCTGACGGGACGCGTGACACCGGGCTCCGCGTCCCGTATGACAGGCTCAGGCATGGGCTCCGGCTCCCCGCCCTCGGGGCGTGCGGCACCGGGCCCTTCGTCTCGTACGACAGGCTCAGGCGTCCCCTCCGGCTCTCCCCCCGCGGGGTGTGCGGCGCCGGCCGGTGCGTACGCGTCGCCGCTCCGGTCGGGCCCCTCGCCCTCACCCGCGCAGGTGAACAGGGGTACGGCGCCGGTGATCGAGAGCAGCCTGTGCACGGCGACACCGGCCGTCCGGACGACGACCGTCCTGCCTGCCTCCAGAGCCCGTCGGCGAAGACGCAGCAGCACGTTGAGCCCGGAGCAGTCGCAGAAGACGACCCCGCCCATGTCGAGGTCGATGCCACCGGCCGAACCGGCGAGGGCCGCACCCAGCCGGTGTTCGAGCATCTCCTCGGTGTCCATGTCGATCTCACCGCGCACGGTGACGACCGTCCGGTCACCGGCGGGGACCGCCCGGACCGTCAGCTGCGGGGGTCCGCCCGCGCGCGCCGGCGAGGCGGGGGCCGCGGAGACGTGGCCGTCTCCGCTCATGAGCTGCGCGGGATGCGCACGTTGTTGCATGGCAGTCGCTCCCAAGGCATCCACCGTCTCCGCCTCTCCAGACTCGGCCCGGCACAGCGTACACGTCAAGAGATACAGGAAATCTCTTTCACCCTTTTGTATACGCGAATCGAACGTCCTATCCTGGCGGCATGGGAGGAGTACCTGAGACGCACGTCGGCTGGACGTTCCTCACGAACCACGCCCGCGTTCTGGCCGCGATCGCCGACGACAACACGACCCGCATCCGCGACATCGCCGCGCGCTGCCGGCTGACGGAGCGAGCCGTCCAGAAGATCGTGTCCGACCTGGAACGGGACGGCTATCTCACGCACACCCGGCAGGGGCGCTCCAACTCGTACCGCATCGAACGGGGCACCATCCTTCGTCACCCCGCCGACGCCGGGCTCACCGTCTCGGACCTGCTGACACTCATCGCTCAGCACGACGGGCGACCCCGGGAACTGCAGACGGCGGGGACACAGGGACAGCCCCGGGAAGCCGAGCGATGACCACGACACCGCCCCGCGACGGCGCCCGGAGGGACGGACGGTCCCCCGGGCCGCAGGACGGCGACGCCGTACGCGGCTCAACCGGACGGGAGTTGAGGGAATCGCTGACCTCCGACACCTCAGCCCCGGCGGCAGCGGAGCCTGCCGGCGGGCAGTCGTCCCCGCGGGCGGAGCAGGACGCGGTGCGGATGTCGCGCCTGGAGGACGAGAACCTCCAACTCCAGGAGGCGGTGCGCTCGCACGCCGTCGTCGACCAGGCCATCGGCGTCGTCCTGGCGGTGGGCCGGCTCTCACCCGACGCGGGCTGGGAGGTACTGCGGAACATCTCGCAGAACACCAACATCAAGCTGCGGCACGTGGCCGAACTGATCGTCGACTGGGCGCGCACCGGCGAACTGCCCGCCGAGGTACGCGAGCGACTGGAGCACGAACTGGGCACGCGGGAGACGGGGACGTGACCGGACAGGACCGGGCTGCCGCCGTGGGCCGACGGGCGCCTGCGGAAGAAAGTGAGAGTTGAGGCGTGAGAGGCACCGACCGGGGTATCCGGGCTGTGCCCCCACCGCGGACACCGCCTGTCCAAGGCGTCGTTGTGAAGGAGAACGACCATGCTGATGGCCCACCCCGCCGTTCTGGCGAACCTCATCTCCCAGTACGAAGCCCTCAGCGCGCTGCACGCCGAGGACGGCAACGAGGAGGCCCGCCGACGCCTCGACGACGTCACGTACACCCTGTGCGTCGCCACCGGCACGCGTGACATCGACGCCGCCCTCATCGCCGCCCGCCACCGGCTGCCCGGCGCCCGCCCGTTCGACGACTCCGTCGTCACCGCGCCCATGGCGGGCAGCCGCACCGCCGACGAGGAGAGCCTGGCCGCTCTCTAGCCGTCGAACCACCCCCGTGGGGCACACGGCGCCGGTGGCGGAAGTCCCGTGAAGAGGTGCGGTCCGAAGTGCGGAAGGACTCGGACCGCACCTCTTCCGCGTGCGCCGCGCGTCTTTCATGTGCGCCGGGCCATTTCCGTGTACGCCGCGACATGACACGTCGCACGGGATCCTCTGCCGGTTTGTTGCGCCGACCGGGCACGGTCGTCTCCGCGCCAGTTACCGGCGGCCCGGGACGGGAACCCATGCCGGGTCAGCCGATGACGCGGGCGCACACCGGGCGCGCGTCGCACATGACCGGACGAGGAGCAGACGAGGATGACCACGGCACGAGACATCTCCTGACTGTCAGGCACACACCCGCGCCGGGGTTCGTGAGGCGCACGAGCCTCGCCCGCGCCGGCAGTCGATGGCCGCCACCCGGCACCCGGCAGTCAGCAATCAGTAGTCGGCGGACATCGGCCGTCGTTTCGCCGGTACGCCCCCGGGTACTGCGACACCCCGTTCCCCCACACATGTACGGCCGTGACAGCGGTGGCCGAGGTCAGTCGGCGCGCACGGGCACGGCCGCGAGGAGGCATCGATGAGCGCGTCCCCCGACTCCCCCGCCAAGGCGGCCATCGTCACCGGCGCCGACTCCGGCATCGGCCGGGCCACCGCGGTCCGGCTCGCCGAGGCGGGCATGGACGTCGGCATCACCTGGCACAGCGACCACGAGGGCGCCGAGAGGACGGCCGACGAGGTCCGCGCCCTCGGCCGGCGCGCCGCCGTGGCCCGACTCGACCTCACCCGGCTCCCCGAGGCCGCCGACATCATCGACGAGCTGGCCGACCGACTGGGCCGCCTCGACGTGCTGGTCAACAACGCGGGCACCGGCACCGCCACACCCTTCCTCGACCTGCGGCTCGACGACGTACGACGCGTCCTCGACGTCGACCTCGTGGGTCCGTTCCTGTGCGGTCAGCGTGCGGCCCGCCTCATGATCGCCCAGGGTGAGGGCGGCCGTATCGTCAATGTCACCTCCGTGCACGAGCACCAGCCCCGGGTGGGCGCCGCCCCGTACTGCGCGGCCAAGGGCGGCCTGGGTCTGCTCACCCAGGTGATGGCACTGGAACTGAGTGAGCACGGCATCACCGTCAACGCGGTGGCACCCGGTGAGATCGCCACACCCATGACCGGGCAGGAGGACACCGACGTGCACACCGAGCGCCGGCCCGGCATCCCTCTGGGCCGCCCCGGCGACGCGCGCGAGGTGGCCGCCGTGATCGCCTTCCTCGCCGGTCCGGACGCCTCGTACGTCACCGGTGCCTCCTGGGTGGCGGACGGCGGGATGGTACGGATGGGTCCGCAGGCCGGCTCGCACCTCCAGAGCGACGACTGGCGGCGCCCCTGAGTCAGGGGACACATCGCGGGCGCCCCTGACATGACCGGGTGTCCGTGACCCCCGACTTCACCGTCCGTCACGTCAACTCGAGTTCTGGCAAGGGGACTTGAGGAATGCCACCGGGGTCGCACACAAGAGGCGCACCTTCCCGCCGGCGTCAGTGGTACCGGCTCACCGGTGACTCGGTCACCGGTTCGGGAAGGTGCGCCTCTCGCATGTCATCAGGGAGACCGCGCACAGCTCTTCCACATCCTCATACCGAGTCGCCGATGTGTGAGTGACCTGAGAAGTGTCACTTCGACATGGGTACTTCTGTTCACCCCGGCAGGTCCGTCACTTCAGGGAAAGCGAGCCTCCGGCTTTGCAGACGGAATATGACCGACTCCCCTTCCCATCAACTGACTTCCCAGGTCAGGGGGGTTCATGGACGCGTACGGAAAGCGACATGTACCCCCTGCCGGCACCCCCGCGGGCCGCCCCCCTCACCCGGCTTGTGAAGCCGGTGAATTGAGGTGGGCATCACTGAGCAGGGCACATTCCCTTCCACTCATGCGTACTATCTCTAGGCTGGTGCCTGCCGCAGTGGTTGCGACTGCAGCCGAGTCCAGTCATCGCAAACGGGAGACAACCCCCATCCCTTCGTGGCCCAGGTGCCCTCATTCACACGCCGGGGCCGCGAATTCGAGAAAGGCCGCTGACATGACCGACACCCAAGCCCGCTCCACCGAACTGACGTCGCAGTACATCGCCCAGGTGACGGGCGACCTGGAGCGGAACGTCAAGGAGCAGGAGCGCATCGGTACCGAGATCGAGGCCCTTCAGGAGCAGCTCCAGGCCCTGCGGCACGACCACACCGTGCTGGTCACCATGCAGCAGGCGCTCAGCGCCGGGAACATCGCCGCCGCCGAGTCGGTCGCGCGGCTGGACACCAAGACCACGCCGACCGTGCCCCACCAGGCGACGGCCGAACCGAAGCAGGCCAAGTCCGAGCCGAAGCAGAGCAAGGCGAAGAAGGCGGCCTCCGCGAGCGCCCGGAAGCCCGCGGCCAAGAAGCCCGCCACCAAGGCTCCCGCCAAGGCCCCCGCGGCCAAGAAGTCCTCCCCGTCCGCGAAGACCTCCTCGACGAAGGCCTCCTCGACCGCGAAGCCGGCCGCGAAGACCGCGGCCCCCGCAGCGGAGAAGGCGGACAAGGCTGCCGCGAAGCCGACCCTCGTCGAGCTGATCCGCGGCCACCTGGAGCAGCAGAGCGAGCCCCGCTCGGCCGCCGAGATCGCCACCGCGCTCACCCAGGCCCACCCCGACCGCAGCATCAAGACCACGGTCGTGCGCACCACGCTCGAAGGTCTCGTCGCCAAGAGCCACGCCCACCGCAGCAAGCAGGGTTCGTCCGTCTTCTACACGGCCGCCACCTCCCCGGAGCAGGCTTCGGCTTCCGACGCCCCGCAGACGGAGGCCGCAGCCGGCTGAGCAGCGCCTACCGCTCATCGCCCCGGCGAAGAAGTGGCCGGCCAGGAGGCGGAGCACGCGAGAGGCGGCACCGCCTCGGTCATGCCGGTGCGGTGCGGCAGCGAGAGCGCACGGGTCGGGCGCGCGTCGGGGCGTCTTCGACGAGGACGCCCGACTCCGTCCGGTGACACCGGTCCGGCCTGAATGCTTGGAGCCCCCGGTGCCTCGGAGTGAGTCGGCCCGCGCATGCCGTCCCGGGCCCGCCAAGCCGTGCCCGCTCAACTGCCCTGTCCTTCAGGGCATTTCACCCAGTTCACTGCCACCTTCTGATGACTCGGCCCGTCGGCCATGACCACATCGTCCCGTCCTGATGCCCCTCGCTCGGACTCCGCGGCGAATCAGCCCGAGACATGTCGGGCCGTCGGACACCTGACTCCTCGGGCTCGCCTGACGTGAGTTCACCGCGACATGTGCCGGGCCGACCTTCGCGGCCGCTCGTCGAACCGGCCCCCGACGCAGGTGCCCTTGGGGCAGGTGCGACGAGAGTGCCTGGTGGGCGGGCATGCCCCGCGGTCCGGTCGCGCACCGCGCGATCCATCGCCACCCGACTTTCTTCCGGGGTGGCGGCCTGTGATGCCGTCCTGAGGGTAGAGGTATGCGGCTGCCTGCCGAGAGACAGACGCCGTCAGTAAGGACGCACTTCACCATGAGTCAGGGGGCCGAGCTTCCTCCCGCCACCCTCTTCGGTGGCATCGAGCCCGTCACCGATCCCACCGTGCTGCGCGAGGAGATCGACCGGCTCCGCCAGGGGAGCGCCGAGCTGCGGGGGCGTCTGCACGCCCATCCGCCGATCTCCCTGGCGCAGGGTGTGCTCATGGAGCGCTACCGGCTACCCGGGCCCGAGGCCGCGTTCACGTTGATGCGTGAGAGCTCCCAGCGGTTCAACATCAAGCTGCACACGCTCGCCGACGCGGTCGTCCGCACGCCCGAACCGGACGCCGCGCGGCCCCCGTCCGGCAGCCGCTCAGCACAGGAGCCACCGCCGCTGCCGGGTCTGCAACTGGACCCGGCCGGACACCGCAACCAGGGCGCGGTCCTGTCGGCCGCGCTGCGCCGGGTCCTGGACATCACCCGGGCCGGCATGGGGAACGTACAACTCGCCGAGGGCGGCCGGCTGCGGATGGAGAAACATGTCGGCCTGAGCCGCGACTTCACCGGCTTCTTCGCGTTCGTCGAAGGGCCCACGACGTCCTGCGCCCAGGCCGCCGAGAGGGCCGGCCACCGAACGCGGAACAACGCGTGTGAGGAGCACGGCATGAGAGTGCGAAAGAGTGGGCCTCCGCGGACGCCGTAAGCTCAGAACGCCGTCGAGGCACGGAAGTTGGGCGTCGCCGGCGCGGGTCAGGCGGGCGCCGACTCCAAGGCGATGCGCACCCTGACACGCTTGCCGACGGGCTCACGCCGGACGTCTATCTCCCCGCACAGCGCCGTGACGATCTCCAGGCCGTGCCGTCCGACCCGGCCTGGATCGGGCACGTCCGGGACCGGCACCCTGAAGCTGCTGTCCCACACCCTGATCTCCAGCGACCGGCCGACCAGCACCAGGTCGAGGGCGCAGGGCCCCGGCGCGTGTTTGCAGACGTTCGTGACGAGTTCACTGACGACCAGCTGCACCGCTCCCACCACCCGGGTGGACAGCGCGATGCGATACGCCCGCTGGAGACGCTCCATGAAGTCGGCGGCCAGGTTCCGCGCCGCCCTGATCGAGTCGGAGGCGCCGTCGTAGACGGCCCCCGCCCAGGGCAACGGCCCCGGTAGAACCATGTCTGCGCCGCCGTCGCCGGCAACAGCTTCCACCATCCTGGTCCCCTTGCCCGGACCGGCACGCTCGGTCCGACTCCGGGCGCCTACCCCCGATACCCCGCCGAACACCCTGCGGCACCCGGACCGTCACCCGGTCCGGCCAAAGAACTCGCCCGCCCCGCGGCGCCCTGGTCGCCCGGCAGCGCTGCCGGCGCGACCTCTACGGCCGAGGTGCGTCCGCCGGGCCCCAGTGCGCCCCCCGCTTCGCTTGTGCGCGGGCAACTCGCCTGGTCAGGTCGTGATCAGGCGTTTGCCGGGTACTAGGACCAGACCACCGAGGGTTCCAGGGGAGAGGAGCAGTGCCTTGAGTCTGACGGACGAGAGATCTCAGGGGGCGCACGAGGCGAGTGCGTCGGCCGAGCGGGTCGAGGACGGGGAGCACGCCACCAAGGGCTCGAGCGGCGGTCAGGGCGAGGAGTCGGAAGTCGAGCGCGTCAACCGGCGCTGGAACGAGATACTCCAGGAGACGCGGGTCGCGCAGACCGGTGTGCAGATCCTGTTCGGCTTCCTGCTGAGCGTCGCCTTCACGCCCCTGTTCCGGGAGTTGGGGACCTTCGACCGGACGGTGTACGTCCTCACCGTCGTCCTGGGCGCGGCGGCGACCGGCGCCCTCATCGCGCCCGTCTCGATCCACCGCTTCCTCTCGGGCCAGCGGATGAAGGACGAACTCGTCGCCGCCGCAGGTCGGTTGATGATGTGCGGCATCGTCCTGCTGGCGCTCACCATCGGCTGCACGGTTCTCATCATCCTGCACGTGGTGCTGCCCAGCCTGCTGGCGGAGATCCTGGCCGGCGTGGTCATGCTGTGGTTCGCCTTCTGCTGGTACCTCCTGCCGTTGATCCTCAGGCGGCGCGCCGACAAGGCCGACAAGAAGGACGAGGGCGCGCGGTGAGCCGGCGCGTGCGCGCCGGTACCGTCATCGGATGGCCTCGCCGTCTCCGGTCAGCGGGACCACGACGCTGATCGCCTTGCCTCCCCCGGGACACCGCTCGACGGTGATGTCCCGGGCCAGGCGGATGATCAGAGGCCAGCCGTAGCCGTGTCCGAGATGGTGTCCGGGCATGGCGCTCGGTCCGAGGGCGCCGAGGGGAACGACGTCGCTGTTGTCGCGGACGGTCAGCCTGAGCCCGTCCGCCGTGTCGGTGACCTCGAACCCGGCGACGCCCCGCCCGTGCCGTACGGCGTTGGTGACCAGTTCCGAGGTCACCAGCAGCAGGTCGACGACGGCTTGCGCGCTCGCCCTGCGGGCCCCGGAGTCCCACCGCTCGCGCACCACCGCACGGACCTGCTCGCGGGCCGCCGTAGCGGTGGTGACCGTGTGTTCCGGCGTGAGGGTGCTTCCGCGACCGCCGGGGACCGGGCCCCCGCGTACCCCGTCCACACGGTCCGTCGCCATGTCGCCCGAGACCACTTGCCCGGCACCCGTACCTCCGGGTGCCGGGGTGCCCGCGATGGCGGGACGGACGGGCGTCACCGGGCGTCTCCCTCGAACGGAAGGGCCATGGCCGTCTGCACGTCGTCGGCAAGCACGAAGAACCCGGCGGTCCCCGTCACGTCGAAGAGCCTTCTGACGGTGTCGCTGAAGGGCCCGGACACGATCAGGAGCCGTCCGCGGGCCCGGTGGGCGCGCTGCGCCGCGAGCAGTACGTGCAGGATCGAGGAGTCGGCGAAATCCGTGCCGGAGAGATCGACGATCGCTCGGGGGGCGTTCACCCGGTGTGCGAGGTCCAGCGCCTCCTCCAGCTTGGACGCGCTCGCGTAGTCGATGTCGCCCCCGACCCGCACCACGAAGGAGTCCTGAGCCGACCCGTGCGTGACGGTGGCCTCCAACTCGTCGGACATGGCCGCTCTTTCCGTTCGCACGACGCTCGGGCACTCTCGTGGACGGGTCCCGGAGACTTCGGGCGTCCGGTGTTCCTTCCGGGTGCGCGGGGCTTTCGGATGCAGCACCGCGGAGACCGCCCGGTGCGGGTCAGGCGGGCTGCCTCGGCGGCAGGCCCTGGTAGTAGCTGCCCACCCGCTCCAGGTAGGCGGGATCCTGTGTCTCCCGGTCCGTCTTGAACACGGGCGCCGACTTGACCTCGTCCCGGGTGCACACCACGGTGATCTTCTGTGCCTGCGTGTCGACGCCGGTGACGACGCCGGCGGGCACCAGGACGCTCTTGCCGAAGACCCAGACCCCGGTGTCCACGATCAGGTGGCGCATGCCGGAGTCGTCGGCCTGCCGGTCGACGTGCCCTATCGTCCCGTCGGTCGCCTCGACGGCGTAGCCGGTGAGGTCCTGCCCCTCCGAGTAGGCGCACTGCGGAGGGTACGACCAGATTCTTTCGGTGATCACGATGCTCCTCTCCTCCTCCACCACCGGTCCGGTGCGCCGACGACCGTCCCGCGGTGGGGAACTGCCAGGTGGAGCGCGAGAGGCGGAGAGACTGCTCCGCCGCGCTCCACAGCAGCCAATACCCCCCGAACGGAGCCGCATTCGGCGGGGATTCCCGGCGTGTGCGACTTCCCGTCAGGTGGCGGGGCGTCCCGCGACCTCACCGAAGCCCTGGCCCCGCTCGCCGGGCGGCGCGGTGAGGTGGCCGCGGGTCCCCGTCACGTCGAGGAGCCGCTCCAGGACGGCGGGCAACTCGTCCAGGTGGAGCCGGGTACGGGCCGCGTCCGTACGCCTGCGGATCATCAGCAGGGCGGACAGTCCCATGGAGTCGATGCCGTGCAGGTCCGTGAAGTCCAGGCGCAGTGAGGCCAGTTGTGCCGGGACGCACGGGGGCGTGCCGAGGACGGAGTCGACGGCGGCCGTCAACTCGTCGCAGGTCTCGTGGTCGAGGTCTCCGGCGACGCGGACGACGGCCTCGGTGGCGTCGACGTCGACGGTGACCGAGAAGGGCGGTGGCTGCAGGGTGGTCATGCGGGCTTTCCGGTGCCGGGGTTCTTCGATGCTGGTGTGCGCGTGCCGAGCGCCTCCCGCGCCAGGGCCAGGGTGCGGCAGGCTCGCGGGAAGTCCTTGAGCTGCCCGGCGAGCAGGTCTAGTGCCGGGTCGAGGCTTCGTACGGGGACGTGGCGGGCGGCGAGGATGTCGGCGGTCCAGACGATGAACGTCGTGAACAGCCGCGGGTCGGCGACGTACAGGGCGGTGGCGAGGTAGTCGACGATGTGGGCGAGGTCCTCGGCCGTGTGCTCACGCTGCTGGTCGGTGTAGCCGCGCATCGGGCTGAAACGGTCCTCCAGCTGCGTCAGCGTCTGCCTGACGAGCTGCCGGCGGGTCCGTACGACCATGGTGTATTCCTGGTCGGCCAGGTGCGGCAGGGCGTCCACCGGCTGGTGGAGGGCGAGCGGATCCGGCCGGGCGAGACCGCGTTCGAGCGCCGCGGCGGCCTCCCGCGCGTCCGGGGCCCAGGCGTCGGCTCCCACCGCACGGGCGTAGCGGCCGTCGGGGCCGAAGGCGGCGCCGCCCACCATGACGGGGACGCCGGCGGCCTGGCACGCGGTGACGGCGGTGTGCGCCGTCGGCAGGTGCGTGGGGATCGAGGAGGACAGGGCGACCGCGTGGGGACCGGTCCGGTGGAGGTGCGCTATGAGGTGCGGGGTGGGCACCTGGGCGCCGAGGAAGTCCACCTGCCATCCGCGTAGCCGCAGCACCTCCGAGAGGAGCCTGGCGGGCAGCGCGTGCCATTCCCCGTCCACGCAGGCCACGGTGACGCGGGACCGGGGCGGGGCGCCGGGTGTCTGGGGGCGGGGGCCGGTGTGATGGGCGAGCGCGGCGATGACCCGGTCGTGTATCGCGGTCGCCGCGTGTTCCTGGGCGACGGTGAGCCGGTTGGCGGCCCATTCGGCACCCACCTTCGCCTGAACCGGGGCGATCAGGTCCAGCAGGACCGATTCGGCATCCGCCGTCGCGTCGAGGGTGTCGAAGACCACGGCGGAGGCACCGAACTCGTCGCCGTCGCCGACCGCCGCCCACAGGCGTTCGCGGGCGGACTCGAGGACCGCGTCGCCGGTGGCGGGGGCGGAGGAGACAGTCATGCGGTGTACCTGCCCCTGGTGTGGCCGTTCACCGCGCTGAGGTGCGCGTGGTGCGGCGCGGTGACCGCGACCACGGCCATGTCGTCGTGGGCGCCGCGGCCGACCCACTGCGAGGCCAGCATCTGGACGTGCTCCACCAACGCCTCGGCGGGCATCGCCGCGCACCGGGTGAGCGCGGTCACGAGCCGCTGGACGCCGAACAGCTCGTCCCCCAGCGGTCCGCCCCTGGCCTCGGTGATGCCGTCGGTGAAGAACAGACACGTCTCGCCGGGGGCCAGCTCCACGTCGGCGGTGGTGGAGCTGATGTCCGGGAAGGCTCCGACGAGCGTCCCGCGGGTCTGGACCGTCTCGACCCGGCCGTCGGCCCGGACGATCAACGGCGGAGGATGTCCGGCGCTGGTGACCCTCAGGTGGACCGAGCCGCCCCGGCGGGCCACCGAGGCCAGGGCCAGGGTGGCGAAGCGGGTGTGGTGCGAGCTGATCAGAGCGCCGTTGAGCAGCCCCAGGAGCCGCTGATGGTCACCGGCGAGGGGCAGCAGCGCCTGCACGGTGTTACGGATCTTCCCCGTGAGCACCGCGGCCTCCAGGCCCTTGCCGCACACGTCCCCGAGGACCACGAGGGACTCCTGGTCCGCGTCGGCGCCCGGGTGGACGTCGTAGAAGTCCCCGCCCACCCGCTCGGTCTGCCCGGAGGGGCGGTACGCGCCGGCGAACTCCACCCCGTGCACGCTCCGCAGCCGCGGCGGCAGCAGCTCGCGCATCAGGGTGTCGGTGATGGCCGCCTGCTCCGCGTACATGCGGGCGGCCGAGATGGCCGCGCCCGCCCGGGCCGCGAAGAGGCGGGCGAAGATCTCCTCGCTGTCCGTGAAGGCCCTCTGCGCGCTGGAGCGGAGCAGGACGAGCGCGCCCGCCGGTACTCCGTGGCCGGGCAGCGGGGTGACCACGGCGGAGCCGACCGGGCCGGTGAAGTCGGCGGGGACGGCCCAGTCGGGCACGGCGGCGGGGTCGATCCACCGGGACGGCACGGGCGGGAAGCCCCGCAGGGCGTCGCTCAGGCCGGGGACCTCGTCGGGGTCCGCCTGGACCACCCTGTGCTCGATCTCACCACTGGTGACGCAGTACGTCAGCGGCAGCCGGTGGCCGCGCACGGGGCCGACGATGACGGCGGCGTCCGCCAGGTGCTCGGCGGCCATCCGCGCCGTGGCCTCCATGCAGCGCTCGACGTTCAGCGAGGACAGCAGCGTGCTGGACGCGCCGGCCAGCACGGCGGTGCGGCGGCGTTCGGTCGCGAGTGCCTCCTCGGCGAGCCGCCGGTCCGTGTCGTCGACCAGCCACCACATCACGTCGCCGTCGGCGGTGCGGGTGGGGTGGGCCTCGAACGAGCGGTCACCGACCCTGCCGTGGGCGGGCGGCCGCTCCCGGGACGCGTCCGTACCCTCGGGTCCGGTTCCGACGCGGACGTGGGCGTCAGCCATCCAGGCCGGGACCACGTCCTGCAGCCAGGCCCCGCTCACGGCGTCCGGGAACAGGGCCGCGGCGGCGGCGTTCACCCCGAGGACACCACCCGCTGGATCCGCCACGACGACGGGATAGGGGGCCGCGCCCCACGTGGCACCGAGGTGTGCGCCACGCGAGCTGACAGGTGTCTGCTGGGGAATGTCCACAAGTTAGGGCGCGCGTCCGCGAGCCCACCGCCCTTCCGGCGACGACGACTGTTTCCGTCCGACAACCATCTCCTGCCGGACAGCGCAACTGCAAGTCGCATCCGCGGACCGGTCGCGACGGGAAGTGGACGGCCACCGGACGTACGGTCACGGCCACGGCATCCCGGGACGGTCCGCCGGGCGTCCCCCGCCCGGGGCTCGGAGCGGCCGGCCGCACACAGCGAAGCGGCGGGGCACGGCACTACCGCCGCACCCCGCCGCCGCGCCGGGTCACCGTCTGCGGCTCGCCCAGCCGCTGCCGATCCCCGCGACGTGCAGGGCCAGCAGAGCGAGCCCGATCAGCATGAAGTTGGTCGAGGTGAACACGTCGTTCGTCGAGATGTCGGCCGCGTTGATCAGGAACGCGATGAAGAACAGGACCGCTGCCACGATGCCCAGCATGGGGATCTCCTTTTCGAAGTGGTGAACTCCGGATGCCCCCAAGTCGGCGCCCGACACTGCCCGTTCGGACACCGTGTCGCCGGACCCGGACATCGCTCGGCCTGGCCTCCGGCGGAGGGGGTCACCAGGTGTGCGGGAGGCGGGCGGTGGCGGGTGTGCGCGAGCGGCGGGCACCGGTCACCGGACGCCCGTCCCCGTGGCGCCGACGGGTGCGTGCCGACGCGGCCCCGGCTCGCCGGGAAGCGGCCCGGTCACCCGCCGTCGCCCGCGCCCGGTCCGCCACGGCCACCGCACGCCGTCCGCCGCCGTCACCGCCAGCGCCCCGAAGAGGGCGAGGACGGCGGCCGGGGTGAGGACGGCCCAGGGTGCCCGCTCGGCGTACGGCTGGTTCTCGGCGAGCAGCAGTCCCCATTCGGGGGCGGGCGGCTGGGCGCCCAGGCCCAGGAAGCCCAGGGCGGCCAGGGCGAGGGCGACGCCGGGCAGCCGCAGCAGGGCGTGGCGGGTGACGGGCGGCAGGACTGCGGGCAGCAGACCGCGGCGCAGCACGAAGAGGGGTCCCGCGCCCAGGCTGCGGGTCGCCAGCAGATGCGGCGTGGCTCGCTCCTGGCGCACCAGGGCGGAGGTGTGCGCGGCCAGCGGGGCCCAGGCGACCGCGGCCACGGCGAGGGCCGGCGTCGCGCGTCCGGCGCCCGCCGCACCGGCGACGAGGAGCCCGGCGAGGACGGGCGGCACGGCGTTGACGGTGTCGACGAGGGGTCCGGACAGCCGGGGCAGCAGCCCGAGCAGTACTCCGGCGAGCAGGGCGGCGGCACTGATGAGGAGGGCCTGGGTGAGCGTGCCGGCGGCGCCGTGCCCGACCCGGGCCAGGACGTCGCGGCCCAGTGCGTCGGTGCCGAACGGATGGGCCCGGGAAGGGCGTTGGAGTCGGGCCGCCGTGTCGAGGGCGAGGGGGTCGCGGGGGACGGCGAGTGCGATGACGCCGAGCAGGACGGCCGCGTACGGCAGGGGCACCGCCCGTGGGGTGGCGGGCCGCGGGGTCGGCGGTGGCGGCAGCGCGCCGTCGCGCAGGGCGGGACCGGTCAGCAGGCCGACCGCAGGACGGACGAGGGCGGCGGTGGTCGCGGCGAGCAGGACGAGGGCGAGGGTGCCGGCCTGGAGCACGGGAAGGTCCTGCGCCACCGCCGCCAGGAGCGTGCCGCGGCCGAGTCCGGGGATGTCGAAGATCTGCTCCACGGCCACCGAGCCCCCGGTCAGGCCGACCGCGAACAGCCCCGCGTTGGGCAGCAGTCCGGGAGCGCAGCGGCGCAGCGCCTGCCGGGCGACGCGTCGGCCCGGGATGCCGCGGGCGGCGGCCGCGCGGGCCCAGGGTTCGGCGAAGGCGCCGAGCAGCATGTCGTCGAGGAGCCGTCCGAGCAGCGCTCCGGCGGGGAGCCCGAGGGCGAGGGCGGGCAGTACCGTCCACCGCGGCCCGTACCAGCCGAGTGCGGGCAGCCAGCCGAGCTGGACACCGACGACGGTGGCCAGCACCGACGCGATCAGGAACTCGGGCAGCGCGGCCACGACGGCCGCCCCCGCACCCTTGGGGCGGCGGCCGGCGAGCCCGCGTCGCGCCCCGAGCCGCAGGGTGCGCGCGCAGACGGCCCCGGCCGTGAGGGCGGCGGCCGTCAGCGCGCAGGCCATCAGGAGCAACGACACCCCGAGCGCCTGGGCGACGGAGGGGGCGACCTCGGTGCCGGAGATCCAGGAACGGCCCGCGTCGCCGTGTGCCAGGCCGCCGAGCCACTGCGCGAGGAGGTGCAAGGGCCCGGCGTCGAGGCCGAGTTGCTCCCGGACGGCGGCGATCGCCTCGGGTGAGGGAGTGCGCTCCCCGGACCGCGCCTCGAGCACGGTCCGGGCGGGGTCGGTGCGGGAGAGCCAGGGCAGCAGGCCGACGCCGCACAGCAGGAGGGCGGCCAGGGCGGCGCGCCAGAGCAGGACCGGGGCCCGGCCCCGGAGGAACGTCCGCACGGGTCAGCGCCGCGTCCCGGTGCCCACCAGGGCGCGCTCGTACGGGTCGAGGAGGACGCCGCGCACCCGGGCCGCCACGCCGGTGACGATCCTTTGGTGCACCAGCGGCACGACCGCGTCGGTGCCGAGGATCGCCGCCTCCGCGCTCATGGCGGCGTGCTGCCGCCGCGTGGTGTCGGCGAGGCCCTCGGCGCGTGCGACGGCCCGGTCCACCTTCGCGTCGCACAGCAGCGCGAGGTTGTAGCCCCCGTCACAGGTGTGGTCGGCGGCCAGGACCGAGACGGGGTCGCCGGTGTCGAGCATGGTGTTGCGGGCGGAGACGAACGCGTCGAACTTCCCGGCCAGCACGTCGCGTTCGAGACGTGAGTACTCGCGGACCTCCAATTCCACCTCGAACCCGGCCTTCTCCAGTTGCTGCTTCAACACCTGGGCGACTTCCGGGAGTTCGGGACGGTTGTCGTAGGTGGCGAGGGTGATCGCGGTTCCGGCGGGGCGGGTCGGCACGCTGCGGCCGGTCGGCTTCACGCGTTTGTCGGCCGCCCAGGTCAGCGCGGGCCCGAAGATGCCGGCGCCGGGGTCGCCGTGCCCCTCGTACACGTCGTCGGCGAGTACGGAGGTGTCGATCGCGCGCCGTGCGGCGGCCCGTAGCGCCGGGTCGGCGAAGGGACCGGAGGCGGTGTTGAGCGACAGGCTCGTGGTGCGCGTGGTAGCGGTCTCGCGGCGTTCGCGCTCGTCGAGTGCGGCGGCCTGGGAGACGGGGAGCGCCTCGGCGATGTCGACATCACCGGTGCGCAGGGCGTTGGTCCGGGCCGTTCCGTCGGGTATGAACCGCGCGTCGATGCCGGCGGCCTGGGCCCGGCCTCCCCAGTAGTCGTCGAACCGGTCGAGGGACGCCGCCGTGGAGCCGGTGACGCGGGTGAGCGCGAAGGGGCCCGTCGCGGTACCGACCGGGTCGACCCTGCCGGGCTCGCGGTAGGCCCCGGCCGAGAACACCGCCAGGGACGGGCTCGACAGCCGTAGCGGCAGGACGGAGTCGGGCTCCGCGGTCACGATGCCCACCCGCCGGTCGCCCTTCGCCGTCGCCCGCAGGTCGACGCCGGTGAGCGCGGCGGGTTCGGGTCTGGCCCGCGTGGCCCGGTCGAGCGCGTCGGCGACGGCGGACGCGGTCACGTCACCGCCGTCCTGGAACGTCGCCTCGCGCAGCGTGAAGGTCCAACTCCGCGGCCCCTCCCGCTTCCAGGACTCGGCGAGCGCGGGTGCCGCCGCGCCGTTGGCGTCCAGTTCCGTCAGTCCCTCCGTCACGCCGAGCCGGCTGAGCAGGGTGGCGTCGGCGCCGTACGGCGAGAGGTTCTCCGCGGGCGGGAAGGCGAGGGCGACCCGCAGCCGGGCGTCGGCCGAGGAGTCGCGCGGCGAGTGCGCCGACGAACCGCCGCCGGAGGCGAAGCAGCCGGAGAGAAAGGGGGCGAGCAGCAGGCCGGCGCAGAGTCGACGGCGGGCAACGGAGCGCATGTTCCTCGTTCTTCGCAGGGGGTGGAAGGGCGATCACGACGCCAGGCTACATGACAATCGTTTTCAGTTAGTCGGGATCTCGAAATGGACGATCCCCTGACCGTCCGGCAGGTCCCGCTCGTCGCACACGACCTGTCCCAGTGAGCGCCAGAACCGTTCGGCGCCCGGCACGGCCGGATCCGTGTGCAGGTACACGGCGCGGTAACCCCCCTCCGCCGCGGCGAAGTCGAGCAGTCCGGCGACGAGTCGCCGGGCCAGCCCACGCCTGCGGTGCCCGGGACGGACGTACACCCGGCGCAGCTGTGCCGTCTCCCCCGAGAGGTAACGCTCCGCGAGCGAAAGGGGGTTGGGCGGATGGACGGGGCCACGCGCGTCGAGCGCGGCGGTGGCGACGACGCCGTCGCGCTCGTGGACGGCGACCAGGAGGGTGTGCCGGGCCGGTGCGACGTAGGCGCCGTCGAGGTCGATGATGTCGCCGTGCCAGCGCGGCACGTACCCGCTGCCGAAGTCGCGGTAGACGGTGTCGAGCATCACCCCGCGCGCCGCGTCGAGGTCACCGGAGGTCGCCGCTCTAATGCAATAGTCACGCACTTGCACATCATATGCATTAAGAAGGACGCGCAGCTCACCGCGGGCGGAAGTGCTCAACCCCGGCCGCGCAGCTGACGGAGCGCCGGATCACGGCGCTGCCGCCTGGCAGGTCGCCGCACTAGGGCATCCGGCTGACCTCCACCGCGAACTGCGCCCCCGCCAGCAGAGCCAGGTGGGACACCCACAGCCAGATGAGGAAGACGACGACGCCCGCCAGGGAGCCGTAGAGGCGCCCGTAGTCCCCGATGCCGGAGGCGTAGAGGGAGAAACCGGCCGAGGCGACCAGCCACAGCACCGCCGCCACGACACCGCCGGGCAGCGCGTGCCGGCGCTGCCGCGCCACCGGCGGCCCGCTGCGGAACAGCACGACGACCAGCAGCGCCACCAGACACATCAGCGCGGGCCACCGCAGCAGGTACCAGGTGGCCTCCCCGGTCCGGCCCGTACCGCTGCGCTCCCCCAGGCCCTCGGCCAGCGGTCCGGTGAGCACCAGGGCGAACGCGCTCGCGACCAGCAGGGCGAGCAGGGACAGGGCGGTCAGCACGATCCGGGGCACCCTGCGCCAGAGCGGACGCTGGTCGGGGATCCCGTGCATCGTGTGCAGGGCGCGCCGGAACACGGCGAGGTAGCTGGACGCCGACCAGAGCGAGGCGATGCCCCCGGCCACCGCCACCGTCAGGGCGGCGGAACGCTCGTCCGCCATGTCCCGCAGCGCGCTGTGGAGTTGGGCGCCGGACTCCCCGGGCGCCCAGGTCGTGACGTGCTCGATGAGCCGGTCGGTGAGGTCCGGGCTGACCAGTCCGATGAGCGAGACGGTCACCAGGAGGGCGGGCACGAGCGCGAGGACGGCGTAGTACGTCAGGGCCGCGGCCCAGTCCGAGACGTTGTCGTTCCACATCGCCGCCGGGACCCGGCGCATGGCCGCGGGCCAGACCGCTCTGGCTCGCGTCCGTGCCGGAATGTGTGTCGCGCTCGTGCGCAGGGTCACGCGTCCTCCTGGGGGGTGCACACCGCTGCAGGGCTAGTACCCCCGATTACCGGCTGGGGGCGTCCGGGGCGCTCACGACTTCAGGAAGTCCGCCAGACCCTCCAGCAGCCGGTCGACGTCACTCGTGTCGTTGTACGGCGAGAGGCCCAGGCGCAGGCCGCCGGTCTCCCCCAGGCCCAGATGACGGGACGCCTCCAGCGCGTAGAAGGAACCGGCGGGCGCGTGCACACCCAGGGTGCCGAGGAAGTGGTAGGCGTCCACGGGGCGGCGGTCGTCGAAGGTGACGAGCAGGGTGGGCGTACGGTCGGCGGCCCGGGAGTGCAGGGTGACGCCGTCCAGGTCGGCGAGTCCGCTCTCCAGCCGCTCGCGCAGCCCCGTCTCGTGATGGCCGACGGCGGTGAAGGCGGCGCGCAGACGCTCCCGTCGGGCCACCGCCTCCCAGGCCCCCGGGGCGAGGTCCGCGAGGAAGTCGACGGCGGCCCGGGTACCGGCCAGGACCTCGTAGGGCAGGGTGCCGAGCTCGAAGCGCTCGGGGACCGCGTCCGTGGACGGCAGCAGCTTGTCCGGACGCAGGGTCTCCAGCAGGTCCGCCCGCGCCGCCAGCACGCCGTGGTGGGGGCCGAAGAACTTGTAGGGCGAGCAGACGTAGAAGTCCGCGCCGAGTTCCGTGACGTCGACGAAGTCGTGGGCCGCGTGGTGGACTCCGTCGACGTAGAGGAGCGCGCCGGCCCGATGGACCAGGCGGGCGATCTCCGCGACGGGCGGACGCGTGCCGATCAGGTTGGACGCGGCGGTGACCGCCACCAGCCGGGTCCGCTCTCCGAGCAGCTCGCCGACGGCGGAGGCCGGCAGTTCACCGGTGGCGGGGTCGAAGTCCGCCCAGCGCACCACGACGCCGGCGCGTTCGGCGGCCTGGACCCACGGGCGGATGTTGGCGTCGTGGTCCAGACGGCTGACCACGACCTCGTCGCCCGGCTCCCACGTCGCGGCCAGCGTCCGGGCGAAGTCGTACGTCAGCTGGGTGGCGCTGCGCCCGAAGACGATCCCCGACGCCTCGGTGCCCAGCAGGTCCGCCATGACCCGCCGGAACTCCCGGACGGCGGTCTCCGCGTTCACCTCGCCGGGCACGGTCGCCCCGCGGATCGACAGGGGGCCGGCGAGCGCGTCCGTGATGGCGGCGATCACCGGTTCCGGTGTCTGTGTGCCGCCCGGCCCGTCGAAGTGCGCGGTTCCGGCGCGCAGGGCGGGGAATCGAGCGCGCAGTGCGCCGACGTCGTAGGTCACCAGGATCTCCTCACGGGACGGGGCCGGGTTCGCGCCGCGGGGCGCTGCGGGCGGGCCTCGTCCGACGGTCGCGAACGGCTGCGGACATGAACCGCGGTCGATCATCGCAGGGATCGTGCCCGGGGCCGGGACCGAGGCCCCGCACCGCGGGAACCGGGTCGTCTGCCCGCCATCACGGAAGACAAACACGCACGTCAAAGGCATGTGCGGGTGATCGCGGGGCACCAGGAGTGGCGGAGGTCGATAGATATGGTTCCCCTGCTTCTCGTTCTGCTTCTGGCCCTGCTGCTGTTCGGCGCGGGCTTCGCCCTGAAGGCGCTGTGGTGGATCGCGATCATCGTGCTCGTGGTCTGGCTGCTTGGCTTCGTGATCCGGCCGGGGGCGAGCGGCGGCCGACGCGGCCGCTGGTACCGCTGGTGACATCCGTCCGCTTGAAGAGGCCCCACCGTCCGACGGTGGGGCCTCTTTCCTTGTGGTGATCGCACCCGGTCCGCGGGGCGTCCGGCGGGGCCGTGCCCTCGGGTCAGGCGTGCTCGCCCTCGGGGTCGATGTGCGGCAGCGCCCGGTCGAGCCAGCGCGGTGTCCACCAGGCGTGCGGGCCCAGGAGTGTCATCACGGCGGGCACCAGGAGCAGCCGTACGACGGTCGCGTCGATCAGCACGCTCACGGCGAGGCCGAGACCGAGCATCTTCACCACGATGTTGTCGCTCACGATGAACGCGGCGAACACGCTCACCATGATCAGGGCCGCGCACGTGATGACGCGGGCGGTGATCTCGAGGGCGTGTGCCACGCTCGCCCCCGCGTCGCCGGTGCGCAGCCAGGCCTCGTGGACACGCGACAGCAGGAAGATCTCGTAGTCCATGCTCAGCCCGAAGATGATCGCGAACATCATCATCGGCACGTAGCTCTCGATCGGCACCTTGCCCGACACGCCCAGCGCGGGCCCGCCCCAGCCCCACTGGAAGACGGCGACGACCACGCCGTAGGAGGCGGCGATGGACAGCACGTTCAGGACGGCCGCCTTGAGCGCGACCAGCAGCCCTCGGAAGACGATGAGGATGACGAGGAAGGCCAGCGCGACGACCACCGCGATGATCAGCGGCAGACGGCTGGAGACGATGTCGCGGAAGTCCACCTGGGCGGCCGTGGTGCCGGTGACGTAGCCCTTGGCGGCGGTGCCGGAGACGGCCTGCGGAAGGGTGTCGTCGACCAGGCGGTTCGTCAGGTCGGTGGTCACCGAGCTCTGCGGGGCCTCCTTGGAGTAGACGGTGCCCACCAGCACGTCCCCGTCCTGGGTGGCGGTCAGCGAGGTGGTGGTGGCCGCTCCGGGTACGCCGGTGAGCGACTTCTGCGCCTGTGAGGCCAGAGCGGACCGCTCGTCGGAGGGCACGTCGGTCTGGTCGATGACGATGGTGAGCGGCCCGTTCGACCCGGGGCCGAAGGCCTGCGACATCGTGTCGAAGGCGCGCCGGTCGGTGAACGACTTCGGGTCCGCGCCGTCGCCGATGTGTCCGAGCTGGATCGACAGCACCGGGATGGCGAGCACCAGGACCACGATGGTTCCACCCGCGAGGAACCACCAGGGGCGCCGCTGCACCCGCTGGGCGTAGCGGTGCCAGGTGCCGTGGGCCGGTTCGCCCTCGGCCGCGTCGGTCTCCGCGACGGGACGGCGCACCCGGTAGCGGTCGATGCGCCGGCCGATGAGTCCCAGCAGGGCCGGCACGAGGGTCAGGGCGCCGATGACCGCGGAGACGACGGTGACGGCCGCGGCCACGCCGAGTTTGGCGATGAAGCCGACCCCGGAGACGGACAGCCCGGCGAGGGCGATGATCACGGTGCAGCCGGAGACGAGCACGGCCCGCCCGCTGGTGGCGGTGGCGCGTCCGGCCGCCCGCACGGGGTCGGCGCCGTCGATGAGGTTCTGCCGGTGACGGGTGATCAGGAACAGGGCGTAGTCGATGCCGACACCCAGTCCGATCATGGTGGCCAGCGTCGGCGACACGGTGGCGAAGGTGAAGGCGGCGGCCAGCAGTCCCAGGCAGGCCAGGCCGCCGACGACGCTGATCAGGGCCGTCAGCAGCGGGATGCCCGCGGCCAGTACGCTGCCGAAGCCGACCAGCAGGACGACGATGGCCACCGCGAAGCCGATCAGCTCGCTGACACGGTCGTCCGCGGCCGGTCTGGCCAGTTCTCCGAGCGGGCCGCCGTAGTCCACGGTGACGCCCGCCGTGCGCAGGGGCTGCACGGCGCTGGCGACGCCGTCGAGGTAGGAGTCCCCGAGCGTGGACGGCTGCACGTCGAAGCGGACGGTGATGTAGGCCGTCTTCGCGTCGCCGGACAGCGGCCCGACGTTCTGCTGGGAGGTGGGCGGCGTGGAGCCGGGCGGCGGCAGCGGGTTCTGCGCCGACAGCACGTGCGGCAGCTTCCCCAGGTCCGTGACGGTCTGGCTCATCTGCGAACCGAACGACGTCAGCGGCGACTTGGCGTCGTGCAGCACGATCTGGCTGCTGTAGCCCCCGGCCGCCGGATCGTGCTTCTGGAGTACGTCGAGACCCTCCTGCGACTGGACGCCGGACAGCGAGAAGTTGTCCGAGTAGTCACTGCCGACCGAGCGGTCCACGATCTGGAGGGCGACGACGGCGACCAGCCAGGCGGCAATGACGACGGCGAAGTGCCGGGCGCACCACTCCCCCAGCCGGCGCAGTCTCCCGGCCCGTGCCTGCCCGTCACCGGGAGTTGTACGGCTGGACGGCATGGGCTGCTCCCCTGGGCGACATGTCGGACTCGCCCATTAAACGTCGCAGTGATCACGGCGTCATCCGGAGGTCCCGGCGCCACCGGTCGTCGTTCCGCCCTCCGGGGAGCTCTCCGGGTCCGGTGGCAGGACCCGTACGGCGAAGGCGGCGAGGTCCCGGGCGACCCGCTCGGGCCGCTCCCAGTACAGGAGGTGGCCGGCGTCCTCGTGGACGGTCAGGGTCGAGCCGGGGATCGTGTCCAGGATCAACTGCTGGTCGGCGCGCGGCAGCACGGCGTCCCGCTCGCCCCAGATCAGCAGGGTCGGTACGAGGATGCCGCGCAGGGTCGCCGCCAGGTCCGTCTCCATCAGGCCCCGCAGCGTCTCGCGCCAGACGCGGGCGGACGGTTTGAGGCTCTCCTCGGTCATCGTCGCCCGCAGCCCGCGTCCGACGGGGCCGTCGACGAGGCCGTCGAGCAGGTCCTCCGCGAAGCCGCGCGGTACCGGATCGCGCAGGTCCCTGACGGTCTCCCAGAGCGCCGCGGCGGCCGGCTTGTCGTCGAGGGTGGCGGGTACGCCCATCAGGACCAGCCCCGCGACCCGGTCCGGGTGGCTGCCCGCGACGATCCGCGCCGCCACGCCGCCGCTCGACGCCCCGACGAGGACGGCCCGCCCGATGCCCACGGCGTCCAGGAAGCCCACGAGGTCGCGGGCGAAGTCCTCCGGGCGGTAGCCGTCCTCGGGCCGCTCGGCGTCGCCGTGCCCCCGCTGGGTGGGCGCGAAGGCGTGCAGGGTGGCCGGCAGCTGCCTGAGCAGTGGCTCGAACGTCCACCACGAGTCCCCGATGCCGTGCACCAGGACGACGGGAACTCCCTTGGGGCCGCCCACCTCCGCGTACGGCAGCAGCGGCCCTCCCGCCAGTTGCGCGGACTTCACCGCGACCGTGCTCACGGCGGCCTCCTGAGTTTGGTGGCCCCCCTCGTCCGCAGGCCGGGAAGGCGCGCGAAGATCACGTCCATCGTAACGACGGGCGGCGGAGCGCGCCCGCCGTGCCGCCGTCGCCACGACCCCGGCCCACGTCCCGAGGTACGGACGCTCCGACAAGTGCGTGCAGAGCGCAGCTACCCTGTGGCGCGCGGGCCTCAACCCGTACGGCTTCCGCTCGCGGCGAGCGGAAGGCCGTCACACGGGTCACGACGCGGGAGGCCGGACGGGTGAGTGCGCGGGCGACGGACAGCGGGCGGATCGTCGCCGCCCTCGACGGCGTGAGCGTACGCAGGCTCACCACGGACCAGGTGATCCTCGACGGCGTCGACTGGCGGGTGCGCTCCGGGGAGCACTGGGCGCTGCTCGGCGGCAACGGCGCCGGCAAGACCACGTTGCTGCGCCTGATCGGCGCCCTCGCCCACCCCACCACCGGCACGGTCGAGGTGCTGGGCCACCGGCTCGGCCGGGTCGACGTGCGTGAACTGCGGGCTCGTATCGGCCTGGTGTCCTCGGCGCAGCGCGTGCCGCAGGACGCCACCGGGCTGACCGTCGTGCTCACGGGGCACAGCGGCACGGTGCAGCCGCTGTGGCGGACCTACGACGCCGAGGTACGGGACCGGGCGCACGCGCTGCTCGCCGAACTGGAGATCAAGGAGCTCAACGACCGGCCGTACGGCGTGTGTTCGGGCGGGCAGCGGGCCCGGATCCTCCTCGCCCGCGCGCTCATGGCCGACCCGGCACTGCTGCTGCTCGACGAGCCGTTCAACGCCCTCGACCTGCCCTCGCGCGAGGACCTGATCGACTCGATGCACCGACTGGCCGACGGGCGGCCGGAGTTGGCCACGATCACCGTCACCCACCATCTGGAGGAACTCTCCCCCGCGATCGGGCACGCCCTGCTGCTCCGCGAGGGACGGGTCCAGGCCGTGGGGCCGGCCGAGGAGGTGCTGACCGGCGAGCGGCTGACGGCCTGCTTCGGCCGGCCGATCGACGTCGGCCGCCACGGCGGGCGCTGGACGGCGCGCTCCGGCCGGGCGGTCTGACCCCGACGGTCCCGGGGCCCCCAGCGTGGCTCGGGCCGGCCGTCGACAGTGGTTCGTCGCGGCCGGTCCGAGCCGGGTCGGGCGCATGCGGCCCTACGGCGGATCAGGGGCCGACCGGAGCGCCTGGAACCTACGCCGACGCCGCGGATGCGCGTCCCGGCGGGTCCCGGCCGCGGGCTCAGTCGTCGAGGGCGTCCTTGACCTTCGCCAGGTCGACGAACTTGAAGCCGGTCGCCTCGCGCTCGCCGTCGGCAGGGGTCTCCTCGCCGTCCTGGACGACCAGCAGGCCGTTCGGGTACTTCGAGCCCAGCGAGGCGTTGAGAACGGCGGCGCCGTCGCACTGCTCGGAGCCGTCGAGCCGCGTCGAGGCCGCGGTGACCCGGAAGCCGCCCTCGTACTCGTTGTCGTCCCCCACCTCGCGGTCGTAGGCGGCGAACGTGTCGTCGCCCTGGCTGGACGCGAGGAGGTAGCCGTCGCCGTCGGACTCGGCCAGGAGCGTCAGGCCCTCGACGTCGGCGGTCAGCCGCGTGCCGCCGTAACCGGGGTCGGCGCCCGCGGCGCACTCCTCGGTGGCCTCGTCGTAGGTGCCCGGGACGCCGTACTCGCGGACCTTCTCCACGAGGACCGGGGTGCCGGTGAGGTCGGCGGGCAGGCGCCAGATGCCCACGTCCTCCTGCCCCGCGTACAGCACGCCGTCGGCCGGGTCGACGACCATGCCCTCGACCTGGGGCAGTTCACCCGGTTCCGCGCAGGGCGACCAGGACGTGCCGTCGGGCAGCCGGAAGGACGAGGGGAGGTCGAGGGTGCGCACCGTGCGGTAGCCGACCGTGCCGCCGCTCTTCGGGAGGAGTTCGAGCAGGGCGACGGTGGTGCGCTCGCGGCGGCTGACGAGGGCGTAGGACCGCCCCGTCGCGCGGTCGGTCCAGGTGGCGAGGCCGTAGGCCGTGCGCTGGTCGTTGATCTCCGTCTGGTCCGCGGAGAAGACGGGCGGGGCGGCGGGGTCGGTGACGTCCTTGAGCGGGCCGCCGGGGGCGTCGCGGTCGATGCGGTAGAAGCGCAGCCGGTCGTGTCCGCGGTCGCTGGTCACCGCGAGGTCGGCGCGCCCGGAGGAGAGCTTCAGGCCGCTGACGAGATCGACGTTGTTGAAGCGGCCGGGGGCGTCGTCGGGCGACTGGGCCGGCGGCGCGGGGACGGACTGCAGGGTGCGGGCGTCGAGGTCGTAGACGCGCAGGCCGCCCTGCTTGGCGGTCGCGATCACCAGGCTGCGGCCCGGCTGGGCGTTGTCGCGCCAGATGGCGGGGTCGTCCGCGTTGGCGTCGCCGCCCGCCTCGTCGTCGTACAGCGCGGCCGTCTCCGCCCGGGGCGTGATCGCGGGCAGCGGCTCGTCGTCCGCCTGCGCGGGCAGCGTCGCGCCGAGGGCGACGAACACGGTGGACAGGGCGAGGAAGACCGGACGGATGGACCGGGACCTGGTCACGCGACAACTCCCTATCGTCAAGAGCATGACAGCCGAGGACACTCGACTTCGCGATCTTGGGAGCGGGCGGCGACCCCCGGGTGTCACACGGACGAACCGGGCATGTACACAACGTGAAGGCCCGTACGGGCGCGGCGGGGCCGGCACGCGCGCCTGCGCCTTCGCGTGGGCGTGGGCGGTGGGGCCGGCGCGCGCGGGCGCCTTCGTGGGCGTGGCCGGACACCCGGGCCGAGGTGAACCGGCCCACCGGTGCCACCCCACGACGGCCGGGCCCGCCGGTCTCCCGTCACCACCGTCCCGACGGCAACGCCTCGGCCGGGCAAGTCAGTTGACCCCGCGCTGGTGCCCCTCCCAGTAGGGCGCCCGCAGCTTGTACTTCTGCAGCTTGCCGGTCGCCGTGCGTGCCAGCTCGTCGCGGAACTCCACCGAGGTCGGTGCCTTGTACCCCGCGAGGCGCTCCTTGCAGTGGCCGATCAGCTCCTCCTCCGTGGCCCCGGCGCCGGGCGCGAGCACCACCAGGGCCTTGACGGTCTCGCCCCATTTCTCGTGCGGCACCCCGATGACCGCGACCTCGGCGACGGCGGGGTGACCGAAGAGGACGTCCTCCACCTCGATCGAGGACACGTTCTCCCCGCCGGTGATGATCACGTCCTTCTTGCGGTCCCGGATCGTCAGATGGCCGTCCGCACCGAGCGAACCGCCGTCCCCGGTGTGGAACCAGCCGCCCGACAGCGCCCGCGCGGTCTCCTCGGGCTGCTCCCAGTAGCCCTCCAGGACCACGTTCGAGCGCGCCAGGATCTCGCCCTCGTCGTCCGTGCGCAGGGTGACGCCCAGCGCGGGAACCCCGGCCCGCACCAGCTTCTCGGCACGCGCCCGGGGATCGAGGTCGTCCCATTCGGCACGGGAGCGGTTGACGGTGAGCAGCGGTGAGGTCTCGGTGAGCCCGTAGATCTGGAGGAACTCCCAGCCCAGCTCGGTCTCGACCCGCTCGACGGTCTCCGTGGGCGGCGGCGCCCCGGCGACCACGATCCGCACCCGGTCGCGGCCGGGGATCTCACCGTCCCAGGAGCGGGCGGCGGCCAGCACCGCGTTGACGACCGCGGGGGCCGCGCACATCACCGTCACGCCGTGCTCGGCGACCCGCCGCAGGATCTCGGCGCCGTCGACCTTGCGCAGCACGATCTGCCGCACGCCCAGCCCCGACATCGCGAAGGGCATGCCCCAGCCGTTGGCGTGGAACATCGGCAGCGTGTGCAGGTACACGTCCCGGTCCGTGATGCCGGCGTGCAGCGCGAAGGTTACGGCGTTGACCCAGATGTTGCGGTGCGTGATCTGTACGCCCTTGGGACGGGCCGTCGTGCCGCTCGTGTAGTTGATGGTGGCGGTGGCGTTCTCGTCCGCCTGCCACGGTCTCGGCTCGGTGCCGAACCGGTACAGCTCGGCGTCCGAGGCGGCCCCGAGGACGAAGCGGTGCTCGCAGTTGACCGCGGCGAGGCGGTCCGACAGTTCCGGGTCGACGAGGAGCACGCTCGCACCCGAATGGCCGACGATGTAGCCCACCTCCTCGGCCGTCAGCCGGAAGTTGACGGGTACCAGGACCCGCCCGTGGCCGCTGACCCCGAAGAAGGAGGTGAGCAGCCGCGCGCTGTTGGGCGAGACCACCGCGACCCGGGCGCCGTGCGGCACGCCCAGCGCGTCGAGCCCGGCGGCCTGGGCCCGCGCCAGCTCTCCCACGCGCCGGTACGTGAGCCCCTCCCACGGCTCGGCGGGCTGTTCCGGTTCGTCGACGACGCCGGTCCGGTCGGCGTACACGGTGGTGGCGCGATCCAGGAAATCGCGGACTCCGAAGGGGACGATCATCGTGGCCTCCCGTGGCTCGGACGGTGTACGGCCTCCATCCGGCCACGGCTCGGGCATCCCGACAACCCCGCAGTGCCCCGGCCGACAGGACCGCTCACCTCGGCACCCCGGCCCCGCCATACTGGGACCGGCGGGAGCGGAGAGGCGGAACGGTGACACAACAGCAGGCGGAATACGACGTGTTGGTGGTCGGCGGCAGCGGGGTGGACACCGTCGTCCGCGTCGACTCCCTGCCCGTGCCGCTCGCCGACTCGGTCCACGTCGGCCCGATCGAGGAGTGGCCGGGCCACACGGGCGGCAATGTCGCCCTGGGCACCCGGGCGCTCGGCCTGAAGGTGGCGCTCCTGGACTGCGTCGGCGACGACTGGATCGGAGCACGCGTGCGCGAGCGGCTGGCGGAGGGCGACGTGGAATTCGTCCCGCTGATCTCACCCGCCGGCACGCGCCGCGCGGTGAACCTGGTCGACGCCACCGGCAGGCGCATGTCGTTCTACGACTCCCGCGACCCGGACGATCTGCGGATGCCCCGGGATCTGTACCTCCCCCGGCTGCGCGGGACCCGGCACGTCCACCTGTCGATCACGAACTTCACGCGCTTCCTGTACGACGACATCGAGGACCTGGGCGTTCCCGTCTCCACCGACCTGCACGACTGGGACGGGCTGGCCGAGCACCACCGGGACTTCGCGCTCCGCTCCGACCTGGTCTTCCTCAGCGCGGCGGGAGCGGGAGAGGGCACCCCGGCCCTCATGCGGGAGATCCTCCGCTCGGGCCGCGCCCACACCGTCGTCGCGACCGCCGGGGCGGACGGCTCCTACGTCCTGACGCGGGACGGCGGTCCCACCCCGCACCACGTCGCGGCGGTCACCCCGCCCGCGCCGGTCGTGGACTCCAACGGCGCGGGCGACGCCTACGTCAGCGGGTTCCTCTACGGCCGGCTCGGCGGCCGGGACGCGCTCGACTGCGCGCGGCTCGGCGCGGTGGCCGGCGCCCACGCGTGCACCGCGCCCGGGTCCACCGCCCTGATCACCGAGCAGGCCCTCCTCGCTGCGGACGGGACGGCGGCGGGCGTCTGAGGCGCGGCGGCGGCGCGCCGGCCCACACGGACCCCCGGCGCGGGGCCGGGCGCGCCGCCGCCGGGCTGCCCCGGCTTCGTCGGGGCCGGGGATTCACGCGCTGCCGGCGCCGCCGTGCGAGGCCGCCCCGGCGCCCGGCCACGGACGCGCAGCACGGGCACGGCCGCTCGACCCGGTCCGCGGCGCAGCCGGACTCGGGGCTGGTGTCGCTCCAGGTGATGCGGGCGAACCGGCCGAGCCGGGAGTCTCCGAGGGACTGTGGGCGCCGGTCCGCCGTCAGGAGGCGGTCACGGCCCGGTCATGGCGGAGCCGGTCGAAGAGTCCGGCGCGGTGCAGCTCCGCCACGGGGGCGAGCAGGTCCGGGTGCCTCAGCAGGGGCGCCGCCCGGACGTCCCGTTCGTCCGGCGCGACCAGGCGCCGGAACTCGACCGGCGCCCCGCCCAGGTGCTCGCCGTCGGCCAGCGCCGCCACGGCGAGTGCGGCGAGGTCCGGGTCGCCAAGCAGGCTCGCCGCCCAGCTCGCGACCACCTCGTCCACCCAGGTGCGCCACGCGTGGGCGTCCGTCCCGTCCCCGTCGTCCCCGGTCTCGTACACGGCCATCTCGGTACCCGTGACGCCGTCGAGCCGGTCCGAGCCGCCGGGGCCCGCCATGCCCACCAGCGCGGCGTCCGTCGCCGTCGGATAGCGCAGCCATGCCGCGACCGTCACGGCCTGCCGGGCCTGCGCCTCGCCCAGCGCGGAGTCGAGGGCGCCGCCGCCCGCCGGGTAGGCACGCGTCAGCCACTGGGCGGTCGCCGCTATGAGCGGGGAGAGGTCTGCGGGCACTGCGATTCCGTCCGACGTCCTGGGAAGCGTGACCGGAAACGCTAGCCCCGGCCCGCGCCACGGCACATGACCCAGGCCACGTGCGGAAGGTGGCCTCGGCCACACCGGCGGGCCGCCACGCCCTCGGGTGCGGCAATACGCCGGACCCGCTCGGCGGTGGGGCTTCACTTGCGTCCGGACGGGCCCCGGGACACCGGAGGGCCACTCAGCCGCACGAGGGAGAGACGCGATGGGGCACGGCGGAGACGTCATCAGGGAACTGACCACGGACCACGAGGAGGTCGAGGAGCTGTTCACGAAATTCGAGGAACTGCCTTCCGGCGACCCGCAGCGGAAGCAGTACGCGGACCAGGCCACCATGGAGCTGGTCCGGCACTCGGTGGCGGAGGAGGCCTACCTCTACCCGGCGGTCCGCCGGCACGTCCCGGGCGGTGACGCGCTCGCCGACCAGGAGCTCCAGGACCACGCCGCCGCGGAGCGCACCATGAAGGACCTGGAGCGCTGCCGGGCGGACGACCCGGAGTTCGACCCCCTGATGAGCCGGCTGATGACGGAGATCAGGACGCATGTCGCGGACGAGGAGAACAACCTGTTCCCCCGTTTGCGTGAGGCGTGTTCGCAGCAGGACCTGGAGGAGCTGGGCGACAAGGTCCGGCAGGCCAAGAAGACCGCGCCGACCCGCCCGCACCCCTCCGCCCCCGACGCGCCGCCGGCCAACAAGCTCCTCGGCCCGGGCGTCGGCCTCGTCGACCGGATGCGCGACGCCCTCTCCGGACGCGGCAAGGACTCCTGACCGGCGCCGCGAGCCGGTGGACGCCGACGGGCGGACGACCCCGGGGCCGGTGCCGGGCGCACCAGCCCGGGTTCCCGCGCGGCTGGCCGCGCCGGCCCGCCGGCTTCGGGGTTCCTCGTGACGCGCCGCGCCCGCACCGTGGTGACACCCCGCGAACGCACCACGTGTCGCGGCAGGCCTTCGCGATCGCACGCCTAAGATCCGTCGCTGTGGCAGACACCTTCGACGAACTGGTCGTCAAGCAGCAGGTAGCCGACGAGGCGCACGCGAAAGTCCTGGAGCTGCGGGACAGGTTCGGGCCGCCGACCCAGCAGGGAGGCTGGACGCCTCTGCAGACCGAGACGTACGAGACGGCCTGGCGTGCGTGGCGCGACCTCACCCGCGACGTGCAGGCAGCGGCAGCCGACTACGCGAAGACCACCGGCCAGGAGCGCACGGAGGTCGAGGCGCAGGTACGGTGGCGCGCCGGCTCGCCCGAGGCCACCGACCAGTGACGACGGGCGACGTGCTGCGCCTCCTGGTCACCGGGGGCGGTGGGCGGCGACCGCGAACATCGTGACGGACATGTGCAGGGCGCCCCGCTCGGCGGCCTCGGTGAGGTCGGCGTAGAGCCGGTCCCGCTGGTCGCCCGTGATCAGCTCGCGGCGTACGGCCGACTCGGCCAGCATGCGGATCAGCGGCCACATCACGGTCGTGTGGTCCTGGAGCAGGGCCTGCGAACCCCGGTCGTCGATCACCAGACCGGCGGCCGTGAGCTGGCCGAGGAGCAGCCGTCCGGCGTAGGGACTGGCCGCCGCCGCGAGCGCTCCGGAGGTCAGCGCGGCGACGGTCGCGGGGTCACCGGGGTGCAGGATCGTGGTGGCACAGTCGGTGTCCAGCAGTACGACCCGGCCTCCGGGCCGCAGGACGCGGGCGAACTCGTCGACGGCCCGCTGGGGCTCCGTGAGGTGCTGGAGCACGCGCTCGCACCAGACGACGTCCACCGACGCGTCGGCCAGGGGGAGGGCGGACGCGTCGCCGTCGGCGAAACGGGCCGTGCTCCCGGCGGCCGCCGCCCGCTGTTCGGCGACCGTGCGCAGCCCGGGGTTGGGCTCGATGCCGAGCGCGTCGCCGTCCGGGGTGACCGCCGCGGCCAGTGCCTGGGTCTGCGATCCGGTGCCGCAGCCGACGTCCAGGGCCCGCTCGCCGGGCCGTGCCGCCACGGCCTCGTGCGCCCACGCGCGCAGCCGGCGTACCCCGTCGGCGGCGTCCTGGCTGTCCAGTGCGGCGACCAGCCGGGCGACCGCGGCGCTGTCGATGTTCCCGGCGTGGAAGTGCGAGGTAGGTCGGATGTCGCCCATGCGAGGCACTTTACGGGCCGCCGAGCGTCCCCACCTGGCTTCCGGGGCAGGGTCTGTCGGCCTGATCCGGCGGCAGCCCCTACGCCACCGGGTTCTCGATCAGCGTGACGCGGTTGCCGTCGGGGTCGTGGACGGCGGCGAACCGTACCCGCTGCGCGCCCGGCTGGACGTCGCCGGCCGTGATCCCCCGTCCGGCGAGGTCCGCCAGGGCCTTGTCGAGGTCGTCGACGACGAGGTTGACCAGTGCGCCGCCGGCGTGCTCGGGTGACCGGAAGACCTGGATCCAGCCCGACGCGGAGATGTGCCAGTCGGCGAGCCCCTCCATCGGCCGGGTGTCGGCCGGGCGGCCCAGGAGCCGCTCGTACCAGGCCACCGCGGCCTCGATGTCCCGCACCGGGGCGACCGCGAGAACGCGTGTGAAGGCCATGAGGGACCCCTTCCGTAGCGACTTCTCGTGCGACTGCGTCCTTTCATACGACTCCCCGGCGCGCGGGAAGTCATCGCTCGCGCCCGCCTGTGCCCGCCCCCGCCTCGCCACGGGGTCCTGCCGGGGTCCGTCCGGCCGGTACCGGGTCCGACCGGCCCATGGATACCGGCGGCCCCTCGGAGGACCCTGGGAAACCGGGACGTTCGAGCGGCCGGAGGGTGAACTGCCATGGGGGAAGCGATCGTTGTAGGTGTCGACGGCTCCGCGGGCAGCCGTGTCGCGGCCGACTGGGCGGCCGTCGAAGCGCTGCGCGACGGGGTGCCCCTCCGGGTCGCGCACGTCTCACCGGTGCCGGACCGGGAGCAGCTGACGGCCTGGCCCTACCGGCTCGAACCCAGCGCGGCCCCGTGGGCGAAGCTGCTCGCGGAGCTGCATCCGGGGCTGCGCGTCGAGGGCGTGGACCACACCGGTGAGGTCGTCCCGACGCTGCTGTCGCTCGCCGCCGGGGCGGGTCTGCTGGTGCTCGGGACGCGGGGCGAGGGCGGTCCCGGCGGGCCGGCCGTGGGCTCGGTGGCGCACGATGTCGCCGTGTCGGCGCCCGGGCCGGTCGTCCTCGTTCCGGACGGCACCGGCCGGGCCCATGGCGCACATCGCCGTGACCAGGTGGTGTGCGGGTTCGACGCCCGGGACCCGGCGGGTGCGGCGGCGGAGTTCGCGTTCCTGGCGGCGGAGCGTCACGGGGTCCGCCTGCGGGCGGTCCACGCGTGGCGGCTGCCCTCGCCCGCCGCGCGCTGGATGCCGTACGCCGTCCCGGAGGAGGACCGCGGCGCCTGGGAGGACCAGGAGGTCCAGGTGCTGTCGGACGCGCTGGTGCCGTGGCGGGAGCGCCATCCGCGCGTGGCCGTGCAGCCGGACGTCGTGCTGAAGAGCCCGGCGGCGGCCCTCACACACGCGTCGGCCACCGCGCGACTCCTGGTCGTGGGCCGCGGGCGCGGCTCCCTGGGGGCGGTGGCGCACGCCGTTCTGGAGCAGGCCGCGTGCCCGGTGGCCGTGGTCCCGGGGTGAGGAGTCAGCCCTCCGGCAGGAGGAGCGTGCAGGACTCCCCCGGCGCCACGGAGACCGTGCGGTCCGCCAGGGCCACCTCGATGGGCTCCTCGTCGGAATCCGGTACGGAGATCTCCAGCCGGCCCGCGCCGAGCAGCAGGCGTACGCCCCAGTGGCCCCGGTAGCGGAGGGAGAAGCCGTACTCGGACAGCTCGGGCAGCGGCACGGGGTCGAGTCGCAGGGCGCCGCCGCGGGTCTCCAGACCGGTCAGGCCGCGCTGCACCAGGTCGAGGGTGCCTGCCATCGCCCCCAGGTGGATGCCCTCGCCGGTGGTGCCGCCCTGGATGTCGGCGATGTCACCGGCCAGCGCCTCGTGCACGTACGTCCACGCGTCGGCACGCCGGGCCCGGGCCAGCACCCAGCCGTGCACGAGGCTGCTGAGCGTCGATCCGTGGCTGGTACGGCGCAGGTAGTGGTCGACGGTGCGCTGCCACAGCGTGTCGTCCAGGTCGTGTCCGAGCCGCCGGAACAGCCCGCGCAGTTCCCCGGGCGAGAAGAGGTAGCCGAGCATCAGGACGTCGGCCTGCTTGGACGCCTGGTAGCGGTTGACGGTGTCGCCCTCGGCCTCCAGGATCCGGTCGAGGCGCCTGATGTCGCCGTACCGGGCCCGGTACGCGTCCCAGTCGAGCTCCCGGAGTCCGCCGTAGCCCTCGAACTGGCTGATGACACCGGCGTGGAAGGGGATGTGCAGCTTCCGGGAGATGTCCTCCCAGTGGTCGAACTCGCCGGGGTCGAAGGCGATCCGCTCGTAGAGGTCGCGGCGGCGGGGCTCGGGCAGCCCGCGAAGGACGTCCAGCGCCCGGGCGAGCACCCAGGCGGCGGTGACGTTGGTGTAGGTGTTGTCGTCGAGGCCGGGCCGCAGGGCACCGGGGTAGCCGTCGTGGTACTCGTCGGGGCCGACGACGCCGCGGATGCGGTACCGGCCCAGCGTGCTGTCGTACGTCGCGAAGGCGGCCCAGAAGCGGGCGATCTGCGTCAGCATCTCCGCGCCCTTGGTGTGCAGGAACTCGGTGTCGCCGGTGGCCTCGCAGTACTGCCACGTGTTGTAGGCGACGGCCGAGCCGACGTGGTGCTGGAGCCGGGAGTGGTCGGGCAGCCAGCGCCCGGAGCGCGGGTTGAGGTGCAGCTGCTGGGTCTCCTCCCGGCCGTCGCTGCCGCTCTGCCAGGGGTACATCGCGCCGGTGTACCCGGCGTCGCGGGCGGCGAGGCAGGCCTGTTCGAGGCGGCGGTGGCGGTAGCCGAGCAGGGCCCTGGACACCTCCGGGAAGTGCAGGTCGAGATAGGGCAGCACGAACAGCTCGTCCCAGAACACGTGCCCGCGGTAGGCCTCTCCGTGCAGTCCCCGCGCGGGCACGCCGACGTCCAGGTCCGCGGTGTGCGGGGACAGCGTCTGGAGCACGTGGAAGAGGTGCAGCCGCAGTACGGGACCCGCGCTGTTCGGCACGTCCAGCTCGGCGTTGCGCCACAGCTGCTCCCAGGCCGTGCGGTGCGAGGCGAGCAGCGCCTCGAAGGCGGGGGCGCGGCCGACCCGGTCGAGCGCGGCGTGCAGCGGGTCGCTGATCGCCGGGTCCCGGGAGGTGTGCAGGGCGGCCGTCTTGTCCACGGTCACGGTCCGCCCGTCGGTCAGGGAGAACCGGAGGAACTGCGCCGCCCGCGCCTCGTCGTGCGCGAAACCCGTCCCGGCGGTCGTGTCGGTGACGGTACGGGCGGCCAGGCCGATCCGTACCTCCGAGGTGCTGGTGCGGCAGGACAGCCACACCGTGCCCGGCACGGACTCTCCCGTCCGGAGGTGGGTGAGGTGGCGCGAGGCCAGTGAACGGTAGCGCCGCACACCGGCGTTGGTGACCGTCCCGTCCAGCGCCGACTCGACCTCGACCTCCCCGGACCAGCCGTGCGCCGTCAACTCGGTGCGCAGCGCGGCCACATGGGGGTCGGCCATGTGGACAAGGCGTACCTGCCGCACGTCGAGGCGGCGGCCATCCTCGTCCTCGTAGCGCACGACGCGCTCCAGGGTGCCGGAGCGCAGGTCGAGGCTCTGACGGTGGGCGAGGACCGTGTGGGTGTCCGGGGTCAGCCAGGTCCCGGTGCCCGTACGGACGTGCAGCGGGAGCCAGTTGGGCAGGTTGACCATGTCCTCGTTCTCGACCCGGTGTCCCGCGACGTCCGAGGTGAGCCGGTTGTAGCAGCCCGCCGCGTACGTGCCCGGGTAGTGGACGGCGTCCGCCGCGCACTCGGGGGCCGCTCCCCGGGTGGCGAAGTAGCCGTTGCCGAGTGTGCACAGCGACTCGCGCAGCCGCTCGTCCGCGGGGTCGTACCCCTCGTACTCCCAGGTCCAGTGCCTGGCCCGTACGCCTGCCGCATCCCCGAGCCCCGGGGGTGCGGCAGGCGTCTCACGCCGTTCCTCAGTCATCGGTCGTCGGTCTCTCCTTCACCGGGGAACGGGACGCTCGCGCGTCAGGCGT
The DNA here is from genome assembly GCF_055565855.1 of Streptomyces sp. NPDC028308. NCBI lineage: Bacteria > Bacillati > Actinomycetota > Actinomycetes > Kitasatosporales > Streptomycetaceae > Streptomyces > Streptomyces sp. NPDC028308. Next base: position 640,863 of record NZ_JBVHTO010000002.1, read on the forward strand.
TCCAGGTCCAGTCGGCGACCTCGGGCAGGTCGGTGCCGTGCTCGCGGATCCAGGCGTGGTGCCGGGTACGGACGTCGACCATCCGCTGGCGCACACCGGCCGCGCGCCCTGCGAGCCCGGGGACGCGGTCGATGACGTCCATGACGAGCCGGTAGCGGTCGAGGTCGTTGCGGACGACCATGTCGAACGGTGTCGTCGTGGTGCCCATCTCCTTGTAGCCGCGCACATGCAGGTTGGCGTGGCCGGTGCGGCGGTAGGCGAGGCGGTGGATCAGCCACGGATAGCCGTGGTAGGCGAAGATGACCGGCTTGTCCTTGGTGAACAGGCCGTCGTACTCGAAGTCGCTCATGCCGTGCGGGTGTTCCTCCCGCGGCATCAGCCGGGTCATGTCGACGACGTTGACCACGCGGACGGCGAGGTCGGGCAGGTGCCGGCGCAACAGGTCCGACGCGGCGAGGATCTCCTGGGTCGGCACGTCGCCCGCGCAGGCGAGGACGACGTCCGGCTCGCGGTCCCCGCCCGCGGAACCGGCCCACTCCCAGGTCCCGGCGCCGCGTGCGCAGTGGGCGCGGGCCTGGTCCATGGACAGCCAGTCGAAGCAGGGCTGCTTGCCCGCCACGATGACGTTGACGTAGTCCCGGCTGCGCAGGGCGTGATCCGCCACCGACAAGAGGGTGTTGGCGTCCGGCGGCAGGTAGACGCGGACCACTTCGGGGCTCTTGTTCAGCACGTGGTCCACGAACCCCGGGTCCTGGTGCGAGAACCCGTTGTGGTCCTGGCGCCACACGTGCGACGTCAGCAGGTAGTTGAGGGAGGCGATCGGCGCGCGCCACGGCAGTTCCCGCGAGGTCTTCAGCCACTTGATGTGCTGGTTGACCATGGAGTCCACGATGTGCACGAACGCCTCGTAGCAGGAGAACAGACCGTGCCGACCGGTCAGCAGGTATCCCTCCAGCCAGCCCTGGCAGAGGTGTTCGGAGAGGATCTCCATCACCCGCCCGTGGTGGTCGAGGTGTTCGTCGACCTGGAGGGTCTGCGCCTGCCACGCCTTGCCGCTGGCGTCGAAGACGGCCTCCAGCCGGTTGGACGCGGTCTCGTCGGGGCCCACGAGGCGGAAGTCGCGGCGGGCGCCGGTGTCCCGCATGACCTGTTCGAGCAGGTCGCCGAGGACCCGGGTGGGCTCGTGCAGGGAGGCGCCGGGCTTGTCGACCGGCACCGCGAAGCGGTCGAGCGAGGCGATCGGCAGATCGCGTACGAGGAGGCCGCCGTTGGCGTGCGGGGTGGCACCGAGGCGGCGGGTCCCCTCGGGGATGCAGGCGACGACGTCGGGGACGGGCCGCCCCTCGGCGTCGAAGAGCTCCTCGGGGCGGTACGAGCGCAGCCAGGTCTCCAACTGCCGCAGGTGGTCCGGGTTCTCGCGTACGCCGGACAGCGGGACCTGGTGGGCGCGCCAGGTGCCTTCCACGGGCAGGCCGTCCACCTCGCCGGGACCGGTCCAGCCCTTCGGGGTGCGCAGCACGATCATGGGCCAGCGCGCCCGTTCGCCCACCCCGTCCTCGCGGGCGGTGCGCTGGAGCAGCGCGATGCGGTCGAGTGCCTGGTCGAAGGCGTCGGCCATGGCCCGGTGGACCTGGCGGGGGTCGTCGCTGGTGACGTGGATCGGTTCGTGGCCGTATCCCCGCAGAAGTTCGTCGAGTTCGGACTCCGGGATGCGGGACAGCACGGTCGGGTTGGCGATCTTGTAGCCGTTGAGGTGCAGGATCGGCAGGACCGCGCCGTCGTGGACCGGGTCGAGGAACTTGTTGGAGTGCCAGGAGGCGGCGAGCGGACCGGTCTCCGCCTCACCGTCGCCGATGACGCAGGCGACCAGCAGATCGGGGTTGTCCAGGGCGGCTCCGTAGGCGTGCGCGAGCGAGTAGCCCAGCTCACCGCCCTCGTGGATCGACCCCGGGGTCTCCGGCGCCACGTGGCTGGGCACCCCGCCGGGGAAGGAGAACTGGCGGAAGAGCCGGTCCATGCCGGCCGCGTCCCGCGAGACGTCCGGATAGGTCTCGCTGTAACTGCCCTCCAGCCAGGAGTTGGCGAGCACCGCGGGGCCGCCGTGGCCCGGACCCCACACGCACAGCGCGTCGATCCCCCGCGTCCTGATCACCCGGTTGAGGTGGGTGTACACGAGGTTGAGGCCGGGCGAGGTACCCCAGTGGCCGAGCAGCCGCGGCTTGATGTGCTCGACGGTGAGGGGTTCGGTCAGCAGCGGGTTGGCGAGCAGATAGATCTGGCCCACGGCGAGGTAGTTGGCCGCCCGCCAGTGGGCGTCCAGCCTGCGCACCTCCTCGTCGGTCAGTACGGTGCTCTCCGGGCGTTCGGCCTTGGTCATCGTGACTCCGTAGGTCATGGGCGGACGAGCGGCGTGGCCGGCGGGACGGCGACGGTGCCGCCCCGTGGTGTGTCCGGCATCAGTCGGGCGCCTGCCCGCTGACGGCGAGACCGTGCTTCGTGACCGGAACGGACCGTGCCACGGCTTCGCGCGGCGGCACGGATCCGGACCGGCGGGCGTGCCGGGTGCGCGGGGCGGTTCTCGTCCCCGGGGCGGCGTCGGGTCAGCGTCCCTGACACGTCGTCACGCCTGGTGGGGTACGACGGCGACGGGACACCGGCTGTGGTGCAGCACCGCGTGCGTGACCCGGCCGAGCTGCAGCCCGGTGTGCCCGTGACGCCGCTCCGCGCCGACGACCAGCAGGTCGGCCGTGGCGGAGGCGTCGAGCAGCACCTGGCGGGCGGACCCCTCTGCGGTGCGCCGGTGCAGCTGCACGCCCGGGTGGTCCGCCGCCGTGTCGCGCAAGGCGGCGTCCAGGGTCTGCGACGCCGCTCGTTCCTGGCTGTGGGCCGGGTCTCCGGTCAGGAGCGGGTGTCCGGGGCTCTCGTGGGCGGGGCGCCGCCAGGCCCGTACGGCCTCCAGCGGGACGCGCCGCTCCCTCGCCTCCTGGAAGGCGAAGCGCACGACGGCCGACTCGCGGGGTTCCGCGCCGACGCCCAGCACGACCCGCCGTCCGCGTCCGGTGACGGCCCGGACGTCGTGGTCGTCGCGCAGCACGATCACCGGGCAGTCGGCGCGGGCGGCGGCCGCGAGGGCGACGGAGCCGAGCAACAGCTCGGCCATGCCGCCGCGGCCGCGGGAGCCGAGCACCAGGGCGGAGGCGTTGCGGCCCTCGCGCAGCAGGGCGACCACGGGCTCCTCGGGCAGCACCTCGGTGGAGATCTTGACGTCCGTGTCGCGCCGGCGGGCGCGCCGGGCGGCGGCGTGGACGATGTCGTCGGCCCCCACCTGTTCCGCGGACCCGGCGAGGCCGGGGGCCAGGGCGGGCCCCTCGTAGCGCTCCCAGAGCGAGGCGTACACGAGCCGCAGCGGGACCCCGTGCAGTGCGGCCTCCTGCGTCGCCCAGTCCACGGCGCGCAGGCTGGGCTCGGACCCGTCCACGCCCACGACCAGGGGCAGCTCCATGACCCTCACCCTCCTTCCGGGCGTACGGAGACGGTCCGGGCCCGCCGCACGTCCTGGGGACATGGGTTGACCGGGGCCGGGGGGCGTGAAACGGAGACCACCCGGGTGCCCGCGCCGGGTGCGCCGGCCGGGGCGGGCCGGCAGCCGGTCGCACGGCGGAGCCGGACGCCCTGCCCGGCCGTGGGGACCGCCGCTACCGCCGCTTCCATGTTCTCTCTCCTCACCGGGTCAGTCGTGCGGGACGACGGCGACGGGCCCCGCGCAGTGGTGCAGCACGGCGTGCGTGACGGACCCGATGCGGGCGCCGGACGGGGAGCGCCGGGCGCGGCGGCCGACGACCACCAGGGACGCCTCGCGGGACGCGTCCACCAGGTGGCCTGCCGCCGGTCCGTACAGCGACCGCGCCACGACGTCGACCGCCGGGAACTTCCGCCGCCAGGGACGCAGGGCCTCGGTCAGCGCGGCGCTCCGCTGCTCGCTGAGCGCCGCGTGCAGGCCGGCGTCCAGGGACAGCCCGTAGGCGTAGTAGGGCGGCGGGCTCCAGCCGTGCACGACCGTCAGCGCCGTGTCGCGGCGCGCGGCGGCGTCGAAGGCGAAGCCGATGAGCGAGTCGTCGGGACCGTCGGTGTCCAGGCCGAGGACGACGGGCCGGTACGCGGTCGCGGTGGACGGGATCCCCGCGGGGTCGGCCGCGTGCTCGTCGGCGGCCTGTTCCCCGGCGCGTACGAGGACGACGGGGCGTTCGGCGCGGGCGACGACGGCCAGGCCGACGGAGCCGACCAGGAAGCCTGCGATGCCGCCCAGACCCCGGGATCCCAGGACCAGCAGCTCCGCGTCGCGGGCCGCGTCGACGAGCAGGTCTGCGGGACGGCCGGTGAGCAGCTCGGCGGTCACCTCGACCCCGGGGTGACGCAGCCGGATGCCCTCCGTGGCCTCGCGGGAGACGCGCTCGCTCCAGTGCCGCTCGGACTCCGGGCCGGGCAGCGCGGCGGGCCGGGGCTCGGGCTGCCGGACATGGACCAGGCGCACGGGCAGGCGGCGGAGCCGCGCCTCCCGGGCCGCCCACTCGGCGGCGGCCCGGCTCTCCGGCGAGCCGTCCAGGCCGGCGGTGACGGTGCGGGACATGGTGTGCCTCCTAAGGGCGGGCCGACGCGTCGATGGACGCGGGTCCAGCTTCGCGGCGGCGGCGGGACCGGGTGCAGGGGCCACAGGTCCCTCTCCCGGGCCGGTCGGCCCTGCGCCGGGGGCCGTGTCCCGGCCGCCGGGCCGCCGCCATCGGGACACTGGGGCCACGACGAACTGGTCGGCTGGTCCTGGCTGTTCACGCCGCACGCCTGCCTCCGGGCGGGCGGACGACACCCCCGTAGACGCCTACGCGTTCGACGCGACCGCGGTGCGGGCGATGTGCGGGGACGATCCCGAGCCGGGAGGGACGATGACCCAGTGGCTCGGTGACGTGCTCACCCACCGTCCGAGGTCGGCCAGGACCCGCCTGCCGGACCTGAACGCGCCGTGCGGCAGCGGCAGTCCGCGGTGATCCCGGCACTGCCGCCGGGCGGTCCGGGTCCTGAAGGTCAGGCGGCCTCCGTGCCCGGCCGCTCCCTCCGGGTGGTCGAGCGCCCGGATCCGGTGTGCGTCACGAGCGACAGATGCCCCCGTGCAGGTCGCGCGTGCCGCGCGACCTGCACGGGGGCGAACATCTTCTCCTCGTACCGGTCGAGGAGAAGCAACAGGCCCAGCAGCAACGGCGGTACACCGACAGCGATGAAAACCACGACAAGTCCCCTTCGGACGCCCTCCGGTCCGGGTAGCCCGCCTCGCGCCGACGGAAAGCCGTGAACGGTGGAGGACGCGTGACCATCTCGTGGAGGCGGCGGTGTCCGAGGGCGGGCCCGGGACCTGACGCGTGATCAACTCGGCGACGGGAGACGGGCTCACGCCTGCCGCCGGACGGGTCCGGCGGCAGGCGTGAGCCGAATCGGCGTGCGTCCGGGGGCGGTTGCGCCCGTCCGGCGCCTCGGGAGCACCGGACGGGCGCGACGGCGGGTGCCCTACCTGCGCGGGCCGCCCTCCTCGTCCTCGTCCATGACGCCCTCGGTGGCGATCTCCTCGTGGCGGACCTGACCGGTGACGGTCTCGTTCTCGGTCTGCTCCTCGGTGGTGAGGCGTACGCGTTCCACCGGGACCGCCTCGGTCTCGACCACGGGCCGCTCGGCGTGCAGGGTGACCTCGTGCTCGGACTCCGTGATCTCCGGGCCCGAGAGGGAGTCGTCGAGGTTGGCGTCCGTGATGGGCTCGCGCACGACGCGGACCTCCTCGTGACGCAGCGGAACGGTGCGCTGGACCTCCTCCGTCACCACGTACTTGCGCAGGCGGGCGCGTCCGGTCTCGTACCGCTCCGCACCGACGTGCATGCGCTCCTCGGAGCGGGTCATCGCGTCGTCGTCGCGCATGCCGGCGCGCTCGTCCATGCCGCTGTCCGTGGCGATGAACCCCTCGCCCTCCATGCGCCCGGTGCCCGCCGTGCCCGTGGTGCCGGCCATTCCGGTGGTGTCGGTCATGCCGGTGTCCGTGGCGTCGGCCGTGCCGGAGTGGGCCCAGCCCTCACCGCCGGGCTGGTTGGCCTGCTCCCAGGCGTCGTCCCACGCGATGCCGTAGTGCTCGTACAGCCGGTGCTCCTCCGCTTCGGAGAGGTGTCCCCCGCTGTCCACGTCGACGTTGGGCGCGTCCTTCACCTTGCTCTTGTCGTACGGCACCTCGAGGTGTTCCTCGACCACCACCGCCTCGCGGATCGGCACGAAGGACTCACTGGTGCCGAACAGGCCCGTCTTGACACTGACCCATTCCGGCCGGCCGGTGACGTCGTCGTAGAAGACGTGCTTCGCCTCGCCGATCTTGTTGCCGTCGGCGTCGTAGACGGGATGTTCCAGTACCGCCGGGATCTGCTCCTGAGTGATCATTCCTCAGCACCTTCCCTGTGTGCTCCTGCGTTCGGCTGCCGTCCGAGTCACCGTGAGAAATAGTGCGAAACACGTTGAAAGCATCGAATGCGATCGAATCGGAAGATATCGCCCCGTGCGCTCTGTTGAGCCTTATAGCTTCGCAGCGCGTGACGAGAGGTCGACAGGGCGGCATTGTCAGTGGTGGGAGGCAGGATGGCGGACATGACCACACCTGCAGCAGTGATCGTCGACGCCGCCGCCTACGCCCAGGCGGTCGAGGAAGCCGTCAAGGCCTCGGCGGCCTATTACACGGGCGGTACGTCCGCGCTGGACGACGACGCGTACGACCGTCTGGTGCGCGGCATCGCGGCGTGGGAGGCGGAGAATCCGGAGCTGGTGCTGCCCAACTCCCCCACCGGGAAGGTCGCCGGCGGCGCGGTCGAGGGCGACGTCCCGCACACCGTGCCGATGCTGAGCCTGGACAACGTGTTCTCCGCCGAGGAGTTCACCGCGTGGACCGCCTCGGTGGCCCGCCGGATCGGCCATGAGGTGACCCGGTTCAGCGTGGAGCCCAAGCTCGACGGACTGGCGATGGCGGCCCGTTACCGCCACGGCCGCCTGACGCGGCTGATCACGCGCGGCGACGGCACGGCCGGCGAGGACGTGTCGCACGCGATCGGCACCGTCGAGGGACTGCCGGTCCGGCTGACCGAGCCCGTGACGGTGGAGCTGCGGGGCGAAGTCCTCATGACGAACGCCCAGTTCGAGCACGCCAACGAGGTGCGCACCGCGCACGGCGGGCAGCCGTTCGCGAACCCGCGCAACGCCGCCGCGGGCACCCTGCGGGCCAGGGACCGCGCCTACACCGTGCCGATGACGTTCTTCGGCTACGGACTGCTGCCGGTGGCGGACACCGACTCCGAGCTCGCGGCACGCCTCGGCGAGCTCGCCCACAGCGACCTGATGGCGGAGGCCGTCCGCCTCGGCGTGAACACCCCGGCCGGCACGGCGGTTTCGGCCCTCACCGCCGAGACGCCCGAGGAGGTCCTGGCACGCGTCCGCGAGATCGCCGCGCTGCGGGCGGAGTTGCCGTTCGGGATCGACGGGATCGTGGTCAAGGCCGACCTCGCCGCGGACCAGCGGGCGGCGGGGTCGGGCTCGCGCGCTCCCCGCTGGGCGATCGCCTACAAGCTGCCCGCCGTGGAGAAGATCACCCGCCTGCTGGACGTCGAGTGGAACGTGGGCCGCACCGGCATCATCGCCCCGCGTGCGGTCCTGGAGCCGGTCGAGATCGACGGCTCCGTCATCACGTACGCCACCCTGCACAACCCGGCCGACATCACGCGCCGCGACCTGCGCCTCGGCGACCACGTGATGGTCCACCGCGCCGGCGATGTCATCCCGCGCGTCGAGGCCCCCGTCGCGCATCTGCGCACCGGCGAGGAGCAGTCGATCGTCTTCCCCTCGGCCTGCCCGCGCTGCGGCTCCGCCATCGACACCGGCGAGCAGCGCTGGCGGTGCGAGAACGGCCGCAACTGCCATCTGGTGGCCTCGCTCTCGTACGCCGCCGGACGTGACCAGCTCGACATCGAGGGGCTCGGCGCCACGCGTGTCGTCCAGCTGGTCGAGGCGGGCCTGGTGGCCGATCTGGCCGACCTGTTCACGCTCACCCGCGAGCAGTTGCTCAGCCTGGACCGCATGGGCGAGACCAGTACCGACAACCTCCTCGCCGCCCTCGCCACCGCCAAGGACCGCCCGCTGGCCCGGGTGCTGTGCGCCCTGGGTGTACGGGGCACCGGCCGGTCCATGTCCCGGCGCATAGCCCGGCACTTCGCCACGATGGACGCGCTGCGCGCCGCCGACGCGGAAGCGATGCAGCGGGTCGAGGGGATCGGCACCGAGAAGGCCCCGTCCATCGTGGCCGAACTCGCCGAACTGGCACCGCTCATCGACAAGCTCGCCGCCGCGGGGGTCAACATGACCGAGCCGGGGGCCACCCCGCCCGTCGCCGCGAACGGTGACACCGAGGGCGGGCAGGCGGCCGAGGAGGCGGCGGGTCCGCTGGCCGGGATGACCGTCGTCGTCACCGGCGCGATGACGGGCGCGCTGGAGAAGCTCAGCCGCAACCAGATGAACGAACTGATCGAGCGCGCCGGCGGCCGCTCCTCCTCCAGCGTCTCCAAGAAGACCGCGCTCGTCGTCGCGGGTGACGGCGCCGGGTCCAAGCGCGACAAGGCCGAAGCACTCGGCGTACGCCTGATCACCCCGGCCGAGTTCGCCCTGCTCGTCGCCGACCACCTCGACTGACCCGACTGGTCCGGCGCGACGGTCCGGCTCGGATCGTCCGGTTCGGTCGGGCCGGGGGGACTGCTCCGGTGCGGCCGATCCGGCGCGATCATGCAGTGGCACACGTCACATCGATCCGGGGACGGCGCAGGAACACCGGCAGACGGTTTATCGTTCATCTATACGTGGCTGCGGAGGGGACAGTGTCCCCGGGCCTCACCTATAGCCCATGGGGAAGATCGTTCGGCTGAAGCCCCATGGAGCCTTTCGCCGCGAGGCGACCACCCTCCGCACGTCACCACCTACGGCCCCGGCTGGTCTCCCCCGTCCAGTCGGGGTCTTTGCTGTCCGCGTCCCGGCGCGGGAGGCGTGAACCCCGTCCGCGTGGACACCCAGCAGGGGCGGGGGCCGCCGATTCCGCCCGCCGCGGTACCGCGAGGACAGCCGGCCGGGAGAAGCGGAGCAGGGCATGTCGATCGACCTCATGGGATTCCTCGGCGTCGTCATGCTCGCCTATCTGATCCCGGGCCCGGACTTCTTCGTGATCGTCAGAGCCTCCGCGCTCCGCCCCTCGCTGGGGCGGATGGCGGCCCTCGGCGCGCAGACCGGACTGTGCGTCCACATGCTGGCGGCGGCTCTCGGACTGTCCGTCGTCGCCGCCCGCTCGCCCGCCGTCTTCACCGCCGTGAGACTGGCCGGCGCCGCCTACCTCGTCTACCTGGGCGCGCGGGCGGTCGTCTCCGCCCGCCGCGCCTCAGCCGAGCGCCGGGAACGGACCGCCCGGGGTCAGGACGGCATCGATCCCGCCCAGGACGCCTCCCGTCCGCTGGAGAAGCGGCCCGTGCCGAGCCGGCGCGAGGGTTTCACGCAGGGCTTCCTCACCAACGTGCTCAACCCGAAGGCGGCGCTGTTCTTCCTGAGCATCGTGCCGCAGTTCGTCGACGGCCGGGGCTCGATGACCGGGCAGATCCTCCTGCTCGGCCTCCTGGACGTCGCGATCGGCGTCCTCTACTGGCTGGTCCTGGTGAGCGCCGCGGCCCGGCTGCGGACGCTGCTGAACCGGCCCGCCTTCCGCGACCGCTGGGACATGACGACCGGCTGGCTCTTCATCGCCATCGGCATCGGGGTCGCGGCCGCCGAGTGAGCCTCGCGAGACGCCCGGCCCTACGGGGAGAGGGCCACGCCGAGCGAGTCGGCACCCATGGGCTTCGGGGCGCCCTTCTCGTAGAAGACGTCCATGTCCGTGATCGTGAACCCTGCCGCCGTGACCAGGTCGGCGGTCGGGCGCGTGAGGTGGCAGCCGCCGAAGAGCCGCTTGTTGACCGGCTCCAGACGATGCTGCCAGCGCCGTACGCCCGGATCCTCCTCCGGCGCGAGACCGTGCTCCAGGAAGTGCAGGGTCCCTCCGGGCCGGAGGACCCGCCGCACCTCCCGCAGGGCTGCCTCGGCGTCGGGGATGGTGCACAGGGTCCAGGTGGACAGGGCGGCGTCGAAACTGTCGTCCACGAAGGGGAGGGACTGGCCGTCCAGACCCGCACGGCGTACCGGGATGCTCGACGCGCGCACCCGCTTCCCGGCGAGACGCCAGCCGAGGTCGGACGGCTCGATCGCGGTGACACCGGTGACCGTCGGCGGGTAGTAGGGCACGTTGTGGCCCGTGCCGAAACCGATCTCCAGGACCTCGCCGGTCAGGCCCTCGCAGGCACGGCGGCGCAGCGGCCCGGCCGTCTTGACCCCGCACGCCACGTCGATGATCCGCGGCAGCACTCGGTCGGCATAGCACCCCATGGCAGCCTCCGTGTCCTCTCCCAGGATGGCACCGCGAACAGGCCCGTGCATGCCCGTTCGAAGGGGAGCACGGCACGCGGGGACGGCTCTACAGGGGGGCCACGGCGGTGAGGGCGGCGGCGATCACGAGGACGGCCACGAAGACGCCCAGCCCGAGACCGCGCCCGCCGACACCCCGGGCCCAGCGGCTTCGGCCCACCGGGTGCGCCGGGCTCTCGCAGCAGACGCAGTGGTCGTGCAGCAGGACGGGCGAGTCGAGCCAGTAGGCGCCCAGGAGGCGGGCGTGGCGGTGCGGCGACGAGGCTTCGGTCATGACGGGGTGAACGAGTCGCCCTCCCGGCCGCCACGCCCCGGTCAACCAATTCGGCAGACCTTCATACATCCGGGCAATGTCCCGGCCGAGGAGGTTTACAAGGCCGTTTTCGGGGCTCACCATCCAGCCGGCCTCGTCCGCCGGGCGACGGTCCGGCGGACGCCGTACGTACCTGCGATTACCCGGAGGCCGGCCATGACCCCGCATCTGCGCCCGCCGTCGAGCGTGCACCACGTGTCGCACGGCGCCCGCCGGGAGTACGGGCCGGACACGCCCCGGCGTCCCGGTCGGCGGGGCGGCCGATCCACCGGACCGAGGTCCGCCGTGCCCGACACCCCTCACGCACACGGCACGTCCAGCACCGCGGCCGGCCGGTGAGCGCCGCCCGGGTACCCGGCCTGATCCTGCCGGTCGCCTTCCTCGTCGCCCTCGTGATCGGCGTCGTGTGGTTCTGGCGCCATCGCGGCGAGTAGCCGCGGCGGACGGGTGGACGCGCCGGACGGTTTCCCGGACGCGGTCCGCAGGGGCGGAGACGGCCGACACTCTTCGTTTCGCCCGCCGGGACCGAGAAACCCGGATCGCGTCCACCAGTTCCCACCTCCACTGGGAGATGACCATGGCTACGGGAGAGACCGGGTTCAGCGATGTGACGTTCGACCTCATCTCCGTGCAGTACCACTCGCTCAAGGCGGGGCACGACTACGGCCAGTACGTGCGCGACGCGGAGAACGCCGGCAAGAAGGAGATCGCGGAGTTCTTCCGCTCCGTCATGGAGCAGGACTCCGAGCGGGCCGCCCAGTGCCACCGGTTCCTGGCCGAGCTGTCCGGCACCGAGGACGCCGGACCGGCCGCATCCGGCTGACACGGCACAGCGGATCGCGAGCACGACGGGAGACCGGGCCCCGCGCCCGCCGGGCGGGCGACCGCCTCAGGCCGACCGGCCGAGCCTGCGCCGGAGTTCGGCGCGTTCGACGTCGTTGGAGCTGAGCGCGATCGCCCGCCGGTACGCCTCGGCGGCGCCGGCCGGGTCGCCGCTCCGCCCGAGCAGGTCGGCGTGGGTCGCGTGCAGCGGCGGGTAACCGGACAGCGCGGGGTGCCGGAGCAGCGGCCCGAGCAGCGCCAGCCCCCGTTCGGGCCCCTCGGCGAAACCGACGGCGGCGGCACGGTTCAGCGCGACGACCGGCGAGGGGTCGAGGCCGGCGAGCACACCGTAGAGGTGAGCCATCCGGGGCCAGTCGGTGGCGCCCTCCTCGACGCCCTTCATGTGCAGGGCCGTGACGGCCGCCTGGAGCTGGTAGGGGCCCGGCGCTCCGAGCCGCAGCGCGCGGGTCAGTGCCCCGACTCCCTCCGCCGTCCGGTCCCGGTCCCATGTCGCGGGGTCCTGCTCGGTGAGGGCCACCCAGTCACCGCCGTCGCTCACCCGGGACGCGCTCCGGGCGTCGTGCAGCAGCATCAGCGCCAGCAGCCCCCACACCTCGGCCTCCTCCGGGAGCAGTTCCGCCAGGAGCCGCTGGAGCCGGATCGCCTCGGCGCACAGCTCACCGCGGACCAGGACCGTGCCGGCGCTCGCGCTGTACCCCTCGTTGAAGATCAGGTAGGCGACGCGCAGGACCGCCTCCAGCCGCTCGGGCAGCTCCTCCGCCCTGGGCACCCGGTACGCGATGCCGGCCGCCGCGATCTTGCGTTTGGCGCGCACGATCCGCTTGCCCATCGTCGGCTCGGCCACCAGGAACGCGCGGTCCACTGGACCGACGCACGCGGGGAGGCGTTTTGGACACCTCGGAGTCGGAGGAGTCGGAGAAAGAAGATCCGAGGGGTCGGAGGAAGGGAGAAGGGGGCGGGCCGGACGCGGCGGCTGAATGCCGGGCCGCGTCCGGCCCGCGGCTCACATCCCCGGTTCCGGCACCAGGCCGCGGCCGGGTGCCGTCAGGGGCGGGTCCGCCGGCGCCGCGTGCGCCTGGAAGGCGTCGGCGCGCACGTGGTGCATGACACGGCTCGCCACCCGGTAGCGCCCGTTGGGCAGGTGGCGGGACTTGGTGACATGCACCGCGAGCGGGCCGGCCCATTCGTAGCCCTTGCGCTCGCCGTGGCGGGCCAGGCTGTCGGTGAGCAACTGGTCGACCCGGTCGCCGTTGCGTTCGAGTTCCTCCACGGCGAACTCGGCGAGTTCGACGTCGTAGGCGTTCGGCACGACCACGCGGCTCTCACTGCACACGACGGCGTTGTCGTCGCATTCGCGGTGCAGGGCGCCGAGCAGCTCGACCGGTTCCTTGTGGCGGATGTGCGCGAGCAGCGTTCCTCCGAAGCGCTCCAGCGCTCGTTCCAGACCGGTGAGTGTGCTCACGCTCTACTTCTCCTCCCGCTCCGCGAAGTCGTCCGGGCTGACCTGCGCCTCCTCCAGCGCCTCGCGCAGCGTCCGCCCGGTGCCGCCCTGCTCCTGCGGCTGTGCGGCGCCGGCCGGCACCTGGTCGGTCGTGTGGGTCTTGCCTCGGTTCTCCTCGGGGACAGTCATGACTGAAGACTCCTGGGGTCGGTTCGATCGGTTCGGCCGGTTTTCGTCGTGCTTCTCACCCGCGGGTTCCCGGACAGCGGAGGTCGACGCCTCCGGTGCCGGACCTACAGCAGGTCGCGCGGCACGGTCTCGTTCCAGGTGCGGGAGAAGACCCGGCGCTCGCCCTCGTAGCCGTCGAGGGTGGCGTCCACGAAGAAGTCCCGCTCGTCGCAGCTGAGCCGGGTCCGCGTCACCACCCGCACGTCCCAGTCGCCGCGCCGGAACCGCATGGTCCAGGCCGACTCGCCGCTCGCCGAGGTGAAGTCGTCGGCGACGGCCGTGTAGCGCTCGTAGGCACGGCGTCCGGCCTCCAGGCCGATCTCGTCGAAGCGGACGAGTCCCTGGTCCTTCACGATCTCCAGTTCCGAGCGGTAGTCGACCAGGTCGCGCTTGACCTCCCAGCGGGACTCGGGGGGCGCCAGGCTGGTCACGCCGAGCGGCGGTGTCCCCTCGGGTTCGCCGAACGGCGCCGCGGAGATCTCGTCGGGCTCCTCCGTCGGCCGGACGGGCAGCGTGAGGGTGCTGGAGCGCTCGTGGACGCTGAGCAGCGCGGGCTCCGGGGGCGGCCAGGCGAGCGGCCAGTACGACGTGGACAGGGAGAGCCGGACGCGGTGGCCGGGCGGGAACGCCTGTGCCACTCCGTTGAGCTGGACGGTGGCCCGGTAGCGGCGCCCCGGCTCCAGCGGTTCGGGGTTCTCGGTGTCCTCGCGCCGGGTGAGGTTGAGCAGGCCGTACGTCACCCGGGTCGCCGCGCCGTCCGGGCTCACGTCGGACAGCCGGGCGGCCACCATGGCGACGGGCCGGTCGGCGGAGAGGTCGAGGTCCACGGTCGGCGAGCCGAGGATCTCCAGCCGTTCGGTCAGTGGCTCGGTCTCGAAGACGAGGGAGCCGCCGTCCTCCTCGCGCTGGTCGTAGGGCAGGTCCGGCGGTGCGTTGTAGGAGGCCCACTTGCCCGCGAACTGGCCGACCGACAGGGGTGAGCGCACCGTCATCGCCTCACCGGCGTCGCCCGCCCCGTCCGGGCCCGGGGGTTCGATCCGGTGCCGGGTCAGCGGGTACGTCACGGGGTGGATGTGCGGGGACGGCCAGGTGGGTTCGGCGACCCAGCGGCCAGGGCGCTCCTCGTACGACGTGGACGGGGGCACGCTGTCCTGCATCCAGGTCCGGAGCATGGGTCCGTCCATGACGCCGTTGTCGACGCCCTTGAGCCAGTGGTCCCACCAGCGCACGACCTCCTGGAGGTAGCCGATGGCGGGGCCCGGCTCGCCGAGGTGGGGGAACTTGTGCGACCAGGGTCCGATCAGCCCCTTGCGGGGCACGTCCAGGTTGCCGAGCAGCCGGGTCACGGCGTTGGAGTAGCCGTCGGCCCAGCCGCTGGAGGCGAGGACGGGGCAGCGCACGTCCTCGTAGTTCTCGGAGACCGAGGCATGGCGCCAGTAGTCGTCGCGGCGCTGGTGGCGCAGCCACTCCAGCACCCACGGGTCGGTGTTCTCAAGGCGTTCGCGCCACATGTCGCGCCAGCGGTCGCCGACCACGGCGGGGTCGGGCGGGCAGGTGGCGTAGGCGAACATGGTGCCCGCCTCGGCGAGGTTGTCCGAGAGCATGGCCCCGCCCATGTAGTGCATGTCGTCGTGGTGCCGGTCGTCGGTGAACGAGGCGATGACGATGGCGCGCAGGCTCGGCGGGCGGCGGGCAGCCACCTGGAGCGCGGCGAAGGCGCCCCAGGATAGGCCCATCATCCCGGTGGCGCCGTCGCACCAGGGCTGCTCGGCCAGCCAGGCGAGGACCTCCTCGGCGTCGGCCTGTTCGCGTTCCAGGTACTCGTCCTTGAGCACGCCCTCGGACTCACCGGTGCCGCGTACGTCGACGCGGACGCAGGCGTAGCCGTGGCCGGCGATGTACGGGTGGTGGACGGAGTCGCGTACGGAGGTCAGATCACGCTTGCGGTAGGGGATGTACTCCAGCACCGCGGGCACCGGCTCCCGGTCCGAGGCGGTGGGGCGCCAGATCCGCGCCGACAGCCTGACGCCGTCGGACATGGGGATGACGACGTGTTCTTCTTCCTTCGTCGCGTACGGCAGTTCGCTCACGTAACGCATGAGGCGCCGCGCTCCTTTCCTTGCTGGGGCCGTTCTGGGGCTGCGGCGGTCAGCGGTCGCCCGCCGGGCCGCCGGACGTGCTCCCGTCGCCCCGCTGCGGAACGTCGTCGAAGGCCAGGCCGAGGGCGGCCACGCAGTGGTCGTACTTCTCGCGCAGGTTCTCCTCGCTGCTGCCGCCGGTGAAGATGTGCGCCAACTCGTAGCTGTAGCTGTCCTGTTGAGTCAGCTCCGAGAGGCGCTGTCCCTGCTTCGGCACCACGTCCAGGCGGACGCCCGCGGTCTCCCGCTCGATGCGCTCGATGTCCTCGGCGGAGGGCACGCGGGTCACGACGCCGTCGGTGAACCACCGGTGGTACCACTTCGCGGCGGTCGCGTAGGAGCCCTCGCCGTGGGGCATCCGCGGGTCCTCGCCGAGGGCGAGGCTGAACATGCAGTGGTGGTTGGGCACTCCGTCGACGAACTGGAACAGCTCGGCGTGCGACTGGGAGTGCCGGGGGTTGATCTCCAGGAGGTTGATCTCCTGGGTCTTCGGGTCGTAGAAGTACTCCACGCTGAACGTGGCCGACTCGAAGCCGATCTGGCGCATGACGCGCTCGGTGACGTCGTGGAGTTCCCGGATCACCGGCGGCGGCAGCGTCGAGGGGTACTGGTGGCGCAGGAAGCACGGGGAGTCCGGGTACTGGATGGAGTCCAGCGCGCCGTAGACGGTCACCTCGCCCTTGTGGACGTAGCCCTCGACGGCGACCTGGATGCCCGTCATGGCCTCCTCGGCCAGACACACCTCGCCGCCGACGCCGTCCATCTCGGGCGGCAGCTCGACCTGGCCGAGGATGTACTCGAAGGGGCGGCCGATCCTGGAGATGCCCTCGCGGATCTGCGCGACGGCGTCCCGGAACTCGTCCATGTCCTTGACGCCGAAAGCGAGTTCGGAGGAATACGAGAGGGCGGGCTTGACCCACATCGGGAAGCGCACGCCTTCGGGGGGCTTGGGGTCGTCGGTGTCCAGATCGACCCTGCCGAATCGGGGATGCCGGTCGGTGACCTTCTGCTGCTCCAGCCGGCTCCAGTACTTGTGCTCGCACTTGACGACCGACTCCAGGCTGGTGCTGCGGGTCCCGTAGCGCTCGGCGAGGATCGGTATGAGGGTGCTGACCGGGAAGTCCCAGTAGCCCACGATCGCGTCGACGGACCCGTCGAAGGCGTCCAGCACGGCCTGCGCCTTGTCGAGGATCTCCGGCACCGACACCTCGCCGTCCTGGAGTTCCTCGACCGACAACAAGGGGTGCAGGTTCAGCGACTTGGCACCCGGTACGGCGTTCAGCGTCGGGAGGTTGGCCTCGTCAAGGCCGATCACGAAGACGTTCTTGGTGTTCTCGTCAGACACCGGTCACCTTCCTGTTCGTTTCGCGGCTCTGTCCGGAAGTGATCGCTCCCGGAAGATCGTCGGAGTACCCCTCGACGACGGCGCCAACCTCCATCTGCGCAAACGCCGGTTGAACGCGATCGCGAACACGGGTCTCCCGACGGCCGGTCTGCGACGGGTGGGCGACGGTCGGCACGTGAGCGCCGACACGCCCAGGTGTGGCGGCGGGGCCACGGGAAACCCGTAACCGCATGTTGCTACCGAGGCGATCAGCGCTGACGCCCGTGCCCGCACACGAACGGAGGTAGACGTGCTCTTCCTTGTCGTGGCCCTCGTCGTCCTGGCCGTCGTGGTCGGATCGGCCGCGTACCTGCCGTGGCCCGTGACCCTGGTGGCCGGTGTGGCCATCGCCACGTGGCTCGCGGTGTTCGCCGTCCGTGAGCGCCGTCGGCGCGGCCGAATCCGAAAGGCGTGACCATGAAGCTGACCGCACCCCCACGGCGCGAGACCGGCAGGCGGGACACCGAGGGAATGGCCGTCGCCTCCTTCGTGCTCGGCCTGGTCGGGCTCCTCGTCCTGAACTTCGTCCTCGGCCCGATCGCCATCGTGCTGGCCGTGATGGCGCTGCGCCGTGACACCCCGCGCCGCTTCCGGGCGCGGCTCGGACTCGCGCTCGGCATCGCGGACATCGTGCTGCTCGCCGTGCTGATGGCGGCGAACGGCACCACGTCGTGGAGCATCATCGGCTGACTCCCTCCCGAAATCCGCCCCGTTCTCGGGCATTTCGGACATCAGGTCGGAACGGCCCGTCGCGCACCGCGGCGGGCCGTTCCGCCGTGCGCCACGGCGTAGGGTGCAACCGAACTGGCCGAAAACGTGTCTTCGAGCACACGACTGGAAGCGCGTGGGCCCGCGGGCGCCCCGCGCGCACCGCGTCTCGGGGGGATGGGGCATGAACACTTGGGCAGTGCCGGGCTACACGGAAGCGCGTGAGCTCGGCTCCGGAGCGAGCGGGCGGGTCGCCCTCGCCGTCCACGAGGAGACCGGGCTACCCGTCGCGGTGAAGTACCTCAGCGAGTCCCTGCGCACGCGTCCCGGTTTCGTCGCCGAGTTCCGCGCCGAGGCCCGACTGCTGGGCGGCCTCGAAAGCCCGCACGTGGCCGGCCTGTACGAGTACGTCGAGGGCCCGGACGGCGCGGCCATCGTGATGGAACTCGTCGACGGCCTCTCCCTGCGCAGGCTGCTCACCCAGGAGGCGCCGCTCGTCCCGGAGGCGGCGCTCACCCTGCTCAAGGGGTCGCTGCTCGGCCTCGCCGACGCCCATCGCCTCGGCGTGGTGCACCGCGACTACAAACCGGAGAACGTCCTCGTCACCGCCGAAGGCACCTCCAAACTGGTCGACTTCGGCATCGCGGCCACCGACGGCACCACGGCCGGCATCGCGGGCACGCCCTCGTACATGGCCCCGGAGCAGTGGACCGGCGCTCCCGCCTCCCCCGCCGCCGACGTCTACGCGGCCACCGCCACGTTCTTCGAGTGCCTGACCGGCCGCAAGCCCTACAGCGGCGACAACATGGCCGAACTCGCCCTCAAGCACGTGGACGGGGAGATCCCCGCCGAGGAGGTCCCCGAGGCGCTGCGCCCGCTCGTCCTGCGCGGTCTGGCGAAGTCCCCCGGTGAACGGCCCTCGGACGCCGAGGGCTTCGTGGCGGAGCTGGAGGCCGCCGCGCACGGCGCCTACGGGGCCGACTGGGAGGAGCGCGGACGCGGCCGGCTCGCGGCGCTCGTGGCCCTCTCGCTGCTGCTGCTCCCCTCCGCGCCCCGCACCGCGCACGGCACCACGGACACCGCCCGCACGGTCCTCGCCCAGGACCCCCGCGGCCTGCGTTCCTGGCTGCCCGGCCGAGGAGCCCTGCTCGCCTCGGCCGTCGCGCTCGTCGTGGGCCTCCTGCTGGCCTACGGCACCGGGCCGGACGCACCGGACACCGCGCAGCAGGCCGCCCAGGCTCTCGCCACCACGAGCACGCAGCCGGACGTGACCGCCGGACCCACCGGTCCCGCGCCGTCCGGCTCGCCGACCGCGTCCGCACCGGACGGCACTTCCCCGCCCTCGCCGTCCGGAGCGGACGCCGAGACCACCGCGCCGCCCTCGGCCTCCGCGTCCGTGCCCGCGGGCACCGCGACACCGACGGCGACCGCCGCGGACCCGAGCACGACGCCGACCGTCGCTCCCGTCGCGGTCAAGGACGTCACGCTCACCGGCTTCCGGCAGACCGGGCCGTCGACGGGTACGGCGACGGTCACCGTCACCACCGACGGAACGGGACCGGTCGGCCTGACCGTCGCCTTCTTCACCGGGGACACCCGCGGCCAGTCAGGCACCCAGGACGGCGCGGCGCAGACATACGAACGCAGCGGCTCGACCACGTACACCCTGTCCGTCGACCACACGTTCCAGGGGACGGGCTGCTACTGGGCGGCGCAGGCCACGACCGACCCCGCCGCGGCGTCCGGCACCGCGTGGCAGCAGCTGCTGACGCGGGCGTGTGACATCCGGTGAACGACCGCACCGGTGTCCCCGGCGACCGCGCCGACCGGGACGACGACTACAGCGCCACCGCCCTGGCCAGCCACTGGATCCAACGCCCGGACCACGACGAGGTCCCGGCCGGCGGAGACACCCTGGTGGAGCCGCCGTCCGGCACCGAGGCCACCCGCCTCGACCCCGGCACCCGCCCCGACCGCGTCGATGGCACCCTGCTGCGCTTCGGACCCGGCGTGACCGCCGACACCGTACGCCGGGCGCACGTCACCCTCCCCGCCCCGTCGGCGGCGCCCGGGCGGCCCCGTCGCACCTGGCGCAGACACGCGCTGCCCGTGCTGGTGCTGCTGGGCGTCCTCGCCTTCCTGGCCTGGGACCGGTCCGCCCCGCCCGTCGCCGTCCGCGACGTCACCGTCACCGCCGCCGACCCCTCCCCCGGCTGCGACGGCACGGCCGACATCGTCGCCACTGTCACCACCGACGGGAGACCCGGCACGCTGACGTACCGCTGGATACGCAGCGACGGCACCTCCTCCCCGGTCCTGCGCGAGACCGTGACGAGCGGGCAGAAGACGGCGCGCCTGCACCTGCTGTGGACCTTTCGCGGTTCGGGCCGCTACACGGGCCGGGCGGAGCTGCGGCTGCTCTCGCCCGAACACCGCACGATTGCGACACATCTCACATACCGCTGCCCTTGACGGCGTCCGGCTCAGCACATCAGATCCCAGTTGGCTGTTTCACTCCTGCGTCTGAAGGTGACCCGGACAACGAACGAAGTCCCACCGACCGGAACGACTCGATCGAAGGAGACTGTCATGGAGAGCTGGCGGGACGCTGCGGCATGCCGGAGCGTCGACCCCGACCTCTTCTTCCCCGTCGGCAGCACCGGGCCCGCGCTTCTGCAGATCCGGGAGGCAAAGGCGGTGTGCAGGAGCTGTCCGGTCCGCGAGGCCTGTCTGCAGTGGGCACTGGACACGGGGCAGACCCTGGGCGTCTGGGGTGGCACCAGCGAGAACGAACGCCGCGCGCTCAAGCGCCGGATGCCCAGTCGCCGCGGCGGCGAATCGGCGGCGTAGGCGGCACGGCGCGGGCAACGCCTGAATCCATGCCCGGCCACAGAAGGCAGACGGGGGAGACCGGAGCACCGTACGTGCCCGGTCCGCACGAAACCGGGAAGGCGAGATGACGACCGAGCCGCACTGGGACAACGACCTGGCTCCCGACAACACAGCGAGTCTCACCAGCACGTTCGCCGGTGAGCTGTGCAACGTGACCGACGCCCGCCTCGTCGCGGAGGACTACCTGCGTGCTCTCGCGCGGGTGTCCCCGCCCCGGGCGGCCGAACACCTGGACGACGTCCTGCTGGTGGTGACGGAACTGGCCGCCAACGCGGTGCAGTACGCTCCCGGCCCCTTCCGGCTGGAGCTGCGCCGCACCTTCGACGGCGTGCACGTGCTCATGCACGACACGAGCACGGTCCGGCCGACACCGCGGTCGTTCAGCCCCGACGGAGGCGGCGGAGGAGTGGGCTGGCATTTGATCCAGGCGCTGAGTGACCAGGTCAGCGTGGTGGAACGGCCCGACGGCAAGGACGTGCACGTGTTCCTGCCCTGGTGACACCGCGGTGGACGCCGGGAACGGCGTCGGCCGGTGCGGACCCGGGAGGGTCCCGGCGCGCGCGGCGCCGGGCGCGGTCGACAAGCCGGCGTCCGGTCAGCCGTCGCGCGATCGGGCGTCCGGTCGACCCGTCGCGGCCCGCCGGGGAACCGGCGGGCGTCGGGAACGGGTGGGCGTCGGGGCTCGGCCCGGACCTCGGGCCGGGCTCAGACATCCGTGGGCAGACCGCTCACCTCCGCGATACCGCGCAGTTCCTCGTCCTGACGGTGGCGCTCGCCGATGAACTCGGCGATCTCCTGGCACTTGGCCGGGTCGGCCGCGGTGCCCGAGTCGGTGACGACCCGGACGGGGCCGGCCTCCTCCGTCTCGATCTCGACGATCTGGTTGTCCAGACGGCCCGTGACGGCGACCGCGACGACGAGGGAGGCCTCGTCGCGTACCTCCTGCGAGACGTGCTCGCCCTCGGCGCCCTCCAGGCTCAGTTCGATCGGTCCGGCCCGCTGTTCCTGGATCGCCTCCAGCACCGGTTCGACCATGCGCAGCAGCAGCGCGTAGTCCGAGGGGGTCATGCGGAGGCGGAGCAGGTCGAGGTACAGGTCCACGGGCCGGCCTTCCGGCGGAAGCTCTGATTCGCTCATGGCACTCGACTTCCCCGATGTAGGCGGCGTGATCGCATCTGCATCCAGAATGGTGGGCCCGCGCGCCGGGCGCCGCTCGAGAGGTCCGCCGGTACGGCGTGCGGGTGGCCCGGGACCCGCCCGGCTGCCGTGCCGGGCCCTTGCCGTCGCGGCCGGAGAACGGCGGTCCCGTCACTTCCGTGTGAATCCCCCATTTGCGTGAGCATCATGCGCGCAGCCGGGGTACTAGGGGTCTCTAGGTCCGTTCCCTCCGGAGGCTCCTCTTGATCCCGATCGTGCACAGGACGCTCGTCATGCAGCTCGAAGCGGGCGGCACCGGCCGCTTCTCCGTGCTGGCCCACATGACGTACGAGGCCGACGATCCGTTCGCCGTCACCATCGTGTTCAGCCACGACGGCCGCGTCCTGGCCCGGTGGAGACTCGACCGCCAGATGCTGGCCGACGGGATGGAGCGCCCGGTCGGTGAAGGGGACGTACGGATGGAGCCGCAGTCCACGGGGCTGTGGCGGGAGCTGCGGATGGAGTTCCTCGGCGAGCCGCACACCGACGGGGGGCGGCACCGCGCCGTGATCCTGGCCTGGGCCCCGGCCGTCATGTCGTTCCTGGACGAGACCTACGAGGTCGTCCAGCCCGGGCAGGAGAATGTGTGCGTCGACGGTTTCCTGGCCGAGGTCATCGCCGGGGGCTGACCATCGCGCGCGCCGGAGGGAACAGGCGCGGACACCGGGCGGGACCGCGGCACGGAGCCTCAGCCGGAACGGCCCGGACACCGGGTCCGCCGCACGCCCGTCACGCAGCCGGGTCCGCCGCACAGGGGTGCGCGGGCCCGGTTGCGGCGCTGGTGTCGATGTCAGTGACGTAGCGCGTCCTTCGCCTTCTCCTTGGCCTGCCGGGCATCGCCCTTGGACTGTTCGGTCGCTCCCTTGGCGGTCATGCGCTCGTTGCCCACGGCGCGTCCGGCGGCTTCCTTCGCCTTGCCCTTGACCTGCTCGGTCTTGGCCTTCGCCTTCTGGTTCTTGGCCACTGGCGCTCACATCCTTACCGCTTCAGCAATGCGCCGTCTATTTTACGACCGAATGTCTGAAACGACCCCTTCGGTGCGGAACGGCGACGCTCCGGGCTCGACAGGTGAGCGGGGGCGCGGCAGGGCCTGTTTCAGGCACCGGGGGCACTCCCCACGCGCGCCCCTCAGGACAGGCGGTCCACCGCCCGCGTCCGCGCCTTGCTCAGCTGGATCTCGCGCTCCAGTTCTGTCTTGACGGCCTCGGGCAGCTCTCCCGTGCGGGCCCACTCGACGACCGCCTCCGCCACGCGCCGCAGTTTCACGTTCGTGCGCTGGGACGTCCGCCGCAGCACCTCCCAGCCCTCCTCGGGGGTCAACTCCCCCAAGGCCAGGACCACACCGATCGCCTGGTCGATCACGGCGTGCGAGGAGACCGCCTGCCTGAGCTGAGCGTTCTCGTCCTCCAGCCGTACGAGCCTGGCCGCGTCCCACTCCCGGCCGTCGGGAACGAGCCGCCCTGTCCGCGTGTCCGACATCAACGTCGCCTCCGGGGTCCGGGAGTCCGGCGTCATAAGATCACTGTCCAGTCTGCCTCGTATGCACGTGCGAGCGCAGTTCGGGAACCGGGTGCCCGAGCCGCGGGGCGTCACGGGCGGGGGCCCGCCGTGCCGACCGCCATCCGTGCGGCCAGGTCCGCCGCTCACGCCGGCCGGCCGTCGCCTTGGCCCGCCGCGTCGTCCGCGCGGACGCCGTCGAAGAATCCGGCCAGTGCCGCGGCGAGTTCGTCCGGGGCCTCCTCCGCGACATGGTGCCCGGAGTCGATCCCGTGGCCCCGCACGTCGGGCGCCCAGTCCCGCCAGATCTTCAGCGGATCCCCGTAGAGGTCCTCCAGGTCGTCGCGGAGCGACCAGAGCACCAGCGCGGGGCACCGGATGCGTACCCCGGCGGCGCGGTCGGCCTCCTCGTGACGCCGGTCGACGGTGAGGCCGGCCCGGTAGTCCTCCAGCATCGCGCGCACCACGTCCGGATTCCGGGTGGCCGCGCGCCACTCCTCGTAGTTCTCCCGGCCCATGCTCTCGGGGTCGCCCCGGTACCAGCCGTCGGGGTCGGCGTTGATGACCCGCTCGGGGATGTCCGGCTGGGCGAAGAAGAACCAGTGCCACCACTGCGTGGCGAATTCTGTGTCGGCGCGGGAGAGGTGCTCCGTGATCGGCAGGCAGTCGAGCAGCGCCACGCGGGACACCGCGTCGGGGTGGTCGAGGGCGAGCCGCAGCGCGACGGCGCCTCCCCGGTCGTGCCCGGCCAGCGCGAACCGGGTGTGGCCGAGCTCGCGCATGACGGCCGACAGGTCCTCTGCGACCGCCCGCTTGGAGTACCCGGTGTGGTCGGGAGTCGGGGCGGGCCCCCGGGAGCGCCCGTAGCCCCGCAGGTCCGGGCAGACGACGGTGAACCCCCGCTCGACCAGCCGGGGAGCGACCCGGTGCCAGGTCGCCGAGGTCCTGGGATGGCCGTGCAGCAGCAGGACCGGCGGACCGTTCCCACCCCGGCGCACGAAGACGGACGCCTCCGCCGTGCGGACGGTGTGGGTCTCGAAGCCTTCGAACATGATCCCCGCCTCCCTCGAATGCGCGTCGGCAAACTAGCGGGGACCGGAATCGCGCACGAACAGGCAGAACGGATGCCCCACGGGGTCGAACAACACGCGTACGTCGTCCTGGGGCTGGACGTCGGCCGGGCGGGCGCCCAGGGCGGTGGCGCGCGTGAGGGCCGCGGACAGGTCGTCCACCTCGAAGTCCAGATGGAGCATCATCTGCTGCTCGTCGGGGGCCGACGGCCAGCGCGGCGGGACGAAGTGCGGCTCGGTCTGGAACGACAGGCCGGCGCCGCCCTCCGGCGGCGCGATCATCACCCAGTCCGGGCCGTCCTCCCGCACCTCCCAGCCCAGCAGGCCGCGGTAGAACACCGACAGTTCACGGGCGTCGGGCGCGTCCAGCACGGTGGCGGCCAGCGTGAACTCCGGGTTCCTGTCCATGCGTCAACTCCAGTGTCCGGTCTGCGGGTTCAGTCCTCACCGAGGATGATGTTGCTCCCCAGGCCGGTGCTCTCCTGCTCCTCGGCGGCCTCGCTCCCGGGGACACGAGCGGGCGGAACGGTCCGCGCGCCGTCCGCCGCCCGCCCGTCCTCGGGTGCCGCGGGGTCTTCGGTGCCGACGCCTGTGTTCATGGGGAACACCTCCGTGTGGTCCGCTCGTCCCTGTCGGGTTACCCCGGGCGGGCGCGGGAAACGGGTCCGGCCCGAACAGGCGCTCTAACCGGCCGAGTTGGCGTCGCGCGTGTTCCTCGACGTACCGGGCACGCAGGGCGACGACGGACCCCGGGCGGCTCGGGTACGCGCTGGTCCACGGCGTGCACGGGACGGGCCGTGGTGACGGAACGTGACACTTCAGCGGGCGGTGGTTCCCGATCCCCATTTACGTTGGGCGGGCAAGCGACCCCCCACACAAGGAGGAACCATGGCGGACAAGGGCGGTATGGACAAGATGAAGGGCAAGGCCAAGGAGATGACCGGCAAGGTCACGGGAAGCCGTGAGCGCCAGGCCGAGGGCAAGCTCGACCAGGCCCGCGGCGAGGCCAAGAAGGTCAGGGGCCAGGCCCAGGAGCGTGCCCAGGAGACCGGCCGCTCCATGAAGCGCGACCGCACCTGACTTCGCCGGACGGGGAGTGCTCCCGCGGGTCCGCCGGAGCACTCCCCGTCACGCGGCCCCACCGCGGTCCGGTGTGCACCCGGACGGCTCCCGGGCAGGGGAAGGCCCCGACTGGTTCGGGGGACACCCAGCCGGGGCCGGTCGAGGGCGGACACGGAGGGCGGTCGCCTCCCGGCGAGGGGCTCCACGAGGCTTCAGCCGAACGATCGTCCTCGTGGGCGAATGGATGAGTCCCGGGGACACAGTTCCCTCCGCGTCCACATACCGTTCAACGTGCGGACGGACCCGAATGTTCCGCACCCCGGGGCACCCGCGGCCCGCCGCGGCGCACCTCCGGAACAGCCCGCACGCGCGCCCCGGGGGAAGCGTTTTCGCGGCGCCCCCTCGGGCACCCGGGCCCCATGCGTACCTCACCCCTCCCTGCCGCCGACCACACCGGCTCCCTGCTGCTGGAGGGCTACGCCTGGCTTCCCGACCGGATGCGCCGCGCGGCGAGCCCGGTCGTCCGCGCCCGGCTGCTCGGCCGGCACACCGTGGCACTGCGGGGCCCCGACGCCGTCCGGTTCTTCTACGACGAGCGGCACGTGAACCGCCGCGAGGCCGTGCCGGAGCCCGTGCGCAGCACGCTGTTCGGCCACGGGGCGATCCACACGCTGGACGGTGAGGCACACCGGGTCCGCAAGGCCATGTTCCTGTCACTGCTGACTCCGCCGGCCCAGGTCGCCGACCTCGTGGAACACGTCACGGACGCATGGGACGAGGCCGCGGACGCCTGGCGCGGACAGCCGGAGACCGTGCTGTTCGACGAGGCGGCGAAGGTCCTGACGGCCGGGGTGTGCCGCTGGGCCGGGATACCGCTGGAGCGGGACCGGACCGAGGCCACGGCGCAGGACCTGGTGGCGCTGGTGGACGGCTTCGCCACCCCGGGGGTACGGCACTGGCGCGCCCGCCGGGCCCGCGTCCGCTGCGAGGCGTGGCTCGCGGACCTGGTGGAGAAGGTGCGCGACGGTGAGACCGAGGTGCCGGAGGGCTCGGCCGTGGCGACCGTGGCGGACCACCGTGAGGCCGACGGCCGGCCGCTCGACGCGCAGACTGCCGCCGTGGAGCTGCTGAACATCGTCCGCCCCACCGTCGCCGTGTCCTGGTTCGTCGCCTTCGCGGCGCACGCCCTGCACCGGTGGCCCGAGAACCGCGCCCCGCTGCGGGCGGGGGACGCGGCGTACAGCGCGGCCTTCGTGCACGAGGTCCGCCGCTTCTACCCCTTCGCGCCCTTCACCGGCGGGCGGGCCGCGGCCGACCTGTACTGGAAGGGCGAGCACATCCCGGCCGGGGGCCTCGTACTGCTCGACCTGTACGGGCAGAACCACGACGCGGAGCTGTGGGGGGACCCGTACCGGTTCCGCCCGGAGCGCTTCCTGGAGCGTCCGGTGGAGCGTGACGAGCTGGTGCCGCAGGGCGGCGACGACCCGTCCACCGGACACCGGTGCCCCGGCGAGGCCGTCACCATCGCCCTGCTGGAGGCCCTCGCGGTGCGGCTGTCCCGGCTGGAGTACGACGTCCCGGTCCAGGACCTGACCATCCCGCTGCGGCGCATACCGACGCGCCCGCGCAGCGGGTTCCGGATCACCGGCGTCCACCCCGTCGCGTAGGCGGCCGCCCGGGGGACTCGACGGCGGCGGCAGGGGTACCCACACGCCGTCTGCCGCAGCCGGTGAACGGACAACTCAAAATCGTGGTACATCGGGATAGAACCGCACATACGGGTTGAAGGAGTCGACGAACGTGACGGACGTATCAGGCAAGGGTCCCGCCCCGGACGACGACCGGAAGGTCCTCACCAACCGGCAGGGCCATCCGGTCTACGACAACCAGAACCAGCGCACCGTCGGGGCCCGCGGTCCCGCGACGCTGGAGAACTACCAGTTCCTGGAGAAGATCAGCCACTTCGACCGCGAGCGGATCCCCGAGCGCGTCGTGCACGCCCGCGGTGTGACCGCCTACGGCCACTTCGAGTCGTACGGCGCCTGGGGCGACGAGCCCATCGAGCGGTTCACCCGGGCCAAGGTGTTCGCCGAGCGCGGCAAGCGCACCGACGTGGCCGTCCGTTTCTCCACCGTGATCGGCGGCCGTGACTCCTCGGAGGCCGCCCGCGACCCGCGGGGCTTCGCGGTGAAGTTCTACACCGAGGACGGCAACTGGGACCTCGTCGGCAACAACCTCGGGGTGTTCTTCATCCGGGACGCCATCAAGTTCCCGGACGTCATCCACGCCCTCAAGCCGGACCCGGTCACCTTCGAGCAGCAGCCGCGGCGCATCTTCGACTTCATGTCGCAGACGCCCGAGTCGATGCACATGCTCGTCAACCTCTTCAGCCCGCGCGGGATCCCGGCCGACTACCGCCACATGCAGGGCTTCGGCGTCAACACGTACAAGTGGGTGAACCAGGAGGGCAACACGGTCCTGGTCAAGTACCACTGGATGCCCAAGCAGGGCGTGCGCAGCATGACCGAGGAGGACGCGGCCAACGTCCAGGCCCAGGGGCTCGGCCACGCCACCAAGGACCTGTACGAGGCGGTGGAGCGCGGCGAGTACCCCGAGTGGGAACTGCTGGTCCAGATGATGGAGGACCACGACCACCCCGAGCTGGACTTCGACCCGCTGGACGACACCAAGACCTGGCCGGAGCAGGACTTCCCGCCGCGGCCGGTCGGCCGGATGGTGCTCGACCGGATGCCGGAGAACTACTTCGCGGAGAACGAGCAGATCTCGTTCGGCACCGGTGTGCTGGTGGACGGACTGGACTTCTCCGACGACAAGATGCTCGTCGGCCGGACCTTCTCCTACAGCGACACCCAGCGCTACCGGGTCGGCCCGAACTACCTCCAGCTCCCGGTGAACCAGGCCAAGAACGCCGACGTGCGCACCAACCAGCGCGACGGGCAGATGGCGTACCACCAGGACGGCGCGGGTGAGAACCCGATCGTGAACTACGAGCCGTCGATCACCGGCGGCCTGCGCGAGGCGCGGTACCCGACGCACGACGAGCAGGGGCCGGAGATCCACGGCCGCCTCACCCGCAAGCGGATCCCCCGCACCAACGACTACATGCAGGCGGGTCAGCGCTACCTGCTGATGGAGCAGTGGGAGCGGGACGACCTGGTGAAGAACTTCACCGACCTGCTGTCGCAGTGCGACCGGGCGGTGCAGGAGCGGATGGTCTGGCACTTCCTGCTGGTGGAGAACGAGCTCGGCCTGAAGGTCGGCGAGGGTCTCGGCATCAGTCCGCAGGACGTGTCCGGCCTCGAACCGCTGGCCAGTCAGGACCTTACCGACGAGGACCGCAAGCGCCTCGCCAACCTGGGCGACAACCCGCCCCGGGACGTGTCCGGCCTGACCATGACGCACTGCGTGCCCGACACCCGTCACACGGTGACGCGCTGACGGGCCGCCGCATCCCGGCGTGACACGGCTCCGCGGCCGGCTGGTCCTCTTCCACAGCCGGCCGCGGAGCCGTGTCGTCCGCCCGCCCCGCGCGGACGGTGGCCCGGCGGTCTCAGTCCCGCCGCTCGCTCCCGGCCGGGTCCGGCTCCGCCAGCCTGCGGTGGGCCACGGCCTTCAGCCGGTCCGGGACGATCCGGTTGGCGATGCCCTGGGCCTTCGTCCTGCCGGAGCCCGTGACGAGCTTGTCCTTGCCCCGCATGACCGCGTCGAAGGCCTGGGCGGCGACCTCAGCCGGGTCGTCCTTGTCCATCCGGCCGATCTTCGTGTCGTCCTCCATGCCCGCCCGCCGGAAGAAGTCGGTGTCGGTCGGTCCGGGCATGAACGACGTGACGTGGACGCCGGTGTCCTTGAGCTCCTCCCGCAGCGCCTGCGCGAAGGACTGCACGAACGACTTCGTGGCGTTGTAGACCGGCTGGAAGGCGCCCGGCACGGCCGCGGCGACGGAGGACGTGAACAGCAGCCGCCCCTCGCCGTTCGCGATCATGTCGCGCACCAGGGGCTTGGTCAGCCGCACGGTCGAGGTGACGTTGAGGTCGATGACGGACTGGTCGTCGGCGAGGTCGGTGTCGGCGAAGGCGCCGCCGAGTCCGACACCGGCGTTGAGCGCGGCCACGTCCACCATCCGGCCCGCGACCGTCCGGTACACCCGTTCGACGCCGTCGTGGTGCCGCAGGTCCGCCCGGACGGTCTCCACGTGGCCGCCGAACTGCCTGAGCTGCTCGGCGGCGTCGGCGAGCCGGTCGTCCTCGGCGTTGATCACGAGCGAGAACCCGTTCTGGGCGAACTGCTTGGCCAGTTCGAAGCCGATGCCACTGGAGGCCCCGGTGACCAGGGCCAGCGGTTTGGTGTCGTTCATGGTGGAGGGGTACCCCCGCTGCCGAGTCCAACCGCCACGCCCCGCGTCGGCCGGCGCGGGACCCGTCCGCGGCGGGTCTCCGGCGTCCGCCGCGAGGGCGCGTACGGGCGGTCGCCCGAGGCCCCCGCGGCGGGAACCGCGCGTCAGCCCGCTTCGGGGAGCACCGGGCGGCGGTTCGTGAGGCTCTTCTGGAGCTGATGGCGGATGTCGCTGGCGAGATGCCCCGTGTGCGCCCACTCCACGATCAGCTCGGCGACGTGCCGCATCTTGATGTTGGTGTGCTGGGAGATCTCCCGTACGACGTGCCAGGCGTCCTCGGTCCGCAGGCCGGCCAGCGCCACGACGATCCCGATCGCCTGGTCGACGACCGCGTGCGAGGACACCGCCCGCTGCAGTTGCGCCAGCTCGTCGTGGAGCGAGGCCGGCGGGCCGCTCGCGCCGGCGTCCGGGCCCGTCCCCATGACGCCGGCCGCGTCGGCGAGGGACGCGCGGCTCGCGCAGGCGTGGACCGCCGCTCCGAGGGTGGCGAAGACCGGGATCGGGGCGAGGCCGAGGGCCAGCCGCAGCAGCGGGTCCACGTCCTGGCTCGGGCCCGCCAGCAGCAGCCGCCCCTGGGTCGCCTCCAGCGCGTGCGCGCAGTCCAGCAACTCCCGGACCGCCGCGGACGACAGGGCCCGCACATGGGAGAGGTCGACCACGATCCCGGTGCCCGGACGCTCCCCCGCCTTCCGTACGGCGTCGAAGAGCGGATGGCCGGCGTGGCCGACGTCGCCGACCGGGCGCATCAGCCACGCCGAGCGGCCACTGCCCGCCTCGACGGGGAGTTTCTCGATCCATACCTGGGGCGCTGTCTCCGCGTGGTCCATCGCAAACGCCTTCCTCCGCCTGAAAAGCCTTCTGTCGATGCCGGTGCAGTCGCGAACGCGCTCCCTCCACCGGTGGCGGAGGGAGCGCGTACGTGGGGCGCGCCTGACTTCGGTGTATCTGCCATGCATGCGGCCGGGCGCGGAGAAGTGACGCTTGGTACGAGCTGGTGGGTCCGCTGGTCGGCAGCAGCGCGGTCCGGTCCCGGACTCCGCAGTCCCGTCGTGGATGACGCGCGTCATCGAGCAGTCCGCGCTGAACATCCACGCCGAGGGAGATGCAGGGTCGTCCGGGGCCGCTTCCCGACCGCTTTGGGTTCTTGCCCGTTTTGCCGCACGTCAATGCATCGTTCGTCCGCGACCGCTTCTCTCCGGCCGCGCCGTCGGCCGGGGAACGACCGTGTGCGGCGGTCGGCCCCAGGTCAGCCGTGACCTCGCACGTCGGGCAGGATGGACTTCATGACCGAGATCCGCACCCCCCGCCTCCTCCTCCGCCGCTGGACCGACGACGACCTCGTGCCCATGGCCGACATCAACGCGGACCCGCAGGTGATGCGCTGGATCGGCGACGGCTCGGTCCTCGGCCTGGACGAGACGGCCGAGGAGATCGAGCGCTGGGAGGAGGAGTGGGACGAGGAGGGCTTCGGCGTCTTCGCCGTCGAACTGCTCGCCTCCGGTGAACTGGCCGGTTGCGTGGGGCTGTCGGTGCCCGAGTTCCTGCCCGAGGTGCTGCCCGCCGTGGCGATCGGCTGGCGGCTCGGCACCCCGTTCTGGGGGCAGGGTTACGCCTCCGAAGCCGCCCAGGCGACACTGGAGTTCGCGTTGCAGGACCGGGGTCTCGACCGGGTCGTCAGCATCAGCCGGATGGGAGACGACGCCTCCGAGAACGTCATCCGCAAGCTCGGGCTGGCCCCGGAGCGGGAGACCGAACACCCCCTGTACGGCCACGCGTTGGCGGTGCACGCGATCGACCTCACCGAGTACCAGGGGTGAACGGGCCGCGTCGGCGCTGACGTCGGGAGGACGCGCGGCTCAGCTCCCGCCCGCGTCCTTCGCGCACGAGCGGCGGCGGATGCCCGCGAGGAGCCTGCGCATGCCCACCGCGTGCCCGCCGGTTCCCACGACGAGCGCCCGGTAGACGCTGCCCGCCGGGCCGGGGAAGAGGGCCCGCGTCTCGGCCCGCAGCCGCGACCGTCCCGGGCCGAGGGGTTCGAGACGGAAGACCAGGGCGTACGACGAGAACCGG
This sequence comes from Streptomyces sp. NPDC028308, assembly GCF_055565855.1. Lineage (NCBI taxonomy): Bacteria > Bacillati > Actinomycetota > Actinomycetes > Kitasatosporales > Streptomycetaceae > Streptomyces > Streptomyces sp. NPDC028308. Next base: position 672,677 of record NZ_JBVHTO010000002.1, read on the forward strand.
TGGCGCCCTCGAAGGACCAGCTCACGCTCCGGGTCCGCGGCGGCCACCCGGAACCCGGGGAAGGCCGACCCCTCGGCCAGGGGCCGCGGTCCGGACGCCGTGCGGTCGGCGCATCCCACCAGCCTCGCGTAGCCGGCCGCTCCACGGCGGGTGAAGGACTCGTCCAGCGTCTCGCCCAGCGCACGCCAGGCGTCCGCGGTGTCCGCGTCGAGGACAGTCGTGTGCTCGTCGACGTGGGGCAACGACGGCATTGACATCGGCATCGGCATGGCCTTTCGCAGGTCCGGGACGGCCCGGGAGCGGGGGCGGCGGTCGTCCGCCCGTACCGGTCGCATCAGTGGCCTGCCCGGGTGGTGGGGCGTTCAGACCTCGGCGGCCGCGGCGATGTCGTGCAGGGTCCGCAGTGCCGCGGCGACGCCGGGCCGTTCCCGGCCGCCGCCGCGGGTGCAGGTCAGGAGCTTGCGGTGCGGGTCGCCGGTGCAGCTGACCCGGGTGAGGGGCAACTGCGGGGCGAGGTGCGCCAGTCGGGGGATCAGGGCGACGCCCAGGCCGTGGGCGACGAGGTGGGCGGTGACGTTCCAGTCGAGCGCGTGGTGCACGATGTCGGGCGTGAAACCGGCGGCGCCGCACGCGGAGAGCACGTGCGGTCGGCACGGACTGTCCGGCACCGGCGCGATCCAGTCCTCACGCGCCGCTTCCGCGAGGTCGATGTCGCGGCGGCCCGCGAGGGGGTGCGTGTCGGGGACGACCAGGTCGAAAGGGTCGTCCATGAGCGGCTGCTGGTCGAACCGGGCGTCGCCGCGCGGCGGGTTGTACGGGGTCGACTCGACGACCGCGAGGTCGACCTCCCCCTCGAAGAGCAGGTCGAAGCTCTCCGGCGCCGCCGCCTCCCGGACTCCGATCCGCAGACGCGGGTGGCGCTCGCGCAGCCGTGCCGCCGCCGGAGCGAGGAGCGTCGCGACGGCCACGGGAAAGCCGCTCACCCGCAGGGGTCCCGCCGCCTCGTCGTGATCGGCCCTGAGGTCCAGTTCGGCCCGTTCCCAGCGGGCCCGGATGGCGTCGGCGTGTGCCAGCAGCCGGTGCGCGGACGGGGTGAGGCGCACCCCGCGCCCGTGCGGCCTCAGCAGCTCCACGCCCAGGTCGCGGGCGAGTTGGCGGATCTGCTGCGAGGCGGCGGAGGGCGTGACGTGCAGGGCGCGGGCGGCGGCCGTCACCGTGCCGTAGTGGTCGACCGCCCGCAGGACATGGAGCCGGCGCAGGTCAATCATGAAGGTCACGCTTCAAGGTGCCGTCCGGAAAGTCAACCTGGACGTGCAAGAAGCCGCGGTCCACGCTGGAGTCGTCGCGACGCACTCCCGTACTGCCGATCGAAGGAGCTGACGATGACCGGCCCGAGCAATGCCGCCGGAGGTCCGGGCACCGGCGTGTGCCCCCACTGCGGATGGCCCGACGACGCCGAGCCCTTCCAGGTGCTCTCCCGGCACGCCACGGCGAACGGCCGCACCGTGTGGGCCCGGTGCGGCTGCGGTTCCCTCCAGATGCGCACCGTCGACGCCTTCGGCACGCGTGTCGTCTCCCGCGGCCGCCCGGCGGCGACGGACGCGGACCGCCCGCGCGAAGCACCCGCGGACAGCACGGCGCGCCGGGTGTCCCACCGTCCCGTCTGACGCGCTCACACAGGGCGTGGAGCCGCCCCTGGGGAGGCTCATCTCCCGTCGCCCCTCCCCCGGGCGCGTGCCATGTCCGGTCCGGCCCGGTCCACGGCCTCGGGGCCCCGCCGTCCGCGCACCCAGAGGAGCAGGACGACCGAGCACACCGCCGCGAACGCGCACCACGTCGAGACGAACTCCACTCGCCACAGCGCCCAGCAGACGAGGGCGCCCACGGCGACGAGGATCCCGAGCACCGTCAGCCCGCGGTCGCCGGACAGCAGCAGGGAGCCGACGGTGGCCGCCAGGTAGCCGGCGATCAGCAGCCGGGAGTAAGGGAGTTGAAGGACGTAGGCGAGCGTGTGCCCGCGGATCTCGGCGGTCACCGGACGCGTGGCGAGTGCGTGCGCGAGCGCCGCCGCCGTCACGGTCCCGGCCGCCAGGGGGACCGTCAGGCGACGCCGGGCACGCGCGGGCACGGCGCACACCACCCCCACCGGCACCCACACCACGAGCAGCGGGAGGGCGATGACGGCCCAGGCCACGGTGGCGGGGCCCGATCCGCCGCCGGCGTGCCAGACCACGGACTCGACGAGCTGGTGCGCCCCGAGCAGCAACGGCAGGGCTGCCAACGGCAGATCGCGGCGCCGACGCGCGCGCACGACGCAGGCCACTCCGACGGCCGCGATCCCGGCGCCCGCCACGAGATCGGCCTTCGCACTCCAGCACATCGCGCCACCCCGGGGTCGACCGTCGTCGTGTGCCTCAGCCTTCGGCGCGGCCCAGGCTACGTCGCGCGGGGCGGGCGCCCGGGGTGACACGACGGCACCGGGCGCCCGCTCGGGCACGTCCGTGACGTCCGCGTAGGCTCCAGGGCATCTCCGGTGACCGGCGGTCCGCCGGTCGTCGCGACCTATCCGCAGGAGGCCCTCCGCCATGAGCGATCCCTACATCCTCGAGTACAAGGTCGTCACCTTCCGGGAGTCGCTCGTCGGGGACGCCCTCGACAGCGACAAGCTGGAGAAGCTCCTCAACAAGCACGCCGGGGACGGCTGGGCGCTGAAGGCGATCACGTCCGCCGACGTCAAGGGACGGATCGGGCCCGGCGCGGTCGAGGGTCTGCTGCTCACCTTCGAACGCCCGCGCCGGTAGGACCTTTCGGCGGGCACACGTCCTGGCCGTGGCCGCCGTGCGCCACGCGCAGGACTGGCAACTACGGGGTACACCTGGCGGAGGCCGGGTGTACCCGGTTGCAGGACGCTCCCACCCCTATGCCTTCGCCGAAAGGCACGTGCGGCTGGTATGCGTGGACGTCATGGACTTCAGTGACGTCTCGCTGACCGCCCTGCGGGTCTTCCGCGAGGTGGCCGAACAGGGCACCTTCACCGCCGCGGCGGGGGCGCTCGGCTACACCCAGTCCGCCGTGTCCCGGCAGATCGCCTCGCTGGAACGGGCCGCCGGAAGCCCTCTGCTGGAGCGGCGCCGGGAGGGCGTACGCCTGACCGCGGCCGGGCACGTGGTGCTGCGCCGGGCGTCGACCGTGATCGACCAGATCGACGCGACCGCCCGCGAACTGGCCGGCCTGCCCGCCCAGGCCGGGACCGTACGCGTGGGCTGGTTCCCCAGCGCGGGCGCCGTCCTGGTGCCGAAGGCCGTCGCCGCCCTGCGCCGCGCGCATCCCGCGATCACCGTCATCACCCGTGAGGGGAGCACCCCCGCGCTGGTGCGCGCGCTGCGGGCCGGCAGCCTGGACCTCGCCCTGCTGGCCTCCGCGCCGCCCTTCCGTCCGCTCGACACCGAGACGCCCCCGCTGAGCGTGCGCACGCTCACCGAACGCGGCCTGCGCCTCGCGGTGCCGGCCGCCCACCCCCTGGCCCGCGGCGACTTCGTGGACGTGGCCGAGCTGCGCGGCCAGACCTGGATCACCGGACCCGCCTCCGGTGAGGACCGGCTGATGGGGGTCTGGCCCGGGCTGGACGAGCGTCCGGAGATCGCGCACACGGCCCGTGACTGGCTGGCCAAGCTGCACCTCGTCGCGGCGGGGTGCGGTCTCACCACGGTGCCGCCCTCGCTCGTGCCGGCCGCCCCGCCGGGCGTACGGATCCTGCCGGTGCGGGGCGGCCCCCAGGAGCAGCGCCGTCTGGTGCTGGCCCGCCTCACCGGCCCGCTGAGCGAACCCGCCGCCCGCGTCGCCGACGCCCTGCGCGCCGCCGCGGTCGACGCCGAGACGCAGCCGTAGCAAGCGCGGTACGCGGTCCGCGCCCGGGAGCCGACATCTGCCACGGCCCGCTCGCGTGCGTACCCGCCGGACTGGTCACCGCCGGTCTCTTCGGCCGGAGGGGTCGTGGCGCGAGTCGTACGCCGTGGCGCGGATGCCGGAGTCCGGAAGGAGCCTTCGTACCGGACTCACAGGTGATCCGTCGCCGGAGCGCTTCCGGATTGGCCCCGGCCTGGAAACTCGGCCGGAGTCCGCTGGCTCAGCGTTGCCGGGACGGCGGCGGCGTCATCGCCCAGCGGATCGTCGTGACCAGCGCGCGGCCGGCGCGGGGGACCACGACGCCCTCCAGGACCGGCACCCGCGGGAGCCGCAGCGGGCCGCGGGCCCAGGGCGGGAGGTCGGCCACCGCCGTCGCCGTGAGGACGCCGTAGGCGGGCCGGGCCGCCAGCGGCAGCGGCGGGCGGAAGAGGATGAAGCGCGCCGCCGACCGGGCCTGCGGCGTGGCCCGCAGCTCGCCGCGGTAGGAGTCGAGGACCTCGGCGAGTTCCGCGCGGCTGCGGGGCGGGTCCGCCACACCGAGGGCCTCCGCCACCCGTGCCGTGTCGGCCACGTACCCGTCGCACCCGGCGGCGTCCAGCGGATGTGCCCCGTACCGCTGATGGGCGTCGAGGAAGCTGTCGGTCTCGGCGGCGTGCACCCAGCCCAGCAGGTGCGGGTCCGCGGCGTGGTACGGCTCGCCGAGGTCCGTCCTGCCCCGCACCTTGAGGTGGATGGCGCGGACGTGGTCGACGGCCCGCTGGGCGTCCTCGGCGGTGCCGAAGGTGGTGACGGCGAGGAACGTGCTGGTGCGCTGGAGCCGACCCCACGGATCGCCCTGGTACCCGGAGTGGGCGGCCACCGCGGCCATCGCCAGCGGGTGCAGCGATTGCAGGAGCAGCGCGCGCAGCCCTCCGACGAACATCGAGGCGTCCCCGTGGACGGTGCGGATGGGACGGTCCGGGCCGAACCACCGCTCCCCCGGTGTGTCGTGGATCCGGGCCCGGTTGGCGGGCCCCTCGGGCCCCGCGACCCGGCTGAACAGCTCGGCGCCGAGCCGCTCACGCAGACCGGAGACCGCGGATGCGTACGTGTCCATGGCCCCAGTGTCCTTCAGGACGCCCGCCCCCGGCAGACCCGGAAACCCTCCGCCGGCGGGTCCCGGACGGCCGGGAGATCCACCGGAGTACCCCACCGGATCGGGGGCACGAGAGTGTGTGCCACCGGCGGACTCCCCCGGTCCCGCCGGTGGCGATGCTCCCGCGCGGGGCGAAGGGGACGGGTCACCCCGGCGCCCGCGCGGTCGAGCGGAGGGGCAGGCCGCGTCATGGGAGACACAGGGCGGGCGCGGCCGCCCCTCCCGACGTGATCCCGCCCGGCAGGCGAGCGGTTCCGCGGCGTGCCCGCGGGACCGGCCGAGGGTCCGGCCCGGATCGTCGGCGCACAGAACGGATACAGGAGACGGTGAATGCGTGAGGCGACTGCGCTGGAGATCCAGCACGAGGACACGGCGGCCGGGGGCGACGCGGCCGGCCGCAAGCAGCGGCTGCGAAGACGGCTGGAACGGCTGATCGGTATCGCCGCCACCGAGGGCAACGAGCTGGTCCCGCTGCGCAACGGTGACGAGATCTTCCCGGCCATGCTGGACGCGGTCCGGTCCGCGGAGCACACGGTCGACCTGATGACGTTCGTGTACTGGCGGGGGCAGATAGCCCACGACTTCGCGGCGGCGCTGGCCGACCGGGCCCGCGCGGGCCTGCGCGTGCGGCTGCTGCTCGACGGCTTCGGGGCGAAGGAGATCGAGGCGGACCTGCTGGAGTCCATGAGCTCCGCCGGTGTGGAGATCGCCTGGTTCCGCAAGCCGCTCTGGCTGTCCCCCTTCAAGCAGAACCACCGCTGCCACCGCAAGGCCCTGATCGTCGACGAGCACACGGCGTTCACCGGCGGGGTCGGGATCGCCGAGGAGTGGTGCGGCGACGCCCGCGACCCCTCCGAGTGGCGCGACACCCACGTCAGGCTCCGCGGCCCGGCCGTCGACGGCATCGCCGCCGCCTTCGCCCAGAACTGGGCGGAGTGCCACGACGAGCTGTTCGACGAGCGGGACCGCTTCACCCAGCACGGCCAGCCGGGCGACGCGACCGTGCAGGTGGTGCGGGGTTCGGCCGGATTCGGCTGGCAGGACATGCAGACGCTGATCCGGGTCATGCTCACCTCCGCCGAGGAGCGGGTACGCCTGTCCACCGCCTACTTCGCCCCGGACGACTACTTCGCGGACCTGCTGGCCGCGACCGCCCGCCGCGGGGTGCGGGTGGAGATCCTGCTGCCGGGCCCGCACACCGACCAGCGGGCCTGCCGTCTGGCGGGGCAGCACCTCTACTCCGGCCTGCTGGCGGCCGGGGTCGAGATCAGTCAGTACCAGCCGACCATGCTCCACACCAAGATCATCACGGTGGACGGGGTCGCCTCCCTGATCGGCTCGACCAACTTCAACCGCCGGTCCATGGAGCACGACGAGGAGGTCATGCTCGCCGTGCTCGACGAGCGGTTCACGGCGGCCCTCGACGAGGACTTCGAGAAGGACCGGGAACGCGCCGAGAGGGTCGATCCGGTCCGCTGGAAGCACCGCCCGCTCAGCCAGCGCCTCAAGGAGACCGCCGTCCTGCCGATACGGCGCTTCCTGTAGCCGGGCTCGGACCGGCCGGGGGTCCGCGTCCCGGGGTGCTGTGACCATCCCAAGATTCACTCGTTTGAAGCAGCGCAGTGACCTGTATCCGATGCGGAAGGCACGCGCTCCATGCACAGCCCCCGGCAACGACCTCCCGTCACGGGCACCCGGACCGCGCTCGACCGGGCCGAGTCCGCGTTGATCGGCCAGTACGGCGACCTGACCCGGCTGGCCTATCTCACACTGCCCGTCAGCCTCGGCCGGCACCGCCGGGTGCTCCTCGCGCACGGCATCGTGCAGCGGGCCCTGCCCGGAGTGCGCGGCCGGCTCCCGGCGCCGCGCAGACCGGACGCGGACGGCGACGGAGCCGGGGCACCGGTGCCGGAGGCCCGCCGGCTGCGCCGGCACGTGGTGCGTGCCGCGCTGGCCCGGGAGCGGCGACCGCGCGGCTGGCCCGCCGCACTGCCCCCGCCGGGCACGCTCCTGCCGGGGCTGCCGCTGGTGTGGGGGCTGCGGTTGTTCCCCGCGGCAGGCGGGGCGGAGGACATGGCTCTGGGCCGGCTGCTGGCGACGGCACCGGCCGAGGCCCGCGCCGCCTTCCTGCTGCTCCGCCTGGACGGGCTGCCCGTCGCGGAGGTCCGTGAGGTCCTCACGGGCGCCGGCGTCCGTGATCCCGAGGGCGCCCTGCGGGCCGCCGACGAGCTCGGCTCGGCCGTCGGGGAGCAGGCGGAGCGGCTGCTGCGGTCCCGCGAGTTCGACGCCTGCTTCGTGCAGACCCGCCCCACCGACCTGCTGCGACGGCGCCGCCGCCTGTGGTGCGCGTGGGGGACGCTGGCCGCGCTGGTGGGCTTCCTCGCCCTGTGGGCCCTGCCCGGCCCCGGTCAGGGTCCCTCCCCCGCGGGCGCGGGTACGGACGCGCGGGCGGGCGTCCCGGTGCCGGGCCCGCGGCAGTTGACGCGCACTCCGGCGGACGTCTGGGCCGACACCTCGCGGGTCGACTTCACGGCGTGGCCCGCTCGCGGCGACCGTGTCGACGACGACGGCCTCCTGGCGCGGGCCCTCTCCGTCTGGGCCCGTCCGCCGCGGAGCGTCCGCCCCGCCGTGGCACCGGATACCCCGGCCGAACCGCCCACGCGATCACCGCAGCTCCTGTACGCCGGTGAGGTCGAAGGGCGGGCCGTCGTCCTGTTCCACGACGTCCAGCGGATCGTCCGTTACAGCGAGCCGCTCACCTCCGGCACGCCGAGCCTCGCGATCGCGCGGGCGGACGACGCCGACGTCACGACGGCCGCCGCGGTCGTCGTCGCGCGCGGCCGGGGCACGGTGCGGTTCCTGACCGCGCCCTGGATCGCCGGGGCGGAGACCCGGGACCTGCTGCGCCCCGACTCGCCCGCCCGGCGGCTGCGCGTCGCCCCGGACGGGGTCACCGGCACGGTTCCCGCCCCCTCGGCACGGACGGCCTGCGACAGCGTGCCGGTGCTGCAACTGCGCTCCTCGGCCCGGATCGTGGAGAAGCACGCCTTCCTGCTGAGCGACCTCGGCGGTCTCTCGCCGGTGCACCTGACCTACACACCGCTGCCCGGCACCGGCACCGGGGCCCCGCCGAGCCGCCAGCCGCGGGAGGCGACCGGGGCGCCGGCGCTGGTGGCCTGGGCGCGGCTCGGGTGCGGTCTGCGCGAGGTGCGCGGGAGCGGCGTCCGCGCGGTCAACGTCTGGGACTTCGCCGCGCAGGACCTGCCCGAGCACGGCGGGCGTTCGGTGTGGTCCTGCGTGCGCGCCTCGACCTGGCGCGGCCCGGGCGACGTCGTCGTGCGGTGGCGTACGCCGGACGCCTCCGCGCCGGCCAGGGTGGTGGCACGGGCCCGTTCCACGGCGGCGTGCAGCCGCTTCGGCCAGCACGTCGTGGCGGGCACCCGCTGGCGCGCGGGCTCCGGGCACTGGTACGTGCTCGCCGCCGGCAGCCGGGCGGTCAGCCGGATCGAGGTCGCCGGAGACGTCACGGAGTCCCGGGCCGGCCGGACCCTCGCCGTCCGGACCCCGGAGAAGTCCCGCACCCGTGTGACGGTGAGCGGGGTGCTGACGAACGGGGACAAGCTCATGGAGATCGGCCGGGACGGCTGAGGCGGGGGCACTCGCGTCCACCGGGAGCGGCCAGGCGTCGGCGGGCGCGCCGAGCCGCCGGGCCCGGTGGCGGGCGGAAGCCCGGGTGAGCCGGTCCGGCCGGGCGGCCGGTCAGGTTCCGTCCGCCACCGCGTCGCCGAGTGCCGTGCGTTCGTAGAGCACGTGGTAGCCCCGGCGGTGGGACACCAGGAGGCCCGACTCCCGCAGGACCGACAGGTGCGCGGAGACGGAGGAGGGCGCCAGGCCGTGCCGGTCCGCGAGCGCGGTCGTCGAGGCCGGGGCGTCGAGGCCCGTCAGGATGGCGGCGCGGTGGTGGCCCAGGAGACGGGCCAGCGCCTCGGGCGTCCCGGTGCGGGCACTCTGCGGCAGCCCGCCCATCCCCCTCGCCGGATAGATGACCGTCGGCTGCCACGGCCGGGCGAAGCCGCTCACCACATCGGGCCACACGAAGACGCTGGGCATCAGCAGGACACCCCGGCCGTCGGGGCCCTGCGCGTCCTGGAGGTCGCCGTACATGCGCAGGGTGAGCGCGTTCCCCGCCCAGTGGATGCCGGGGTGCAGGTCGTCGAAGAGGGCTTCGAGTCCGCCGTCCGCCAACTGCCGTGAGCGGTGGGCGACATCGGCCTCCAGGAGTGCCCGGTGACGTGGCCAGTCCGGCGCGAGAAGGGCGTGCCAGGCGCGTTCGGTGAGGTCGGCGAGCCTGCGGACGGCGTCGGCCGGGTCGTCCAGGGCGGCGCGGGCGTGCGGCGATCGGGCCGCCCCGGGCGTGCACGCGAGCGAACGGGCCATCTCCGTGCGGGCCATGCCGGGGTCGGTGGCCCGCATCCGCGCCAGTTCCTCCTCGAAGGCGGGACAGGGCGACTCGGGCGGCGGTCCCAGGAAGTCGGGGGTGTATCCGCCCGGGCGCGGCATGAACAGCCACAGGAGCGACAGGTCCAGGCCCGCCACGGTCGCCCGCACCCGGCGCAGCCAGGCCCGGTGATAGGCGTGCCGCGAGGGCCGCCGCAGCATCCGCAGCGCCTCGTGCGTCTGGCACAGCGGGGACACCGCGAACCGGCACCGGGTCAGGTCGTCGGTGCCGAGGTGCAGGGTCAGCGGCAAGACGGCCTCCGGTGGTCGCGGGCGGTGACGGGCGGGCCGGGGCGCCGAGGTCCGTCCGGCCGCGCGGGACCGCACCGGCCGGACCGGGCGATTCGGCTCCGTCCGAAAGAGTAGAAGGCCGTGCGGCCGCGCCCGCACGCTGTCCCCCGGCCGACCGGCCCTCGTTTCGACTGCCCGGCGCGGAAAGGCATTCGCATGGGGAGCGCACGTCTCACCTCGCGGCGCAGAGCCGCCGTCGTCGCGGCTCTGATGCTGGCCGCCTTCACCTTCAACACCACGGAGAACCTGCCCGTCGGGCTGCTCTCCCTCATCTCCGCCGATCTCCGGGTCTCCCTGGCGGCCGTCGGGCTGCTGGTCACCGGCTACGGACTGACCGTGGCCGTGGTCTCGCTGCCGGTCGCCCACGTCACCCGGTCGATCCCGCGCCGCCATGTGCTGTCCGGGCTGCTGGGGCTGCTCGTGCTGGCCAGCTGGGTCTGCGCGCTCGGGCCGGTCTCGTACGGTCTGCTGCTCGTGGCGCGGGTGGCGACGGCGCTGGCCCAGGCGCTGTTCTGGGCCGTGATGGGGCCGGTGGCGGTGGGTCTCTTCCCGCCCGAGCGGCGGGGGCGGATCATCGGGCTGCTGTCCGTCGGGGGCTCGCTCGCCACCGTGCTCGGTGTCCCGGCGGGAACCTGGCTGGGCGGGCACGGCGGCTGGCGCGCGCCGTTCCTGGTGCTGGGCGCCCTCGCGCTCGTCTCGCTGGTGGCGGTCGCGGTCCTGCTGCCGACCTCACCGCCGGAGGCGGGGCACGCGGCGTACGGGGTCCGGCCCGACGCCCGCAGGTTCGCCGTGGTCCTGGTGACGACCGCGCTCTCGGTGACCGGCGCCTTCGCCGGGTTCACCTACGTCGTCCCCTTCCTCGGTGAGGTGAGCGGCTTCTCGCGGGACTCGGCCGGTGCGCTGCTGATGGTCTTCGGAGTGGCGGGGCCGGCCGGGATCGCCGCGGCCGGGCCCCTGCTGGACCGGTTCCCGCGCGGGACGCTGATCGTCCCGGTGGCGGCCCAGGCGGCGGCCCTCCTCGGCCTGTACGCGGGCGGCCGGAACCAGGCGGTGACCGTCGCCATGCTGATGCTGCTGGGGGCCTCGGTGGGACCCGTGTTCATGGCGACCCAGAGTCAGGTGCTCCAGGTGGCGCCCGGGCGCAGCGAGTTGGCCCTGGCGGCGAACTCGGCCGCGTTCAACGCGGGAGTGGCCGCGGGCGCGCTGACGGGCGGGGCGCTGCTGTCCGTCACGGGGGTGCGCGGCACGTTCCTGGTGGGCGGGCTGCTGACCGCCGGGGCGCTCGCGGTGCTGGTGTGGCCCGGAGCGTCCGGGTCCGGCGGTTCGGCCCGGCGGGCTCACTCGACGCCGGGGCCCGCTTCCTTCCTCAGGAAGTTGCTCACCTGACACGCGAGGCTCTCCTCGACGGCGCCCGTGCGGACACCCGTGTCGACCGGGTCCTCGGGCAGTCCGACACCGCCCGCCCAGAGGTAGCGGTCGGTCCACTCCTCGTCGACCTTCAGCTGCACCTGGATGTCGACCCGGGTCAGGTCGGCGTCCGTGCCGGCGGCGTACGCGACGGCGGTGACGCGGCGCAGCGGGTAGACGTCGAAGCCCTCGATGAACTGCGAGTTCCGCCAGTCGAGGAGCGCGCTCTCGCCGTCCGCGCCGAGACGGACGTCGATCTGGCCGTCCTCCAGGTGGATGCCGAAGTGCTCGCCGGAGCGGTTCTCGACGGTGACCCGGAATCTGAAGTAGGTGAGACCTTCGGCGGCGTCGTCGCGGCCGCGCGGGGGCTCCGCCTTCTCCAAGCCGTGGACGCGGACACGCAGGCCGGCGTGCTCGTCGCACTCCTGCCAGTCTCCGACCACATTCGGCTCGTACACGATCCACCTCTCGACCTTCGAAGCTGCTTCTTATCCGTGTGCTCAACGAAGTGTCAAATGAGTGGAACCGGCCGTGGCCAGGGAATTCTCCCGGCTTGATCGTCGATCAAGCCGTGCGCAGCAGAAATCATTTCCCAGGCTGTGACGGCGGCGTCCCGGTGCGTGCTGCACATCACGCTCGGCGGCGGTCGGCCCGCGGGGGCTCAGCCGCGCTCGCGCAGGGCCCGCATCTGCTCGTCGAGCGGGCACAGCCCGACGTCACGGCGCCGCTCGTCGACGGTCCCGGGCCGCCGGAGCGCGTAGGGGCGCAGGGTGACCGGATTGACCCGGGTCCCGTAGAACTGCGGCTCGCCGAGTTCGACGGCGCAGTGGTCCGCGATGTACGCGTGCTGCGCGGGCGGGCAACGTCCGTCGGCGACGGCCTGGGCGATCAGGTCGCGGCACAGCAGCTGGAAGTCGAGGTCCGGCGTGTGCAGCAGGATCATGAGGGCCGCCGTGGAGGCCTCCGCGCCCACCTGGTCGGCGGCCGGCCAGCCGTGCCGGCGGACGATCGCTTCGAGGGCGACGGCGTTGGCCCGGCGGCATTCCAGGACCGCGCGACGGGCCCGGGTCCCGGGATCGGCCTGCGCCTGCCGTGTGACGCGGGTGTCCTCCTCGGCCCGGCGCACCAGTTCCCCGGCCAGCAGGGCGGCGAACGCGGGGAGCATGCGGGTTCCCGAGGTGTCCCCCGGCTCGGGGCCCTCGTCCGCCGCACCGGGTCCGGCGGTCCGGGGGCGCGCCGGCTCGGCGGGTGCCCGGGTCTCGGAGGTGTCGGCCGTACGGTCGTCCGCCAGGCGTTCGGCGAAGCGGTTCACGACGCCTCCCCGGGCCCGAGTGCGAGGGTGAACCACACCCGTTTCCCGTGCCCGCCGGGCTCGGGCGGGGCGACCCCCCAGTCGTCGGCGAGCGCGGCCACGATGGCCAGGCCCCGGCCCGACTCCGCGGTGACGTCCCGTGGGCGGGCCGAGGGCGCGGTGGGCGAACTGTCGGCGACGGTCACGCGCAGGTGCCGTCCGGTGCACTCGACGGTGACGGTGATCAGGTCGGCGGTGCCGGCGCTGCCGTGCCGCACGGCGTTGGCGAAGACCTCGTCCGCCGCGAGGACGGCGTCGTCGACGGTCTCGGCGGGGAGCGGCAGGCCGGCGAGGTGCGTGGTGATCGTCCGTCGTACGCACGCTGCCTGCGACGGATGGGCGGGCACGGCGGTACGGAGGGGGCGGGGCTGGGTCAACTCGATCAGGGCCTCATGGTGCCGGACCCGGCGGAAGGGCACGTGGTCGTCCGGCGCGTGGGCGCCGTGTGTCGGTGAGGGCGACGGACGGCGGGGGTGCGCTCCGGGTGCCGTCATCGGACCTCCTTCGCGTGCGGCGCGGCCGGGAGGACGTTCCGGCCGGTCGGCCGCGCGGCCGGCCGAGCGGACCGGCCGGCGGCGCAGAGGGCAGGGCGGTGGTCCCGTCGCGGGCCCGTGGTCGCGCGGGGCGCCGCAGGTCCGGTGCGGCGTCCGAGGGCCGGGCCCGCGCGGGATCCGGTGCGGGCGGGCGGCGTGGGCCCACCCCATCGGAACGGAGCGGGAGCCGCCCCAGGACGACGGAGAAACGATCCGCCGAGACCATCGGGGCCGCGACCCGCGGCGGGGGCGGCGGGCTCGGCTCGGAATCCGGGTTCGGGAGCGGGAGCGTGTTCGAGTTCAGGTCCGAATCCGGGTCCGGGATCAGGCCCCGGTGCGAGGTCGGGTCCGGATTTGCGTTCGGGACCGGGACCGGGGTCGCGTTCAGGTTCGGCGCCGGCCCCCGCGGGTGCCGCGTCCACGTACTCCTCTTCCGCCCGGCCCACGGGTAACGGCCCCGGCTTTCCCCTCATGACGCGGCCCCCGGCGTCGGGCGCGCGCCGCGCCCGTACTCGTGCCCGAGCCGTTCGTGCCGGCGTGGCTCCGGGCGACGGCGGACGTCCCGTACGTCGCTCCGCAGGGTGAGGGACGCACAGGACCTGCCCGCGGCCCCGGGCGCCGCGACCGGCGCCCTGCCGGGTCCGGCCGCTCCCCTGCCGGGGTTCCTCGATCGTCCGTCCTTCACGGTGGTCACCCAGGTCTCACATCGCATCGCGTGGGCTGCGTCCCGTACCTGGTGATCCATCAGAAGTGGTACGGCTGAACGCAGTTGAGCGTCGTCGCCGCCGACTGCTCGCCAGCTCCCCCGATCACTATGGTGGCGGACGGAGCCGGGCCGCAACCGGCGTTCCGATAATTTCAAAACGATTCGCATCGCTCTGTCTCTGTCGGTCACCGCGTGCCACACTGCACGCTGTGACGGCCGTACCGGGAGGTAGGACGTGAGCGAGAACCGCTCCGGCGGCAGCGCGCCGACCGTCTTACGGATGGTTCTCGGCAAGCGGCTCCGGCACCTGCGGGAACAGGCCGGAGTCTCGTTCGAGGACGCGGCGCGGGCCATCGAGGTCACCCCGCTGACGGTCCGCAGGATCGAGAAGGCGGAGGTCGGTCTCCGCATCCCGTACGTGAAGGAACTGCTGCGCGCCTACGGGGTCCCGGAGGCGGAGCTGGAGGACTTCCTCATCCTGGCCAGGGAGGCCAACCGGCCCGGCTGGTGGCACAAGTACCGCGACGTGCTGCCCGAGTGGTTCAGCGCGTACGTGAGCCTGGAGAGCGAAGCCAGTGTCATCCGCCTGTACGAACCGCACTACGTCCCGGGCCTGTTGCAGACGCGCGAGTACGCCACCGCGCTGCTGCACGTAGGTTTCCCGAACGAGTCGCCCGAGGACATCGCCCGCCGGGTCGCCCTGCGCCTCAGGCGTCAGGACCTGCTCGCCAAGCCGGACGCGCCCGCCCTGTGGGCCGTCCTGGACGAGACCGTGCTGCGCCGCCCGGTGGGCGGAGCCGACGTGATGCGGGCCCAGATCGACCGGCTCGCCGAGGCGCTGGACATGCCGAAGGTCAGGATCCAGATCATGCGCTTCGGCGCGGGCGCGCACCCCGGCGCCTTCGGGCCGTTCCACTACTTCCGCTTCGGGTTCTCCGAACTGCCCGACGTCGTCTACACCGAGAGCCTCGCCGGGGCGGTCTACGTCGACCAGCCGGCCGACGTCGTGACCTGTCTCGAAGTGCTGGACCGGATGTCCGTGCAGGCGGAGCCGGTCACTCGAACCAGGGACATCCTGGCCGAACTGCGTAAGGAGTTGTGACCATGGGATCAACGGGCCCCGTCCGCAGCGGCGTCAGCGCCACCGATCTGGGAACCGAGGGCTGGTCGAAGCCCTGGAGCGGCACGAACGGCGGGAGTTGCGTCGAGGCCAAGCCGCTGTCCGGCGGCCGCGTGGCCCTCCGCCAGTCCACGGATCCGGAAGGGCCCGCGCTGATCTACTCCCGGGACGAGATGGCCGCGTTCCTGGCGGGCGTCAAGTCGGGCCAGGCCGACTTCCTCATCGCGTGACCGCCCGGCCCAGGGGCGGACGTTCCCCCGTCATCCCAACTCCCGGAAACGTCAGGCGCGTTGCCGTTAGGTTGGGGACAGACCACGTGTGACGCACGGCAGGAGACTCCCATGGCAGACGGCCGGTCCCTTCCCGACCAAGAGGCGTTGTCCAAGATCGACACCACGGTGCCGCACTCGGCCCGCATCTGGAACTACTGGATGGGCGGGAAGGACAACTACGAGGTCGACCGGGAGGCGGGTGACGCCTATCGCGAGGTCGCCCCGAACATCGAGACCATGGCCCGCGCCTCCCGGGGCTACCTGATCCGCACCGTGACGCACGTGGCCGGCGAGCTCGGCATCCGCCAGTTCCTCGACATCGGCACCGGCCTGCCCACGTACGACAACACGCACCAGGTCGCCCAGCGGGTGGCGCCGGAGTCCCGCATCGTCTACGTCGACAACGACCCCCTGGTGCTCCGCCACGCCCAGGCGCTGCTGACGAGCACGCCCGAGGGGGTCACCGACTACATCGACGCGGACCTGCACGAGCCCGAGAAGATCATCGAGGCGGCGGCCCGCGTCCTGGACTTCAGCCGGCCCGTGGCCCTGATGCTCATGGGCATCCTCGGCCACATCCAGGACTACGAGGAGGCCAAGTCGATCGTCCGGCGCCTGCAGGCCGCCCTGCCCTCCGGCAGCTACTTCGTGCACTACGACAGCACCGACACCGACGCCGCCCTCAAGGAGGCCCAGCAGGGCTACGACGACACCGGCGCCGTCCCGTACGTCCTGCGCAGCCCGGAGCAGATCACCGCGTTCTACGAAGGGCTCGAACTGCTGGAGCCCGGTGTCGTGTCCTGCCCGCTGTGGCGGCCCGAGCCCGGTTCCTCGCCGGAGCCCACGGACGTCCACGGAGGCGTGGCCCGCAAGCCGTGACCCGGGTGCCCGGAGGCCGGTGGGCACGCGAATTTCGGCTCCGGCGCGACGGAACGCCTGGAGTCCGCTCCAATGGAGGGTGACGGAAGACAACCGGTACGAGATGCGCCGCATCCCGTCACAGGTCCGGGGCCTTTTCTCCCCGGGGCGGCGCGACGGAGGTCCGTATGCCCACTGCTCTCCGGCTGCTGCACGCACTCTCCGCCGACCATCGTGAACGTCTGATGGGCGTGGCCCGCGAGGTCTCGTTCCCCGCCGACGGAATGATCTTCGAAGCCGGAGGGGTCGCGGACCGCTTCTGGGTGATCCGCTCCGGGACGGTCTCCCTCTACCAGCAGGTCGTCGCGGACCGGCGCATCTCGGTGGCGACGCTCGGGCCGAGCGATCTCCTCGGCTGGTCCTGGCTGTTCCCGCCGCACCGGTGGGACTTCGGCGCCGAGGCGTTCAGCCCGGTGCGCGCGTACGAGTTCCGGGCGGACGAGGTGCTCGCCCTGTGCGCCGACGATCCGACCCTCGAACTCTCCCTGACCCGCACGATCGCCGCCATCCTGGCCCACCGGCTGGAGACGACCAGGCAGGCGCTGATCGAGCACTACGCCCGGCACGGGGGCGTGGTGCGCTGACGCCGGGGCGGTCGCGACAATCGCCCCATGGACAACGCCTCCCCCTCCGACCTCCGGTCCTTCGAACTCCTGCCCGGGAGCGCGGACTCGCCCGTGCTCCTGCACGTGCCGCACTCCGCGCGGGCGATACCGGCCGCGGTGCGTGAGGGCATCCTGGTCGACGACGCCGCGCTGGAGCGGGAACTCGACCACATCACCGACGCGCACACCGCCGAACTGGCCGCGCTCACCGCGGAACGCGCGCGAGTCACCCCCTGGCGTCTCGTCAACCGGCTGTCCCGCCTCGTGGTCGACCCCGAACGCTTCCCCGACGAGCGGGAGGAGATGCTGGCCGTCGGCATGGGCGCGGTCTACACCCGCACCACGGGGCGCGCGCCGCTGCGCCCCGACGACACCGACCCGGCGCCGCTGGTCGAGCGCTACTTCCACCCGTACGCGCGGGCGATGACACAGGCGGTGGCCGACCGGCTGGCCGCCGCCGGCCGCGTGGTGATCGTCGACGTGCACTCCTACCCGACGTCCCGGCTGCCCTACGAGCTGCACGGCGACGGTCCCAGGCCGCCGGTGTGCCTGGGCACCGACCCCGTCCACACGCCGCCCGAGCTGCTCGCCGCGGCGCGGAAGGCCTTCGCCGGATTCGGCGGTACGGGCACGGACAGCCCGTTCTCCGGTACCTACGTGCCGCTGCGCTTCCACGGCACCGAGCCGCGCGTCCAGGCCCTCATGGTCGAGATCCGGCGGGACACGTACATGAGCGAACCGGGCGGCCCGGCCGGTCCCGGTCTCCCCCGCCTCGCCTCGGCCCTGGCGGAGCTGGTCGACGCGGTGTCCGGCGGGTGAACGGCCGCCCACCCTGCGGGCACCCGGTTGACGAAACCGGCGCGCGGATGCGGAGATGCTCCTGCGGCGGGACGTCGACCTTGAGGTGAGGGCAGCACATCGATGGCACTGCAGATCAGCGCGACCAACCCGGAGCACCCCGCGCTCCTGCTCGAACTGCCCTGGCAACTGCCGCTGGAGGAATGGCCGGAGCACCACCTGGTGCCGCTGCCGCGCGGTATCTCCCGGCACGTGGTGCGGTACGCACGCGCCGGGACCGAGGTGGTGGCCGTCAAGGAACTCGCGGAGCGGCCGGCGCTGCGCGAGTACGAACTGCTGCGCAGCCTGGACCGGCTGGGCATCCCGTCGGTGGACCCGCTCGCCGTCGTCACCGGCCGCGTCGGGGCCGAGGGCCCGCTCGAACCCGTCCTCATCACCCGGCACCTGGGCGGCTCGATGCCGTACCGCTCGATGTTCGAGACGACGATGCGCCCGGCGACCATGCACCGGCTGATGGACGCGCTCGCCGTGCTGCTGGTGCGGCTGCACCTCGCGGGGTTCGCCTGGGGTGACTGCTCGCTGTCCAACACGCTGTTCCGGCGGGACGCGGGCGCCTACGCCGCGTATCTGGTCGACGCCGAGACCGGGGAGCTGCACGCGAGGCTCAGCGAGGGCCAGCGCGAGTACGACCTCGACCTGGCCCGGGTGAACATCAGCGGGGAGCTGCTGGACCTGGAGGCGGCCGGGGCGCTGCACCCCTCCGTGGACCCGATCGACTTCGGCAGGGAGATCTGCGCGCGCTACCAGGGCCTCTGGCAGGAGCTGACGCGCACGTCCGTGTACCCGGCCGGCAAGCACCACTACATCGACCGCCGGATCAGGCGGCTGAACGACCTGGGCTTCGACGTCGCGGAGATGCAGATCGCCCACTCCTCCAACGGCGACACCGTCACCTTCGTCCCGAAGGTCGTCGACGCCGGGCATCACCAGCGGCAGCTGCTGCGGCTGACCGGGCTCGACGCGGAGGAGAACCAGGCCCGGCGGCTGCTGAACGACCTGGAGAGCTGGATGGCCACCCAGGAGGACTACGCCCCCGGCGACCCGCTCGCCGCCCGCCCCGAGGTCCTCGCCCACCGCTGGGTCCGGGAGGTCTTCCGGCCGACCGTGCGCGCCGTGCCGCGGGAGCTGCGGGGCTCCATGGACGCGGCGGAGCTCTACCACGAGCTGCTGGAGCACCGCTGGTACCTGTCGGAGCACGCGCAGCACGACATAGGCCTGGACACGGCCGTCGAGGACTTCGTGGCGAACATCCTGCCCACGGTGCGCAAGGAGCTGCCGCCGCCGGCCGAGGACTCCGGACCGCCCGCCTGAGCTGCGGTGTCCGGACGCCTCGCGGTTCGGGGGCGAAGGTGAGCGTTCAAACATACGATTGAGCCAGTACACGGACCTGCTCGGGGTGGGAGACCTATGGCACAGGCCACCGGATCGGCGAGGACCGTCATCCTGACCGTGGATGACGATCCCGGCGTCTCGCGCGCCGTGGCCCGCGATCTCAGGCGCCGCTACGGCGAGACCCACCGCATCGTGCGGGCGGAGTCCGGCGAGACGGCCATGGAGGCGCTGCGGGAGCTGAAGCTGCGCGGCGACCAGGTGGCGGTGATCCTCGCCGACTACCGGATGCCGCAGATGAACGGCATCGAGTTCCTGGAGCAGGCCCTCGACGTGTATCCCGGCGCGCGGCGGGTGCTGCTGACCGCGTACGCCGACACGAACGCGGCGATCGACGCGATCAACGTGATCGACCTGGACCACTACCTGCTCAAGCCCTGGGACCCGCCCGAGGAGAAGCTGTACCCGGTGCTGGACGACCTGCTGGACGCGTGGCGGGCCAGCGACTACCGGCCCGTGGCGGTCTGCAAGGTGGTCGGGCACCGCTGGTCGGCGCGCTCCTCGGGGGTCCGCGAGTTCCTGGCCCGCAACCAGGTGCCGTACCGCTGGTACTCGTCCGACACGGCGGAGGGCCGGCGTCTGCTGTCCGCCGCCGGTGCGGACGGGCAGCGTCTCCCGCTGGTGATCACCCCGGACGGCACCCCGCTCGTCGAGCCCGAGGACCCCGCTCTCGCGGCACAGGTCGGGCTCGCCACGACGCCGACGGCGGAGTTCTACGACCTGGTCGTCATCGGGGGCGGCCCGGCCGGTCTCGGCGCCGCGGTCTACGGGGCCTCGGAGGGTCTGCGAACGGTCCTGGTGGAGCGGTCGGCCACCGGCGGGCAGGCGGGCCAGAGCTCGCGCATCGAGAACTACCTCGGCTTCCCGGACGGGGTGTCCGGAGCGCAGCTGACCGACCGCGCGCGCCGGCAGGCCGCGAAGTTCGGCGCCGAGATCCTTACCGCGCGGGAGGTGACGGGCCTGGAGGTCACCGGGGCCTCGCGCACCATCCGGTTCTCCGACGGGTCGGCGATCGCCGCGCACAGCGTGATCCTGGCGACCGGCGTGTCGTACCGGCAGCTGGACGCGCCCGGGATCGCGGACCTGACCGGGTGCGGGGTGTTCTACGGCTCGGCGCTCACGGAGGCGGCCTCGTGCCAGGGCCACGACGTGTACATCGTGGGCGGCGCCAACTCCGCGGGCCAGGCGGCGATGTACCTGGCGCGGGGCGCGAAGTCGGTCACCATCCTGGTGCGCGGCTCGTCGCTGGCCGCGTCGATGTCGTACTACCTGATCCAGCAGATCGAGGAGGCGCCCAACATCAGCGTCCGCACCGGCACGGTCGTCGAGGCCGCGCACGGCTCGGACCACCTGGAGCAGCTCATCCTGCGGGACGTGGCGAGCGGGCACACCGAACTCGTCGACGCGCAGTGGATGTTCGTGTTCATCGGCGCGGCCCCGCTCACCGACTGGCTGGACGGGACGGTGCTGCGGGATCCGCGCGGGTTCATCATGGCCGGCCCCGACATGACCGCGGACGGGCAGCCGCCGCCCGGCTGGGAACTGGACCGGCCGCCGTACCACCTGGAGACCAACGTGCCCGGTGTGTTCGTGGCGGGTGACGCGCGGGCCGAGTCCGCGAAGCGGGTCGCGTCCGCGGTCGGAGAGGGAGCCATGGCCGTCATGCTCGTCCACCGTTACCTGGAGCAGTCGTGAGCGGGCGGCCGGTGCCGTGCAGCGTCGCCGAGCTGAGCACCCTGTTCCTCTTCGAGAAGCTCGACGGCGACCAGCTGGACCGGCTGTGCCGGGAGGGCCGGGTGGAGACGTTCGAGTCAGGTCCGGTCTACACCGAGGGCGAGCCGGCGAGCTGCTTCTTCGTCCTCCTCGAAGGCACGGTGGTGCTGTCGCGGCGGGTCGGGAACGACGACGTGGAGATCAGCCGCAGCTCCAGCCGCGGTGTGTACTCCGGTGCCATGCAGGCGTATCTGGGCGACCGGGTGCGGCCGGTCTACAACAGCTCGATGCGGGTCACCGAGCCGTCGCGGTTCTTCGTGCTGCCCGCCGAGACGTTCGCGGCGATCATGCAGGACTGGTTCCCGATGGCCGTGCATCTGCTGGAGGGGCTGTTCTTCGGTTCGAAGAACACCCAGCAGGCGATCGGGCAGCGTGAGCGCCTGCTGGCCCTCGGCTCGCTGTCGGCGGGCCTGACCCACGAGCTGAACAACCCCGCCGCCGCGGCGGTGCGGGCGACCTCGACCCTGCGGGAGCGGGTCGCCAAGATGCGGCACAAGCTGGGCATCATCGCCACGGGCCCGTTCTCGCGCGAGGCCCTGGCACATCTCATCGAGATCCAGGAGCGCACCGCGGAGCGGGTCGCCAAGGCGCCGGTCCTGAGCCCGCTGGAGGCCTCCGACCGCGAGGACGCCCTCGGCGACTGGCTCGACGACCACGGCATCGCCGAGGGGTGGCAGCTCGCGCCCAGCTTCGTGCAGGCCGGCCTCGACGTCGACTGGCTCGACCAGGTGGCGGCGGCCGTGGGCCCGGAGATCCTCCCGGGAGCCGTCGGCTGGCTCAACTACACCGTGGAGACCGAGCTCCTGATGAACGAGATCGAGGACTCCACGGCCCGGATCTCGCACCTGGTGAACGCGGCGAAGCAGTACTCCCAGCTCGACCGCGCCCCGTACCAGGTCTGCGACGTGCACGAACTGCTCGACAGCACCCTGCTGATGCTCTCCGGCAAGATCGGCCCCCGCATCACCGTGGTCAAGGAGTACGACCGCACCCTCCCGAAGATCCCGGCCTACCCCGGCGAGCTCAACCAGGTGTGGACGAACCTCGTCGACAACGCGGTGTCGGCGATGAACGGCACCGAGGGGGACGGCACGCTCACCGTGCGGACCGCCATGGACCGGGACCGGCTCCTGGTGGAGTTCCGGGACACCGGGCCCGGGGTGCCGGCCGAGATCCGCGACCGCATCTTCGACCCCTTCTTCACCACCAAGCCGGTGGGCGAGGGCACCGGGCTCGGCCTGGACATCTCCTGGCGGATCGTCGTCAACAAGCACCACGGACACCTCGAGGTGCGGTCCGTGCCCGGCGACACCCGCTTCCAGGTCCGCCTGCCCCTGACCGCCGCGGAGCCCGACACATCCGAGGAGCCTTCATGACCCTGCCCGACGGAATCGACCCCGCCGTCCCGCCGAGCGGTACCGGGTGCGTCGAGTGCGACGCGACCGGCGGTTGGTGGCTCCACCTGCGGCGCTGCGCGCAGTGCGGCCACATCGGCTGCTGCGACGACTCACCCTCGAAACACGCCTCGGCCCACGCGCAGGAGAGCGGGCACCCCTTCATGCGCAGCTTCGAGCCCGGCGAGAACTGGTTCTGGAACTTCGACACCTCGGAGCTGTACGAGACCGGTCCGGACCTGGCTCCGCCGGTCTCCCGTCCCGCCGAGCAGCCGGTGCCCGGCCCGGCGGGGCGGGTCCCGGCGAACTGGGCGGACACGCTGCGCTGAGGGCCGCGGGGCACGCGGCCGCCCGGCGGGAGCGGGTCAGCTCGCGGCGGGTTCGCCCGCCGCCTCCCGTGCCAGCACCTCGCGGAGCGCCTTGGCGAAGTCCTCGGTCCGCTCCATGAACCCGCCGTGGCCGCCGGGGAACTCGACCGGCGGCGTGCCGAGGAGGCCGGCCAGCGCCATGGAGGTCCGGTGGGTGAGCAGCGGCCCGGAGTCCGCGCCGATCCCGACGACGACGCGTCCCGGCGCGGACGTGAGCGCCGCGATGTCGGGGACGTACCGGGTGGTCGCCCGCAGTTCGTGGGCGAAGAAGCGGGCGCTGTCGGCGAGGTCCTGCGCCGAGGGCTCGCCTGACGGCGGGGGCGGCTCCTCGCCCGTGCCCGCGACACCGGAGACGATCATGAACTTCGTCCAGGCGGCCCCCACGCCCTCCTTGTGGAAGGTCGCGATGATGTCCTCGGTGGCGGCGTGCCGCTCGGCGGCGTCGGGCAGGAGGTCCAGTACGGGCGGCTCGTGCGCGACGAGGGTACGCACCCGTCCCGGATGCCGGGCGACCAGCGCGAGGCCGGTCACCGCTCCGCCGCTGCTGCCGAACACGTCGGCGCGCTCCGCCCCGAGCGCGTCGAGCAGGGCGACGGCGTCGTCCGCCCGCAGCTCGGGGGTGGAGTCCTGACCGGGGTCGTCGACGGGGCTGCCCGCGATGCCGCGCGGGTCATGGGTGACGACGGTGTGGTCGCTCGCGAGCGCGTCGGCCAGCGGCGCGAAGGCGGCGGCGGACATCGGGGCTCCCGTCACCAGCAGCAGCGGACCCGAACCTCGGACCTCGTAGTGCAGGCGCGCCCCGGGCACGTCGAGGGTGTGGGTGGTGGTCATGGACGGTCTTCCTTCCGCCGTGCGGCAGCCGCCGCGGTCACGGTGACGAGGGAAAGGACTCCGGCGCGGCCCGGAACTCATCGGAGTGGCCGGCGGCGTCACCGGGCGGCGGCCCTCTCGGGTCCCGGCGCCGGAGCCCGGCGCCGGGACCCGAGCGGTCAGCGGCCCTTGCCGAGCAGCGCGCAGACGAAGTCCTCCTGGACGGCGCGCAGCCGTTCCAGCTGCGCGGGGGCGAGCTCCTTGTTGATCTGGGCGGTCACCGAGAAGGTGAGCGATCGGCTACCGTCCGGCGTGGCGGCGGCCAGTTGCGTGTAGCCGGGGAAGTTGCCGGTGTGGCCGAGCACGACACCGCACCGGGTCGTGTAGCGGAAGAGGGCGAGTCCGGCGCTGTTGCGTCCCGGGCCCGCGGGTTCGGAGGCGCCCTTCACCCAGCGCCGCTGCTCCCGCACGACCTTGCGGCCGTACAGCTCGCCGCCCGCGTAGCCGCGGATGAAGCGGTTCAGGTCGGAGGGCGTGGAGACGATGCCTCCCGAGGCCCAGACGCCGGAGGCACCGAGGACCTCGCTGATGTCCTCGGGGGCGTCGGGCACGCTCACGTCGTAGCCGTGCAGGTAGGGCTTCGGCAGCCGGTAGCCCTGCGGCAGGCTGGTGTCGCGCAGGCCCAGCTTCCGGTACACGAGCTCGTCCAGGAGCCGTTCGTACGTCGTGCCGGTGACGGCCTCGGCCATCAGGGCGACGGCGATGTTGTCGGAGTTGGAGTACCGGTATCGGGAGCCCGGCTTGAAGTCGAGCGGCTCGTCGGCGACGTAGTCGAGCAGCCGGCGGGAGTCGAAGTGGTGCCGGGGGTCGGCGGTCACCGTCTCGCGGAACGCCGGGGCCTGGGTGTAGTCGGGCAGCCCGCTGGTGTGGTTCAGGAGCTGACGGAGCGTCACCGAGCCCCAGGCGCGCGGCAGTCGGGGCAGGCGCTCGCGCAGGGTGTCGTCCAGGGCGAGGTCCTTGCTGTTGACCAGGGTCAGGGCCACCGCCCCGCTGAAGGCCTTGGCGACGCTGGCGATGCGCATGTGGTCGTGTGCGCGCGGCGGTCGGCCGGTGCTCAGATCGGCGGTCCCGGCCCGCAGGACGCGGGTCCCACGGCCGTCGCGCAGCACGGCGATGACTCCCGGCGGGCCGCCCGGGGCCCCGGCGAACTCGTCGATCTCCTGTTGCAGAGCGCGGTCGTCGGGCGCGCTGGGACGGGCACCGGCGGCACTCGGGGTGAGGGCGGTCAGCGCCGCCACGCAGACGGTGACGAGGGCGGCCTTCCGCAGCCGCCGCGGGGTGACGGCGGCAGGGGACGGCAGGGGGCGCAGAGGCATCTCGGCTCCTGAGGGTGGGGACTGAGCCTCCAGCGTCGGCGGCGCGGGCGGTCGCCTGCCCCCGGTGCTGCTGCATACGGCCCAGCGCACGGCCCTGCGAGCGGTACCGTCCGGCTCCGCGGCCGGCGGCCGGCGCACGTCTCGTCGTGGCCGCCGGAGAGGCGGGCCTCAGAGCACGGTCGTGCCGTACATCTCGCCGAGGGGGTCGGCGAGGAGTTCGACGCGGGCGCCGTCGGGGTCGCGGAAGTAGAGGGAGGTACCGCTCTCCTCCTGGTAGTCGACCCCCGCTTCGCCGAGGCGTTCGCGCAGTCGCCGCCAGGTGGTGGGGTCGACGGAGATGGCGAGGTGGTGGAGCCCGCCGAGCACTTCGGCGTACGGGCCGAGGTCGAGGCCGGGGAAGTCGAAGAAGGCCAGCAGGTTGCCGTTGCCCAGATCGAAGAAGAAGTGGGTCGAGCCCTTGTAGTCGCGGTTCTCGATCATCTCCGTGAGCGGGAACCCGAGGACCTCCTGGTAGAAGCGCACGGTGCGCTCCACGTCCGAGGAGAGGAGGGCCACGTGGTGCACGCCGCGGGCGGAGCTCGCCGGGCGGTCCGAGGCCGCCAGGTAGGTCTCCCGGATCCGCGAGCGCTCGGCTTCGACGGCTGCCAGGTCCACAGGTTCCATCGGGGCTCCTCGGTTGTCCACGACCTGGTTGGCAATTCAACCAACTGGCGGGTTCACTCTAGACCTCCGCCGCCCGGTTCGGCAGCACCTGCCCGGCGCGCCGCCGACGCGCCCCCGGTCGGACCCGCGACGTACGGGCCAAGCGGGGGTCACTGAAAGTATGATCAACGAATGTCTGACATGACCGAGACCTCGCCCGGCTGGCTGACTCCCGACGAACTGGACCAGGCCCGCGCCCGGATGCCGATCCTGTACGTCGAGGCCGTCCCCGTGCGCGTCGACGACAGCGGCGAAGTCACCAGCATCGGACTGCTCCTGCGCATCGGCCCCGACGGGACGGTCAGCCGCACCCTCGTCTCCGGCCGGGTGCTGCACCACGAGCGGGTCAGGGACGCCCTCCTGCGCCACCTGGAGAAGGATCTGGGCCCGATGGCACTCCCCCGGGTCCCGGCGTCGCTGCAGCCCTTCACCGTCGCCGAGTACTTCCCCACGCACGGGGTCACGCCGTACCACGACCCTCGCCAGCACGCGGTGTCGCTCGCCTACATCGTCCCGGTGACCGGCGACTGCCGGCCGCGGCAGGACGCACTCGACCTGGTGTGGTTCAGCCCCCAGGAGGCGTCGTCGCAGATGGTTTTGAACGAGATGCCCGGCGGCCACGGCGTCCTGCTCCGGCAGGCCCTGGCCCACGTGGGCTGCCTCTCCTGACGAGTACCCCGGGTTCCCCGCCGTCCCCTACGCGTACGTGAGGGGGCGGCGGTCTCGGCGTCGGCTCGCGTGCGCGGTCGCGAACTGCCGTGCCGTGCCGACCGGTTCGCCGGTCCGCGGGCCCGTCGGGTTCGTGCCGGGGCGGGTCCGGTCCGCGTGATCAAGGGGGCACAATGGCGGCGACGGTCAGGTGCCGCCCCGGCGGCCACACGCGCCCGGACGCCCTCGGGCGCGCAGGAAGGGAACGACATGAGCGACACGCAGCGCCCGACAGGTGCCTCCGGAAGACTGAACACCTCGGTGGCGCACAACGCCCGGGTGTGGAACTACTGGATCGGCGGCAAGGACCACTACGAGGTCGACCAGAAGGTCGGCGAGCAGGTCGCCTCGATGTTCCCGGTGATCCGGGACGTGGCCCGCGCGGACCGCGAATTCCTGGGCCGTGCCGTGCAGTTCCTCGCCGCCGACCTCGGCGTACGCCAGTTCCTCGACATCGGCACCGGCCTGCCGACCCTGGACAACACCCACGACATCGCGCAGCGGATCGCGCCGGACTCGCGGATCGTGTACGTCGACAACGACCCGATCGTGCTCGTCCACGCCCGCTCCCTGCTGACCAGCACCCCCGAGGGCGTCACCGACTACATCGACGCCGACGTGCACAACCCGGACACCATCGTCCGGGGCGCCGCGGACACCCTCGACCTGGAGCGGCCCGTCGCGGTGATGATGCTGGGCATCCTGAACTTCGTCCTGGACACCGACAAGGCGCGGGACATCGTGCGCCGGGTCATGGCGGCCGTCCCGTCGGGCAGTTGCCTCGCGCTGACCCACCCGACGACGGACGCCGACCTCGGCGGCGAGGGCAACGTCGAGGCCATGAAGTTCTGGAACGAGAACGCCACCCCGCCGATCACCGCCCGCACCCGCGAGGAGATCGCCTCCTTCTTCGACGGTCTCGACCTCGTCACCCCGGGTCTCGTGTCCTGCTCCCGGTGGCGTGCGGACTCCGACTCGGCGCCCACGCTCCCGCAGTTCGGCGCCGTCGCCCTCAAGCCTTGATCTTCAGGGACCCGCAGGCGTCCTGGCCGGCCCAAGGGCGCACCACGTAGTGATGAACGACGTCCTGCCCCGGGACGTCGTTCCGCCGGTGATCCGCCAGGGGGTGGGTCCGTAAAGGGCTCCGGTGGCGGCTCGGCGCGGGTGGCTCCCCGGCCGGTGTGCCGCGTCCGTCAGCCGGCGTGGCGCGGGCCGGCCCCGGCGAGGTGTCCGCGCATGTCGTGGCTGTGGAGGCCGAGTTCACCGGCCCGGAAGCGCTTCGACCGCGGCTGCGCACACCGCGACGCCGGGCCCCGCTCAAAGGGGTCCCCGCGTCGCGTCGTTGTCGGCCGGACCGTCAGGGCAGGATCGAGTCGACGTAGCCGCCGTCCACCCGGACGGCGCCCCCGGTGGTGGCCGACGCCTGGTCCGAGCTCAGGTAGACGACGAGGTTCGCGATCTCCTCGGGCTCGATCAGCCGCTGGAGCAGGGACTGCGGGCGGTGTTCGCGCATGAACGCGCGCTGTGCCTCGTCCCAGGGCAGCTCGCGGTCCACGAGTTCGTACACGAAGTCCTCGACGCCGCCAGTGTGCGTGGGGCCGGCGATGACGGAGTTGACCGTGACCCCGGTGCCCGCCGCCTCCTTGGCGAAGCCCCGGCTCACCGCGAGCAGCGCCGTCTTGGACATGCCGTAGTGGATCATCTCGGCCGGGATCACCACCGCCGAGTCGCTCGCGATGTACTGCACGCGCCCCCAGCCCCGCCGCGTCATGCCGGGCAGGTAGGCGCGGGTCAGCCGGACGGCGGCCAGGACGTTCACCTCGAAGTAGCGGCGCCACTCGTCGTCGCTGATCTCCAGGGCCGGCTTGGCACCGAAGATGCCGAGGTTGTTGACCAGGATGTCGACGTCGGGAAGCGTCTCCAGGGCGCTCTCCGCCCCCTCCTCGGTCCCCAGGTCGGCGGCGACCGGGACGAACTCCGCCTGTGGGGCGTCCCCGTTCAGCCGGGCGACGGCCTCCGCGACCCGGCCCTCGTCACGCCCGTTGACACCGACGCGGGCGCCCGCCCGGGCGAGGCCCAGGGCGATGGCCGCCCCGATCCCCTGCGTCGAGCCGGTGACGAGCGCGGTGCGTCCTTCGAGATTCAGCTGCATCAGCACACTCCACTGCCGTGACGGCGCACCCGGGCAGCCGCCGCCGTCCTCGTACGATCATCGGCGATTACCCGTGCATCGGCATGCCATACGTCCGCCCGGCGCGCACGACCGGGGGCGACGCGTGCCGTGCGGGGAGTGCGCCGCCGCCTTCACCCGGATGCGGGGCCGGGGCCGGGGGCCCCCGACGCGGTGTCCCGTCCCGGGGCCCGCAGGGAGGCGAGCGGGCCGCCGTGCAGGGGCACCGTGCGCCAGCGCGCGGTGAACGTACGGGAGGTGAGCGAGCAGGTCACGCTCAGCCGGTGCGGCGTCTCCAGGAACAGGACGTCGGCGCGCAGGGTGTCCGCGTCGCTCCATCCCCCGCTGACCGCGGTGGGCACCGGTCCGCCGTCCGTGGTCCAGCCGGCGCCGCCCAGCCGCAGCCGCAGGAGGGTGCCGTTCTCGTCCAGCGTGAGGGTCCAGCCGTCCCCGTCGGCGTCGACCAGGACGCCCGTCAGCTTCTTCGGCTTGGCGGCGCCCGTATCGTCCGCCGCGGGGGCGAAGCGGGCGCCGGACCACGACTCCGCCCGCGTCCGCGGGGCGCCGTCGCCCGGCACCGGCGCCAGGGCCAGTTCCGCGAGACGCTTGCGCAGGCTCTCGTCGTCGTGGCCGGGAAGCGGGGCCGGACCGAAGGCGGGCAGCAGGTGCCGCCAGACGAGGTTCAGCAGCTCCTGCATCTGTTCTGTCGCCGCGGTCGTCGCCACCACCGCGTCGTGCTCGGGCAGCACGAGACAGAACTGCCCGTACGCCCCGTCACCGCGGTAGCCGTGCCGGGCCCGCCAGAACTGGAACCCGTAGCCCTGCTGCCAGTCCGACTCCCTGCCCTGCGGCGTGCCGTCCCAGGTGGAGACGTGCGCGCGGGTCGCCTCGGCGATCCAGGCCGCCGGGAGCAGCCGCCGCCCCTCCCAGACGCCGTCCTGGAGGTACAGCTGCCCCAGCCGCGCGATCGCGTCGGTCGTGGCGTGCAGTCCGCTGAAGCCGAGGTCCCGGCCGGACGGCCGCTGGATCCACGCCACCTTGCCGATGCCCAGCGGGTCGAAGAGCCGGGGGCGCAGGTACTCCGTCAGCGTGCGGCCGGTGACCCGCTGGACGATCGCGGCGAGGGTGTAGGTGGCGGGCTGGTTGTACGCGAAGACGGTGCCGGGGTCCCGGTCCGGCGGCGTGAGCAGGAAGCCGCGCACCGGCTCCGCGCGATCACGCCTGAACGCCGCGTCGTGGGTCTCGGCGAGGTGTCCGCTGGCCATGGACGCGACGTGCCGCACCAGCATGGCGCGGCTGCGCGGATCGGTGATGTCGGCCTCGAACTCGGGGAAGTACGAGACCACCGGCTCGTCCAGGTCCAACAGCCCTTCGGTGGCGGCGAGTCCGGCGGCCGTGGACGTGAAGCTCTTGCTCAACGAGTAGAGCAGCTGGGGGCGTTCGGGGGTGTAGGGCGCCCACCAGCCGGAGGCCACGAGGCGTCCGTGCCGCAGGATCATCAGGCTGTGCGGCTCGATGCCGGGCGCGGCCTCGACCGCGTCGAGGAAGGCGTGGACACCGGACGCGTCGACGCCCTCGGCGGCGGGACCGCTCTCGGGCAGGGGGCGGGCGCTCATACGGGGCGGCCTCCGGGCGGTTGAGGGACGGCGGACGAGGGGCGGGGCGGGCGCCCCCACGGCGGCGGGGTGCCCCCGCCGCCGCGAACGCCCGCTGCGTGCACACGCCATCCTTCCCGCGCGCCTCCCTGGTGTCCACGCCACCCGTGCACGCCTCTTGAAGGCCGCCACAGCCGGTGCATAGGATCGACGACTACGGAATGAAACGTTTCAATCACCATGGGTCCCTGGCGACGCATGGGCCGAATCCATCGAAATCCACCGAGGGGCACAGATGGCCAAGGGTTGGGACCGCCGGGTCTTCCTGAGAAGTTCCATCGCCGGGGCGGGCGCGTCCGTCGCGCTCGGAGCGGCGGCCGGCACCGCGTCCGCGTCCGAGGACCGGGGCGGCGACGCCGTACGGCCGGGCGGGCTGCGCATCGAACGGACCACCGTCGAGTACGCCGAGACGCTGCTCGGCACCGCGGTCGAACGCCCGCGGCTGACCTGGGAGTTGACGGCCGAGGGGCACGCGGCCCGGCAGACCGCCTACCAGGTGAGGGTCGCGCTGGACGCCGGGGAGCTGCGGCAAGGGCGCCGCCTCGTCTGGGACTCGGGCCGGGTCGCGTCCGACCGTACGGTCGGCGTCGTGTACGCGGGCCCCGCCCTCAAGGCCCGTACCCGCTACCACTGGCAGGTCCGCGTCTGGGACGGCGACGGCCGCCCGTCCGCGTGGAGCACCTCGCGCTGGTGGGAGACAACGATGCCAAAGGACGCCTGGCGAGGTGTCTGGATCGGAGCGGACGCCGCCCCCGAGCCCCCCGGCTTCGAGGGCGCGGCCTGGATCTGGTCGCCGGGCTCGACCGCCGGCTCCTCCCCCACCGGGCCGCGCTGGTTCCGCGGCACGACGACGCTTCCCGCCGGCACCGACGTCCGCCGCGCCACGCTGGTGGCCACCGCCGACGACGACTTCACGCTGTACGTCGGCGGACAGCGGGTGCTGCACCAGGACGAGCGGACGGACGCCTGGCGCACCGGACAGTCCGCGGACGTCACCGGGCAGGTGCGGGCCGCGCCCGGCGGGCGGATGGTGGTGGCCGCGCTCGCCACCAACCGCGGCGCTCCCGCCTCGGTGAACCCGGGCGGGCTGCTCGTCCGGCTGCTCGTCGAGACGGCGGCGGGTGGCACCGTCGAGTTCGTCACCGACGGCGGCTGGCTCTGCGCCGACAGCGAGCAACAGGGCTGGCAGCAGCCGGAGTTCGACGACGGACGGTGGGAGCGGGCGGCCGTGCTCGCCCCCTACGGACAGGGTCCCTGGGGCGACGGCGTGACGGTCCCCGCGCCCGAGCGGCCCGCTCCGCTGCTGCGCCGCGAGTTCGACGTCCCCAAGCCGGTGGCGCGCGCCCGCCTGTACCTCAGCGGGCTCGCCTACTACGACGCCGAACTCAACGGCGTACGGGTCGGCCGCCAGGTCCTCGACCCCGGTTTCACGGACTACGACGAGACCGTGCTGTACGCGGTGCACGACGTGACGGACCGCGTCCGGCGCGGCCGCAACGCGATCGGAGTCACGCTCGGGCGCGGCTTCTTCGGCATGACGACGCCCAACGTGTGGAACTGGCACCGGCCGCCCTGGCACGGCGAGCCCCGGCTGCTGGCCCAGTTGGAGATCGACCACCCGGACGGCTCGCGCACCACGGTCGCCACGGACGGGCGGTGGCGGCTGACCGAGGGCCCCACCCGCTCCAACTCCCTCTACGCGGGCGAGACCTACGACGCCCGCGAGGCACCGGGCGACTGGACGCGCCCCGGGTTCGACGACACCGGCTGGCGGAAGGCACCGCGGCAGCCGGCCCCCAAGGGGACGCTGCGCGCCCAGGGGCACGACCCGATCGAGGTGGTGGAGACCGTGCGCCCGGTGGCCGTGTCGGAGCTGCGGCCGGGTGTGTACGTCGTGGACATGGGGCGCACGATGGCGGGCTGGTCCCGGCTGACCGTCCGGGCGCCCGCCGGGACGACGGTCCGGCTCGTGCACGGCGAGAAGCTGAAGGACGACGGGAGCGTGCACGCGGAGACCGGGCACGTGCCGGGCCGCTTCCAGACGGACGAGTACGTGTGCGCGGGCGGCGGCGAGGAGGTGTGGGAGCCCGCCTTCTCGTACAAGGGTTTCCGCTATGTGCAGGTCAGCGGCCTGCCCGCGAAGCCGGAAGCCTCGCAGGTGCTGGGCCGGGTGGTGCACACCCCGGTCGAACGGACAGGCGCCTTCGCCTGTTCGGAACCGTTCTACGAGCGGCTGGAGGCGGCGATGCGGCGCACGGTCCTGAACAACCTGCATGGCATCCCGACGGACACGCCGATGTACGAGAAGAACGGCTGGACCGGCGACGCCCAGCTCGGCGCGCCCGTCATGGCGTACGCGTTCGGGGTGCACCGCTTCCTGACCAAGTGGCTGGGCGACCTCGCGGACAGCCAGAACGGCGACGGGCAGCTCCCGGTCATCGTCCCCAGCGGCGGCTGGGGCTACGGAGACCTCGGCCCCTCGCCCGAGTGGACGACCGTCTACCCCTTCCTCGTCCGCGAGATGTACCGCGTGTACGGCGACGAGCGGCTCGCCCGGGACCACTGGGAGCCCCTCACCCGCTACCTGGACTGGGAGATCTCACGCCTGGAGGACGGGCTCGCGGTGACCGCCCTCGGCGACTACCTGCCGCCGGGCTACGGCGGCAACCCGCCCGAGGACACCCGGCTCACCGCTACGGCCTATCTGTACCGGGCCCTGACCGGGACGGCGGAACTCGCGGACCTGCTCGACGACAACGATGTCTCCGTCCGCTACCGCAAGGCGGCCGATGAGCTGAAGGAGGCATTCAACGCCGCCTTCCTGAGCCCGGAGGGCCACTACCGCACCGCCAAGGACCCCGGCTACCGCCAGACCAGCAACTGCGTCCCGCTCGCCTTCGGACTCGTCCCGCCCGGCGCCCGGGCGAGCGTCGTGGATTCGCTGCTCGCCGACATCCGCGGGCGCGGCGACCATCTCAACACCGGGGCCCTCGGGACGAGCGTGCTGCTGCGCGAGCTGTCCGCGCAGGGGCACCCCGAGGTGGCGCACGCGATAGCCACCCAGCGCACGTACCCGGGCTGGGGGTACTGGTTCGAGCACGGCGCGGACACCATGTGGGAGATGTGGCCCCTGGACTCCCGCTCCCGGGACCACTACTTCCAGGGCACGGTCGTGCAGTGGCTGTACGAGAACGTGGCGGGACTGCGGCCCGGTGACGCCGGGTACCGGACCTTCACCGTGCGGCCCGACGGCCGTGCGGGCGTGGACTGGGCCCGCACCTCGGTGCGCACGGTCCGGGGCGAGGCGTCCGTCGCGTGGTCCGTCGTCGGCACCGCGCTGCGGCTGTCGGTGCGGGTGCCGGTGGGATCGACGGCCGAGGTCCACGTCCCGGCGGGGGCCCGCTCGGACGTCCGGGAGCCCGAGGGCGCGGCGTTCGTGCGCGCCGAGCCCGGGTTCGTCGTGTACGAGGCGCCGCACGGGAGCTGGGAGTTCGTGGCCCGCGTCGCGGGGTAGCGCCGTACGGGGGAAGGTCCCTGTTTCCGGATCACCGGATCGGGGACCCGTTCCTTATGGTGCAAATCGGATACACGATGATGACGGAGCAAGCCGGCCCCCGTGACCTCGTCGACCACGTGGTACGGGCCGAGCAGGCCGGGTTCGACTTCTCGGTGACCTCGGACCACTACTTCCCGTGGCTGGAGTCCCAGGGCCACTCCCCGTACGCCTGGAGCGTGCTCGGGGCCGCCGCCCAGGCCACTTCGCGGATCCCGCTGATGACGTACGTGACGTGCCCGTCCTTCCGCTACCACCCGGCGGTGGTGGCGCAGAAGGCGGCGACGATGCAGCTGCTGTCCGAGGGCAGGTTCCGGCTGGGCCTCGGTTCCGGCGAGAACCTCAACGAGCACGTGGTGGGCGGGGGTTGGCCCTCGGTCGACGTGCGGCACGAGATGCTGGAGGAAGCGGTCGGCATCATCCGCGACCTGTTCGAGGGCGGCCATGTCACCCGCCGCGGCACGCACTTCGACGTGGAGTCGGCCAAGCTCTGGGACCTCCCGGACCAGGCCCCGCCGATCGGGCTCGCGGTGTCCGGCGAGCGCTCCTGCCGCCTGGCGGGCCGCTTCGCCGACCTCGTGATCGCCACCGAACCCAAGGCGGAGCTCCTCGAGGGCTTCGACCGGCACGGCGGGCAGGGCAAGCCCCGGGTGGGGCAGCTCCCCGTCTGCTTCGACCCGGACCGCGAGGCGGCCGTACAGCGGGCGCACGACCAGTTCCGCTGGTTCGGCAGCGGATGGAAGGTCAACTCGGAGCTTCCGCATCCCCAGTCCTTCGCCGGGGCGACCCAGTTCGTCACGCCGGACGACGTCGCCGAGTCGATTCCGTGCGGGGACGACCCCCAGGCCTTCGTCGAGGCCGTACGCCCCTACGCCGAGGCCGGGTTCACCGAGGTCGCGCTGGTGCAGATCGGCGGCGACTCCCAGCACGCCTTCCTCGACTGGTCGGAGAAGACGCTGCTGCCGGCGCTGCGCGACGCGTTCGCCTGACGCCGTCCGCCGGAGCGGTGCGGACCCCGGCGCGGACACGGCCGCGCCGGGGTCCGCGCGCGAGCCAACCCGCCTGTGCACGGCGGCCGTTCGCGGTGGTGGCGCCGTCATGATGGTCCGGTGAATCCCGCCTCCCCCACTTCCTCCGCCCCGGCCGAGCGCATACCCGTCGTCATCGTCGGCGCGGGTCCGGCCGGTCTCACCGTCGCCAACATCCTGCGGGCCGCGGGCGTCGGCTGCGTGGTCCTGGAGACCGAGAGCAGACAGTTCGTCGAGCAGCGGCCCCGCGCGGGCTTCATCGAGGAGTGGGCCGTGCGTGCCCTGCGCCGGCACGGGCTCGCAGAGCGGCTGGTGGAGCGCGCTCAGCCCCACCACGAGTGCGAGTTCCGGTTCGCGGGCGAGCGGCACAGGTTCCGCTACGCCGAGCCGGCCGGGGACCGCCACTTCGTGTACCCGCAGCCCCTGCTGGTGACGGACCTGGTGCGGGAGTACGCGGACGTGCGGGGCGGCGACATCCGCTTCGGGGTGCGCGACGTGGAGCTGACCGGCATCGAGGGCACGGAGCCCTCGGTGTCGTACACGGACCCCCTGACCGGCGCGCGGCGGCGTGTCGACTGCGCGGTGGTCGCCGGCTGCGACGGGGCCCGCGGGGTGACCCGCCGCCACCTGCCCGCCGAGCACGCGCCCGTCTCCCGCTTCGAGTACGGGGTGGGCTGGCTGGCGCTGCTCGCCGAGGCGCCCCCGTCCTCGGACTGCGTGGTGTTCGGCATCCACCCGCGCGGTTTCGCCGCCCACATGGCCCGCAGCCCCGAGGTCACCCGCTACTACCTGGAGTGCCCGCCCGGGGACGACCCGGAGAACTGGTCCCACGAGCGGGTCTGGGCCGAGCTGCACGCGCGGCTGGCCGTCCCGGGGGCCGCTCCCCTCACCGAGGGCCGGCTCATCGAGAAGCGGGTGCTCGACATGCACAACTACGTGGTGGAGCCGATGTCGTACGGGCGACTGTACCTCGCGGGGGACTCGGCCCATCTCGTCGCGCCGATCGCCGCCAAGGGCATGAACCTGGCCCTGCACGACGCTTTCCTGCTCGCCGACGCGCTCATCGCGTTCTGCGGGGAGGGAGACGACAGCGGCCTGCGCGGCTACTCGGCGGCTTGCCTGCGGCGGGTGTGGGAGTACCAGGAGTTCTCGCGGTGGTTCGCGGAGCTGCTGCACGGCCCCTCCTCCGGCGACCCCTTCCGCGCGGGTGCCGCCGCGGCCCGGCTGCGTCGCCTGCTGCGCTCCCCCGCCGCGGGCGCCGCCTTCGCCGAGTCGTACATCGGCGCCACGCCGTAGCGTCACCCTTTGGCCATCGCCTGGCGCGAGTTGTCCGCACGCCTGCTCGAAGCGCGCCGTCCGGGACGAACCCGGCCGCCCAAATCGCGTCCGCGTTGAACGCCGGGCGCCGCCCCCGCCGTACAACC
Organism: Streptomyces sp. NPDC028308; assembly: GCF_055565855.1. Taxonomy (NCBI): domain Bacteria; kingdom Bacillati; phylum Actinomycetota; class Actinomycetes; order Kitasatosporales; family Streptomycetaceae; genus Streptomyces; species Streptomyces sp. NPDC028308. The sequence goes on from NZ_JBVHTO010000002.1 coordinate 708,626, forward strand.
GGGAAAGGCGTGAGACCGGTGCGCAGCGAGGGATGACCATGACCGAAGGGCAAGCCAGCACACAGGAGTTGATCGCCGGACGGTACCGGCCCGAGGAGGTCGTGCACCGGGAGGAGGGCCGGACGGGACTGCGCGGTCAGGACGTCCGCTTCCGGCGGCCGGTCTCCCTGACCGAATCGCGGCACGGCACGGGCGCACGCCCCGGCACCGCCCGCATCCTGCGCGAGTCCGAGAGCATGGAGCTGGCCTGCCCCGGCCGGGTCGCCACCGTCCTCGACGTCGTCGAGGAGAACGGCGCGCTGTGGACGGTCATGGACCGGATCGACGGCACCCCGCTGAGCGACCTGCTGCGGCAGGGGCCGGTCAGCTACGTCCGGGCCGCCCGCACGGGCCTCGCGATCCTCGACGTCCTCGCGGCGGCCCACCGCGAGGGCATCACGCACGGCGACCTCAGTCCCGGGCAGGTGTTCGTGCGCGGCGACGGAGGGGTGCTCGTCGCCGGTTTCGGCTTGCTGGGCGCCGCTGCCTCGCCTCGCGTCACCGCGCCGTCGTACGCCTCCCCCGAGCAGGCGCGCGGCGAGGGAGCCGGGCCCGCGTCGGACCTGTGGGCGCTCGGGGCGATCCTCTACACGATGGTGGAGGGGCGTCCGCCCGTGCGGGACCGCGGCCCGGTCGAGGCGACCCTGCGGGCGGTCGACCTGCTGCCCATCCGCTCCCCGCAGAACGCCGGACCGCTCGGCCCCGCCGTCCAGGGGCTGCTCCGCAAGGACCCGCAGGAACGGCTGCCCGAGCCGGTGGTGCGCGCGGCGTTCACCCGCATCCTGCGCGAGGACCCCGGGGAGCCCGGGCCGGACGCGCCGCTGCCCTGTCTGCGCGACGCCTACGCGGCCGCCTGGCGCACCGGCCGGGTGTGGGGCAGACGCACCGTGGGCCGGCCGGTGCTGCTGGGCGTTCTTGCGCTGGCCGTGACCGGTGCCTCGCTCGCCGCCCTCGCCCTCACCGGCGGCGGCCAGGACGGCGGTCCCTCCGCGTCCCGCCCCGAGCCGTCCCGCCCGGCCGCCGGCGGGAACGCGCCCACCGTGCCGCCCACCGCGCGGTCCTCCGCGCCGCCCACCTCGTCCGGGCCGTCCTCTCCCGCGCCCTCCGTCTCACCCTCCCGGCCCGACCGGAGCGGTCCGCCCGCCGGCTTCCGCCGCTACGACGCGCCCGAGGGGTTCTCTATCGCCCTGCCCACCGGCTGGCGGCCGGTCGACCGGGACAGCGCCTCCGACGCCTCCTACCGGGTGACGTTCGGCGCGTCCGGCGATCCGCGCACGCTGGCGGTCACCTACAGCGAGCGGCTCGGGCCGGACCCCGTCGGTGTCTGGCGGGACCTGGAGCCCTCCCTGAAGCGGACGTCCGTCGACTACCAACGGGTGGGCGCCATCCGCTCCGTCGACTACCGCGGCCTGGACGCGGCGGACATGGAGTGGCTGTCCGAATCCTCCGGCGTCCGCGAGCGCACCCTCGGCCGCGGCTTCCTCACCGGGCCGGGCCGCGGTTTCTCCTTCCGCTGGACGACCCCGGCCGCCGACTGGGACGACACCGCGAACCGGCGTGCGCTGGACGTCTTCCTGCGCACCTTCCGCGCCTCCGCCGGGTGAGACACGACCCGCCGCCCGTACGCTCCCCGCGTCCGCCGTGCGGTGTTCACCCGCGCAGGCGGGCGTTGAGCCGGGCCGCCTGGCGGGTGAGGTGCTCGCGCTCCGGCAGGCTGGTGGCCGACCGGGCGGCCTCCGCGTAGAGCCGTGCCGCGGTGGCGGTGTCGCCGTCCCGCTCGTGCAGATAGGCCGCGACGGCCGTGTGGCGCGGCAGGGCGGGGTCGAGGTCCGCCAGGGCCGCAAGGCCGGCCCGGGGGCCGTCGGCCTCGCCGACCGCGACGGCACGGTTGAGGCGGGCCACCGGGCTGCCGGTGAGGGCCACCAACTCGTCGTACCACTCGACGATCTGCACCCAGTCGGTCTCCTCGGCCGAGGGGGCGTCGGCGTGCAGCGCGGCGATGGCGGCCTGCGCCTGGAACTCGCCCAGCCGGTCGCGGGCGAGCGCCGCCTGGAGCACGCCAACCCCCTCGGCGATCAGCCGGGTGTCCCACAGGCCGCGGTCCTGCTCGGCGAGCGGCACGAGAGCGCCGTCGGGGCCGGTCCGCGCCGGGCGCCGGGCGTGGTGCAGCAGCATGAGCGCGAGCAGGCCCGCGACCTCCTCGTCGGGGATCCGGGCCGCCAGCTCGCGGGTGAGCCGGATCGCCTCGGCGGCGAGGTCGACGTCGCCGGAGTACCCCTCGTTGAAGACCAGGTAGAGCACCCGGAGCACGGTGCCGACGTCGCCGGGGCGGTCGAAGCGGACGCCGGAGACCGTCCGCTTGGCCCTGCTGATCCGCTGGGCCATCGTCGCCTCCGGCACGAGGTAGGCCCGCGCGATCTGCCGGGTGGTCAGGCCGCCGACCGCGCGCAGGGTGAGCGCGACGGCCGAGGCCGGCGTCAGGGAGGGGTGCGCGCACAGGAAGTACAGCTGGAGCGTGTCGTCCACCGCCTCGCCCGGGCCGGGTGCGGGCTCGACCTCGACGCGCACCTCGCGGTGGCGCCGGGAGGCGTCGGCGCGGGCCGCGTCGAGGAACTTGCGCCACGCCACGGTGACCAGCCAGCCCTTGGGGTCCCGGGGCAGGTCCTCCGGCCACCGGCGCACCGCCTCGACCAGGGCGTCCTGCACGGCGTCCTCGGCCGCCGCGAAGTCGGCTCCGCGGCGGACGAGGACACCGATCACCGCCGGGGTGAGGGTCCGCAGCAGTGCCTCGTCCACGCGTCTCACTCCGTGATGGTCGGCGGCGCGGCCATCACCGGACGCACCTCCAGCCACTCGTGGATGGGTCTGCCGCCCGCGCCCGGGGCCGCGGACAGCTCGCCGGCCAGTTCGAGCGCCCGCTCGTGGGTCTCGACGTCGATCATGATCCAGCCGGCGATCAGGTCCTTGGTCTCCGCGAACGGGCCGTCGGTGACCGGGGGCCGCCCCTCGCCGTCGTGGCGGACGAACATGCCCTCCGGGGAGAGGGCCTGGACGTCGACGAGCTCCCCGGTGCGCTCCAGGCGGGCCGCGAAGTCCTGCATGTACCGGACGTGGGCCGTGACCTCCTCCGGCGTCCACTGGTCCATCGGCACGTCGTTGACCGGCGAGGGCGCGCCCCGGTAGTGCTTCAGCAGCAGGTACTTGGCCATGGTGTTCTCCTCGGTGCGCCACGGCCGTTGTGACCGTGTCCACTGCGGGGACGCAGCAGGGACGGGGATCTCGACACGCGCCCCGAGGTCATTCTGTTCCCGTTCGCCGGTGATCCGGGGACGCCCGCACCGGCGGTGTCGGTCGCGCCGCGCCACAGGCACAGCCGTACGGGCGGCACGGCCCTCGCGCGCCGGGCGTCAACCGACTCCGTCCGCGTCTGGAAGCGGCGCGGGAGAGGCGCCAGGCCGAGATGATGCTGTCGCGGTCCACGGGAGAGCACGCGCGCACCTGACGGGCCGTGAGCGGCCGTGCCGCTCAGTCCGTCCGGGTGTCGGAGCCGGGTCTTCGGTAGGCCAGCCAGAGGGCGACCGCCTCGGCGATGGGCTGCCCGGTCTCCAGCTCGACGAAGCCGAACTGCCCGCCCTGGTTGCACTCCAGGAACCACCAGAGGCCCTCGGCGTCCTCCGCGAAGTCGAAGGCCGCGTAGGCGAGCCCGGTGAACGCCATGTACTCCTGGACCGACTTGGCGACGCGGTCCGGCACGGAGGTGGTCTCCCAGAGGTGGCCGGTGTCGCCGTAACGCCCGTCGATCTGCCCGGGCGCGGCGGTCTTCCGGGCGGCGAACAGCCGCAACCCGACACAGGTCAGCCGGATGTCGGCCCGCTTGGGGACGTAGCGCTGGAGCAGCGCGGGTCCTGCCGCCACGCCGGAGAAGTCCGCGTCGGGCCCGATCAGCGTGGTCGGCAGGGACACCGTCGGGTCCCCGGGCGGCGGTCCCGACGCGGACTTCACCACCACGTCGCGGTACTCCTCCGCGAACTGCTGCGCCACACGCGGCGCGGTGGTGACGACCGTCGGCGGCACCGCGAAGCCGCTGAGGTGGGCGACGCGCAGCTGCCACGGCTTGTGCCGGGCCTGCTCGGCGCTGCCGGGGTGGTTCATCCAGCGGGTGACGGCCGAGTAGAGCATGCCGAACAGGGCCTGCCGGGTCTCGGCGGTGAGCCACGGCGAGGCATGGGCCGCGTGGGCGGCCGGTTCACCCGGCCGCCGCACCCACACCGAGCGCAGGCCCGTCATGCTGAGCACATGGCCGTTCACGGACAGGTGGCCCTCGAAGTCGCCGTGCGCGTAGTCGGCGGACAGGACCGCCTTGTCGGGGAGGTCGGCGGGGTCGAGCCGTACCACCGGGACACCGCGTGCGTTCAGTTCGGCCACCACCATGTCGGCGGTGACATCCTCCTCGGCGGTGAGGACCAGGACCGTCATCCGCGGCGGTCCGTCAGTCGTCGAAGTGCGTCTGGGAACCGGCGGTGGAGGTCGTGGTCCCCGCGGCCATCAGCAACGCACGGTCACTGACCGCCGGGCGTCCGTCCGGCAGCACGTTCAGCTGCAGGGAGGCGTCGAAGTGGTACGGAGGCAGGGCGGCCGCCGGTTGCCCTGTGGGCAGGGCGTAGTTGAGCGTGAACGGTCGCACGAAGAACCTCCCGCGGTCTGACGATGCCTCTATGCACACCGGTACGTGTATCCCTTGTAAGGAATTCATCACTGTCCGACACATGAACGTGAAGGCCGTCACACCGCGGGCTCGCGACGCACACCGTGCGGCGTCCTTCGAAAGCTTGAACGCCGTTACGGACAGGTTCAGTTCCCGTCCCGGGGGTGCGGCTCCATGAGAACACGCTGAGTGTCCGCACGGAGCCGCAGCGGTCACCGCGGCAGACCGGCGAGGTCGGTGCCCCACGAGGTGTTGGGCCGCTCGGCGAGCCGGTAGGTGAGCGTGCCGCCCCTCTTCACCAGGCCGGCCCCCGCCCATGAGCGGTTCGTGGTGCGGCCGTCGAGCCTTACGGCGCCGACGTACGGGTGCGCCGCGTCGGCGTCGGGGGCCTCGACGGTGATGCCGGTCCCGCCCGGCCGGTCGACGACCGCCTCCGGGAACAGCGGGGCGCCCAGCAGCATCGCGCCGCTGCCCGGGGTCTGCGGGTAGAGCCCGAGCGCGGAGAAGACGTACCAGGCGGACATGGTGCCCAGGTCGTCGTTGCCCGGCAGTCCCGCGGGACCGGTGCCGTAGACGGTGTCGAGGATCTGCCGCACGGTCGCCTGGGTCTTCCAGGGCTGTCCGAGGGCGTTGTAGAGCCAAGGGGCGTGGATGCCGGGCTCGTTGGTGGGGTCGTAGCGGAGCGGGTCGCCGCCGCGCACCGACCACGCGCCGTCCGCCGTGTGGAAGAACCCGTCGAGGCGTTCGGCGGCACGCTCCCGGCCGCCCATGGCCGCGGCCAGCCCCTGGACGTCCTGCGGCACCATCCAGGTGTACGTGGCGCTGGTGCCCTGCGCGAAGCCGCGGTCGCTGCCCGGGCTGAACGGCGTCACCCACGATCCGTCGAGATTCCGGGCCTGGACGTAACCGGCGTCGGCCGTGGCGTCGCGGTTGAAGACGTTGCGCCAGTAGCCGCCCCGTTCGGCGAAGGCGGCCGCCTCCTCGTCGCGGCCCAGCAGCTTCGCCCACTTCGCCAGCGCGGAGTCGGCCACGGCGTCCTCCAGGGTCTCGGCGGCACCGCCCCAGCAGTGGCAGACGTCCTGGGCCGCGTAGTGCGAGCCGAGGTACTGGGCCAGGTTGGGGCGCTGGCCCACGCACTGCCCGGGGCAGCCGGCGTCGGAGAGTCCGTCCGCGTGCGGCACGGTGGCCTGGCGCGCGAGCGACTCGAAGGCTCCCTCGTAGTCGAAGTCGCGGACGCCCATCGCGTAGAAGGTGGCCAGGGTGGCCGCCGACGGGTCGCCGGTCATGACGTGGGTGGCGCCGCTGACGTGCACCCAGCGGTCCCACACCCCGCCGTTCTGCCCGGCGAAGTTGAACAGCGACTGGGCGAAGTCGCCGGCGATCCTCGGCTTGAGCAGGGCGAGCAGCTGGATCTGCGCCCGGTACTGGTCCCAGCCCGAGAAGTTGCTGTACTGGGCCCGCTGGCCGCGTGCCAGGCGGTGCACCTCGGCGTCCATGCCGTGGTAGCGGCCGTCGGCGTCGCTGATGAGGTTCGGCTGCATGAGGGAGTGGTAGAGCGCCGTGTAGAACGTGGTGCGCCGCGCGGTGCTGCCGCCCGCGACGCGCACGGTGCTCAGTTCGCGGTTCCAGGCGTCGGCGCCCGCACGGGCCACGTCGTCGACGCTCGCCCGCGGGGGTATCTCGCCGCGGAGGTTGGCCTCGGCGCCGTCGAGGCTGACGTAGGAGATGCCGATCCGCATCCGGACATCGTTGTCAGAGCGCGTGTCGAAGCCGACGTAGCCGCCGGAGCCGCGGCCGGCGCGGTCCGCTCCCGTGGCGTACCCCTCGCCCCCGGAGGCGGAGGTGGAGCCCGCCGAGAGCGTGTTGTCCTTCCAGGTGCCGACGGAGGAGAAGGCCCGGTCGAACGAGGCGCTGAAGTACAGCTTGTAGTAGCTCTTACGGTTGTTGGTCCCGCCGTTGGCGCGGCGGCCGCAGAAGGCGCCGGTGAGCACCCAGCCGGTGACCTTGCGGTGCGCGGTGTCGATGTCGACGTGCGCGTCCTCGCTGCCGTTGAGGGAGTTGGAGACGCGGAACAGCAGGTTGGCGGGACGGCCGGCCGGAAAGCTGAAGTCGGCGACGCCGGCCCGCTTGCCGACGGCCAGGTCCGCGCCGGCCCCGGACTTGAGACCGAGGGTGTAGCGCCCCGGTACGGCCTTCTCGTCGGCGTGCGCGAAGTCGGCCGCGTAGACGGCGTCCTTGGTGTCCGCCGAGGGCGAGGACGTCACGTCGCCGACGAACGGCATGATCGGGACGTCGCCCGCGGCGCCCGGGTTGCAGCCGGCGCCGTTGACGTGGGTCAGGCTCAGCCCGCGGATGCGGGTGGCGTCGTACTGATAGCCGTTGGCGGCCCCGGTGCTGGTCTGGTCGCCGGTGGTGCTGGTCGGGGACCAGGCGATCATCCCGTACGGGAGGGTCGCGCCGGGGTAGGTGTTGCCGCCGTTCGCCGAGCCGATCAGCGGGTCGACGTAGGAGACCGGCCGGTCGGCCGGGCGGGCCGCCGCGACGGCCGGGGACGGAACGGCCAGGGCCAGGGCGCTGGTCACGAGGAGGGCGGCCGATCGGATGCCGAGCCGTCTCGCCGTACGCAGCCATGGTGGGCGCATGTGCGGTGTCGCCTTCCGACGGTGGAGCGGTGCAGGACAGGTCCAACGGGCCCGCACCCGACGGCTTTCGGGCGGCGGCCCGACGCGAGGATAGAAGGCTCCGCGAAGTGCGGGAAGCGACGGGCGCGTCCGGACGGTGACACCGTGGTGAACGACCGGGTCCGGGGCCGGCGTGACGCACGTGCTCTGGCGGTACGCCCGCGAGGTCCGGTCACCTGGATGCGGGGCGTGCGCGACGTCCGGTGGACGCTGTGCGCCTGCCACGTCCGGTCACCTGGATGCGGGGCGCCTGCGGTGGGTCCTCGCGCGGGAGCGGTTCGGGCCGACGTCCGCTCAGGGAGTCGGCAGGGGGAAGCCACTCAGGTCGGGACGACGGGAAAGAGGCGGCTCCGGGTGGAGCCGCCTCCTCGGTTTCGGGCGAGGAACCGCTACCAGCGGCCCTCGACCTGCTCCTTGATCCGGCGCTCGTACAGCTCACCGATCGCGTCGAGCGTCTGCGCGGACAGCTCCGGCAGCTTGGCGGCGGTGGCGTTGGCGCGGGCCTGCTCCGGGGAGCGGGCACCCGGGATCACGGTGGTCACGCCGGGCTGCTGCACGATCCAGCGGAGCGCGAGCTGGGCCGGGGTGAAGCCCTCCGGGGCGAGCGCGGAGAACTCGGCCGCGGCTTCCACGCCGGTGGCGAAGTCGACGCCGGAGAAGGTCTCGCCCTGGTCGAAGGCCTCACCGTGCCGGTTGAAGGTCCGGTGGTCGTTCTCGCCGAACACGGTGTCCTTCGTGTACTTGCCCGACAGCAGGCCGGAGGCCAGCGGGACGCGCGCGATGATGCCGACGCCGGCCGCGGCCGCCGCAGGCAGCACCTCACGGAGCGGCTTCATGCGGAAGGGGTTGAGGATGATCTGGACGCTCGCCACGTTCGGGCGGGCGATCGCCGTCAGCGCCTCCTGGCACGTCTCGACGCTCACGCCGTACGCGGCGATCCGCTCCTCCTCGACCAGGGTGTCGAGGGCGTCGAACACCTCGTCGGAGGAGTACACGGGGGTCGGGGGGCAGTGCAGCTGCACCAGGTCGATGCGGTCGACGCCGAGGTTGCGCCGTGACCGGTCGTTCCAGGCACGGAAGTTGTCGAGGACGTAGTTCTCGGGGATCTGGTCGACACGGCGGCCCATCTTGGTCGCGACCAGCACGTGCAGGTCCTGCCTGCCGCGCAGGAAGGTGGCGATCGTCTGCTCGCTGCGTCCGTCGCCGTACACGTCGGCCGTGTCGAAGAAGGTGACCCCCGACTCCGCCGCCGCCTCCAGCACGGCGAGGGCGTCCTTGTCGTCCACGTCGCCCCAGTCCGCGCCCAGCTGCCACGTGCCGAGGCCGATGACGGATGCGTGCTGTCCTGACCTGCCGAATTCGCGCTCGTTCATGGCGTCAGTCTGACACCTCGCGGCCGGCGCGCGGGACGGGCCTCTCCGGGGTCCCGTGAGGTCCGGGATGCTCAGCCGTGCCTCACGCCCGGCCGGTCCGCTGGATGCTGTCGCCGCTGTTGCCGATCGCGACGTACGTGGCGATGCGCCGGAAGTCGTTCATCACCCCGAACATGCTCTTGTCGGACGGCAGGAGGGCGCGCAGATCGGGGGCTCTCTGCGCGAGCTGTTCCCGGAACAGTTCCTTGTAGGCGTTGTAGACCCGCGCGGTGTAGCCGGGCTCCCGCGCCGCGTTCGTCCGGTGGTCGTTGGTCAGGGCGATGGAGGCGAGGTCCATCAGGTAGCAGTCGATCAGGTCGGTGACGTCCTGTGGCTTCGCCCCCTCCTCCCCCGCGCGCGCGTCCTCGGCGAGCACCCGGGCCATGTCCAGGACGATGTCGCGGTAGATGCCGTGCCGGATGGAGTGCGGGAAAGCGGCCATGACGTGGTCCTCCTGGCCCGCGCCCTCGGTGTTCATGAACCGCGGTGTCGTGAGGCCCTCCAGCCCCGGGACCAGCAGCGGCATGCCCCGGTACAGGTCCTCCTCCTCGGGGATCTTCGTGTTCCGGGAGGCGAGGGGGTGCAGGCCGATCTCGTGGGCCAGCATGCCCATGATGTGCCCGACGTCGTACTTCTCGAAGTAGTAACTGGCGAGGTTGATCTGCACGCCGTCGTCGCCGAGGTCGCGCACGTCGGCCGGGGTCTCCGTCGTCCGCACGTGCAGGGTGATCCGGCAGGGTCGGCCGCCTATGTAGTCCCGGATCGTGTCGTGCTTGCGCAGCAGGTCGATGATGCGGATCGCCCTGTCGCGGTACCTCTCGTTCGTGTGCGCCAGGTTGGTGAACTCGAAGTTCCCCGACGAGAACGGCACGTCGGCCGGCGCGGCGGGTGCGGGCCCCGCGTCCGGGTCCTGCGGCATACGGGCCGGGACGCCCGTGACCTCGGCGCCCCGCGTGTCCGCCGTGCCGTCCGTGTCGGCCGCGCGCTGCCCGGGCAGCGAGACCGGGTCGACCCACACGGACTCCCGGGGGACCCCGTCGGTGACCGTGCGCAGCGCGTTCCAGGTCTGCTCGCCGTCCTCGCCGTTCGGCTCGGACCGCCTGGGCACGTCCCCGATCAGTGCCCCCAGCAGGGCCAGGTGGCGCCCGCGCAGACCGGCGGCGCGCAGCGAGAGGTGCTCGGGGGCCGCGTCCAGGTCGCCGAGGAGGCTCCCGGGGATATGGGGGCGGTGGGGCGCGTCGGCGTCCCGGTACTCGTCGCGCAGGCCGAGCTGGTGGGTCAGCTCGTGCACCAGTTGTACGGGCTCGGCGTCCGCCCACCAGGTGTTCTGGTCCATGGTCCGGTCCCGGCCCGTCAGGTCCACGGTCAGGTGCGGGGCCTCGGAGGGGTCGACGTGTTCGACGCTCACGTGGAGCAGGTCGCCGCCGGGCAGCCGGTGCCCCGGGGCGTTCAGGAACTCGGCGACGCCCGCGGCGAGTTGCGCGAAGGTCCGGGCCGCCTGGTCGTCCGGGCCGCGCAGTGCGACACGGACGGTGAGGTCGGTGACCGGGTCGCCGTCGTAGGTGAACCGCCTTACGTCGAAGCTCGACCGCACCACGAAGCGCGGCCGGTCGTCCCGGCGTCCGGCCGGCCGCGTCGTGCCGGACGGCAGGTCCTGTGCGACGGTGCCCGCGCTCTGCCGCGGCAGCCGGGAGCGGGTCTCCGCGGTGTCGCCGGCCGGCTGCGGCAGGGCGGCGGTCTGCATGCTGTCGCCCTGGTTGTTGAACGCGAGGCTGCTGCCGAGGCCGAGGAAGTTGCCGGTGACGTTGTACCAGCTCTTGTCCTTCGGCAGCAGTCGCCGTACGGGGCTGTCCGGCGCCAGCCGGGCCGCGAACAGCTCCTTGTACGCGTTGTAGACCTTCGCCGTGTACCGGGGTTCCCAGGCCGCGTCCTTGCGCCTGTCGTTGGTGAGCGCGATCGTGGCGAGGTCCATCAGGTAGCAGTCGATCAGGTTCGTGACGTCCTGCTCCCGTGCGCCCTCCTCGCCTTCCCGCGCCTCCTCCGCCAGGTCGTGGGCCATGTCGAGCACGATGTCGCGGTAGATCCGGTGCCGGGTGCTGCTCGGGTACGCGGCCATGATGTGGTCGGCCTGGCCAGCGCCCTCGGTGTTCATCATCCGGGGCGTCTTCAGATCCGTCAGCCCGGGAACGGTCAGCGGCATCCCCGCGAACATTCCTTCCTCGTCCGGGATGCCGGTGTCGCGGGAGGCGAGAGGGTGCAGGCCGATCTCGTGGGCCAGCATGCCCATGATGTAACCGACGTCGTACTTCTCGAAGTAGTAGCTGGCGAGGTTGATCTGCACACCGTCCTCGCCGTGGTCCGTCACGTCGGCCGGGGTCTCCGTCGTGCGTACGTGCAGGGTGATCCGGACGGGCCGGCTGCCGATGTACGCGCGGATCGTGTCGTGCTTGCGCAGCACCCCGATGATCCGGACGGCCTTGTCGCGGTATTTCTCGTCCGTGTGCTTGAGGTTGGTGAACTCGAAGTTCCCCGACGTGAAGGGGACGAGGGCCGGCTCCGGTGCCGTGCGTGCCGTGCCGGGGCCCTGCTGCACGCGCGGTGCGACGCCGGTGCCGCTCTGCGGCAGCCGGGGGCGGGCCTCGCCGGTGGTGCCCGCGGCCGGTGCCGGAGCGGCGGGGCGCTGGATGCTGTCGCCGCGGTTGTTGGTTCCGATGGCGGCGGCGAGTGCGGCGAAGTCGCCAAGGACGCCGAAGCGTCCCTTGTCGGCGGGCAGGAGGGCGCGTACGGGGCTGTCCTGGGCGAGGCGCTCGGCGAGCTGCGCCTTGTACGCGTTGTAGACCCGTGCCGTGTAGGCGGGTTCCCTGAGCGCCTGCGCGCGGTGGTCGTTGGTGACCGCGATGGAGGCGAGGTCCATCAGGTAGGTGTCGATGAGGTCGGTGACGTCCTTGGGCTTGGCGCCGTTCACGCCGACCCGCGCGTGCCGCGCGAGGACCTCGGCCATCTCCAGGACGATGTCGCGGTAGACGCCGTGCCGGATGGTGTGCGGGAACGCGGCCATCACGTGGTCCGCCTGGCCCGCGCCGTCGGTGTTCATGAAACGGGGTGTGGTCAGGCTCTCCAGTCCGGGGACGAGCAGCGGCATGCCCTGGTAGAGGTCCTCCTCCTCGGGGATCCGCTCGTTGCGGGAGGCGAGGGGGTGCAGGCCGATCTCGTGGGCCAGCATGCCCATGATGTAGCCGACGTCGTACTTCTCGAAGTAGTAACTGGCGAGGTTGATCTCGACGCCGTCGTCACCGAGGTCGCGCACGTCGGCCGGGGTCTCCGTGGTCCGCACGTGCAGGGTGATGCGGACGGTGCGGTCGCCGACGTAGTCCTTGATGGTGGCGTGCTCGTCGAGCAGCTCGATGATCCGGACGGCCTTGTCGAGGTACCGGTCCGTCTGGTTGAGGTTCGTGAACTCGAATCTGCCGAGCTTGAACGGGCGCAGGGCCGGCTCCGGGGCGGGTGCCGGGTCCGACTCCTGCGGCATGTGCGCCGGGACCTCGGTGACCGCCGGGTCGTCGGTGGTCCGGGGCAGGGAGACCGGGTCGATCCAGACGGCTTCGCGGGGCTCGGCGACGGCGGCTTCGCGTGCTGCCGCCCAACTCCGGTCCCTCTGCTCGTTGTTCGGCCTGGGCGCCGGGGTGACGTCGCCGATGAGCGCGCCGAGCAGGGCCAGGTGCCGGTCGCGCAGTCCGGCCGGGGCGAGGGACGCGTCCTCGGGCGTCGCGTCGAGGTCGCCCAGCAGGCTGCCGAGGATGTGGGGGCGGTGCGGGGAGTCGGCGTCCCGGTACTCGTCGCGCAGACCGAGCTGGTGGGTGAGTTCATGGACGAACTGCACAGGGGCGGCGTCCGTCCACCAGGTGTTCTGGTCCATCGCCCGGTCGCGGCCAGCCAGGTCGACGGTCAGGTGCGGCTTCTCGGAGGGTTCGACGTGCTCGACGGTCACGTGCAGCCGGTCGCCGTTGGGCAGGCGGTACGACGGAGCGTTGAGGAACTCGTCCACACCCGTCCTGAGCCGGTCGAAGACGTCGCCGGCCTGGCCGTCCGTGCCGCGCAGCGCGACGCGCACCGTGAGTTCGGTGACCGGCTCGCCCTCGTGGGAGAACCGCCGGGCGTCGAAGCCTGAACGCACCACGTATCGGGGCCGGTTGTCGCGCGGACCTCGCGCCGGTGAGGTGACGGGCCGCTCGGTCCGCGGCACGGAACCGGTGCCGCCCTGGGGGAGCCTCGGTCGCGCCTCGCCCGTGCCCGCCGCGTCCGCCGCGGTGGGCCGCTGGATGCTGTCGCCCCGGTTGTTCGCGGCGATGCTGGTGGCGAGCTGGGTGAAGGACCGTGCGACTCCGAACAGGGTCTTGTTCGACGGCAGCAGGTTCCGGAGCGCGGCGTCGTCCGCCAGGCGGTCGCGCAGCATCTCCTTGTAGGCGTTGTAGACCCGCGCCGTGTAGTTGGGCTCCTTGACCGCGTTCATCCGGTAGTCACTGGTGACCGCGATGGAGGCGAGGTCCATCAGGTAGGTCTCGAACAGGTCGGTGACGTCCTGGTACTTGGCCCCCGGCACACCGACCCGCGCGTGCTGCGCCAGCACCCTGGCCATGTCGATGACGATGTCGCGGTAGATGCCGTGCCGGATGGTGCGGGGGTAGGCGGCCATGATGTGGTCGGCCTGACCCGCGCTGTCGGTGTTCATGGTGCGCGGCGTGTTCAGGTCCGTCAGACCGGGCACCGTCAGGGGCATGCCCTGGTACGCCTGCTCCTGCTCGGGGATCTCCGTGTTGCGGGACGCGAGGGGGTGCAGACCGATCTCGTGGGCCAGCATGCCCATGATGTAGCCGATGTCGTACTTCTCGAAGTAGTAGCTCGCGAGGTTGATCTGCACGCCGTCGTCACCGAGGTCGCGCACGTCGGCCGGGGTCTCCGTGGTCCGCACGTGCAGGGTGATGCGGACGGTGCGGTCGCCGACGTAGTCCTTGATGGTGCCGTGCTCGTCGAGCAGTTGGATGATCCGGACAGCCTTGTCCAGATACCGCTCCGTCTGGTTCAGGTTGGTGAACTCGTAGTTCCCCAGCTTGAAGGGGCGCAGGGCCGGCTCCGGCGCGGTGACCGGACCCGCGGTGGTGTCCGCGCCCGTCGTGTCGGCGCCGGACAGCGTGCTCAGCTCGTACGCCTCCTCCTCCACGAGGCCCGGAAGGTCGCTGCCCGTGGGTGACGGGGGCAGCGGAAGGGCGACCGCGTCCTGGAGGTCCGCGTCCAGCGCGGGGGGATCCTGCGGGGCGGACTCCAGCGGGGGCGGGTCCAGGGGCTTCGACTCCGGGGCCTTCAGGTCCGGGGCCTTCAGGTCGGGGGTCTTGGGTGCCGGGGTCTTCGGCGTGGGGGCCGGGGTGCGCTGGGTCAGGGGGACGAAGTCGCCGCCCCGGCGGCGGAGACGGATGTGCGGACCGCTGTCGCCGGCCGGACCGGCGTAGGTGTGAGCGGTCCCGTTCTCCTCGACCAGGGTGACGGTGACGCCGGCCGCCGCCGCGGCCCACTCGGCCACGGCCCGGTCGGCGCCCGGTCCCCAGGGGGCCTCGGCGAGGTGCCGGCGCAGCTGTCCGTCGAGGGCGTCCTGGCTCGGTGCGGGCGCGCCGGGGCGGACCCGCGGGGGCGGGGGCGTGAAGAGCGCGTCGCGCTCGGCGCGTTCGCCGGGCAGCCCGTTCAGACGCATCAGCTGGGCGGGCGTCGCCTCGGCGCGCCGACGCAGCCGTGCCGCCTCCTGGCGATCGAGGCCGGGCTGTTCGGCCGCCCGGCGCAGGGTCGTGGAGAGCGCGCCGAAGAAGCCGTTGCCGCGGCCGGCCGGCGTGCCCTGGGTGTAGGTGGCGCCGTCGGGTGCGGTGAGGACGCCCTCGCGGTCGAGGCGGTAGCGCGGGCCGTCGCCGTCGGCGGGCGGCAGCCAGGGCGCGGTGGTGTGGCTGCGGTGCGCGGGCGGCTGCTGGGGAGCCGGGCGCGTGCCGGTACCCGAGGTACCGGTGTCCGTGGCGGCGGCAGGGGCGGGCAGCGCGGTGGCGACCGGGGCCGGGGTGCCGGACGGCAGGGCGGCGCCGAAGAAGCCGCCGGAGGCGAACAGGACCGGGTCGGCGGCCGGGTCGACGGCCGCCGGGTCCGCGCCGTGCGGGAGGAACAGCTGGTCGCGGCCCTCACCGGTGACGACGGTCAGCGGGGTGCCCAGGACCCGGGCGGCGAGGGCGGGCAGCAGATCGGCTCCGCCGTGGTCGCCCGCCCGGCGCTCGGGCGGTGTCGGATCGTCCGGACCCCGTGTGCCGGAGTCCTGGAGCGGCTCGCTCGCGAACGGGCGGGACAGGGCGGCGGTGGCGAGCGCGACCCGCTGCGCGGGCGTCGGCCAGAACGTCTGCGGGAGCCGGCCGAAGGCGTCGAACTCGGCCTGCTGCGCCGGGCTGAACCGCACTCCCGCGAGGTCGAGTTCGGCCTGGGTGAAGGTGTCCTCGGCGTCCAGGGCGAGCGCGTCCAGCAGGTCCTGGTTGCCGTCCTCGCCCAGCGCCCAGGCCAGGCGCGTACGGGCGGTGTCGACGGCCTCGGCGGTGACCGCCGGATCGGCGGGGGCATTCGCGAACCGCTCGGCGAGGTCGTGGCCGAGCAGATGGGGCAGCCGGCCCCGTGCCGCGGCGGCGGCGAGCAGCGCGTGGAAGAAGGAGGCACCGTCGTGCGGCACGTCGTGCAGTTCGCGCACCGTGGCGCCGTCCGGCGAGGTGAGGGTGCGCGGGCCGGTGCCGGTGCCGTCGGCGATCACGTAGGGCGCGGGGGCCTCGGAGCGCCATGACGGCTCGGTGTACTCCTGCGGCAGGTCCCGGACGGGTGCGTTGGCCGACCCCTGGTGGTGCGCGGTGAGGCGGGAGGCGGCGAGGTGCAGCCGGTGGTGGTCCTGTGCGGCGGCGTCGGTGTGCTGCTCCCAGCGGTGGACCTCCTGCCGTGCGGCCTGCCAGGCGACGACGGCCGGGGACCAGACGACGTCCGGCGGCAGGTCGGCCGGCGGTCCGGCGTTGTCGTCGCCGAGCGCGGCCTGCTCCGCCGGGCCGAGGTCGAGCCACGCCTCCCGGGCCCGCGCCCGGGCGTCGTAGTAGTTCTTCTCGGCCGTGGCGAGGTCGGCGGCCGCCTTGGCCTGGCTGTCCCAGGCCGCGAGGACCTCGTCGGGGAACGTGCTGTCGTCCAGGAGCCCGTAGTCGCGGGCGATGTCCTCGCGCAGCCAGACCAGCGCGGTGGTCTCGGCCTCGGCGGCGCGCGGTCCGCGCCTGGCCTTGCCGAGGGCGTGCAGCGGGCGGCTGTCGGTGATGCGGTGGTCCACCTCGGCGACGGACAGCCAGGTCACCGGCACCGCGAAGAGCATGCTCCGGTCGGTGACGACCTTGAGGTGGGTGCCGAGGGTGGTGTCCGCGGTGCCCTTGAGGACGGTGCCGTCGTTCGTGCCGCCGATCGGGACCGTGGCGCCGGGATTGGTGACGCCCGCGTTGCTGTTGCCCGCCATCGGCGCGGTGCCCACCGCGCCCTCGACGTTGTCGGTGATGCCGGCCTCCAGCGCGTCGGAGGTCTTGGCCCGCTGCATGGCCTCCATGCGCGGCTTGTTCTCCACGGCGAGCAGGCGGGCACCGCGGCGGTGCATCTTCGCGTAGAGGCGGGAGTCGGCGGTGTGGTACTGGCCGAGGAGGCGCGCGGAGGCCTGGGCGGGCAGCGGGGAGCCGTTCGCGCCGAGGGCCTCCCGGAAGCCGGCGGTCAGCCCGCCCTGCGCGGTGGCCTCCAGCTGCGCCTGGGCGGGGGCGGTGCCGAGGCCGGTGAGCGGGGTCTGGCGTGCCATGCGCACGCGGGCGTCGAGGACCTTGCCGGTGTGCCGCCGGCCGAGGTCGCTGTCGCCCAGGCCGTCGGCGCGGGCGGTGGCGAGGGTGAGGGCGTCCCGCACGTTGGCGGCGCCCCGGATGTCCACGGCGAGGATGCCGGAGCCGATCCGGTCGTCGAAGGGGAGGATCTCCGGGTCCGCGCCGCCGGTGCCGTCCCCGGCGGAGGTGCGCCATGCGCCGATGTTCTCCGGGCGCGCCTGATCAGCCGTCAGCATCCTTACGGCGCGCTCGGGTTCGGGCACGTCCTGTTCGGAGAGCGTGCCGTCGGCGCCCTCGCCGTCCGGGGTGAGCAGGTTCGCCGGGAGGATCTCGTTGAGGCTGCCGACCGGGGTGCGCACGCCGGGGTCGAGCGGGTCGCCGGTCGCGTCGGTCATGGTGACGGTCAGGACGTAGCTGGTGACGATCTCGGCGTGGGCCTGGGTGGTGGCGATGTTCGGCATCGAGGTGGTGCCGGCCGTCTGGGTCCTGGTGCTCGACCGCTGCTTGGCCGCGATGCCCTGGAGCGAGGGGTTGGCCACGAGGATGCCGCTCTCCGCCGCGCGCTGGCCGGCGCTGAGCGTCACGTCCGCGCCGCGGTCCTGGGAGGTGCCGGCGGAGTCGTCGCGGGCGATCGTCCGGTAGTCCTCCAGCTCGTAGCCGGTGCGCAGCCGGTCCACCGTGGTGGTGACGGGGGTCAGCTTGAAGTGGAGCTGTCCGGGGCTGCCGCCGACGGGCAGGTGGTGCGGGCGGGACCAGGCGCGGTAGCGGACCGGCAGGTTCATCCCGTCGGTCGTCAGCTCGTGCAGGTGGCCGCGGAGGAAGTCCGGGGACAGGCGCTGGAGGACCTGCTCCCGGTCGTGGGAGGGTACGCCGATCCGCTCCAGCTGCCCCAGCAGGGTCTGAGCCGCGGGACCGGCGTCCAGCCGGCCGCTGGGGTGGCTGGGGAAGCGGCGGTCGCGCAGGTAGGGGGGCACCCGGTAGCCGCGGCCGAGGTTGTGCGGGGTCGTGGCGCCCAGGCCGTCGGGGGCGAGTCCGGCCTCGATGGCGTCCTGCATCGGCAGGTGGAACATCACCGCGTCGCGGATGCGCTGCAGCGCGGCGGCGGCCCGGCGCGGGGCGAGGCTGTCGCCGAGCCGCCCGGAGAGCCGTCCGGCCGCGGAGCTGATCCGGGCCCCGGCGCGGGTGCCCACGCTGCCCATCGCGGCGGTCCAGCGGTCCCGTACCGCGACGGTCTCGACGGCGTCGGCGACCACCAGGTACATGCGCCCGGCGTACGTGAGGGTGGTGTTGCGTCCCCGGGTGAGGGTCTGCGAGACGCCGCGGCCCTTGCCCCAGGCGTACTGCAGGGCGGTCGAGTAGGAGCCGACCACCGCGGCCTGGCCCGGGGCCTGCTGGAGCGGCATGTCGGCGCCCTGGAGGCCGACGGTGGTGCGCGAGACGGTGCTCGTGCTGCCCGCGACGCGGTGCTCGTTGCCGATGGTGGCCTCCAGGCTGGCCGGCTTGGGGTCGCTCATGACCCGGAAGTCGCGCAGTTCGCCGCGGACGGCCGCCTTGAGGTAGTGCGTACGGAACGGCCCGGCGCCGTTGAGTCCGGCCACGCGGGAGCCGAACGGGCCGAGGTACTGGCCGAGTTGGCCGGCCACGCTGAGGTTGGCCATCGCCCGGCGCAGGGCACTGCGCACCGGGGCGCCGGGGGCGCTGACGTGCCAGGAGGTGCCGGACGCGCGGTCGGCGGTGTCCTGCATCAGCTGCTGGCGCTGCGGGCCGCCCTCGGCGCTGAGCACCACGTGCGGGACGCTCAGCAGTCTCCTGGTGAGCCGCTCGTCGGCTGAGTCCGTTCCGGGCAACGGGTGGGTGCCGTCGAGGAGTTGGTCGGCCTCGGTGGCGGTCAGCTGCCGCGGTGCCGGCATGGCCGGCGTGGCCGTGGGCGGCGGGTCCGCGGGGGCGTAGCGCTCGGAGCCGTGGGCGGCGGGCACGGCCAGCTCCACCCGCCCGACGGTCTCGCTGCCGCGGCTGAACAGGGGGCGTTCCTCGACCTTGCTGACGAAGACGCCTGCGCCGAGCAGGCCGACCGAGACGAGCCGGGCCCAGCCGCGTGGGCGGCGGTGGCCCTCGAAGGTGGCGCCCAGCTCCACCTGGTAGCTGTAGAGGTCGGCGCCGGTCTGGAAGGTCAGCTGGTCGTGGGCGACCGCGACCGTGTTCCTGGTGGCCTTCTGGTCGGTCTTCGCGTGGCGGACGCCGACGGTCACGTTGCCGGCCTGACGCGGCAGCCCGACGTCGGGCACCTTGTCGTGGTCGCGCGGCGAGACGCCGACCTCGACACCTCCGGAGAGGGTGAGGGACGCCTGCTGGCCCTGGCCGGAGATCTCGGTGCCGATCACGGCGTTGCGCAGGGAGCGTTCACTCATGGTGGTCTCGAACCGCCGGTCGGTCAGGCGCGCCCGGAGGATGAGCGTGTGGTGGCCGCGGCGGACCTTGCCGTCCTCGGTCAGGGTGACCGGGACGCCGGTGGTGGTCAGGTCGTCCAGGCTCTGCGCGAGGCTGGGCCGGTTCAGCGCCTCGCGCACCTGCCGGTCGTTGTGCAGCGCGGTCCTCATCCGTCCGTCGCCGTACCAGAACTTGGCCAGGCGGGGATGCCGCAGCATGAACGGCGGCACGAACAGCGACGGGTACGACTGGTGCAGGGTGTCCAGCACGGTGTCCGCGAAGGCCCGCATCGGATCCTGCGGCGCGGGCTGCGGATTCTGCGCCTGCGGCGGGACTTGCTGGGTCTGGGACTGGGACTGGGTCTGGGACTGGGTCTGCACCGGGGGCCGGGGCTGCGGCTGTGACGGCGGTTCCGCAGGCCGCTGCCCCTCGGCGGGCGGCGGCAGTTGGGTCTGCGGGCGGAGGGGACGGAAGCCCTCGGCGCGGACCTGGCCGCTCAGGTGGACCGGGTCCTCACGGGTGAGGTACCACGGCACCGGCGGCTCCGCGTCCGGGTGGGGTCCGGTTCGGCCGGGCGTGCGGCTGTCCCAGCCCGCGAGGCGGCGGGCGTCCTGAATGGAGATCCAGTCCAGGCTCACCACCCGGACCGGACGGGCGGCCGACGCCGGTTCGCCGGGCTTGCGCACCATCAGCGTGCGCTCCACCCGGTACAGCGCGATGGGGTGGTTGCGCACACGGCCGGTCGTCTTCCGTGCCGCGTCGACGCCGAGGTAGTGGCCGCGTCCGGCACTGAGATCCGCGCGCACCAGCGGGCCGCCCTGGAGGCGCACATCGGTGTCGGGGCCGACCAGGGTGTAGTTCGGCCCGGCGGTGACCTGGAGGCCGAGGCGGGTGTCACGGACGTGGCCGCGCTCGTTCTGGTACGTGGTCTGGGTGAGGTCGCGCAGCTCGGCCTTGACCGACTCGGTGACCAGGGTGGCCCGGTGAGGCACCGACCGCTGCACGATCAGGTGTCCCAGCGGGTGCTGTCCGCTGCCCCGCGTCAGCTCCGGTCCGGTCACCGGCCCGGAGAACCGGCCGAACAGCGCGAGCAGCCGTCCCGGACGCACGTACGAGATCAGGGTGCGGTGCGCCGAACTGCCGGGCCGGGCACCGGAGATGGCGAGTGCCATGTCCTCGGGCGGGTCCAGCAGATGCAGCCCGGTGATGTCGGTGATCCGCGGCTCGACCCCGTCCGGGAACGTGAGCGTCCTGGGGGCCCTGCGCGGTCCCTTGTAGGGCACGGTCAGGTCGTCGGGCAGCCGCCAGCTGAGTCCGTCGCGCATCGCGAACTCCGCGGTGTGCACCTGGGTGCGCCGCCAGTCGGGCTTCGGCAGGGCGCCGCCGTCCTGGGCGGTGCCACCGGGGCCCGGCGGGGTGACCGTACGCCCGGAGCGCGGTGCCTCGGTGACGCGGTCCACCCGCACCCGGTAGTAGACGTCGTCCAGGTGCAGGTGCGAGCCCTCGTGGGCCCGCCACTCGGACTGGTTGTACGCCTGGGTGCCCTGGGCGTAGTCGGTCCTGCGGGTCCAGCCGAGCGAAACCCCGATCTTCAGCAGCCAGTTGAGCGGCGGGCCCATGCTCAGCCCGCCGGCGATCCGGCGTCCGAAGCCGACGCTTCGCCCGCCGCCGGTACCGGCCTGGCCGCGTCGCATGGTGTCCAGCCGGACGGTGCCGCCGTTGACGTCCGAGAAGCGCTCCCAGCGGTGGTACGGGATGGCCTCGACCGTCATCTCGTGGCCGACGCCGGACTTCTCCCGGCCCACGAAGCGCGCGCCGCGCGGAGCGGTGAACGCCGCCGGCTGCTCGGTCAGCAGGCGCAGCAGCTCCGCCTCGTCGAACTGGGCGCGCAGCTTCTTCGGCAGCTTGCCGAGGATCTCCTCGGCCACCTGCTCGGGTGAGCGCAGGGTGGTCTTGCCGGGTCCGGTGAAGAGTCCGGTGGAGCGGCCGCGCGGGGTGCCGCCGGCCGGGTTGCCCGGGGTGCCGTCCCCGGGGTCGGCGTCGGGGTCGATCAGGAGGGCGGGCAGCCGGCTGCCGTCCTCGAAGGTGACGGTGCTCGGAACCGGGCCGGGCGGCCGCGCGTCCTGGCCGGTCAGCAGGCGTGCCGGGCGGTGCCGGTCCAGCTGTGTCTCCAGCGGCACGGGGTCGCCGCGGTCTGGAGCCTCGGTGGCGGGGGTGTCGAGGTCGGTGATCCCGCCCATGCTGCGGAGCCACTCCCCGAGAGGGCCGGAGACCTCCGGGTCCTCCGCGTCCTGGGTGGTGACCGGGTCGGGGTCCGGGGTGGTCTCCGGGTCCGGTACGGGGGTGAGCGGGGCGGAGGCCGGGACCAGGGCGTCGTAGTGGTCGGTGCCGTTGTAGGACAGGTGCAGGGTGCCGGTCCCGCCGCCCGGGTAAAGGGTGTTGACGAAGGTGTTCCCCGGCGATCGCGGGTCCGGCTGGACGAGCCGCAGGTCGAGATCGAGGGCATGCGCCAGCGCCTCCGGCAGGAGGTCGGCGAACGGTGAGGACCAGAGCGCGGGCAGCTCGGCCGCCGCCGCGACGAGTCCTCTGGCGCCGAGCCGCCGCGCGGCGGCGGGAGTGGGCGCCACGGCGGCGAGCTGCGGGTAGTCGCTCTCCGCGAGGATCCGCTGCCACTCGTCGGTATCGGCGCCCGTGACGACGTCGTGCGCGATCCGGTTCCAGTGCTCCGTGAGCCGGTTCCGCTCGGCCTCGTCCCGCACGCCGCCGAGGGCCCGCATCCGCAGGTCGTCGACCACGGCGAACACCGGGTCCGGGATCGCCTGGCTCACCGTGTCGCCCAGTTCGGACCCGGTGATCCGGTCGCGCAGCAGGCCGCGCAGCCCGGCGACGTTCCGCGCCGCCCAGGCCGGCGGGACGTCCTGGCCGCGCGCGCTGTCGAGCAGCGACCGGAAGAGGCAGTTCCCGCCGCCCGGGGTCTCCAGTCGCCGGAAAGCCAGACCGTCGGCGTGCACGGTGTCCGCCGTGGGGGGCGCGGCCTTGCTGAGGAGGGTCATGTCCTCGGCGAGGCTCTCCGAACGGCTCGGCGCGGGCGCCAGGTCGGGCCTGCGGCGGGCGAGTTCGGCGGTGTCCTCGGCGCTGAGCCCGAGTTCGGACAGCGGCAGCGGGGTGCTGGAGAGCGACCAGGTGATCTGCGCGGAGGGCGCGTAGGTGAGACCGCGCACGTCCTCCGGCAGGACCAGGGTGTCCGGCGGGAGGGCGGGCGGAGGCGGGGGCAGCAGGGCGTCGAGGGTGGTGTCTGGCCCCGCGGTCCGGCGCAGTCCGGCCGCGGCGCGCAGGAACTCGGTGTACTGCTCGACAGAGGGCTCGGTGGTCGTGTCACCGGTGGTGCCGCCCGTCACCCGTCCCCGGTCCACGACCATCCGGCGCAGCAGGTCCGGGGTCATCCGGCCGTCGCCGTAGCGGGCCGCGGTGTCCGGGCTGAGCCAGCGCAGGCCGTCCACGTAGGCGAGACCGGCCAGCAACTCCCGGTTCTTGGGGCGCTGTTCGGCGTCGATGCCGAGCGCGTCGCGCAGGGTGCGGATCTGCTGGAGGGTACGCGCGAGGGCGAAGGCGTCGGCCGGCTCCGGGCCCGCGTGCAGGCCCGCGTCGCGTGCCAGTGCGTCCAGGTCGGCGCCGGCGGGCTCGGGGGTGAAGAGCTTCCAGCCTCCCGGCCCGTCCGGGCCCTCGCTGAGCACCGCTCGGACGTTGCCGTCCCGGTCCCGGGCCGTGCCGACCTCGGTGGTCGGGGCGTACACCTGCCGCCCGGTCCGGTTCGCGACGTGCTGGGCCACCGGCAGCCCCGCCACTTCCGGCTGCCGTCCGGTCTCGCAGGAGAACAGCACCAACGGGCGGTCCCGGTCGCCGTCCTGGGCCCAGGAGTTGAGCACCTCGCCGAGCTGCACACCGCTGACCTTCACGGTGGGTCGCGCGGCGTCCTCGGTGCCGAGGGTGACCGTACGGGAGGTGCCGTGCCCCGCGAAGTAGTCGGCGCCGCGCTCGGTGCCGGAGCCGGGCAGCGGGGCCGGCGGACCGGTGAACACCGTGCGCCGGACCGGCGGCTCCGACGGGGCCGACGGGGCCGACGGGGAGGGTCCGGCGGACGTGGTGCGCACGCCGCGGAACGTGTCCTGACCGAGCAGCGCGCGCCGTCCGGCCTCGTGCGCCGTGCCGTCCTCGGCGGCGCTCTGCGAGATGGTCAACGTCTGCACGGCACGCCCCGGTTGGGGCTTGACGCTCGCTTCGGGCACCAGACGCCGCAGCTGAGTGAGAGGCACCGTGTGCCCGTCCAGGGTGGTGACGGACGGCTCACCGGAGGGCCGTGCGGGACCGTTCGCGTTGCCTGAGACCGGGCCGCTGTCCACGGCCCGCACGATGATCCGCCCGGTGCGCGGGAGTACCACGGGGGGCGTCGCCGGTGCCTCCGGGGCGTCGTCCGGACCGGTGGGGGGTGGCGGAGGCGGGGTCCCGCCGTCGCCCCGCCCCCGGCCGCCGTCCGGGCCGACGCCGGAGGTCTGCCCACCGTGCGCGTCACCGTCGCCCGACTCCAGGTGCAGGTCGGTGGCCGTATCGGTCCAGGGGCGGGACAGAGTGGCGAGCTTGGAGGTGGCGGGCGCACCCAGGTCGGGGAGGACCGTGTCGGAGCCGACCGGCCCGGGGACGATCGTGTCGGAGGTGACCGGACCGGGTTCGGTTTCACCGAAGTCGGCCGTATCGACGGTGGACGTATCCGCGGGACGGGGACCGGCTCCGTCGTCGTCCGCGGTTGAGGCGTCCGAGACCAGCTTCGGGCGCGTGACCGGGGCGGTGACCGGGCCACTGTCGGTCTTGACGCCGCCCTGCGTGAGGGGGGTCGCGGTCCCGGGGAGTGCAGGGCCGCTGTCGGTCCTGACGGCGCCCTGCGTGACGGGACCGCCAGTCGTGGCGGGGCCGGGACCGAGGGCGTCGGCAAGCGGCAGCAGCACGTCCGCGCCGGGGAACGCGGCGTCCGAGGTGTCGGAGGTCCCGTCCGGCGACACGGCCGACGGGGGCCCCGTGAGCGGACGGACCCGGACCGGAGCGTCAGGGCCCTCGCGGGTCAGCTCCACGGCGGCGCGCACCGGACGCCCCGCCCCGTCCGACGTGACCGCCGGTCCGAGGACGACTGCCCGGTCGACTCCGGCCCCGTCGAGCAGTTCGGCCGCTTCCGGCGTCCCCTCCCCCGGCGGCGGCACCTGAGAGACCACGATCGTCAAGGGCCGGGCCGAGGTGGACGACAGATCCGTGACAGCGGAGGGCGGCCCGGCCTTCACATCGCCCGGGAGACGGGAGTCCCGTACGTCACCCGCTTCGTGTACGTCACCGGCCTCGCCCACGCCGCCCGTATCGGCGTACGAACCGGAGGTGCTCAGCTTCGGCGGCGGACCGGCGTCGATGTCCGTAAGCGGGGCGGGGCCACTCTCCTCGCGGACAGAAGTGCCGTTGTGGCCAGCCGAGTTGATGTCCTGCGACGAGGACGTCGTGATCGTCGAGGACGAGTCGGCGTCCGGAGCCGGAGAGACGTCCGTGGAGCCGGCGGTCTCGGGAGAGTTGACGGACTGCGGCGACGGCGAGGTGGCACCGTCGTCGGCCGAGCCCTGGGGTCGGTCGTCGGTCGTGGTCGTCGGGCCGTCGCGGTCCGGCGCGTTCGACATGTCGTCGGAGCTGCTCCGCGAGCCGTCCGCCGAGGCCGTCGTGTCGGGGCTGCGCGTGCCCTGGGGTTGTGCGCCCGAGGGATTCTGGCCGCCCGCCCCGGTGGGGACACCACTCGGTCGCGCACCGGAACCCGTACCTGTACCTGTACCTGTACCTGTGCCCGTCCCTGAACTCACGCTCGTTGCAGCTGAGTTGGCAGAGCCGCCGGAGGTGACCGGACCACCGCCCCCCTGACCCGTAACCTCCTGGGAGCCGCCCAGGGAGTCCACGACGGAGCCGTCCCCGGACGCGCTCGTCGTGATGGGCGAGTCCACCGTGACCGGTGTGCCGAATGCGTCGAGGGCGCGGCGGACCGCGTCGGTGTCGATCTCCGCGGCGGGGCCGTTCCCGGCCGGCACCACCCGGACCTCGGGTACCTGGGACAGGTTGCCGTGCAGGCTGTCACGGACGCCGATCTCGGTGCTGCCGGGCTGGTGGGAGCCACGCAGGGCGGCGAGGTCGCGCAGGGCCTGCTCGCGGACCTCCGCGGTGCCGTTGTGGATCTGCTGCCACAGCTCGTTCTCGGCGGTGGTCACGGGCAGCGGGCCCGGTGTGTACGTCGGCGGGTCGACGCTGGTGTACGGCGGCAGGTCCCCGGTGGTGGAGTAGGGCGGAGGCGAGTCGCTGCCGGTGAAGTGCCCAGTGCCTGTGCCCTGTCGGGGGGAGGGCGAGGGTGAGGGCGACGGACGTGCGGAACCGCTGCCGCCCGAGGAACCCGAGGTGTCCGCGCCCGAGGCGCCGTCGGTGCGGTCGGAGTCGCCGTGGGACCGCGCGGAGTCGGAGTCGCGCGTGCCGGAGCCGGTGTCGCCGCCGGAGACCGTGGGCGGGTTGCGCAACTTGTCGATGACGTGGCGCAGTTCGGCACCGCTGTTCAGGGCGGTGTCACTCAGCGTGGCCTCGACCTGGCTGCTGAGGCCCGCGCCGACGAAGGTGGACCAGTTGGTCGACCAGTCTCCGTCGAAGGCGCCCTTGATGAGGATCTCCGCGAGCGCCTCCCCGGAGCCGGCGGCCAGGAAGTCGGCGGTGCCCTTCAGCCCGTAGTGCCCGGCCACCGCGCCCGGCCGGTCGGCGTTGTTGCGCAGGATCTGGTTGTTCCGCCACAGGTTGGTGTTGTTCCGGAAGGACAGCGGGTCGTTCCTGAAGGTGACCGGCGTGTGGCCGCCGTTGGGGCCGTTCCCGTACGGGCTGGGGTCCGGGCGGTCCTTCGGGGTGTTGTCGTGCGGGGTCGGGGTGGGGTCCGGGTTCGGCTTGGGGTTCGGGCCGTTGTTCTTGAATTCGAGGTTCGGGGGGTTCTTGAGGTTGGGGTTCTTCTTGAAGTCGAGGTCGGGGCCGTTCTTCAGGAAGTTGTTGTCGTAGCTCCTCACGATCTTCTTCGCGAGATCGTCGAAGATGCTGGTGAGGAAGCCCGCGGCGGCACCGAACGCGGCCGACTTGAGGATGTCGTTCCAGTCGAAGCCGTCGGGGCGGCGGCCGTTCGGGGCGAAGTTCATCATCGCCAGCCGCACGGCGAAGGTGGTGAACGCCTCGGCGAAGGCCTCGGTCAGCGAGGGCGCGAGGTGCAGCCGCTGGAGCAGATGGCTGAGCGTGGTGAGGATCATGAACCGGCTGCGCAGCTTGGCCATCATGATCTGGCTGGCCGAGGCGCCGCCGGTGAAGAACGACATCGCGAGGTAGATGGCGATCTCGATGAGCAGCCGGATGACCTCGGCGATGACCTGCCACTTGGACTCCATGATGTCCATGGAGGTCTTGCGCCGGCCCTCGGCGATCTTGTCGAGCTGCTCGGCGAAGTCGCGCAGGTAGTTCTTGCCGCCGTCGTCGATGAGCATGCCCATCGCCTTGCCGTACGACTTGGCGAGGTCGTCGGGCATTACCTCGGCGATGTCGTGGATGGACTTCTCGATCAGGGACGACATCCTGTCGAGCTTGCGGCCCAGACCGGAGTAGGGCCGGCGGCTCTCGTAGGCCAGGTCCTCGTCCGCGTCGATGAGCCTCTCCCCGGTGAGGATGAAGATCATCGCGTTGACCTCGGGCGATGCCATCATGCTCATCGGGCGCCGCCCCGAAGGGAATCAGGGCGGCACGGCGTGGCCGCGCCCGGCGTCGTCATCCTCATCGCCCGCCGCCCCGAAGGGAGTTCGGGCAGCACGGCGTGGCCGCTCCCGGCGTGGTGCGGGAGCGGCCGACGGCGGTCGGGTCAGCGGCGGCCATGCCCGCCCGGGCCGCCGTTGCCGTCCAGACCGTGGGTGTCGAGCTCCCGGTTGTTCTGCTCGATCGCCTCGATGTTGCCGTCACGGGTGGTCTTCATCAGCCGGACCTGGCTGAGCGTGGCGTCGGTGATGCCCACCAGGGCGTCACGGATGGACATCATGGTGTCCTTGGTGGTCTGCCGCTCCTTCTGCTCCTGCGGCTTGGCCTTCTCGGCGAACTCCCCCTCGTTGCCGGGCCACTTGACGGTAGGGGCCAGTTCGTCGAGGAACTCCTCCGTCATGCTCCTGGCCAGCGTGCCGATCTCCTCCAGCTGACCTGCCAGCGCCTCGATGCGCTGCGGGTCCACGTAGTAGCGCTGCCCCATCGTCAGTCCTCCCCGTCCTCGCCGAGCGCGTCCCGCCAGGCGGGGGTGGCCTCGCCGCCGCGCACCGTGTCCTCGTCGTCCTCGCGCAGGACCTCGGGACCGAAGATCCGCTCCCAGTCCACCTCGAAGCCCTTGAGTTCCGGCACGTCGCTGCTGGGCTCGGTGAAGGGCGCCATCGCCTTCATCACATGCCGGTTCATCTTCACGCGTGCCGCGTTCGCCGCTTCCAGGACGCTGGCCGCCAGTTCCTGAGGGGACATGTCCCGGTACTTGTTCTCCAGGAACTCGATCCCGGTGAGCTCTCCTTGGGGGCCCACCCTGGCACGGACCGCGCGGTCGGAGGAGAGCACCGCGAACGACGCCTGCCGCAGCTCGCGTTCGGTGCGCGCGACCGCCTCCTGGGCGGCCTGGAGTTCGGCCATCGCCTTCTCCAGGCGCTTCTCCAGCGGTTCCGTCACGCCCGCTCCGCCCTTCCTGCTCGTTCTGTGTGCATGCCCGCCCGTCGACCGGTGCGGGCGCCCGGAGGTCCGGTCCGTACGACCCGCCGTGCGAACGGCGCGTCCGCCCGCAGGCTCCCCGCGTCCGCCTCGTGTGCCGGCTCCGGTTCCGGGTTCTTCAACTGCCGTACTGATCCTGCCTGGTGAGGGCACGTCCGGGGAAGCCGGGACCGGGTGGGATTCGTCTCCCCGATCCGGTCGTGCCCTGTCCGCACGCCGGTCACCGGCCGATGACGGCAGGAGTGCCGCCCTCCTCGGTGCCCCACACGTCCTCGTCCTCCTCCAGGTAGTCGGCGGAGGAGGTGGACCTGCGTCCCGGCTGTGCCTCCTCCTCGGTGGAGTCGCCGCCGGTGGTGCTGACCCGGGACGGGGCGAGGAAGGTGTCGTTGTCCTCCTGGCGGTTCCACGGGCTGCGCCGGCGGCGGTTGCGGCGTTCGCTCTCCTCGGCCGCGTCGACCAGGACGGCGCGCACCCGCTCGCCGTTGCCCTTGTCGCCGCCCGCGCCCATGCCGCCCATGCCTCCGCCCATCGGCATACCGGGGCTGCCCGGCGTACCCGGGGCGCCCGGTACGCCGGACGCCGGGGAGGCGGCGCCGAGCGATGCGGCCGTCCCCTCCGAGAGAGGGGTGCCGCCGGACGCGCCGAAGAGGTCCGAGGACAGCGAGTCCCCGCCCGAGAGGCCGCCGCCCGAGGCCCCGCCGCCCACGCCGCCGCCGAGGCCGAGTTCGGAGAGCGGTACGTCGCGCGAGGTGGTCCCGCCGCCCGTGTTCAGGCCGCCGAGACCGTCGAGGATGTGCGAGCTGTCGCGACCGGACGGCGAGTTGAGGTCGTGCAGGTCCACCCGCTCGGTGTGGCCCTGCGGGTCGGTGACCGTGGCGATGCCCGTGTCGGGGTCGATGACCTGCTTGCTGCCGTCCGGGAAGGTGGTGGTCAGCTGGCCGTTGTCCAGGAGGGTGGTGGAACCGTCCGGGTTGGTCACCCTCGCCCCGTGGGTGAGGTCGGTGGTCGTGGTGGTGCCGTCCGCGTCGGTGGTGGTGAGCATCCCGTTGTCCGGGTCGAAGGAGGTGCTGCTGCCGTCCGCGAAGGTGGTGGTGAAGTCACCGCTGTCGTCGAGTGCCGTGTGACCGCCGGTCGGGGTCTCCAGGCCGGACTGGCCGCCGTTGATGTCCCCGAGGTCACCGATCGTCTCGGTGGTCACGTCCGAGCCGAGGTCGCCCAGGTCGCCGAGACCGTTCAGGTCGTTCAGATCACCGAGGCTGCTCTGGCTGTTGAGGTCGCCGAGGTTGCCCAGGTTCTCGGTGGTGGTCCTGCCGTCCGGGTCGGTGGTGACCGCCTGGCCCGTCGAGGGGTCGACGGTCTGCGTGGTGCCGTCCGGGAACGTCGTCGTCAGCTTGCCGTCGTCACCGAGCGACGTCACCGAACCGTCCGGGTTCGTCACCTTCAGACCGTCACCCAGATCCTGCGTGGTCACCGTCCCGTCCGGCGAGGTGGTGGTCAGCAGCCCGCTGTCCGGGTCGAACGACGTGGTGCTGCCGTCCGGGAAGTCGGTGGTCAGGTCACCCGCGTTGTTCAGCTGGGTGTCGGCACCGGTCGGGCCCTGGAGCACACCGTCGCCGTTGAGGCTGCCGTTGAGGTCGGTGAGGCTGCCCAGGTCGGTCGTGGTGGTGCTGCCGTCCGGGTCGGTGGTGACCGCCTGCCCCGTCGAGGGGTCCACCGTCTGCGTGGTGCCGTCCGGGAACGTCGTCGTCAGCTTGCCGTCGTCACCGAGCGACGTCACCGAACCGTCCGGGTTCGTCACCTTCAGACCGTCACCCAGATCCTGCGTGGTCACCGTCCCGTCCGGCGAGGTGGTGGTGAGCACCCCGCTGTCCGGGTCGAAGGAGGTGCTGCTGCCGTCCGGGAAGTCGGTGGTGAGCTTGCCTCCGTCGGCCTGGGTGTTCGCGCCGGTCGGCGTCTTGAGGGAGCCGCCACCGGCGTTCAGCCCGCCGAGGTTGCCGAGGCTCTGGGTGACCGGGCCCAGGTCGGTCTGGCCCTGTCCGGCGCCGTTGATGTCGCCGAGGTCGCCCTGGGACTCGGTGACCGGGTTGTTCTGGTTCAGCAGGTCGTCGAGGCCGTCGAGGTTCTGCTCGGTGACGGCGTTCGGGTCGTTGATGCCGCCGAGGCTCTCCTTGACCTCCTTGGCCTGCTCCTCGGCCTCGCGCCTGGCCTCCTCCTGCTCCTTCTTCTGCTCCTCGCGGAGTTCGTCCTGGTACTTCTTGTCCTCGTCGCGCTGCTGGTTCTGCTCGTTGCGCAGGTCCTCCTGGAGGCGCTTGGCCTCGTCCTGCTCCTTCTTCTGCTCCTCGCGGAGTTCGTCCTGGTACTTCTTGTCCTCGTCGCGCTGCCGGTTCTGTTCCTCCCGCAGCTCGTCCTGGTACTTCTTGTCCTCCTCCCGCTGCCGGTTCTGCTCGGCGCGGAGTTCGTCCTGGTACTTCTTGTCCTCCTCGCGCTGTCGGTTCTGCTCCTCCCGCAGCTCGTCCTGGTACTTCTTGTTCTCCTCGTTCTGCTTCCTGATCTCGTCCTGTTCCTCCTTGAGCTTCTTGTCCTTGTACTCCTCCGAGGCCGTGCTGGTCGACTTCGGTTTGGGCACGTTGTCCGAGAAGGTCTCGCCGAGTTCGAGGAAGTGGTTGTTCAGGGCCGACTGCACCTGGGCGGCGGGCTTGCCGAGGTACTCGTCGACGCCCTGGGTCCAGATCTTGACCGCCTTGTCGCCGACCTTCGCCCAGTTGGCGATGTCCGTCAGGTCGCCGTACTCCGGGTGCACCTGCGAGAAACCGCCCTGCGGGCTGTGCCGGACGGTCGTGGTGTAGCGGTTGGTCGTCGACGTGATGTCAGTCTTGGCGACGTTGTTGGCGTCCACCCACTGGGCGAGGTCGTCCAGGACGTACCGCAGGACCTGATGCGGGTCGTAGTACGAGGACTTGGCCCAGGCCAGCCACGCGTCCAGCAGTTTGGTGGCCGAGTCCTGGAGGTACTTGCGGCCGAGCGACAGCGCACGCGAGTACACGGTGTTGCCGGTGCCGGTCTCCTCGCCGGTGCCGGCGGAGGAGTCGAAGGTCTCGATGTAACTGTCGTAGTTCTCGCGGATCTTCTTCAGCAGGCTCCGGAAGACCTCCGCCGCCTCGCCCTTCCAGCTGGCGTCGTCCTTGCCGAACCGGTCCTCCCAGTCCTTGAGGACGACCGCGTGGTCCCGGAAGAACTTGGCGGCGTAGTCGAAGGACTCGCCCGTCGTGTTGAAGGAGTTCAGGTCCACCGCGTCGCTGCCGCCCACGCTCAGGTTGCTGAACCGGGCGTTCTGGGTGCCGCCCTTCAGCAGTTCGAGGAGCGCCGTCCGCGGCCCGTTCATGTACCGGGCGAGCGGGATCGTGGACATCTTGTCCTTGTTGTAGTCCGTGAACTCGTTGCCCTCACGGACCTGGGCGTCGTTGACGTTGTCCGAGCCCGGCCCGGCGAAGATGATCTCCTCGCCCGCCTTCACGCGGCCCTCGAAGACGATCCGGGCCTGCATGATCGACCGCTTCTTGCCGCTGTCGAAGAACCAGATGTCGTAGTCCTCGCCCTTGTTCGTCAGGAAGCCGGAGTCCTTGACGAGCAGGCTGAGACTGCGCTCCTTGATGTCCATCCGGAAGAGCTTGCCGCCGTGGTCGGAGCGCAGGGTGTCGAAGACGGTGTTGCGGTCCGGCACGGGATAGCCCGTGATGTGCGTGACCAGGGTGGCCCAGGTGTCGCTCGACGGGTCGCCGGCGTTGTCGAACTTGTCGAGGTTGGCGACGGAGTTGGGATCGTACCGATCGGCCACCGGGCGCCCTTTCTGGTCGGTTGTCGTACGGGCCGACACAGCGCGTCTTCGTACGGCTGCGCGGGCGTGTGTCTCTTACGGGGATCGCGCGCCGGCCGGCGTCGGTGTGCCGCCGGGGTGCGCGCGGGGTCAGTCCTCTTCCTCCGGGCTGCCGGCGGTGAGCGTGTCGACCTCTTCGAAGGTCTGCAGCAGCGTCTGCGCGTCAATCGCCCCGAGGTTCTTGTCCTTGGTCTTGTTGGCTTCCTCGATGGTGTCCGTGAGCGCTTCCTTCAGCTCCTTGAACAGGTCCATCTGGTCGCCGAGCAGCTTGTCGATGGCCTCGGCCGCGGTGCGGACGCCCTC
This sequence comes from Streptomyces sp. NPDC028308, assembly GCF_055565855.1. Taxonomy (NCBI): domain Bacteria; kingdom Bacillati; phylum Actinomycetota; class Actinomycetes; order Kitasatosporales; family Streptomycetaceae; genus Streptomyces; species Streptomyces sp. NPDC028308. The sequence continues at coordinate 740,788 of NZ_JBVHTO010000002.1, forward strand.
GACCAGCTTCGGACCCGAGACCAGCGGGTCGGTGACCATCTTGCCGATGCGCAGGAGCTGTTTGTCCTGCGCGAGGTTGTCCGGGGTGGTGTGTCCGTCGACGAGGTGGCCGAGCGGGCGGATGCTGGCGCCGTCGCCCTCCTCCCGGTGCTTCTTCGCGGCGGTGTAGACCGGCTGTACCTCGTTGTCCCGGAAGTTCTCCATCTGCTTGAGGTCGAAATGCTTGACGTCGGCCTTGTCACCGGCCATGGGACGATCTCCTGCTGCTAGATGCCGGACGGGGGTACGGGACGGCCCGGGCGGGGAAGGCCCGGCGCTGGGCCGCGGAGGCCCGCACGGGCCCGGCCGCGGCCCATCGCACGGGGGCCGCCTCGGACCGCCCGCATGACGTCGCCGTGCGGGCGGTCCCGGCGTTCCCCGTCGCACGCACGCGACGCCGGGGCCGCGCCCTCAGGACGGAAGGGCGGCCACGGGCGGGCCCGGGGGCCGTGGGCTCAACGGGCGCGTACGTTGCCCCAGTTGTCGGCGCTCCTGCGCTCGTCACGGGAGTGGTTGTCGTGGATGGTGCGGATCAGCTCGCCGTTGTCACCGAGAAGCCGGGCCATGTTCTTGGTGGCGTTGTCCCACTCCGCCTGGACCACGCGGTACTGCTCCTGGTCCGCGCCCTCCCAGGTGCTGACGAGCGGCTTGAGCTCGTCCTCCAGGTTGTTGAGGGTGTTGATGATGACCTGGGTCTGGTCCATCAGTTCCTCGATGGCCTGCTGGACCTTGGGGTACTGCACGTCGATGATGCCGTCGGCCATGACGTCTCCTCTCGAAGGCCGGGCGCGGGGCCCGGGAAGCTCACGAAGTCCGGCCGCACCTAAGGGGGCCGTTACCGCGGGTGGTTCAGCTCAGTGCTTCGAAGACGCCCTGGCTGGTCTTGCTGTTGAGAACCTCGGTCAGGTCCTGGTTCTCCTTCGCCAGGCGGTTGGCGGAGGTCACGTTCTCCTGGAGCGCGTCGATCATCGTGCTGATCTGGATGACGACCTTCTGCGCCTCGGCGTTCCAGCTGCGGAAGAGCTTCAGCAGGGCCTGGCCCTCGTCGCCGCCGACGCCGGAACGCGCGGCGATCTCGGCGACGTTGTTCTGCGTTTTCTCGACCTGGTCGCGGGCCGTCTCCAGGGAGGAGACGCCCCCCAAGCCCTTGGCATAGTCCGCTTTCCTCGCGGCGCTGTCCGCCATGTCACGCTCCCTTCGTTCAGGCGCGTCTCAACGCACCGTTGCCTGCTGAGGCTAAAGAGAAAACAGGGTTCCGCGCAATGCGTGCAGGAAGATGTGAGCAAGAGCCGGTCCGCCGGAATTCGCTTGCATGGCAACGGAGTTGTGCGAGCGTTGCAGCCGGATGAACAGGTGGGCGCGATCGCCGGGAGAAGCCGGACGCGAACTGCCCGCGCCGACTCGCGAAGCGGGCAGAAAGCGGGCACACGAAGGGACCGAACGGTCACGGGGAAGGCCCGACCCGGCTTTGTGCGCGCATCCGCGGGAATCCAGGGACGCGTACACCGGCCGAATAATTTGAGCTTCTTCTGAGCTTTCTCCGGGTGACCGGCATCGTGAGGCACGACGGCACTGGCGAATTCACGCCATTCGGCGCCGATTTCGGCCTGACTTTTTTCCTTCGCCGGCCCCCGACCGGCCCCTTTCCGTGACCCGTATGCGTTTCTTGCCGGAATCGGTGCGCGGTGTCAGTTCGGTGAGCCGGTGTCCGCCGGGACCGCATTGCTCGCCTCGCCCGCCTTGTCCGCCTCCTCACTCTTCCCCGCCTTCTTCGAGCGGCCGGCGTCGCCGCACTCCGGAGCCGTGACCCTGGGCTCCATGGCGCCGGAGGCGGCGGCCGGGTCGAGGTCCGCGCCGGTGGGGAAGGCCGCGAGCAGCGGGGCCGGGACCGAGGCGATGTCCGAGGCCTCGTACCCGAGCGCCGCCAGCGACTCCTTGGCGGACACCCGGTACTTCACGCCGTTCTCCGCCACCAGGTAGGTGGTGGAGCCGTGCGCCGCGCCGCTCGCGTGCAGCGCCCGCACCAGGGCGCCGTGCCCGGGCCGTACGACCGTGGCGTCCGTCGGGACACAGGCCGGTTCGAGCGGCTGGGAGGTGCCCTGCGACACCGCGACGGGGGCGAGCCGGTCCAGCGGGACCAGCACCGACCTGATCCGTACGCCGCCGTTGTCGCCGTCGACCTGTGCGCAGAGGGCCGTGCCGCGCTCCGCGGACTGCGGGAGGGGCGGCGCGTCCGGCAGTTCCGCGGATGCGGCGTCGCCGGAGTCCTTCGCCCGGTGTTCGCGCAGCGCGTCCGCGCCGAGCGTACGCACCTCGGGCGACCGTCCCTCGTAGGCGTCCTTCTGGGTGGCCGGGTCGCCGAGGACGAGGGCGGCGCCGAGCCGGGTCAGCGGCACCAGGCCGTCCTTGCGCAGCAGGTGGTAGGTGCTGTCGCCGCCGGGCACGCTGATCTTGAACAGCTGGCCGATCCTGCTGGCCTCTCCTCCGAGGACGGGGCCCTCCTCACCGCGTCCCGGTACCGCCGGCGGCTTCAGGACGGGGCCGGGGGCCAGCGCGTCGAGGAAGGCCGCCGAGACCGGCATCGGCTCGCGGGAGCCGTAGCCGAGGGCGTTGCGGGCGTCGGAGTCGCGGTCCAGCGGCAGTCGGCTTCCGCGCCACACCAGGTACTCCGTGCCGCCCGGCCCGCTCACCAGCACACCGCGGTCGCGGCCGATGGCGCGGGAGTCCAGGGACGTACCGGCCGCCACGGTGGTCGCGCCCGGCTTGCCCACTCCGCCAGTCGTCACGGCACCCGAGGTGTCGGGCAGGGCCCCGTCCGGTCCGGTGACGCACATGTGCCAGGGGCCGTCGTCGAGTTGGCCTGGCTCGGGCACGACGTCCGGGGCGCCGGGGATGCCGACCGAGGCGCCCACCGGGACGCCCTGCAGCGAGGGGGTGCGTACGTCGGCGGTCGCGAGGTCGGAGCCGCCGATCAGCTTCGCGGAGGCGTAGTTGCGCACCGGGTGCAGTACGCCGTCGGTGCCCGTCCACAGGTACCGGGCGCCGGTGTCGCGGTTGACCACCAGGTGCTCGCCGTCACGCCAGCCGTCGTTCCCACCGGGGCGCAGCAGGCCGTAGACGGTGGCGCCCGCGCCGATCAGGACGGTGACCAGGACCCCGAAGACCACGCCGCGGGTGGTGCGCCCGAGCGGACTCTCCGGGGCGTCCGGGTCGGCCATGAGCAGGCTCGAACTGAGCCTGCCCATCATGAACGTGTGGGCGTGTACCTGGTCTCTCTTGGACTGCACGGCCTCTCCTCAACTCCTTGTCGTGCCGCGGCGTACGAGGGTGCGCTCAGCCGAACAGGCCGCGCAGCCAGCCGAAGAGCCCGGCCGCCCACAGCGCGAGCGGCAGCAGCGCCACCGCGAGGCCGGTGTGGGCCAGTTCGGCCGCGCGGCCCCAGTACGGCAGCATCCGGCGGCCGGGCACCGTCCAGGCGGCGATCACGAGGGCGGCCGCGGCGGCGAGCAGCACCGCGAAGACCACCGCGCGTCCGTCGCCGTCGTGGTCCGCCGCCCAGGCGCGGGCGAGCAGCAGCAGCCCCCAGACGCCGGGCACCGCGAGGGTCAGCCGCTGGCCGATGTGCACGAGCCCGCGGGAGTGCAGGAGCAGCAGCAGGCTCAGTCCGAGCGCGGTCAGCACCTCGGGCAGGTTCGGCCGCTCGGTCAGGACGGCCAGGGCGGCCGCGGCGATGACGCCGGTGGCGGCGAAGAGCGCGGTGACCCAGCGTCCGGCCAGTTCGGTGCGCTCGGCGACCTCGTCGCCCGCGTAGGGCTCGATGCCCTCCTGGAGCTGCGCGGCGGAGGACGGCAGGGAGGGCAGCCGCATGCCGGCCAGTTTGAAGGCGAAGGGTGCCACCGCTCCGGCGGCGAGCGCGACCACGGTAGCCACCAGGGCCGCCGAGGCGGGCACGCTCAGGCCGGAGTACCCGATCAGGGCGCCGGCGACGGCGGTCGCCACCGAGACCACCGCGGTGGCGAAGAGGGCCGGGGCGCCGACGGCCGTGGCGGCGAGCGCGAGGACCGCGCCGCCCGCGCCGGCCGCGCCCGCGGCGAGCAGCCGCGCGCCCGCGACCTGGGCGGCGTCCGGGCCGGTCAGGTCGCCGCCGGGCAGCAGCCAGCCGGCGAGGGCCAGGCAGGGCGCGACCAGCAGGGCGAGCGCGGTGGCGGACAGGCGGTCACCGACGGCGCGGCTGGCCGAGCCGGCGCCCGCGAGCAGCAGCAGCCCGGTGACGGCCGCGAAGGCGACCTGGAGTCGGCCGGAGCCGGTCGCCCCGGGCCAGAGCACCAGGGCGAGCGCGGCGGCGACGGTGGCCACCGCCGTGCCGACCAGGAGTCCGCGGGCCGCTCCGGGGTGCCAGGTGTGCAGCTTGCGGCCCGCGGTGTCGGCTATCCCGTCGACCAGGTCGTCGAGCCGCGCCTCGGGCAGCGCCTCGGTGTGCGGGCGCAGGTAGAGCACGGCGCCGTCGGAGAGCCCGGCACGGGTGAGGGTGGTCTCCTCGTCGAGCGGGGCGTCGCCGAGCTGCTGGAGCACCCAGCCGGCGTGGTCGAGGCCCGCCTCCTCGGCCTCCTCGCCGACGTAGCGCAGCAGTGTGGGCAGGAGATCGGCGACCGGCACGTCGGCGGGTACGGCCAGATCGACGGAGACGCTCGGCGCACGTACGGTCAGGCGGCACAGTTCGGCCACAGCGCTGTCGGTCATCAGCTGAACTCTCGTCTTCCGTGGGGGCTTTGGCACGAGGACTTCCCCGGGAGGGGGCACCTGCGAAGAGTACGGAAGGCCGGCGCGGGGGCGAACGGGGGGTACGAAACAGCAGAGTTGTGTCCGCGCCGCCGGCGACCGTCTCTCCCGCATGGACAGATGGACAGGCCGCGTTCCGTGAATGCAGACTACTGCCTGCGCCCGCCGGATCGAGCTGCGGACCGGACTCGATGTCCGGTATGGAGTTGTCCTTCACGGGAGTTGACCGTCGCCGCCATCAGCTCGAAACATTCACCCCGGCGTTCACCGCATGACGCGCGGTCCGGAGAATGAGCCCGGTACGGTCTTTCCCGCTGCCGGGTGCGCCGGTATTCGGCGCGGGCCGGAAAGCCAGTGAAACCGGAGGTTTCGTTCCTTGAGTGTGGTGCTGTTTCGCCGGCCGGCCCGTAGACGCGGACCGGAGATGCCCGAGGGCCAATTGACCCTTCAGGAGCCACCGGTCCTCGCCGAGACGGTGCCCGACACCTCGGCGATATGGACCTATTTGCCGATGGCGCTCATGTCGGTGTCGATGATGCTGATGTTCCTGCGCCCCGGCGGCGGGAACGGCGTCTTCATGTATCTGGCGATGGGTGTCATGGCGCTCTCCGCCGGTGCGATGCTGCTGGGGCAGCTGATGCGCCGCTCCAGCGAGCGCAAGCAGCGGCTGAAGGGCGAGCGCCGCGACTACCTCCGCTACCTGGCGCAGACCCGCCAGCGGGTCCGGTCCACCATCGTGGAGCAGCAGCGGGCGCTCGCCTGGCGCCACCCGGACCCCGCCTCGCTGCGCTCCCTGGCCCGCACCTCGCGGCTGTGGGAGCGCCGCCCGACCGACGAGGACTTCGGCGAGGCCCGGCTCGCGGTCGGTGAACAGCAGCTCGCGCTCACCCTGCAGCCGATCTCCACCCGCCCGGTCGAGGACCTCGAACCGCTGTGCGCGCACGCCCTGCGCCGCTTCATCCGCGCCTACTCCACCGTCCCGGACCAGCCGCTCGGCCTGTACCTGCGGTCGTCCGCGCGGATCCTGCTGCGCCCCGAGGACACCACCACGCAGGCGTCCGCCGAGCCGGGCGTCGCGCCGAACGCGAACCCGGGCGAGGCCAGGACCGCGGGCGGCGCCCCGGCTCAGGACCCGGCCGACGCCGTACGTTCCCTCGTACGCGCCGCGCTCGCCCAGCTCGCGGTGTTCCACGCGCCCGAGGAGCTGTGGCTCGCGATCTGCGTCAGCGACGAGCGCCGCCCCGACTGGGAGTGGGTCAAGTGGCTGCCGCACGCGCTGCATCCGCAGGAGGAGGACGGCGCCGGCCAGGTCCGCCGGATCACCGCCGACCTGACCGAGCTGGACGACCTGCTCGGCGCCGAGTTCGCCGAGCGCCCGGGTTTCGACCCGGACGGCCGCCCCGGACGTGACGAGCCCTTCACCGTCGTCGTCCTGGACGGCGTCACCGTGCCCGAGGGTCATCGCTGGGAGGGGCACGGCTACCGCAACGCCGTCGTCCTCGACGTGTCCGGCGCGCTGCGCTGGCGGCCCGGACGCAACACGCTGCGGCTGACCGTCGGTCCCCAGCGGGTGAACCTGGTGCGCACCGACCGCAGCCGCAAGGAGCGCTCCGTGCCGCTCGGGCGCCCCGACCGGCTCGGCCCGCTCGGCGCCGAGTCGCTGGCCCGGCTGCTCACCTCGCGCCGGATCAGCCTGGGCACCGACATCGCGCAGCCGCTGGACGCCGACGTCGAACTGACCACGCTGCTCGGCATTCCCGACCTGCACCGGCACGACCCGGCCACGCTCTTCGCACGGCACACCGGAGCCGGGCGGCTGCGGGTCCCGGTGGCGGTCGGCGTGGACGGCCGCCCGGTGGAACTCGACATCAAGGAGTCCGCGCAGGGCGGCATGGGCCCGCATGGAATGCTCATCGGCGCCACCGGCTCCGGAAAGAGCGAGCTGCTGCGCACGCTCGTGCTCGGTCTCGCGCTGACCAACTCCTCCGAGACCCTGAACTTCGTCCTGGTCGACTTCAAGGGCGGCGCCACCTTCCTGGGCCTGGAGGAACTGCCGCACACCTCCGCCGTCATCACCAACCTCGCCGACGAGGTCGCTCTGGTGGAGCGCATGCAGGACGCTCTGCACGGTGAACTCATGCGCCGCCAGGAGCTGTTGCGGGCGGCGGGCAACTACACCTCCGCCCTGGAGTACGAGCGCGCCCGTGCCGCGGGGGCCGACCTGACCCCGCTGCCCAGCCTCTTCGTGGTCGTCGACGAGTTCAGCGAACTCCTCTCCACGCACCGGGAGTTCATGGACCTTTTCGTGATGATCGGCCGCCTCGGCCGCTCCCTCGGGGTGCACCTGCTGCTCGCCTCGCAGCGCCTGGACGAGGGCCGTATGCACCAGTTGGAGAGCCATCTCTCGTACCGCATCGGCCTGCGCACCTTCTCCGCCATGGAGAGCCGCGGCGTGCTCGGCGTTCCGGACGCCTACGAGCTCCCGGCGCAGCCCGGCAGCGGCTACCTGAAGTCCGGGGTGGAGTCGCTGACCCGGTTCCGTGCCGCCTACTCGTCGGGCACCTACCGCCGGCGCACCGGCGCGGTGGTGCAGGCCCGGGTGGCCAGTCAGGTGGTGCCGTGGACCAGCGGCTGGGTCGTACCGCGCACGCTGGAGTCGGCCCCCGAGCCGGAACCGGAGGGCGAGGAGGACGAGGAGACCCTGCTCGCCGTCGCCCTGGACCGGCTGCGCGACTCCGGTCCCGCCGCCCACCAGGTGTGGCTGCCGCCGCTGGACGAGCCGTCGCCGCTGGACGCCCTGCTGCCCGGCGGCCTCACCGTCGACCCCGAGCGCGGCCTGACCGCCGCCGGCTGGGGCGGCACCGGCAAGCTGCGCGTTCCGGTCGGCCTGGTCGACAAGCCCTTCGAGCAGCGCCGCGACCCGCTGGTCGTGGACCTGTCCGGGGCGGGCGGCCACGTCGCCATCGCGGGCGGTTCGCAGAGCGGCAAGTCCACGCTCGCCCGTACCCTCATCGGGGCGCTCGCCCTCACCCACACGCCCGCCGAGATCCAGTTCTACTGCCTCGACTTCGGCGGCGGCGGTCTCTCGCAGCTCGCCGCGCTGCCGCACGTCGGCGGGGTCGCGGCGCGGCTCAACCCGGAGCGGGTGCACCGCGCGGTGGCCGAGGTCATGACGCTGCTGGCCCGGCGCGAGCAGTTCTTCGTGGACCACACCATCGACTCGATGCAGTCCTACCGGCGCCGCCGGGCCGCCGGGGAGTTCCCCGACGAGCCGTTCGGCGACGTGTTCATGGTGGTCGACGGCTGGTCCACGGTCCGCCAGGACTACGACGACCTGATCCCGAAGTTCAACGAACTCGCGGCCCGCGGCCTCAACTACGGCATCCACCTGCTCATCACCACCACCCGCTGGGTGGAGCTGTCGGCGCAGGTCCGCGACCAGTCGGCCACCCGCCTCGAACTGCGGATGGGTGATCCGATGGACTCCGAGATCGACACCCGCAAGGCCCGTTCGGTGCCCCGCAGCGGCGGCCGCGGCATCACCTCCGACACCAAGATGCACTTCCTCGCCGGCCTGCCCAGGCTGGACGGCAGCGGTTCCCTCGACGACCTCGGCGAAGGAGTCGCCCACCTGGTCACCGAGGTCGCCCGGCACTGGCCCGGCGCACCGGCCCCGCAGGTCCGGATGCTGCCGCACCGGCTGCCCGCCGCCGAGCTGCCGGCGCCCGAGTCCACCGAGGGCGGCGGCATGCGCCTGGCACTGGGCATCGACCAGGACGCCCTGGAACCGGTCTGGCACGACTTCAGCCGCACCCCGCACCTGATCGTGGTCGGCGACACGGAGAGCGGCAAGACCAACCTGCTCCGGAACATCACGGCGGGCATCACCTCGCGCTACTCCCCCGCCGAGGCGAAGATCATCGTGGTGGACTACCGCCGCACACTGGTGGACACCGTGCCCGAGGAGTACCGCATCGGGCACGTCATCTCCCTGGACAACCTCAAGGAGACCATCGAGGGCGCCGCCCGGGCCATGAAGACGCGGGTCCCGGGGGCCGACATCGCGCCCAGCCGCATGCGCACGTGCGACTGGTGGACGGGACCGAGGCTGTTCATCCTGGTCGACGACTACGACATGGTCTCCGGCAGCTCGTTCCAGAGCCCCATGGAGCCCCTGTTCGAGTACCTGACGCTCGGTTTCGAGATGGGTCTGCACCTGGTCGTCGCCCGCAGCGCCATGGGTGCGGGACGCGGCCTCAGCGACGGCCTGATCCGCCGCCTCGACGAGGCCAACAACCCGGCCGTGCTGCTCTCCTGCCCGCCCACGGAGGGCCGCCTCTTCGGCAACGCGAAGCCCAGGAACCTCCCTCCGGGCCGTGCCCTGCACATCGCCCGCCGCCGCGCGAGGCTGATGCAGACGGCACTGGTCGCGGAGCCCGGCACCGACTGACGGGACTCGGGTACGACGGGAGCGGGGGCCGCCTCAGGCGGCCCCCGCTCCCGTTCGCGTGAACCTTGCGAGGACCGGGGTGACCGGCCCGCGGCCGTACGAGGGCGGCGCGCGGGACGTCCCGGCCTAGGGCCTGTCTGACAATTCCCGTCGTCGCCCGGAGGGCGGCCTCGCGGCGTCAGGTGCGTGCTCTGGGGGTCCCCCCGGCCGGAGGCTGGGGGAGTGCCGGGCGTAGAGCCTCGTACTGGACGTACTTGGGTCTGCGCCCGGTGCGGCGAGAGTGCGTGCATGGCGTCGCGAGGCAGACGGGAATTGTC